>JAWOHR010000077.1:0-19263 GCA_046485075.1 Bacteroidales bacterium
CTCAGTGGACAGGGGATAGTGCGCAGGGGACAGGGGATAGTGCGCAGGGGACAGGGGATAGTGCGCAGTACACAGTGCTCAGGGGACAGGGGACAGGGGATAGTGCTCAGGGGACAGGGGACAGTGCGCAGGGGACAGGAGACAGTGCGCAGGGGACTGGGGACAGTGCTCAGGGGACTGGGGACAGTGCGCAGGGGACAGGGGACAGTGCGCAGGGGACAGGAGACAGTGCGCAGGGGACAGGAGACAGTGCTCAGGGGAGAGTGCTCAGTACACAGTGCTCAGTACACAGTGCTCAGTACACAGTGCTCAGGGGAGAGTGCTCAGTGCGCAGAGATCGGGAGATGAATCTTAATTATATTAATTGAGAGATTTGATTAGACCGGTCAACATCCTGCTGATCTCAACTGAATCTTCCATTAAAAATTCAAAATGGACAGTTTCCAAGTATGAGAGTTCAACAGCCAAAAATAACATGGATCTGACTTCTGCACAGGAACCTCTTGCTATATATAAAAATTGTCTGAACTCCTTATGGGTTTGCCTTTCGAATCCTTCAGCGATATTATTCATGATTGATACTGAAGCTCTTTGAAGTTGATCCTTGAATCCAAAATCTCGATTCTCTAAAAAGAGTGAATACAATTTAAGCGTCAGACCTTTAGCCTTTTGCCAAACCAGAATCTCTTCAAATCGACTGAATGCCATAAGTAATCCAAGAAAAATGTTACCCTAACTTTTCCCTAATAACCAATCGACTATCTTAGTAATCAATTTGTACCGAAAATGAGTACTGTGCACTGAGTACTGAGTACTTTGCACTAATACCCTGCTGCCTGGCCATCTTTGCGGGATTCGGAAGCGCCGAAGTAGACCCCTTTCTCTTTATCCCATAATATGGCCTGGTAACCGCCGTAGTCACCCACCGAGAATTGTACGGTGTGTCCTCTTTTAACAAGTTCCCGGACCGTATCATAGGAGATTCCGGATTCAAGATAAACCACTCCGCCATCGGTCATCACTTCCCCTGTTGGCTGGGAGGAGCCTCCATGGTTAAGGCGTGGTGCATCGCCTGCCTCCTGCAGATTCATTCCAAAATCGATCATGTTGATCACAATCTGGGCATGGCCCTGTGGTTGCATGGAACCACCCATTACACCAAAACTCATCCAGGGCTCACCTTCCTTTGTGATAAAAGCCGGAATGATCGTATGAAAAGGCCTTTTCCCAGGTTCATACACATTAAAATGACCCTCCTCCAAAGTAAACAACTCTCCCCTGTCCTGGAGTATAAAACCGAGTCCCGGGGGACACATTCCAGAACCAAGTCCACGGTAGTTGCTTTGGATCAGGGAGACCATGTTGCCCTTTTCATCGGCAACAGTCATGTAAATAGTATTGCCATGCTCCACCTCTCCGGCATCCAGGTTCCGGGAAGCACGAATTGGATTGATCAAGGCTCTCCTTTGATCCGCATATTCTTTTGAAATAAGCTCCTCCACCGGAATTTCACTGAAGTCCGGATCGGCATAATATTTAGCCCGATCCTCAAAGGCGAGTTTCTTTGCTTCCACCAGATAGTGGATGTAATCTACACTGCCAAACCCCATGGCCGAAACATCATATCCTTCCATGATGTTCAAAATCTGGAGAGCAGCTATGCCCTGTCCGTTCGGAGGAAGCTCCCATATGTCGTAACCCCGGTAATTCGTGCTGACTGGCTCGACCCACTCTGATGTATGACCGGCCAGATCATCATAGGAAAGAAATCCTCCCTGCTCCTCCATAAATGCTCCAATGGTCCGTGCAATCTCTCCCTTATAAAATACATCCCGGCCTCCCTTTGCAATCATTTCGAGGGTTTGTGCCAACCAGGGGTTTTTGAAAATTTCTCCCTTCACAGGGGCATGGCCTCCGGGCATATACACATCGGTTACATTGGGATAACTACCCAGGCTCTTTGCTCCTGAAGCCCAGTAATAGGCTATCAGTTCGGTAACCGGGAATCCCTCTCTGGCATAATCAATGGCCGGTTGAAGGATCTTCCCTATTTCCATGCTGCCAAACCGTCCGTGCAACTCGAACCATCCATCCACACACCCTGGGACGGATACCGGCAGGGGCCCAAATGAAGGTATTTTTTCATAACCATTCTCCCGGAAGTAATCAAGGGTAAGCGAGCGGGGTGATCTCCCACTTCCATTCAGACCATAAAGCTGTTGCGAGGCAGCATCCCAGATAATGGCAAAAAGATCACCGCCAATTCCGTTTCCTGTTGGCTCCACCAATCCCAGTACAGCGTTTGCTGCAATGGCCGCATCAATGGCATTTCCTCCGGCCTTTAGAATGTCCAGAGCAACCTGAGTGGCCAGCGGCTGACTGGTACATGCCATGCCTTGACGGGCAATCACTTCCGAACGGGTGGCGAAAGATTTCCCAGTAACCCGGTCCTGCCCCGTGATTGCCATATTGATGATAAACAGGCTAACAAATATTGTTACTTTTCTCATGTCAGTAGTTAATGGATTCTAAATGGAAATATCGACAGAATTTTCTGAAAAAAAGATAAAAATACCCCTCCCAAAATTTCGGAAGGGGAAAAATATCTTTACTCTATCCCCTGCACTGAGCACTGAGCACTTTACACTGAGCACTTTACACTGAGCACTGTGTACTGAGCACTCTCCACTGAGTACTGTGTACTTTGTACTGAGCACTTTCCACTGAGCACTGTGTACTTTGTACTGAGCACTCTCCACTGAGCACTGAGCACTGTGTACTGAGCACTCTCCACTGAGTACTGTGTACTTTGTACTGAGCACTTTCCACTGAGCACTGTGTACTGTGTACTGAGCACTTTCCACTGAGCACTGTGTACTGTGTACTGAGCACTATTTAACCTTTCAATTTGTAAACCCTCACCCAGTCGATTTCCATTGCCGACGGGAGGCCGCTCTCAGAGGCGTCCCGTTTAAGGTTAGAAGAGAAGTTGATGTACATCTCCTCCTGTGGTACTCCTGAAGTCTGGGTTTTAAAGATTTTATCGTTGATCTTCCATACCAGTTTATTGGGAGACCACTCAAGGGTATAGATATAAAAATGATCGGCGTATTTAGAACCGTTTGTTTTTGAGAGCGATTTATGGCTCGATCCTGGTTTACCCCAGAAGTAGTTCGAGTAGAGTTTCCCGTTCTCATACCTGGCCACATCGATGTGAGGCAGCATTCCGTCGGAAACCATCCAGAATGACTGGGCCACCGATCCGGCTGCCATCTTAACCTTGGCCTTGAATATGCCATATTTCTGTTTGAAACTTTGGGCACTGCTGATCATCCCGCTTGTGAAACTAAAGTCCTCCAGTACAAATCCCTGGTGCCCTCTCCACACAAGTCCCTCCGTATTCCCGGCTTTGGTAACGATCCTCACCTTGTTGTCATAAAACTCAATGTTATCCCCATTGGTAGGGAAACTTTTATCATCCTCCATGGCATAAGAACTGTTCATCCCCTTCTCGCCCCAGTAGTAGCGGGTCATCCATTTGGAGGTGTCAAGTACTTTCTTATTAAACTTTTCATCAAAGGTGAGCTCCCATTTCTCTATCTCCTTAAAGGGATATTTTTTCTTTGTTTTGAAGTACCAGGCGATCTTTTCGGATTTTTTCAGAACGGCATATTCCGTCTCCTTATAGTACTCCTGAGAATCTTTGTATACAGCCCTTTTTATCTTCTTTTTACGCAAGATAAAGTCATTTGATCTGATCTCCTTCCCCAACTCCAGGAACTTCTTAAGCTCATCAGAGTTTTCATAATCCCTGAAGGCCTGGAGGTCCGCCCTTAATTGATCATCCGCTGTTTCAACCTTTTCTGTAGAGGGGACCATCCCCAGCAAAAAACTTAAGCTTGCCATAATTCTGATTGCTTCATTTACAATGATTAAAGATATAAAAAAATCATCTCCGGTATGCCTTCCTCCGACTTTTAAAATAATAAACACCTTCGATGGAGAGGATGAATTGAGAATACTTTGACAGGATGTATTTGGACGAAATATTCATATCCCACTTTGAACCCATCCTTAGCTCCAAACCAGCGCCAATGTTACCCCCCAACGCAAAATCGCTCTCCGCTTCAGGGGCATACTCCGGAATGGGATATTTTTCATCCACCTGGGCAACAATTGAATGAAGGAAGGTCGTGTTTGCGCCACCAAAAACAACAATTTTTAAGGTTTCCTCTTTAAAAACTACGAACTGTCCGTCCAGATCTCCCATATACAAATAATTGGTAAGGGTGTATGAACCTGCATCCAGGATGTTTCGGTTGAAAACGGTGAGAGTGGGAACAATGTGAATGGTGCTTTTTCTGTCCAGCGCCACCCATGTCTTCACTTTGAATCCGGGGTTCCCGATCTCGGATGAGTTATACTGAAATCCCGATGCAAAACAAAGCCCCGCACCTACCCTGTAAATCTGGGCTGATAGATTGTGGTGGATCCCGGTGATAATAACCACACAGAAAATGATACCAAATCTAAGCAGGAGTTGCCTCACAATTGAAGTTTTGGGGTCTGGTAGATAGATTTTACGGATCAACTTCAATATTGTTTCAAACTTAAACAATAAAACCAGTGTAAATTTCAACTTAGGAAAAAAGTACTAAATTTGTGCAACTGAAAATGATCTCTCAATCCTATAAATTAAGACCTTTCCTATGTCAAAAATGACCGGAAGAATTATTCAGATCATCGGACCTGTCGTTGATGTAAGTTTTGAAGAAACTGGTAACGAACTTCCCAGTATACATGAAGCACTCGAAATTGAAAGAAATGATGGCACGAAACTGATTCTGGAGTGCCAGCTGCATATCGGTGAAAATAGTATCAGGACCATTTCCATGGACTCGACCGACGGACTTCAGCGCGGTTTAAAGGTTGTCGCATTAGGGCATCCCATTATCATGCCCAGGGGGGATACAGTAAAAGGTCGCCTCCTGAATGTGGTTGGAGAGGCCATTGACGGAATCGGACCGGTGGATAAAACCGGTGGATACCAGGTGCACAACCCTCCGCCTGCCTACGAAAATCTCTCCACAGAAACGGAAGTCCTATTTACAGGAATTAAGGTAATTGACCTGCTGGAACCCTACTCGAAAGGTGGAAAGATTGGTCTTTTCGGTGGTGCCGGAGTTGGAAAGACTGTGATCATCATGGAGCTGATCAACAACATTGCAAAGAAATATGAAGGGATCTCCGTTTTTGCCGGTGTGGGAGAGCGCACCCGTGAAGGGAATGACCTTCTCAGGGAGATGATTGAATCGGGTGTTATCAAATATGGGGAAGCCTTTGAAAAAAGTATGGAAGAGGGTTCCTGGGATCTGAGCAAGATTGACCATGAACAGCTGAACCAATCACAGGCAACCCTTGTTTTCGGGCAGATGAATGAACCTCCCGGGGCCCGGGCCACTGTAGCCCTATCCGGACTCACCGTTGCTGAATCCTTCCGCGACGGGGACGAAGAGAGCGGCGGAAGGGATATCCTTTTCTTCGTGGATAATATTTTCCGTTTCACCCAGGCGGGATCAGAGGTATCTGCGTTGCTGGGCCGGATGCCCTCCGCTGTCGGATACCAGCCCACACTGGCCACCGAAATGGGATTGATGCAAGAGCGGATTACCTCGACCAAACGGGGATCTATCACTTCCATCCAGGCCATCTATGTACCCGCGGATGACCTGACCGACCCGGCACCTGCAACTACCTTTGCACACCTGGATGCCAACACTGTTCTGAGCCGGAAGATTTCATCTCTTGGAATTTATCCTGCTGTTGATCCTCTGGATTCCACCTCGAGGATATTGAAAGCAGAAGTGGTTGGCCACGAACACTACAATACCGCACAACGCGTGAAAATGTTGTTACAACGCTATAATGAGCTCCAGGATATCATTGCCATACTTGGTATGGATGAATTGTCGGAAGAGGATAAGCTGGTTGTTCACAGGGCAAGGCGTGTTTCACGCTTTCTGTCACAACCCTTCCATGTGGCCGAGCAGTTTACCGGTGTTCCCGGAGTATTTGTCAACATTGAGGATGCCATTAAGGGATTCAATATGATCATGGATGGGGAGCTCGACCAATACCCTGAAGCTGCCTTCAACCTGGTGGGAACCATTGAAGAGGCCATAAAAAAGGGAAAGAAAATGATGGCTGAAACAAAAGCTTAATGGATATGCTGCTGGAGATCATTGCACCGGATCAGAAGTTATTCTCAGGAGAGGTGGACCTTGTGCAGGTGCCAGGCTCCAAGGGTTCTTTTGAAATCCTGCGGAATCACGCTCCCATAATCTCTACCCTGGAACAGGGACGTATCAAGATCGTCGATCTTAAAGGAGGAGTTACTTTTTTTGAAGTGACTGGAGGAGTAATAGAAGCGAAAAACAACAAAATTATTGTTCTTGCAGAAAACGCTAAAAAATAGTGTTGTCTTAGGCATTGCATTTTTTTCCCTGGTCATCGTTCTGTCGGCCTTTAACGTGATCACGAAAAATAGTGTTACCTTCCCGTCATCTGATAGCCTGCTGATCACTGCAGATGAGTATATCATCGAGCCTGATCATCCCTACATTCTTCTATTCCACCAACAACAATCGAGTCGCGGAGAGTTTAATACCATTGCCCGGAAGCTTTGCAAGATGGATTACAACTGCCTTGCAGTGGATCTTCGCAATGGGGGAAATAACAACAATGTTTCCAACGAAACGGTCAAGCGTTGCAAGGAGAGCCGGTGTGCATCAGGGGCTACTGCTGTAGAGGGTGATATTCTTTCAGCCATCAGCTTCGCCTATGAAAAGTCCCGCCAGCCTGTCATCCTTTTTGGCAGTGGCGCCAACGGCTCCCTTTGCCTGAAAATAGCCGCCGAAAACGACAATGTAAGGGCCGTGATTGCTTTGAGCCCGGGTGAGTATTTTCTTCCCGAAATTAATATCCGGGATACCATTTCTGACCTTAGAAAGCCAACCTTCGTAACCTCCAGTCTGTCAGATTCTTCATACGTGACAGAGATCGTCTCCAGAGTGTCAGAAGAGTATGTACAAGTTTTTAAACCCCAGATGGGAGAAGGAGAAAGGGGCACCCTCTCGCTTGGTATCGAGACCAAAAACAGCTCAGAATACTGGCTGGCCCTGTTGCTGTTTTTCAAGGAGTTGATATAGATGGTTAAGTTTCTGATTATCCGGTTCAGTTCCATAGGAGATATCGTACTTACAACCCCGGTGATTCGCCACCTCAAGAAACAGGTGGAGGATGTTAAGGTGCATTACCTGACCAAACAATGCTACGCCTCTCTGCTTGAAGCCAACCCTTATGTGGACAAAGTTCACTCCTTTGACGGAGATATGAAATCATGCCTTCGTATCCTGAAGCAGGAGGGTTATGATTACATCATCGATCTGCATCATAATACCCGTTCAGCCCGCATAAAGGTTGGACTGAAACGTATGGATTTTTCAGTCAAAAAACTGAATGCCCTGAAATGGATTTATGTGAATTTCCATCTGAACCGCCTGCCCGATGTTCATATGGTTGACAGAAACCTGGATACCATAAGAAACTTCATTGATGAACAGGATGAGTTGGGACTGGACCACTTCATCCCGGAGAAGGAGAAAGTGGACCTTTCAATGCTTCCCCCCGGGTTTGCCGGCGGATACCTGGCCCTGGCAATCGGTGCTCAGCACGAAACAAAAAAACTACCCAAAGAGTCTCTCGTTTCCCTGTGTGCAAAGTTATCACTTCCCGTTATTATCCTGGGCGGACCAGGTGACCATGAGACCGGTGCATCCATTGTGAAGTCGCTCCCCGGAAAAACGATCATGAACGGATGTGGAGCCTACTCCATTCACCAGTCCGCTTCGCTTGTTCAACAGTCCCGTTTACTCATTACCCACGATACCGGCTTGATGCACATAGGTGCTGCATTGGGAAAAAAAATCATCACCATCTGGGGAAACACTGTTCCCGGATTTGGAATGTATCCTTACAGGGCAGACCCGGCCTCAATCCACTTTGAGGTCACCGGGCTTCGATGCCGGCCCTGTTCAAAGATCGGACACCAGAAATGTCCTAAAAAACATTTTAAATGTATGATCAACCAGGACCTGGACGCTATTTCAGCATCAGCCGAAGAACTTTTCAGTATAGTCCCTTAATCTCCCCTACTGCGCCACAAAGGAGTAGGTGATCATGGCCCGGTGTCGGGCAGGGGCATTGAAATCGATTCGAAATCGGGAGGAACGTGCAGCAGCAAGGGCAGCATCAGCAAAACAAACCCTGTCCTCTCCATCGATGGATCCGGCTATTGCGGCACTCAACACCCCGCCATCAGGAGCCACGAAAACTTCAACCCGAACCAACCCGGAGCCCTGACACCGGTAAACCGGAATCGTAAGATCTACCTTTTTGCGCTGGACCGGTTCATCAAGAAACTCATAGGTAATCGTGGTAGGGCCATTAAACTCTCCCCGATCCTCCTGGCTGGGCGCAGCTTCAGGAGGAACATAATCGGCCGAGGCGAGAATGGCCTGTAATTCCTCCAGTTTTTCACGGTCCTCCTGGTTACGGGCCTGTTCAATCTGGTCAAGCAGATCATTCACATAATCATCTGTGGAGATATCCTCATTGAAACGTGACGCTGCCTTCAGGTTCACCGCACGGTTACTTGCCGCTTCCCGCTGGCGCATCACCTCATCCAGCCAATCCGCAGGTACCTCCATCTCCTGTTCTGCCATATAATCCTCCACACTCTTCTGCTCAAATTCAAGTTTTATACCCAGCTCATGTCCCCTTTTCAGTACATCCACCCTGGTAAAAATAAGAACGATAAGAATCAACAGGTGAAAGATGAGGGTGTAGAGGATCGAATTCAGGTTTTTCCTGAAAAATTGTTTAATTCCCCCGCGGCCATATGAAAAAAGCTCTTCCATGCTGCTGCAAAATTAGGAATTTATCTGATCTCAATTGAATAGAGCCATTCTATCATTGAACGCCCGGTTTCAGATTCATAGATATACCTGATCCCTACGGATAAGGGGAAGGGAATCCTTAAAATATTCAAATCGGTCCATAGATCAGCCCCGAGGGTGGTAAAGTTCTTATCATCAAAGTGCGGGGAAGGCTCCATAATGATCACATCGGTTCCCCTCATATGATCCACCCATATCCCTCCCCTGATCCTTTTCAGATAGAGAAGTGAGGAAAGTTCCAGATCAGGATAGAGAACCGGAAAAACATAATCAGCACTGTACCTGGTCAGCGACATTCCAAAAATACCATGTAATCCCCGCGGCATGGTGATCAGGTTGATCAATGCAGGACTTTCAGGATCCAAAGGATACTGTTCCTGGTGCTGCATGGTTAATTTAAGGGTCTGATGTTTTAAAAAGCCGGGTAAATACAAGGATAATCCCGTAATGGAGACTGCACCATATACACGGTTATCGAAAGGGGCATGGTAATATCCTGCGGAAGCAATCATTCCCATGCGGGGCATAATATCCCTGGCTCCCATCCTCAGATAGGAGGTGGTGTAAAGGCTGTAATACAGGTAATGAGTACCTGTCCGGTAGTCCTGTGCCTCCTCAATGTATTGTAACTCTCTCCGGTACTGGTATTCGATCCGGGGTTGAATAAGGGTGAGAAATTTTCCAGTATTCAGGCGAAAGGGAATATAGGTTTGCGCTGTAAAGGTCATGTCACGTGGCAGCACCATGGCCGTATCAGCCTCCTCATCCATCAGGAGCACATCGGGTTTCCCCCCATAGTCGAAATAGAGGTTAAAGACCGGGTAGCGACCCTTCAGCTGTACGCCCGAGTGAAACATGTGGTACCCGTTTTTATATTCATACCCAATCTGGCTAACGGCAGTACTGAGGTGATTTTGAGAGATCAGCGACACGCCCAGGCTGACGGGTATATTTTCTGCTGAAAGTGTAAGATGGGGATTCAGGTAATCCACATAGAGAGGCAACCATGAGTGTACATTAAAAAGGTGCCCGGCTTTTGAGTACCTCTTTGAAGGATACAAGATACTATCCCCGCCTGCATCTGCCGCAATTTCCACCGCTCCATCCGTGGTCAGATCATAATCAAGCTGCTCTGCATGATCTCTGGCCTCTGCTAAGGATCTCCATACTCCATCTTCAATTGTAAGTTCTGCAATTTTATATCCGGTGGCAGTATAGTTGGCATAACAGAGCCGTTGTCCATCCTCTGAAATGTGCGGATGAAAAGCTCCAAACCTGGAAGAAGTGACCTGGAAGGTCTCCTTCAGGGGAACATGAAAACAGTATATATTGTCAATCCCCGAAAAGGTGGCGCTGAAAAAGATCCTCTCCCCGGCCACCACCGGAGTCGAGATATCATCCCCTTCAACATCAAACAGGATCTCCCAGGTTCCCGATCCAAGGCTGTAGCTTACCAGGGATTTCCCTGTTTCGGCCGAACTGATCAATACAATGGATGAATCACCCGCCATCCAGGCAGGATGCTGGATAAACAGGTTCCCCGGAGAGGGAACCCTTCTTAGTTCCGTCCCATCGATCCCCAGGATCACCAGGCTGAATTTTTGCAAATCGGATTGCTCGACAACTGCCACGCGAAGTCCGTCCCCGGAAACAGCCGGAGCGTAAAACCTTGTCCTTTTTCCCAGGTTTTCAACCTTCCCTGTGGCTAGCTCAAAACTCCTGATTACCGAATAGTTTCTGTTGCTCCACCTGGTATCAGGCACAAACTCATCCCACACCACATGGGTATCCGATACACTTACCCGGCCCGAACTTAAGTACCCGGGCCTGAAGACCGGCTTTTCTTTTCCCTCCTGATCCATTAAAATGAATTCCGGAATCTGGTCTAACCCGCTCTTACAGGCAAAAATCACAGAATCCGATACCATATGGGGATACCTGTAATTGATGTACTGTCTGTTCTCCCTGTCTGTCTTGCAGCTGCCCCACCGGATAAAGGGGGTAAGAATCCTGCCCGAATCGGTGCTTACCCAGTGAGTCCGGTACTCTTCCATCGCGTTTTTATAAAATTGCGTTTTAGAGCGGAGTCCATATTGCCGCATGCTGAAAAGGGTCGGGTCCAGAAGAAAGGGTTTCCGGGCGGCGTAATTCTGAAAATCAATCCAGAAACTGTCGCCGTAGTTTCTGCGTCCATGCCGTACCATCAGGTAGCCCAGCTGGTAATGATCCGGAATATGGTGCCTGTAAGAACCCATGGTGGCTTTTGAAAAGGAGTATGTTCGTCCGGCCTCAAGCATTTGAGCTTTTAGTTCCATCTCAAAGGAGGGCTGTCTTCCCCGCCCGCTGTTCGACAACCGGGTTTCGGAATCAACCGCATCCCCTTCAAGGTACCAGTAGGGAAGGAATATTGCCATAAGACCAACCATTTGTTCCCCACCCAGGTAATAGAGTCCCTTGCTGAATCCCTGGTTGAGCTTGTCAATCTGAACCGCATGACGTCCTTCGTGCAGTGCGAGCTGGGTAAGCCAATCCTGGTTATAACTGTTTGGATCGGGATTTGTAAAAATCTCAAGCCGTTTGGGAGCCCAAACAAAAACACCATTGGAAAAACTGGATTCGTTGTGGATGATTACCGGCATTTTACCGGGATTGTGGTCCAGTGCCTTACCCAGGAGAGGATAGTACGATTCTATGCGATTTGCAAAGGCTTCAGCCAGGCTATCCACACCTTCGGGGAATATCACCTTGTAATTGGGGGTTTCAAATTGATACCAGCGAAGCTTCCCGGCATCCTGTCCGTACTGGTAAAACTGTCCGCTTAATAAGGCCGGAAGAAACAAAAGCAGGATGAAAGCCATCCTGCTTTTGAGCAATGAATCATATAATTGGTGGTTAGTTTTCAGCAAATTTAACCTGGTAACCGTTTGAACGCAGATACACATAGGCACGTTTGCGCACATCTCCGTTAAGCATGATATCATACATTTTGGATGATCCGCAGGTGTGACAAACACCCTCCAATTCATCCTCAATCTTTCGTAAATCGATACGCCTTCCCACAAAACCGGTAATATAGGTTATTGGAGCACCGTCAATTTTTCGTTTGTCCAACCCCACCAGCAAGGCCTGGTTTTCAGGTGGCAATGTTTTGGGTTCCCGTATGTTGGCATACTCAAATTCAAACTCGGGATAATCGGTATAGAGGATTTGATCAGGATCATTGAAAGCTTTATCAACCATGATGGCGGTTTTTTATGAACCCCAAATATAGACTCCATTTTTGACACTGTCAATATTTTCCAATAAAAAAGCCTTAAATTCGTACCCGTCAAAACCCCAAGTGATCAATAGGACCACATGAATTTCAAACAACAAAACCTCATCCTGGGCTGGACCAGTTTTGTCATCGCCCTTATTGTTTACTTATTGACCCTCGAACCTACGGTGAGTCTTTGGGATTGTGGTGAATTCATAGCCAGCTCCTATAAGCTTCAGGTGGGACATCCTCCCGGGGCGCCTTTATTTTTGATGATCGGAAGGATCTTCTCCCTTTTTACCTCCGATACCGATCAGGTCGCAAAAATGATCAATTCTGTGTCAGCATTCGCCAGTGCCTTTACCATTTTGTTTTTGTTCTGGACCATCTCCCACTTTCTGGAGAAAATGAAGGTGAACAGGATCATCATTCTTGGTGGCGCCTTTGTGGGAGCAATGGCATATACATTTTCAGATTCATTCTGGTTTTCGGCTGTGGAGGGTGAGGTTTATGCAACTTCCTCGCTCTTTACGGCAGTTGTATTCTGGTCGATCCTGAAATGGGAAAAGGTGGCCGATGAACCGGGAGCCAATCGATGGCTGGTACTGATCGCCTACCTGATCGGACTCTCCATCGGGGTACACCTGTTAAACCTGCTGGCCATTCCGGCCATTGTTCTGGTCTACTATTTCAAAAAATACCAGGTCACCCGAAAAGGGGTTATCTATGCCCTGGGCATCTCATTAGCCATACTGCTTTTAATCATGTACGGGATCATTCCCGGGATCGTAAAAGCAGCCACCGGGGTTGAAAAACTTTTCACGAATTCGATGGGAATTCATTACAATGTAGGTTTAATGGTTTACCTGGTATTGTTGCTGGGGGTATTAACATGGGGTATCTACCGTACCCAGTATGTGAAAAAGAGTGTACTCTGGAATACTATTCTGATCTGCATTACCGTAATTATTATCGGCTACTCATCCTACGCATTGATATTGATCCGATCCCTGGCTGCCCCGCCCATGAACGAAAACCGGCCCGAAAATGTGTACGCGTTGCTCTCATATCTCAACAGGGAACAGTACGGTGACAGGCCCCTTATAATGGGTCATCTCTATAATGCCGAGGTTAAGGATATTGAATATAAGAAACCGGTCTATATCCTTGACAAGGAGCAAAACAGGTATGAAGTGGCATTCAGAAAGCCCGAACTGGTCATGTCGGAAGGAAAGATTCTTTTTTCCAGGATGTACAGCCGGGAAGCTGATCACAGGCAGGCATACCAGGAGTTTGGAACCATCAATGATCCAAATAACCCTTCCTATATGGATAACCTCGAGTTTTTTTTCCGGTACCAGGTGGGCCATATGTACCTGAGATATTTCATGTGGAATTTTGCGGGAAAACAAAATGATATCCAGGGACACGGCAACGTGCTTCATGGTAACTGGATCAGCGGTATTCCCATCATCGACTCACGCATTGGTCCGCAAAAAAATCTGCCAAAGAGCATGCTGGAGCATCCGGCACGAAACCGTTACTTCCTTCTTCCCTTTCTGCTGGGATTAATGGGATTGTTTTTCCAACTGGAGAGGAATGTGAGGGATTTCTGGGTGGTTATGAGCCTTTTTATCCTGACCGGACTGGCCATTGTTATCTATCTCAACCAGACACCCTATCAGCCCAGAGAACGGGATTATGCCTATGCAGGATCTTTTTATGCCTTCTCCATATGGATCGGAATCGGAGTGGCCGGTATCTTCAGAATCCTTCAATCGAAGCTTAAAGAAAACCTGTCGGCTGTTATCGCCATTTTAATTTCATTTCTGGCGGTTCCAACCATTATGGCAGTTCAAAACTGGGATGATCACGATCGTTCCGGAAGGTATGTTGCCAGGGATATTGCCAGGAACTACCTGAATTCATGTGACAAGGATGCCATTCTCTTCACTGTGGGTGATAATGATACTTTTCCGCTATGGTACGTACAGGATGTGGAAGGGGTCCGGGAAGATGTCCGCATCGTAAATATGATGCTCTTCAATATGGACTGGTACATTGATCAGATGCGGTGGAAGAATTACACCTCGGAACCATTGAAATTCACCCTGCCGGAAAGCAAATACAGGAACGGAACCAACAACTCCATTTACGTCAGGGAGAATGAGGGCTGGGCCCCTGTGGATTATATTCTCACCTTTGTAAAAAGCGATGACCCGAGAACAAAACTTCCACTTCGGTCCGGAGAGAAGGTGGATTACATCCCAACCCAGAAGCTGATTCTTCCGGTGGATACGGCCAACGCACTTTCCAGTGGTGCACTGCGTAACGGGGACCGTGAAAGGATGGTTCCTGAACTAAGGTTTACCCTGAAACCCAATGAACAGATTATGAAAGGCAGCCTTGCTCAGCTGGATATCCTGGGAAGCAACCGATGGAAGCGTCCTGTATATTATACTTCGGGCGGATTCGACGGATCGCTTGGACTGGAAAGGTATTTCCGCACTGAAGGACTGGCTTACAGGGTTGTTCCGGTGGAAACTGACTATAAAACTATCATCGAAATGGGAGGGATCGATACGGATACCCTTTATCACAGGCTGATGAATACATTCAAATGGGGCAGGATGAACCAGGAGGATGTGCATCTTGATTATTACACCATCCGGACCCTCTCTGTAATCAGGTTCCGGAGCCTCCACACCCGGCTGGCACTTCAGCTGCTGAAGGAGGGAGAGCATGAGAAAGCTGTCGAAGTACTCGACCGCTGTATGGAACTTGCTCCGGCCCGGGTTCTGCCCTATGATCAATATGTATCGGGGATTACCCTCCCTGACAGGAAGGGGGGAATGATCCATTATGAGGGAGTGATCGAAGCCTATTACCTTTGTGGTGAGACGGAAAAGGCCAATGCAATCCTCAGGGAGCATTACCATACTCTTTCGGAGGAGTACCTTTACCTGAACTCCATGAAACCCCGTCACAAGAACTCCATCCAGAGGGAGATCAACGAACTCCTTTTTCAAATGGAAGAGTTGGATATCCTGTTGCAGAAGTATGACCAGGCCGATCTGATGCTTGAACTGGGACTGGGATAGCGGCTATTTCTGACGGTTCATCAGGAAGGAGGCGAAGTTCAGAAGCTCCTTCTTCCTGTCGGCGGGCCTGTTCAGGTGTTCAAGGTATGACAGGGCTGCCTCGTAATAATCTTTGATTCGATCTTCGGTAAGTTCCCTGATATGGAGGTTATCAAATATTTCAGTAACTGCATTGATTTTTTCAGAAGGGTCAAACTCTTTCCTTGTCAACCAGCCTTTGAGCGCCTCCTTCTCCCGGGGTGATGCATTTTCCAGCGCATGGATCATTAAAAAGGTCTTTTTATTGTCAATGATATCAGTCCCCCGCTTTTTCCCAATCACATCCGTTTCACCATAGGTGTCAAGCAAATCATCCTGCAACTGGAATGCGATACCCATGTTGAGACCAAAATGATAAAGATCCCCGGCATCCTTCTCTGAGGCACCCCCCAGAATGGCACCGATTTTCAAGCTGGCAGCGATCAGCACAGCTGTTTTGAGTTCAATCATATTCAGGTACTCAGCTTCGGTCACCGTAGGGTATTCCTCGAAATTCATATCAAACTGCTGCCCTTCACAAACCTGCATGGCCGTCCTGGTAAAAATGTCCTGAACGGTCTGAAGTACCACTCCGGGTGACTGGTTCATCAACCTGCTTGCAATGATCGACATCACATCCCCTGAGAGAATGGCTACATTTTCATTATACTTAATATGAACCGTTGGATGTCCCCGCCGCAATTCTGAGTGATCCATGATATCGTCATGCAACAGGGTGAAGTTATGAAAGACCTCAACAGCCAGCGCAGGCATCAGGGCTGATTCCACTGCTCCTGCAAACATGTCACAAGCCAGCAATACCAGGGCCGGCCTGATGCGCTTTCCGCCCAATGACAATATGTACCTCACCGGCTCATACAGTTGAGTGGGCGTATCCGGGATAGAAAAAGTCTGGATATGCTTTTCAATGAGATTCCTGGCTTCTGTGAGTGTATACATAGGTTTAACAAGTTAATGAATTTTGCGCACCATTGGCATGATGATTGAACAATTCATTTTAAAATAGAATCACTAACTTTGTCCGATTCAAAAAAGCACCTGTTTATGCATATCCGCCTTACAGCTTTCTCCCTTTTTTCAAGCTTCATTCTTTTATTTTCCGCCGTATTATATGGGCAGGGATACCGGATTGAAGTTGAAATGAAGGGGCTTTCGGGTGATACCCTGATCCTGGGAGAATACTTTACATCCAGGATGGTTCCCAAAGATACACTGATCCTGCAAAAAAACGGAACCGGGATTTTTGAAAATAATACCGCTTTCCGCGGAGGCCTCTACCTGATCTACATCTCGCCCGAGAAGTACTTCGATTTTCTTCTTGGCGACGACCAGAATTTCTCAATAAAAGCGGATACAGCCAACCTGGCAGGAAGTATTAAATTCAGCGGGTCGGAAGACAACAGCCTTTTCCAGGAGTACAAGAATTTTTTGCAGCAAAAACGGGAAGAACTGGATCAGGCTCAAAACCAGCTCACTTCCACTGCGTCCCCGGCCGATTCGTCCATGGCCCGAAAGAGGGTGGAGGAGATCAACCATGAAATGGAATACTACATGGATCAATTTGAAGTGGAACACCCCACCCTGTTTGTCACCACATTTATCGGAGCCACCAGGGAACCGCTTCCTCCGGAGGAGATGCTTAACGGAAACAGAAGGCATGATGATTCAATCCGCTTTTTTTACCGCAAAGAGCACTTTCTGGACAGTTTTGATCCGTTTGATGTAAGGTTGCTTCATACGCCACTCTATGAAGGAAGGCTAAAAAGTTACATTGGAAGTGTGGTACCCCAGCATCCCGATTCGTTGATTGCTGCAGTGGACTTTCTCCTGGAGGGATCCAAACCCGAAGAGGAACTTTACCGCTACATGCTCATTACACTCTTCAACCACTTTGCTGAAAGCAAATTCATGGGCATGGATGTGGTCTATTTCCATATTGCAGAATATTACTACATTCCGGACGCCACCTGGAGCAGCGCCGATTTTATCAGTAAGCTCCAGGAGAATCTGGATAAGAATAAACCTACTCTGATCGGGCAAACGGCACCCAACCTGGTCATGCGCATGATTCCTTCCAACCATTTTCAAATGGCAGAACAGGATACCGCCATTAAAAAAGACCCACATATCGGGCAGGATTTCCTCATCCATGATATCGAAGCTGCCTATACCATCCTCTATTTCTGGGAGGCTGATTGCGGCCACTGTCAAAAGGCCGTCCCGGCTCTTTATGATGCCTATTCAAGACTTAAAGAGAAGGATGTTAAAGTCATCAGCGTTCATGTGATCAATACCATAGAGGGGAAGGAGCTCTGGGTCGACTTTGTGAATGAGCACGGATTATATGACTGGATCAACTGCTGGAGCCCTTACAGTAACGATTTCAGGAAACTTTACAACCTTCAGAGTTACCCCCAGCTTTTTTTACTGGACAGAGATAAAAAAATCGTCGCCAAACGGGTCACTCCTGAACAGGCCGAACAGATCATCAATAATCTGATCGCCATTGATTCAGAAAACAAACCATAATCAGATGGAAGCCAACCCCATTAAACTAATCCTCGAGGACGGTACTGAGTTCAAAGGAAAATCATTCGGTTACCAAGGGAGCATCGCCGGAGAAGTTGTATTTAATACCGCGATGACCGGCTACCCCGAAAGCCTCACCGATCCTTCTTACAAAGGTCAGCTCCTGGTTCTCACCTACCCGCTGGTGGGAAACTATGGTGTTCCAAAAGAGGACACTGAAAATGAGCTTTTCAAATTCTTTGAATCGGATCAGCTTCATATTTCGGCGTTGATAATCTCCGACTACTCTTTTGAGTATTCCCACTGGAATGCCGGGAAGAGCCTGGGGGATTGGCTGAAGGAACATAAGATTCCGGGTATTTTCGATGTTGATACCAGGCGTATCACAAAAATCCTGAGGGAGAAGGGATCCATGCTTGGTAAGATTGTCTTCAATGGAATTGAACCGGAAACCTATGACCCCAACCAGCACAACCTGGTCGCAAGTGTAAGCATTGGAGAGAAAAAGGTATACGGAAACGGAAAATACCGCATCCTGTTGCTCGACTGTGGGGTGAAGTACAACATTATTCGTTACCTGCTTGAAAGGGATACCACCGTAATCAGGGTGCCGTGGGACCACGATATCAGTAAAGAGGAGTTTGACGGACTCTTTATATCCAATGGCCCGGGGGACCCCAAACAGTGTGCAGCCACCATTGAAACCCTTTCCAAAGCCATCCGGTCGGATACCCCCATATTCGGGATATGCCTTGGAAACCAGTTGATGGCTCTTGCATCCGGTGCCGACACCTACAAACTGAAATACGGACACCGCAGTCATAACCAACCCGTCCTGGAGGTGGGTACCGACAAAGCTTACATTACCTCACAAAACCATGGGTATGCCATTGACAATGAGACCCTGCCCGAGGGATGGGTGCCCCTCTTTATCAACCTCAACGACAACACCAACGAGGGAATGAAACACCTGGAAAAACCGTTCTTTACCACCCAGTTTCACCCCGAAGCTTCAGGAGGGCCGACCGACACAGCCTACCTTTTTGATGTATTCATTGACAATATAAAAGAAAGTCTGAAGAAGGAAAGTTAAATAGCCAGACCGGAAACGGGACGTGATTCACCCCAACATGATCAAAGAGCCCAGGAAAAATAAAAAGAACTCAATTTTCTGGGCACTCATCTTCTTTCTGTCCCAAGCCTCTGTGCTGTTTTCTCAGGACTCTGCGCTTTCTCAGTCAGGAAACCTGGTGGTCAATCCATCCTTCGAAGAGAAGATCGATTTTCAAAATACAGACAGCGGCAGCAATTGGAGTAAATG
>JAWOHR010000174.1:0-34782 GCA_046485075.1 Bacteroidales bacterium
TAACAGGCTTATTCTTCTTGGCATTGATCTTTCTCATGATCGCCTCTTCATCCGTAAACTGTTTGAAAATCAGGTTTTGTCCCAGGGTAATCACGTTGGCCAGAAAGTAGTAATAGGTTAAGCCGGCCGAGAAATTATTCAAAAAGAGCATAAACATCACAGGCATGATATACATCATCGTCTTCATACCAGGCATGGCACTATTTGTGGCCGTGGCCTGGTTGCTCATACGCATTGACAAAAGTGTGGTCACTGTCATCAGGATGGTAAACAGACTCACGTGATCCCCATACATTGGGATGGTAAAGGGCAGATCAAGAATGGAGTCGTAGGTGGAAAGGTCATGTGCCCATAGGAACCCCTGCTGCCGCAGCTCAATGGAGGTGGGAAAGAACCTGAACATTGCATAGAGGATCGGGAACTGAAGTAACATGGGAAGACATCCCCCCATTGGATTTGCCCCTGCCCTCTTATACAGGTCCATGGTGGCCTGCTGCTTCTTCATGGCATCCTCCTTTTTGGGGAACTTTTCATTGAGTTCATCCACCTGGGGTTTCAATACCCGCATTACAGCCTGTGATTTATAGGATCTGTAGGTGAGGGGGAAAAGGGCAGTTTTGATGATCAGGGTAAGCAGAAGGATTATGATCCCGTAATTGGTAATGGATCGGCTAAGCCAGTTAAAGATGGGAATTACCACAAAAGCGTTGATCCATCTGATCATGGGTCCTCCCACGGTTACCACATTCTGCAATCCAAGGTCTCCATAACCCTTCAGTGAAGAAAAGTTATTGGGACCCATGTAGAGCTGCATACCAATGGTCTGATCCGAGGTCCGGTCATAGGGCATATCGATGGTTGTGCCAAAACGCCTGACATATTTTCCGGGATTACTATAACGGTGTTGATTCAGGTATGCGCCGTTAAAGTATTCATCTGCAATAAGAATCGTGGAAAAGAACTGATGACTGAAGGCAACCCAATGAATCCGGGTGGTCTCTGTGGCATCCTCAAACTCCTTTTTAGAACGGGATTTAAAACTCTCCACATCTCCTCCATGAAATTTGTAATAAAGCGTGGTGTACATGGACTCATTCTGGAACCCTTTCTCCTGTGAGGGGGCATAGAAGTCGAAATTGAATTCCATCCTGTCGGTTTTATAAGCATCCAGACCTTTCAGACGAATATCAAAATCAACCATATAATCACCATCAAATAACTTGTATATGTATGTAACAGCAGCGTTATCAGATACATCCAGGGTCATAGAGAGCTGCTGATACACCCTCCCATTCTCATCAGTGCCCTTTTCGACCGAGGGCTTGAAGAAGAGTTCACCGGTATTGATACTCCGGTTTTCAGCGAAAAAATTGAGCGCAAAAAGGGTTGAATCTCCGTCAAACAAAAGCAGGGGAAGCGAATCAAAGGTTTGATACTTCTTCAGGTCCACAGTATAAGGCCGTCCTCCCCTGGTGGTAAAAGTCAGCCTCAGCTGTTCATTCTCTAAAACAACCTCCTCAGCTTCTCCTATCGCGCTGGAAGCAAAATCGCCAAGCTCATTGGAGAGTTGTTGCATATTTGCTGAATCCCTGTTCATACCGGGTTCCAACAGGGTTTCAGCCGGAATGGATTGCTGACGGGCAGTCTCCAATGCCCTTACCTGTTCAACTCTTGCAATGGAGTCTCTGCGCCGTGTCTCTTCCATCTGCGCCTCTCTGACAGGTTTGGTGAAAATGCTGTACCCCACCAGGATTAGTCCGATCAATGCAAGACCTATGATTGTATTTCTATCCATATCAAGCTTTTAATTCAGCCACAAAAGTAATTGTTTAGCCTATATATAATAATTAATTCCATTTAAATCGATGAGATTTAGGTGAAATAAAAAGTGATCCGCCAGTGAACCTATTTCTTATTCTCAAGTGCGGCCTTAATAAAGGCGACAAAGAGTGGATGCGGATTCAGTACAGTGCTCCTGTATTCAGGGTGAAACTGGGTACCTACGAACCAGGGATGATCTTTCTGTTCCATGATCTCCACCAGTCCGCTCTCAGGATTGACTCCGGTGGAAATCATCCCGTTCTTTCCAAACTCCTCCAGGTAGTCATTGTTAAATTCATAGCGGTGGCGATGACGCTCGCGAACAACATCTGTCTGGTATGCATTGTGCACTCTTGAACCTTTCTTCAGCGCGCAGGTATAACCTCCAAGTCTCATGGTTCCTCCTTTTTCAGTAACTCCTTTTTGCGCTTCCATCAGGTCGATTACCGGGTGTTTTGTCATGTTGGTCATTTCGGTTGAATGTGCATCTTTGTAGCCAAGTACATTCCTGGCGAACTCAATAACCGCACACTGCAGCCCCAGGCAAATTCCAAAGAAAGGGACTTTGTGCTCCCTTGCATAATTTACCGTGAAGATTTTTCCATCAATTCCCCGGTCGCCAAATCCGGGTGCTACAACGATTCCGTCATATCCGGAAAGCATTTCGGAAACATTATCCTCCTTGACCATCTCGGAGTGTAAGCAGCTGACATTAACCTTTACGCCGTTCGTGGCTCCCGCGTGGATCAATGATTCAATAATCGATTTATAGGAGTCGTACAACTCCACATATTTTCCCACCAGTGCGATTCGGATCTCCCGCTCTGAACTCTTCAGCTTATTTACAAACTCTCTCCACTCCTTCATCTCCGGCCGGCCTTCGTTTTTGATCTTAAGCTTCTTCAATATGATCACATCAAGGCCTTCATCCTGCATTAACAGGGGAACTTCGTAGATGGTGGAGACATCAATGGACTGGATTACCGCGTTGAGTTCAACGTTACAAAACAGTGCCACCTTTCTGCGTATATCTTTGGTAAGCTCATGCTCCGACCTGAGCACCAGAACATCAGGCTGAATCCCGTTTTCAAGTAAAACTTTTACTGAGTGTTGTGTGGGCTTTGTTTTAAGTTCTCCTGAGGCTGACAAATATGGGACCAGGGTCAGGTGTATAAAGACCGTATTTTCAACACCCAGGTCCCACCGTAACTGTCGAACCGCTTCAATATAAGGTAACGATTCTATATCCCCGACGGTTCCCCCGATTTCGGTGATGATAATGTCATATTCACCAGTGCGGCCTAAAAGGGTAATTCTGCGTTTAATCTCATCCGTGATATGAGGAATCACCTGAACCGTTTTTCCCAGGTAATCCCCTCTTCGCTCCTTATTGATAACCGACTGGTAGATCCGTCCGGTTGTTACATTGTTTGCCTGTGAGGTCTGGCTGTCCAGGAAACGCTCGTAATGGCCCAGGTCAAGGTCTGTTTCCGCCCCATCATCAGTGACATAGCATTCGCCGTGTTCGTAGGGGTTAAGTGTACCCGGGTCCACATTGATATAAGGGTCCAGTTTCTGTATGGTAACCCTCAGGCCCCGTGCCAGAAGCAATCGCCCAAGTGATGCTGAAATAATACCCTTTCCCAGGGAAGAGGTAACACCTCCCGTCACAAATACGTACTTTGTCTTACCCAAAAGATTGTGATTTATTTAAGGCGTAAAAGTAAAAATTTAATTCGCATTTTCCATATCATCCAGCAAGCGGATCTTCATTTCCAGCGACCTGATCCTCTCATGAGCCGAATCGATCTTTTCACGGAATCCCTGCAGGGTCTCTTCCGAGCTTTGGGAGTGTTTGAAAAAACCAATATTATTCTCCCACACACTGATATCACTTTGCAATTGCTGTAGTTTGCTAACCAGTTTATCTCTTTCAAAATTCAATTTCATATCAGCCCGGGGAGTTTGCATGATCCCCTTTATTCGGCTCCGGAACCTGAGCAGGGAGCGTTCGGATTCATCCAGGCCAATCTTTTCAAGAAGCCTGTCCTGTGACTTACGAAACTCCTCTTTGATCCACTCCTTTTTTTCAGACGGGACAAATCCGATTTGATCAAACCGGGTCTGAAAATCTGTCAAAGCATTCAGATTGCTCTTTCGGTCTGTTGCTGGTTTAAATGCTTCCATCTCCGCAATCAAATCCAGCTTGGCTTTCAGATTATCGTCAAACGAAGAGTCGGTGTCATCAAAATAGGTAGACTTATTGCTGAAAAAAGCATCGCATGCAGCCCTGAAACGCCTCCATAGCTTATCCGAGTCCCGGCGGGGAACAGGTCCAATCTCCTTCCACTGCTTCTGAAGTTTTATTAACTCGGTTGTGGTTGTCTTCCAATCCTGGCTGTTGCTCAGGAATTCAGCCCGTTCAACGATGGTGTTCTTCAACTTCAGGTTTTCCTTTTGTTCATCAAATACTGACGAATAGAACAGGGCTTTATTTCCAAAGAAGCGGTCACAGGCTTTCCTGAACCTGGCATAAATGGCATTATTCTCCTTTTTGGGAGCATATCCTATGGTTTTCCAGGCCTTTTGAATCTCAAGCACGACATTGGTTTTTTCAGCCCAGGCACTGTGCGTATTATACTTCTCGTTTGCGAGCATCTCCACCCTTTTACACAACTCCTCCTTCTTCTCAAGATTTTCCTGAAGTGAATCCTTTAACCTGGAGTGATAATCCTGGTGCTTTCGGTTTATCAATGAGGTGGCCTGCTTGAACCTGTCCCATACTTCATCCCTGTTTTCCCTGGGAACCGGACCAATTTCACGCCAGCGGCCATGATACTTTTGCAGTATCCTGAATGCCTGAATAATATTGGGATCCTTATCCAACTCTTCGGTTCGCTCGCACAGCTGAATTTTTAGTTCGAGGTTTTTCTTCAGGTCAAGGGTGCGTAAATCGCGGTTGATGCGCACATAATCATTGAATTTCTCTACAAAGTAGTTGTAGGAATCCCAAAGATCCTTCAGATTCTGCTGTGGAACAATGCCTGCAGCAAACCACTGCCTCTGAAGCTCCTTGAACTTTCTGAATGTGACCTCAAAAGTATCCTGACCTTCCATCAATATCCTGAGTTCCTCCAGGATATGCTGTCTTTTTGCCAGGTTTTCATTTTTGGTTTTCTCAAGGTCACGGGTATATTCAGCTTTCAGATTCCGGTACTTACTGATCAGTTCCTTCATCTCTGAATCGGCCGGATCCTCAGCCGGTTTGAAATCCTCCATTGTTCCCCCTTCCTCAAGGAAGTGAGCCTTTTTTTCCTCCAGCGCAGCACTCTGCTTTTCAGAAAAAACCTGCCTGATCTCCTCAACCGCTTTCCGAATGTTTCCTTTTGAAGGATGATTGAGCTTTTCGGCCATCAGTTTTACCAGATCTTCCTTACTTAAAAGAGCAAAATTGACCCTTTCCAGTTCATCTTCCGACTCGGCCTCTGTCTCCTTATCAACCTTCTCAATAGCTTCTGCCTCTAATTCCATTTCTGCCTGCAAATGCAGGTCATCCTCATGATCCAGATCATCATAAGAATCATTATTTTTTTGCTCTTCATGATCATCCACAAGGTCAACCGGAGAGGGAGCTATATGCTCCGTTTCCTCTGTACCTATGGGCTCTGTCTGCTTCTTTTCTTCTATGCGGTCTTCAGATTGTTTTTCGTTCAGAGGGTCAGATATGTCTCTATTTTTCATGACAGGTAGAGGGTTAATGGGTAGCTATAACTTACAAATTACTCATTTTTCGAATATAAGTTCATTTTTTCGGGAAAAAACTGTTTTATCTTAGCCTTATTATAAAACCGATCATGCGTATTGATATCATCACCGTTTTGCCCGGATTACTGGCAGGTCCCCTGGACCATTCTATCATTCAAAGAGCCCGTGTTAAGGGCGTTGTGGAGATTTACGTGCATGATCTGAGAGATTTCTCCACCGACAGGCACCACAGGGTGGACGATTATGCATTTGGCGGGGATGCAGGAATGGTGATGATGGTTGAACCCATCGAAAGAGCCATCCACCACCTTACTGGTGAGCGCGACTACGATGAAATCATCTACACCTCTCCTGACGGAAAACTGTTTAATCAGCCGGAGGCTAACAGGCTGGCCCTTAAGGAAAATATTATCATTCTTTGCGGTCATTACAAGGGCATTGACCAAAGAATCAGGGACCACCTGATCACACTGGAAATCTCCATCGGTGATTATGTCCTGACAGGAGGAGAACTGGCCGCGGCAGTAATTACAGACGGTGTGGTAAGGCTGCTGCCAGGAGCCATGTCGGATGAAACTTCGGCTCTGACCGACTCCTTTCAGGACGGACTCCTGGCACCCCCGGTCTACACAAGACCGGCCGTTTATAAAGGTTGGACGGTACCCGAAATCCTGCTTTCGGGACATGCTGCAAAAATTGAGGAGTGGAAGCATGAACAGTCCCTCCAGAGGACTCGCGAACGAAGGCCGGATCTGCTTAAGGAACCGGGCGAATAGGTCAGCGGAGGACCTTTCTCACAAAAGCAACGGTGAAGTAGGACATCAGGAACAGTCCGAAAAAACCTTCCAGGGATGAAACCCATCGAATGGAGCCGTATGGGAAATGGTCACCATAACCGATGGTCAGAAATGTGATGGCGCTATGGTAAAACGAGCGGGCTCCAATTCCCAGCTGGTCATCCACCGCAGAGAGGATATCAGCGTCGGTCGAGACAATAAGAAGCACATAAATTACACTGAAAAGCACGAAAAAAGCAAGCATGGTGATAAATACCCTCACAGGACTTGTGGCGTAAAGACCTGCCCGGTCAAAAAGGAGCAGTTTGAACCAGTAGAGGGGATACTGGTATAGCCCGTTCCACCTGCTTCTGCGGATCGATTCGGTGCGTTCAGCTTTAGCTTCGTTCCTTTTAAACTCAACGTATGCTTTGTCTTCATTGCTATAATGTCCCAGTTTTTGAAAATTCTCCTTGATAATTCTGAACTGTTCTGCTTTGATCCGGTGGCTGCTTTCTTTCTGAGAATAAATCATTCGCTTCACCCCTGAAATGTTCCAGTCAAGGTAGATCACTCCGATTAAACGCATTCCTGCCAGGATGATGGTCTTCACATTGGAATTGAATTCATGGGGATTGAAATCGATTATATCCCTGACCACTGTGTTGGAGAGGTCAAGGGTAGGGCACTGACTCACCCTGAGATCAACATATCCGTCCAGGTGACAGAAGTTCAGCGAAAGCGAGTTAAACCACGATTTATAAAAACTCACCTTTCCTGCACCGAAAATGGTTCTCTCAAAACTTACATCAATATCTGTAAATCCAACTTCTTCGAAACTGATATCACCCTTTCCGAAATTTGCTCTTTTGAAACTGAACTTTCCTGAATCCATTGTGCATTCATCAAAATTCACCTCCCCGCTGCCAAATACGGTGCGGTTGAAATTTACACGACCGGTTCCAAACTCAACGGTTCGGAAATCGACTCTTCCATCTCCAAATTCAGTCCGTTCGAAACTGATGACCCCTCCTTTAAAAGTAGCAAAATGAAAATCGACTTTACCCGGTCCAAACCTTGCAACTTTAAAGGAGACATCAGCTTTTCCGAATTCAGAGTTTATAAAATTCACATTCCCGCCTGAGAAATCCGTATTGGTAAAACTGAGATCTCCACTCTCCATTTGCAGGTATTGAAAATCCTTTTCCCCCTTTCCAAAATGACTGTTCCTGAAGGAAACTTCGGTCGATCTGAATTTTACATTTTTGAAATTCAGGTAACCTTCCGGGAAATGGGTATTGTAGAAAATGGAGCGCCGGGTCATGAATTGTGCCGATTCAAAACTAACATCCCCCTTACTGATCCATGAACCTTCCAGGCTAAACTCTTCACCCTCAAATACAGCATGAGAGAAATCGAGGGATGAGAGCCCGCCAAAAAGAGCGTTTCTTGCCGTAAATCCTTTAATCGATACCGGCTCCCGGGCATCCAGGTTCCTTGTAAGTCGATAATCCCTGAGACTTAATTTTTCCACATAGCAGTGGTCCAGGTTCAGGGGTTCTCCCCGGTCGATGATCTCATAGATTTCCTTCTCCTCCAGGTGCCCCATCAATTCCAACCGGGGCTGCTCTTTTTCATTGAAATAAAAATGGATCAGGGCGGTATGGGGATATCGAATCCCACTCTCCGATTCAAACTTCAATCTCTTGATCTCTAAGGTGTATTCCCTGTGAGCAGGTATCATTCAGTTCATGATTTGTGAATCATAAATATAATAAAACCTACTCAATGGTTTGTCGGTTGCAGATCTTCGAAAAATCACAATATCCACAAATGGCCTCATGGTCAGTTTGTACAAAATCGATATCCGGATTGAACAGTCTCCCCAGGGTCTGCTCCAGAAGCAGCAAAAATGGCTCCTCCACCTTCGCAAAAGATTCGATCACCTCCCTCTTGCTGAAAATGCCCATAACAAGCCTTGGATCAAATTCCGCATCAAACAGTGATTTCATTACGTAGAGTCCCGGGGTAACCTGCTTCCCGGGATGTTCAGCCAAAACCAGCCAAGCGTAAAGAAGTGTTTGCAATGCAGCCCCGTTCCTGAAGGAGAGAGAGTGATCGAAAAGTGCATCCACACCGGAAAACCCTGTCCTGGCCTCACCGGTTTTATAGTCAATGACCCGGTAAACCTCCCCGATTCGGTCCACCCTGTCAATAAGACCTCCGATCCGGATGATCCTCGATTCAGTTCCAGAGGAAATATCCAGATCTCTCACGTAGGTTTGCTCGGCCGAAACCAGCTCGAAGGGTGTAACTTTCAGATCGGTCTCAATGATCTTTTTCAGGTAGCGAAGCATGACCTTCAGAATAATAATATTTCTTCCTTCGGGAAGGGCATTTCTCCCTCCCCTGTAGTGTTGCTCCATAAAGATCCGCGTCAGTTGCGATTCAACCTTTTCTGATTTTTTCAATTTCTCAAGGGCTTCCTTTCCAATCATACCCTTCTCCCCGGCTGCAATTTCTTCGTACAACACCCGGATGGTTTCATGCACAACGGTCCCAAATCCGGCAGCACTGATCTCCTCCTCAACCTCCTCCCGCTCTCCAATCCGGGCAATATAACGGAGGTAAAACTTCAACGAACAGTCGATGTATGTATTGATGGCAGAGGGAGAGAGAAATTTAACCCCTTCCGATTCGATGTTGAATCTCTTCAGTTTCAGATCAATTTCAGGGGTATGCTTTACCACCACAGGTACACGCTCCCTGGCCATTACCTCCACCCCGGGACGTCTGATTTCAACCCTCCGGTTATAAAACAATTGATGCAGATAGCGGCTCATTTCACCAGTACGAACCCCTTCTGAACCACTGTTAAAGAGAAGATCCACCCGCTCGGCTCGCTGGAGCAGCCGGTTGAAGTAATAGGCATAGATGCCATCCATATCCTCCCTTGAGGGCATTCCAAAGGCAAGTCGCAGTGCATAGGGTATATAGGAGGGTCTGAATGGAGAGGCCGGCATCACCTCCTCATTCATGGAGAGCAGGATCACATGCCGGAAATCGAGCATCCGGGTCTCCAGAATGCCCATCACCTGTAAACCGGACAGCGGCTCTCCCTCGAAGGGAATCCGGATCATCGATAACACTTTCCGGAAGAGGCGTCCAAATACTGATATGGGGATTTCCGGGCGTACGGAAAGAAGAGTCTCCAGCCTGTTAAGATGGATCAGTATCTGCAAAATAAACTCACGGTGCAGCTCAGGGAATAGTTTCTGCTCATCCTCAGCAATCATATCTAAAATATGTAAAAATATCTCCCTCAGATAGAGCACCATGTTATCCGTGCCTTCAACCTGCCTGAAGATCATCTTCTCAAAGCCGGTTTTAAAGAGACCCTGTTCCACCCGGATCAGGTTCCTTTCGGAAATATCGTCCAGCAAACGGCTTCCCGGCAGGGCCTCACCCCGCTCCATATATGGATGGAGCAGGAGGGACTGAACATCTTTGTAATAGAAATTTACAGCTCCTTCCTTTGCCCTTCGACTGTTTTGTTGTAACCTGATTAATGCTTCGGTAAAACCGGCCACCGGGGTGCTCTTCATGGGGTACCCCATGGTCACATTGATCTCACCGGTGGACTGGGGAACAGACATCAAAAGGGGCATCAGAAGCTCCTCATCGCATAATATTACCGCAGTATCGGTACAGTCCGCATCAGCGGGAAGCCCGCGTTCCTCCAGGATCCGGTGAACCGTTTTGGCTTGCAATAAATCGGTCGGTAGCTCAAAGATCCTGATATCCTTGGTCATTTTTATTGAATCGAACGGTTCAAGATCGAAGGCGGGCGGGAAGCTGACCAGGTTTTCCCTCATAAACCTTCCCGCCTCACTGGTTGGGTCATCGGTATAGCTGTGATCAAAATCCCAGAAAAACTCTGCCCCGTGTTTCTGAAGCCATTTGAAAATCCGCTTTTCACATCCATTAAGCGCATTAAACCCGGCCACGATGATCCTTCCCCCCGGAGGAGCAATCACATTCTGCTCAATCCGTTCGGCAATTTCCCTGTAAAGCATACCCTGGTAACCCTCTCCCCTGATGCGGAGTTCATTGCGCAGACTGCTGTAAAGCGCAGGAAGAATCTTCCACATCTCCAGGAAATTCTCCTTTTCAGGAGTGTCATTACCATCATAAAATCCCTCCCAGAACTGCCTGATAAAGCTTAGCTGCACAGGCTCCAGACCGGCAAATGGCTCCTCGATTTCCTTCAAATCCGAGATATTACGGAAGAGCATTTGGGGATCCACAAGGTATTTGTCCAATTCATCAAAGTCACGCAGCATGATTTCGCCCCAATGATAGAACTCATCCACTGGTTCGGCATTCTCCTTCAAACCTTTGTGGAGATCATAAAGCAAAAAAAGGGTCTCTGCCGGATCGCACAATTCCAGCTGACTCATCTCACTGATGAAATCGCTGATGGCATAGATGGCGGGGACCCAGGCCACTGAAGCGTTGAACCTGGAAAGGTTTCTTTGCAAAAAAAGGCCTGCACGCCGGTTGGGTAATATAATCCGCGTTCCGGCTGATTCCTCTCCTGTAGTTTTGGCCAGGTACCTGGCCAGTGATTCAAGTATGGGTTGCATTAATCTTCCGGTATAAAATACTTACCCTGCCAGCTATTGTGCTCTTCCAGGAGCTCCTCAAAGCGGCGTAAAACGACATCGTAACGGACGCCCCAACCCTCCCGGAGAGCCATCCCGGGGGTAACCTCGCCGGCAACCCTTTCCACTACGAATTCAGGGTTGAGTCTTTCCAAAATTTCCATCATCAGCTGAAGGTACCCTTCAAGGCTAAACTCCATGAAATCCTCAGGATTCTCCTTGTATTCCCTGGCCATGGAGGTGCCATGAATGACCTGTAACTGGTGAAATTTAATATTATTCAAGGGCCATTGTGAAAGGAGGCCGGCAGAAGCTAAAAAGTCCTCCCTGCGCTCACCGGGTAACCCGAGAATCATATGCCCCCCGACCCGAATCCCCCTTGCTGCGGTCTCCCGGATTGCCCAGGCACTCTGCTCCAAATCATGTCCGCGGTTAACCCGCTCGAGGGTCCGGTTTAAAACCGATTCAATTCCATACTCAATGGTTACATAGCATTTTAGCGACAGCTCCTGGAAATAGTCCAGCTTCTCCCGATCCACGCAGTCGGGGCGTGTACCCACTACAATGCCGGCAATGCCCGGAACTTCAAGCGCCTCCTGGTAGATGGACTTCAGCCTTTCGAGATCGGCATAAGTATTGGAGTAGGACTGAAAATAGGCAAGGTATTTTGAGGCCTTTCTATACCTGGTGCGGTGAAACTCCATACCCTTTTCGATCTGTTCCCGGATAGATTTGTCAGACTCATTATAAGAGGGGGAAAAAGCCTTGTTATTACAAAAGGTGCATCCCCCGGTTCCGCAGGAGCCATCACGATTTGGACATGTGAATCCGGCATCAATGGTGATTTTCTGGACACGGCTCCCAAATTCCTTCCGGAAATAGTCACTGTATGTGTTCAGCCGCCTCTCGGTACCCCAGGGATAGATCATGCTTGCTTCATTTGAATGATTTTACCCAGCGAAGCATACCAGAGAAACCCCTCGACCCTGATATAACCCATCATATTTAAAAGATTCATATACTGTTGAACCTGCTTGTGATACTTTTCACTTTCGATCTTCCCGAATTTAAAATCCACAACCGTAACATGACCGGGATCCAAAATGACACGGTCGGGCCTGACCACCGAACCCAGTCCATCCATGATACTCCGTTCATTGTAGACCTCTCTTCCCTTTGCTCTCAGGAACCACTCCCGGACCACCTCTTTGGATATCATCTCAAGAATCTTCTCCCGTATCACCGGCTTGTCCCTGATGGAGAGGATCCCCTCCCTGAGCAGTCCGGTCAGCACCCTTTCGAGATCATCATGATATTCCAGGTTGGAGAAGACCATATGCATCATATTTCCGAATAAGCGGTCATCTCTGAAAACGCCCTCCTCGTCTACGAAATAGGAATCACTTCGCATACGCAAACGGAGCATTCTGTTCCCGGTATTGGTATCATAGGTTTTAAACTGCCACGGATTCATCTCCCACTCTTGTTTTTCATATCCGGGAAGCGCTCCAATGGTTAGTTTATCCCCCACCCTGTAGGTGGATAACGGTTCAAGCGCCGGAGTCGATTCGGGAATCATCTCCATGATCTCCATCAACAAATCGCCCATATTCTTCAGTTTCTTCTCTTCCCGTTCGGGCACTCCAAGCCAGAGCAAATCCCTGGCCCTTGTAAAGGCCACATACATAAGGTTCAGACTATCGAGATAGCCTTTCATTCTCTCCTGGTAATAATATTCCGAAAAAAGGGTATGCTTCATATCACCCGAGAACTTTACCGGAACCACTGGAACCCTGTCGAAGGGTGTCCCGGCTGTTTCACACCAGAGAATGTTAGATTTTCGCTGGTCGGTGGTGATCTCCCAATTACAGAATGGAACCAGAACAGCCTTGAATTCCAGGCCTTTGGACCGGTGAATGGTGAGGATCCTGATGGCATTTGAGCTTTCTGAAACCTGGATTCCCTTTTGTGAACCCTGCTGCTCCCAGAATTGGAGAAAATCTGAAATCCCCTTTGATTCCTTTCGCTGAAAGTCAATTACCTGCTCCTGAAAAGCCTGAATATAGGGCAGGTCAAAGGCCTGATCATGAAGACCAAAAATGGAGATCAGCGTTTCAAGCAGTTCGAACAGGGGCATCTGCCGAAAAAGGGGAATCCCCGACACAAACTCCGGAGGCAACCAGGGATCGACCGGCAATGAGGCATCAAAAAGTCCGTCGGCAGAACCGGCCTGACCAGCGCCTGCTTGCCTGCACCTGTATTTAAGCAGGGCATTATTCAGTGGATCGTCGGGGTAGACCAGGTAATAGAGCGCAGAAATCAGCAGCATAACCGCATCATTGTGTGCCAGAAGAAGTGATTCACTTGAGATCAGCCTGAACTTATGAGACTCACCGGAAACCCTTGCATGTTCAAGCAGCTTCTCGGCAACCAGCACCCCCTCCCTCTTGGTCCTGACCAGTATTGCGATCTCACCCGGTTCAATCCCTGCCTGCTGGATATTTTCTATCCAGGCAGGAAGTGCGGTCAGCACCTGTTCCCGGAAGGGGTGATCGGGCTCCCCGGTGAAAAAATCAATCCTGACCATTCCCCCGCTACTCTCCTTTCCCGGGGGAAACTGCTGGACGGCATCTGAATAGGCATTGCGAAACCGAATCACGGCCTCCTCAGCAGCCACCCTGTTCGTCCCGGCCTGATCCAGTTCAGAACCTACCACCTCTGCCAGCAACCGGGGGGCCAGTTGAAACACAGTGTTATTGAAACGGATCACCTGCTCACGGCTCCTGAAGTTATGCTTCAGTCTCCTCTTTTCAATCTCCTGATGGGCGAAATCCCTCTCCAGATCTGAAGCCAGGATCTTCCAGTCAGAGTTGCGCCAGCGGTAGATGGCCTGTTTCACATCGCCAACCACCAGGTTGTCGAACCCTGAAGCCAATGAATTATCAAGCAAAGGCCTGAAGTTATCGTACTGGAAAACCGAGGTATCCTGGAATTCATCCAGCATGATGTGGCTGAACCTGTTACCGGTCCTTTCATAGATAAACGGAACCTGTCCACCCCCGATAATCCCGTGAAGAAAGCGGCTCGAATCGGCAATTAAAAAAAGGTTATGCTCCTTCAGGTAATCCTGCACCTTCTCCCTGAGATCGCCAAGGATTCCCAGGTTATAAAAATTCTGCCTGATGGCTGCTATGGTATTAAGCAAGATCTGTTTTCGGTATATCTCGGTAAGCAAAGGCATCAATACCTGTTCGGTCAGGGTAATTATCCCGGGGCCGGAATCCTTTTTAAGCCACTTATCCGAAAGCTCCATTGCTTCCAGTTTAGCATCGGTAAAAACAACAACCCCCTCACTGGCAGCTTCTTTGAACAATTGGGCCGGAGATCGTCCGGCCCCTTTAAAACTTTCCACCTGCAGATTGTGATCTGCTAGATGTGCAAGCGCCAATCTTCCAAGGGATTTCATCTCCTTTTGGAAATTCCGTTCGCTACTATCCAGATCGACCTGGAAATTCTCCAGGTTTTCCCTGTTCAGGTGCGAAAGATCGGAGTCGGAAAACCTCTCCTGAAACGACTCCCTGAAAAGCTGCATACCCAGTTCAATAATGTCACTTCTGAAATTCCAGGAGCGTGACTCATCCATTCGCTCCTCTGCGTAACGGATTAACCACCTTTGCAAGGTTGGGTGGTCTGAAATATCCTTAAACAGCTGGTCCACTCCAAGGGAGAGTACCCTTTTGGTATCCAGTTCCAGGTTATACCCCGGCTGAATTCCAATCTCCCTTGTAAAGGCCCTGATCACCGACTGAAAAAACTTGTCGATGGTCCCCACCGAGAAGCTGGAATAGTCATTAAGGATTGTATTCAAAAGGAAACCTGCCTGCCGGATCATCTGGTCCGGTTCTAAACCCGTCTCGCTGATCAGAAACTTCATTTCATCTCCCTGATTGTTGACGGAACTCTTCGAGATGGCGTAGAGGCTTTTCAGTATCCGGCCTTTCATCTCCCCTGCTGCCTTGTTGGTAAAGGTAACTGCCAGAATATGCCGATGGGCTTCCGGGTAACGAAACAACAGGGTAAGGTATTCCAGGGTCAACGCGAATGTTTTCCCGGAACCGGCTGAAGCTTTATATATTTTCAGGGGGCACATCGGGTAAATATAGCTTTTTCTATCTCCATCCCATGGGTTCGATTGCCAATAAAATTGATAATTTTGCACCATCATGAGCGCAATGGGGAAAAGAGTGGTAGTCGGATTATCCGGAGGAGTTGACTCCAGTGTGGCTGCATTCCTGCTCAAGGAGCAGGGGTACCAGGTAACCGGGCTTTTTATGATCAACTGGCATGATAAAACGGGTGTCATCGATGCCGATTGCCCATGGGATGAAGATGTGGTTTTTGCCCGGCTGGTTGCCAGGAAACTGGAGATCGAATTCCACGTGGTGGATCTGAGTAAGCCATACCGGGAGCGTGTGATCGACTACATGTTCTCCGAATACCAGAAGGGGCGAACTCCCAACCCGGATGTGCTATGCAACAGGGAGATCAAATTCGATTCCTTTCTTAAAGCTGCCGAAGATTATAACCCTGATTACGTGGCAACGGGCCACTATTGCAAAAAAACAAGCAGCGAGGTAAACGGAGTCCTGATCCACCACCTGCTGGCGGGCGACGATCCAGGAAAAGATCAGAGCTATTTTCTTTGTCAGCTTTCGCAGCAGCAGCTGGCGCGTACCCTCTTCCCCATCGGGCACCTTCACAAGACAAAGATTCGTGAAATTGCCAGGAAGCAGGGGCTGGCATCGGCCGATAAAAAGGACTCCCAGGGAATCTGCTTCGTGGGCAGGGTCCATCTCCCTGTATTCCTTCAGCAAAAGTTGAAAGCCATGGAAGGCAATATCTTCGAGATCCCGAGGGACCTTGAACAATACACCCTGGAAAAGAGGGATACGAAGGATCTTGAAGCATTATCTGCTCCCTGGAAATATAGCAGGGAGGAGGGCCAATGGGTGGGAAAACATCAGGGGGCCCATTTCTTTACTGTAGGTCAGCGTAAGGGTCTGAATGTGGGAGGAAAAGCGGAGCCCCTGTTCGTTATTGCAACCGACGTAACCAACAACCGGATATATGTGGGACAGGGGCAGACCCACCCGGGTCTCTTCAGGCCGGGACTGAAGATCAGGAGTGAGGAGATCCACTGGATTCGTCAGGACCTTGTCATGAAACCGGGCGAAGTGCGAAGGTACCTTGTCAGGATCCGTTACAGGCAACCCTTACAAAAGGCTACCCTGCATATGACCGAAAAAGGAATGTACATGGCCTTTGATGAAGCTCAGCGCGGAATAGCTCCAGGACAATTTGCGGCATGGTACGAGGGTTCGGAGTTACTGGGGTCGGGTGTGATTAACCAGTAACTATCTTTTGTGAAGTCCGCACTCTTTGTGAAGCTCATTCTCCCACCACCATCTACCCGCACGTATGTCTTCACCAGGTTCAATGGCCCTGGTACAGGGCTCACAACCAATGCTTGGAAAACCCCTGTCGTGTAAAAGGTTATAGGGAATATTCTGTTTCCGGATGTAGTCCCAGACTGCCTTCTCGGTCCAGTTGATAAGCGGATTGATCTTCACCAGTTTATTGTTCTCATCCCACTCAACCAGGTGGTTGAAAAAGCGCGAAACCGACTGGTCCTTTCTGAGGCCGCAAATCCATGCTTCCATCCCTTTAAATGCCCTTGGAAGTTGAGCTACCTTTCGGATCCCGCAACACATCTTGCGCTTCTCAACCCCGTCATAGAACAGGTTAATACCGTGACCGGCCACCATCTTCTCTACCTTTTCGGCATCAGGAAAAAAAGTCTTCATGCGGATCCCAAAATGTTTGTTGGTCCTTGCAATAAGGTCATAGGTCTCGGGAAATAGTCTGCCTGTGTCCAGTGTAAATACATCCACATTGGGATTCTGACTTAAAACCATCTCTGTGAGTACCTGGTCCTCAAGCCCAAGGCTGGTCGAGAGGATGATTCTTGCTCCGAAATGGTCCAGGAAAAAGCCAATTACCTCCCTTGCGCTCTTGCCTTTAAGCGAAGCATTCCACTCTTCTATTTGTGATTTTAACTCCTCAGTAAGTTCCATATCTCTCAACAATTGGAATAGCTCTCCAATTTCCCCATATCCATCCACTCATCCGAATCGTGACGGAACGTATCAATAAATTCCGTCCGTGCCAGCTCCAGATAAAATGGCATAATTGGGAAACACTTCACAGTTGGAAAAAGTTTAAAAATTTTCGGATCCATCACATGGATTGCACTAAAAGCAATGGGAACCAGTCCGGCTTCGGTGCCATCAGCCAGGATCATCTCCCCTGTCCTGTTATCCCTCCATCCCTTTAATATTCCCGATCCGCTTATCAAAAGGCTCCTTGAAGTCACCCGCTCTTTAACGGCCAGGGTTGCGATGGCTCCACTGTGACGGTGAGCATTCATAAGGGCAATCAGATCGATGGTGCTCAGGATATCCACATTGTAAACTAGAAAGGGCCTGTTATCAAAAAACCAGGCTGCATGGGCAATTCCTCCGCCCGTATCCAGTAACTCATCCTTCTCGTGCGAAAATTCAATCCGGATCCCGAAGTGGTCCATACTCTCCACATATTCCATGATCATCACCGCCTGGTGATGCACGTTGATGATGATCTCCGTGAATCCCGAATTTTTCAGCTTCCGGATGACATGACCGATCAGGGGAACCCCCTTCCACTCCAACAGCGCCTTGGGTTTATGTTCGGTAAGCGAGCCGAGTCTTGTCCCCAGACCCGCCGCCAGGATCATGGCCCTATCCCCTCCGGTTTGCAGCACCACTTCTCTTTGGGTGATTTTCTTTTGCATGAAGTGCAAATATAATGCTTCTCGTTACCTTTTATCTTCTTTGAAAGATCATGGTCCTCTTTGCAAAGCTTTTTACTCATTCCTCAATCTGTTCCATCCTTAACAGATGAAAAGAGGAAATGTTTTCAGGCATTTCCGGGAAATCTTGCGGTGCTGGTGATGGACCTGGCATAAAGCAGGGCTGCGGTCCGGTAGAAAACATGTCCAAGTTTGGTAAAGGGAAGATACATGATCACGAACCAGACCACAACCAGGTGAAAGAAATAGAGGTGATATGCAATGGCCCAGTTCCCGAAACGTGCCAACTCTACCAATGTTCCGGACAGGGTAAGCACACCTATGGCGATCAGAAGCAACCAGTCGGAATACCCGCTTTTTCCTAAAACACTTCTGTTCACGATCCTGTTCAGGAACAAAAGACCTATTCCCGCATAGATCATCAATGACGCCAAATTTCCTGCAATCTTAAATGGGTTGGAAAGGGGAAGGGGATAGTTGTGTGTAATGGATGCCCAGATGGCATACAGAGTGACCAGGATTAGTAGACCAAACCCAAAGAACACCAGCATGTGGGCCCATTTCCTGATTTTTTGAGTCCCGCATCCTGAGAAATTCGAATGGGAAAGAATCTCCCAGGCAACCCGAAAAACCGGTATCCGGCCCCCTTCTCCCCGGGTTGACGGGGTATTTCGCTTCATCTCTTTCCAGAAGGATCTCATGCCCCGGTAAGCCAGACCGTAAAAGAGCAGGGTGATCGCCGAAAAGGCAGAATTCAGCAAGGCATGTGGGAAAAATGCAGAGTAGTCCACCGCTCCCTGAGGGATTTTAAAAGTCCCGGCCATACTGAGAATGATTACCATAACCACCACCGGAATACCAAGTGCAACAGGCAGAAGGGCCGGTTTACTAACCATTTTAAAGAGGAAGCGGGGCTTTGTATAATGTTCATAGGTCTTCAGCCTGATGGCTGCGATCACACTGGCCGGTTTCACATCCCTCGGACAATAACTGCTGCAGTCGCCACATTGGTGGCACAGCCAGATATCCATATTCCCCAGCAGCTTCTCCTTCATCCCCCAGCCCGACCAGATCATCTCTTTCCGGGGAAAGGGCCGTTCGGCCGGTGCCAGTGAACAAACTGCAGAACAAGTTCCACACTGCATACACTGGTTCAACTGCGCTCCGCTGATCCGGGAAAGATCCCTTTTAAAGGCTATATCGGGTTTAATAATACTCACTTTGTTTACATACTTTTAAACGGATTAGGGCCGATTAAGTCCAGCACCTCCGTATAATCATTAATGATCTCAGTGATCAGGTGATGATCGGTAATCTCCACGAAACTGGTCTGAATCCGTTCAGGTTCAAGCATCATGGTTTCCAGGGTCTCCCGCATATTTTCTCCCCGCTGGCCGGTCAGTTCACTTCCATGAATAAAATGACACTGGTAGTCATCTCCGGGCTTGCACCCAATCTGAAGGATCCCGTCATACCCGTGTGAAAGCGCATCTGAGATCCACACCTTATTCACCGAACCCAGGCACCGGACCGGGATAATCCTGACAAACGGACTAAGCTTCAGTTTGTGGAGTCCGGCCAAATCCAGGGCAGGATAGGCATCATTTTCACATACAAAAACCAGTACCCGGGGTTTCTCTTCAAATTCGTCGGGCATGCTCACGGCTTTGATGGCTGCCGAAACGCTGTGAATGGAGTAATCGGAAAAACCAATGACCCGTTCGGGGCATGATCCGACACAGATCCCGCATCGGCGACAGCGTGCCGGGTTGGGCAGCGGGGTCCCTTTTTCTGTCTCATCATAGCTACCGAAAGGACACTCCTCGGTACATCGCTTGCAATCGGTGCACCTCTCCATGTAGAGTTCAGGCCAGGTCATATCCCCTGAACGGGGATGTACTGCCTCTCCCCTTTTCACACACTCCACACACTGGATCGCCTTGAGCATCGCTCCGGCTCCGTCTTCTGCACTGGATTCCAGATCCATTGGCGCCCTCACTGTTCCCGAGGCATAGATACCGGTACGACGGGTTTCGTAGGGGAAACAGATGAAATGTGAATCGGAAAAATCATACTCCAGCCGGGGAATTCCCAGTCCCTGCCGGTACTGCAGCTGCAACTCCTGTGTGTTATTAGGGACCATTCCTGTAGCAAGCACCACCATATCGGACTCGATGATAACCTGCTCATCCAGCAAACTCTCCTTCAGGGAGATTTGCAAAACTTCTCCGGTTGAAACCACGGAACCCACTGAGCCCCTGGTAAGAAATATGGCATCATCCGCCTGAACCTGTTTGTAAAAATCCTCATGAAATCCTGTGGTTCGGATATCCCTGTAGACCAGGTAGACCTGAGCATTCGGATTTTTTTCCCGCACATAGAGTGCCTGCTTCAGTGCTGCGGTACAGCAGTATGTGGAACAGTAGGGCAAGTGATCCTTCTCCCGGGATCCTGCGCACAGGATGAACATCACCCGGTCAGGTACCTCTCCCTCAGCGACATGTCGCTCAAACTCCTCAAGGGTTTTAACCCCGGGCAAACCGCAGCCCAGATGATCCAGATGACCGGGATCGTAAGGTTTCCATCCCGTCGAGAGCACAACCGCACCTATGGAAAGAGTGGTCCTATCGCCATTTTCAAGGATTACAGTGAAATTCCCCGGCTCTCCCCCAATCCTTGCGATGGTACTCTCCAGGTAAACCTTAATGAAAGGATGGGATTCCACCCGGGCGACCAGGGCTTTCACATCTGGTTCTCTAAGCTGCTGATTGTTACCCGCCAGGGGAAGCAACTTATGGATTCGTCCTGCATATCCTCCCAGCCTGCTTCCCTTTTCCACAAGGTGAATGGTATAACCGGCCTCAGCCCCTGCTAGGGCGGCATGCAGACCAGAAAATCCCCCTCCGACAACTAAAAAGGAGGTGCTCACCTTTTCAGGAATATAGGGCTTGTTATCCTTAATGGCTTCCAGTTTGGCAAGGGCCATCCTCACCTGATCCTCCGCACAAGCCTGGGTGTCCTCATGTTTGGGCTCCATCACCCATGCGACCTGTTCACGCAGGTTGATCCGCTCCACATAGGTTCTTTCGAGGATAAATTGTTCACTCTTCACCCTGGGTGAGCAGGCGGCTATTGCGACTCTGCCGGAGCCGGTTGCTTCAATCTGGCTGAGAATCATCTGGATTCCCTCTTCTGAACAGAGTGCATGGTGGCGCACACAATGAACTTCGGGCCTCTCCCTGGTAAGGGTATCCATCAGTCTTGCCACATCCAGTGAATTCCCGATTCCGCAGCCGCTGCAGATGGCCAGTAATCTGTTTACGCTGACTTCACTCATGGTCTTTTTTCATGCTCCTTAATACAGTTGCTGTGGCATCTTTCACTGAGGAGGTAACATCCATGGGCCTTCTGCAGCTTGAAGTTGGATAGATTCCCCTTTTTTGAACCGCGTTCAGAAAGCCCTCCTGATTCACGGATAGATCAGGCAGCACCTTTGAAGGCACCATCCCGGTGGCCAGTACCACCATATGGAAAGACTCCATCCGCTTTCTTCCTGCCAGGATATCCTCCACCTCCAAAATAACTTCATGGCCTCTCTTCTCAATACGGCCAACCTTTCCCTTGGTCAGGGTAATGGTAGGAGTTTCTTCGGCTTTGCTCAACAATTTTTCATTCCGGCCCTGCAACCGGAGATCTATATAGAAAATCTCCGATTTCAGATCCGGGTAAGCCTCCGCAAGTGTAAGTGCATGCTTTACGGATGCAGTGCAACATACCGCCGAACAGTAGGAAAGGTATTTTACGTCCCTGGAACCTGCACACTGCACAAATGCAATGCTTTCCGGGAATTTCCCGTCCGAGGGTCTCCCCAGCCTCTTCCCCTCTTTTGTACAGGTAGACAGCAACTTCTCAAACTCCATATTGGTCACAACATCGGGCTCCCCGGCATAGCAGTAATTCTCAATACGGGTTGCATCGTAAGATTCCCAACCGGTCGAAACAATGACATTTCGGGCTTTAAGCTCAATCTGTGAGGCCTTAGCGCCCAGGTTTATGGCATCATATTCACATACCTCAATACATTTTTTGCACACCTCTCCCAGGCAAGTCTCGGGATCAATGGCATACTTAAACGGAAACGGTAAAGAACTCCTGATATAGGCCGACCTCTTTGCAATGGCAGATCCCGGTTCGGGTAGTTGTTCCGAGGGACACACCTCCGCACACTTTCCGCATGCAGTACACTTCGTGTTGATCAACGCGGGGGCAAGACTGACCTTCACCCGGAAATCTCCTTCGCTTCCTTCAATGTTGGTTGCCTCGGCACCCGTAATACAGGTGATTCCCGGATTGGAACGAATTCTGCGATAATTGATCTCCAGACCGCAGGATGGAGGGCAAAGCTTGGGGAAATAGTTATTGAGCTTTGAAACGTTACCTCCCAGGTATGGCTCTTTCTCCACCAGGGCCACACGGATGCCCGTTTCAGCAAGCTCCACAGCAGCGGTGATGCCGGCGATCCCTCCCCCGATCACTAAGGTCTGAAAGTCTTTGAAGTCCATAAAGTCAAAATCTGAAAAGACTAAAGAATTTCGCGTTTGATCATGGTCCACTCTCCGGACCCCGGATCCCATCTGCAATTGGCAAACGCCTCCCAATCAGCCTTCATCGATGGAAAATCGGTCCGGAAATAATACCCCGGCCAACGGGTCTCCTCCCTGAACAGAAGGGTACGGATATGTGATTCGGCCTGCCACATCCGGTGCACATTTTCCCAGCATCGCATCAATTCGTTGAGATCGCTGGCCGCCAATTTCTCTGAATCCTCCTTCATATATTCCAGGTATTCCAATCCTTTTGTCAGCAGCGCTTCCGATGTTTTAAAACCCACTGAAGCTCCTCCGGCATACTCATCCATGATTTTCTGAAGGCGGAACATAAACATTCTCGGTTTGATGAAATGGGGATTCACATCCTCATCGTTGGAATAGTGATGGTGCGCTTCAAAAGTTCTCAAAGGCTGCAGCACCATCTCTTTAAGGGCTGCGATCTGTTCATCACTGATTTCGACCGGCTGAGGAGAATCCACACAGAATGCAATGGCCGCCTTTCCTGCAATACGGCCTTCCGTAAAAGAGCCCGAGGAGAACTTATGCGATGAGGCGCCTGAGGCATCTCCGGCGGCGAAAAGACCTTTCACCGTGGTCATATTATCGTATCCCCAGTGGTGTTCATCCGGAGCAAGATCCTTCGGTCCGCTTATCCAGGCACCTGAAGCACCGGAATGGGAACTTATAAAATAGGGTTCGCATGCCGAAACCTCCGAAGGAGTCTCCTCTGGCATGATATTGTGTGAAGCCCAGTTGAGTGCCTGGCTAATGGTCATATCCAGAAAATCCTCCCACGCCTCCGACTCCAGTTCCTTCATTTTCCGTTTTGCCTCTTTCTCGTCAGGAATCTGCGCTACCAGCTCCCTGATGGCTTCATCGGTTCGCATATAGATCGGACCATTCCCCTCCTCCAGTTCAAGCAGCATCAGGTAGTTCCTGAGATTGGCAGGGGTAGGTCTGGCCAATCCATAGGGAGCCCATTTCTCCAACTCGGCGGCCCGGGTCACCATGTAATCCTCCCCTTTTGCATTGGTGGCTTTTGACTTGAATAGCAGGAACCATGCTCCCACAGGTCCGTATGAGTCCTTGAAGCGAACCGGAACAAACCGTACCTCCTGGCAGGTCATCTCGGCACCCGCCTTCAAAGTGAAATAGGTACTGGCACCACTGTTAAATGGCGGGTACCAGGACCTTCCCAGTCCCTCTCCCACGGAACGGGGTCTGAAAACGTGGACAGCACCACCCATCACATCCAGTACTGCCCTGGCCCTGAAAACATAGAATTTATTCTCACGCACGCTAAAGCCAACCGCTCCGGCACACCGGTCCCCAATCATCACCGGTTCGGTAATAAAGACTCGCTCGTAATAGCTTCCCTTATCCCCAAGCTCCTTCAGGGCACTCTTGGCTGCTTCGGAAACAATATTTTTATAAGACTCTCCGTGGATCATGATCTGCCAGCGGCCTTCGTTCACATAGTTTCCCTGGTCGTCTTTCCAAATGGGCAATCCCCACTTTTCAAACAGGTGAACGGTCGAGTCGACGTGGCGTGCAATATTGGCAACCAGGTCTTTACGGGCGATTCCCATCAGGTCATTCTTCACATAGGAGACATAGTCCTCCACCGTATTGTTCCCTTTACTTAACCCGAGGTACAGGTTGATGGCCGATAACCCCATGGCTACCGCACCGCTTCGCTCCATGGCCGCCTTATCCACCAAAGTCACCCGCTGGTTATTTTTTTTAGCCCAGAAGGAAGCTTCATAAGCCGCCCCGCAGGCCGCCATACCGCCACCCAGGATCAACAGGTCGGTTTCCACGATGACCGTTTCAAAACTATCTGCGTTCATTACAAAATATTTTAGATTAAAGGGATCCGGGTTCGGTTCTCAGTACCGTTGATTTCAGATCGTCCGATCCGGTGGAGAAACCTGCATCGGGTTCAATGCTTCCTTCGGGTTTTGTCCGAATGGGAAATTTGAATCGTTTCACCTGCTTGTTGCGAAACTTCACAGACCACATGATGGCATCGGTGCTTCTGAGTGGCTGAACCACGCCTCCCAGTGGCATGAAATCGGCATAGCCGCGGATCTCGATGGCCTGTGTGGGGCAAATCTTTACACAGCTGTAGCACTCCCAGCACATATCCACGGCCCGGTTATACGCTTTGTTCTTCACTTTATCCAGTACCATAAGGTCGTTGGGACAGATGTACTGGCAAGCTGTTTTATCCTGCGCTTTACAGCCGTCGCACTTTTCGGTAATTACAAAACTAGGCATAGTCAGCTATGGTTTGTGTTCGCACAAACATAATTAAATATTCCGGGGACCACCTGTTAAAAACATGAACAACAGGAAATTTAGAATGCTTTTAAAATCGGAATTTCCCTTTCAGTATCAATCATCCGAAAAGAGTTTCAGCATGTCTCGGTACGAGGAGAAGACCCGTGCACGGGAGATGAACCCAAGGTACTGACCCTCTTTAAGCACAGGCAGATTGTAACGGCCGCTTTCGGAGAATTGCCGCGCCACCTCCTCCATCTGGTCGGTGGTCTGGATGGTCCATTCGGGTGTAATCATCAGGTCTCTGATCTTTGTAGTGTCATACATCTCCTGGTTAAACATAATATTCCGGATATCATCCAACTTCACAATCCCCTCCAGATAATTCTTTTCATCAAGTACTGGGAATATATTGCGGTGAGATTTGGTAATCACCTGAACCAGGTCGCGCAATGTGCTGTCGGACCGAACCGGTATAAAATCGGTTTCAATCAGCTCCGATACCTTCATCATCAGAAGGATGTTCCTATCCTTATGGTGGGTCATCAGCTCTCCCCGTTTGGCAAGCTGAACAGTATAAACAGAGTTCTTTACAAAGGTCCGGGTGGTCCCATATGAAATGGTTGAGGCCAGCATAAGCGGGAAAAAGAGCTCATATCCTCCTGTAATCTCTGCGATCAGGAAAATGGCAGTCAGGGGTGCGTGGATTACACCTGCAATCATGCTGGCCATGCCCACAAGTGCCATATTGCTCACCGATACATCGATTCCCATCTGGTTCAGAAGTAAACCAAAAAGAAGACCTGTATTTGCCCCCATGAACAGCGAGGGTGCAAAGATCCCCCCGATCCCACCAGCTGCGAAAGTGAGGGTTGTGGCAATCGCCTTGATCCCGATCACCAGCATAATATAAAATGCCGTCAGAATGAAAGTATCCTCCCATCCCTCAAAAAAAGTATCTTCCAGAAGGTGGTGATACTCCCCCCTGAGTCCCAGGTTTACCACCTCGTAACCCTCCCCGTAAAGTGCCGGAAAAAAGAGAATCATCACACCCAGAACTCCACCTGCAATCAGGATCTTTTTCCAGGAACTCCTGATCCTTTCAAAGAGGCCCATGATGTAGATATAGCTTCGGGTGAAATATACGGATAACAGGCCCACCACCACACCCAGGATCAGGTACCAGTGGATTTGTCCCATTTTGAATGCCTCGGTAACCTGGAATGAGTATAACACGTTCTGACCCAGAAAAAGATAGGATGTCAGTGCGGCTGCGGCAGAAGAAATCAGCAATGGAATCACTGCCCACATGGTCATATCGAGCATGATCACCTCAACGGCAAAAACAATTCCCGCAATGGGTGCCTTGAAGATGGCCGAAAGGGCGCCTGCACTGGCGCATGCGATCAGCAATATGATCTCCTTATAGGTAAGTTTCAACACTCTTCCCAGGTTTGATCCAACCGCGCCGCCTGTGGCCACTGTAGGGCCTTCCAGTCCTACTGACCCCCCGAAACCTACAGTCAGTGCACTGGTGATGATACTCGAGTAAAGGTTGTGAGAACGGATAATCCCGTTATTCTTTGAAATTGCGAATAAAACCCCCGGTATTCCATGTCCCACCGGTCGCTTATTGATATACTTAATATAAACCACCGTCAGCGCCACACCCACGATGGGTAATATGAAAATATAGTACCTGGAATATTCACCATGGAAACCATTTTCAAGGGCTACCCGTATAAAGTGCACCAGGTTCTTGATAATCACTGCTGCCAGCCCCACACCCAGGCCCACAATCACTGCCAGGATGTAGAGAAAACTGTGACCCTTCAAATACCTGATTTTAAAATTATTAAGCCTTGATATGAAATCCTTTTCCGGCATGGCATGACAAAAATAGCATTTTACCCTGCAGTTCAAAAACATTAGTGAAAATAGAATGTACTATCTTTGCGGCAGAAAGGTACTGTGAATTGTATCCGGCTTGAATGAAAAAATGAGAGGTATTCAGAAAAATAAAAGAGCTGCCCGGAACCTGATACTAATCCTGTTGGTATTACCCCTGCTTTCAACTTATTCATCTGCACAGGGTGAGATTCCTGATACGCCTGACATGATCCGGGTCACTGTGGATCATGCCACAAACCATGTTCTGATCGAGTGGGAAGCCAGTGAGGATCCTGGTATTGATCTCTACCACATTTACAGAATGAATAACGGTACCGGGACGAAGATTTTCTCCTTCGACTCTGAAACCTTTGAATATTACCATATGACCAGTGGCCTGGAGAACCTGGCCTATTCCGTAACTGCAGAAGATACCCTTGACGGAAGTGGCAGTCGTGAAAGTCTGCTTGGGGACAATGAACACCGGGCCGTTGCGGTTTCACTGGAATTTGACCCCTGCACATCTTCCAATATCGTCAACTGGAGCGGCTATCTGGGATGGGAAGGAAATACCTCGGGATACAGGATTTACGGGGGATTAAAAGGTGATGAGATGAAAATGCTCACCTTTGTACATCCCAACACCCACACCTGGACACATCTGGGCATCACTCCCGATACGTCCTATCACTATTATGTTGAGGCGGTTCATACTTCGGGAATAACCTCCCTCTCGCCCATTGAGAAAATCCGGGACTCCTTTCCGGAAGCGCCTGAGCTGCTGAGGATCGATGAGGTTTCAGTGATAGATAACAATTCTATTGAAGTTCGGTTTACAGCAGATGTGGAGGGATTGGTGAATAATTTCAGGATCCTGCGCAGAAATGACATGAACTCACCTTTTTCAGTGGTGGGAACCATCTGGAATTCAGGTCATTCCAATATGGACTTCCTGGATCATGTATTCGCTCAAAACAACAGGTATGAGTATCTTGTTCAATCCATCTATCAACCCGAATCGTGCGTACAACCCATCACACTCTCTCAATCCAATGTTGGAACCAGCATTCTCCTGGAAAGCAATCTGGAAGGGCAGGTGGCACATCTCACATGGACCCCGTATGAATCCTACTCAACCGGTCTTTCGGGATATATTATTCAGCGAAAAACCGGGAACGGTGAGTTCATTGATGTGGCTTCCGTTGGGGCTGAGACCACCAGCTGGCAGGAGCCCGTTGAATCGGTTATTAACGGGTATCAGCCCGGCGAAGTACAATATAAGGTACTGGCACTGAGCTACCAGGTGGAGGGGACTGATACCGGTATCAGTGTTTCCAATATTGTAAGTGTATTCATGGAAACCAGCATGCAGGTACCCAACGCATTTACTCCCGGCAGAACTACCAATTACCTGTTCAATCCTGTCTTCGACTTTGCCCCCAGTAAATACAAAATGATCATCTATGACCGTGGAGGAAGGAAACTATTCGAAACCGATAATCCCTCTCAGGGTTGGGATGGTACCTATGGCGGGGGTGGTTATGCAATGGAAGGAGTCTATGTCTATTTCATTCAATACACCGATTATACAGGGCTTTCAAGAACCATTTCCGGAAATGTCACGGTAATCTATCCGCCCGGGTATTAAAAAACCCTCTTTCCATCCACAGACTTGTTCAGGAATCATTAGTTTTGCAGTGATGGAGCCTGAAGTGATCACCGAAGAACAAAAAATCAACTCACTGCTTGAAAAACTGATCAAGAACTGCGCCTATTGCAAAACAGCGGAGCATGAGAACCTGATCAGAAAAGCCTTTAAAATGGCCAATGAGGCCCATAAGGGCATGCGCAGAAAATCGGGTGATCCATACATCATGCATCCCCTTGAAGTGGCGCTCATTGTTAGCCAGGAGATCGGACTGGGTATAACCAGTACCGTATGCGCCATACTCCATGATGTGGTTGAGGATACCGAACTGACCATTGAGGATATAGAGAATGCATTTGGACAGAAAATTGCATCGATCATCGACGGGCTTACCAAAATCTCCGGAGTTTTTGACAAGGAATCCAACTCGCTTCAGGCAGAAAATTTCAGGAAGATGCTCCTGACCCTGTCCGATGATGTGAGGGTTATTTTTGTAAAGCTGGCCGACAGACTTCACAATATGAGGACCCTTGACTCCATGCCCCGTCACAAGCAAATCAAGATTGCCGGTGAAACCATCTATCTGTATGCCCCTCTGGCTCATCGGATGGGGCTTTACAGCCTGAAAACCGAACTGGAGGACCTTAGCCTGAAATACCGGTATCCGGAGGTCTACAGCGAGATTGCAGAAAAGATCAAGCTGACCGAAGAGCGAAGGCTTCATTTGATCAACCATTTTTCCCTGCCGATCATTGATGCCCTGAGTGCAAACAAATTCACGTTTAATATTTCAGGAAGGCCCAAATCAATCTACTCCATCTGGCAAAAGATGCATCAGAAAAATGTGACTTTCGAAGAGATTTATGATCTCTTTGCCATACGGATTGTTTTTGAACCCATGCCGGGGATTCCTGAAAAAACACAGTGCTGGAATATCTACTCCATTATCACGGATATCTATCAGCCAAAACCAGAACGGATCCGGGACTGGGTTTCAACCCCGAAAGCAAATGGTTATGAAGCCTTACATACCACAGTAATGGGTCCTAACGGAAAATGGATGGAGGTACAGATCCGCTCCACCCGGATGAATGAAATTGCAGAGAGAGGATTTGCGGCTCACTGGAAATACAAAGATAAAACCTCACCGGAAACAGAACTTGACAAGTGGATCAAGAGGATCCGGGAGACTTTGGAATCTCCCTCCGAGAACGCAATGGAGTTCCTGGATGACTTCAAACTGAACCTCTTTTCTTCGGAGATCATGGTCTTTACACCAAAGGGCCATATCATTACCCTTCCCAAGGATGCCACGGCCCTTGATTTCGCGTATGATATCCATACCGAAATCGGAAATAAGGCCATCGGGGCTAAAGTGAATTACAGGCTGGTTCCCTTGAATCACACTCTGAGCAGCGGTGACCAGGTGGAAATCCTTACCTCGGATGTACAGAAACCGACGCTGGAATGGTACCAGTTTGTGAGCACCCTCAAAGCCAAGTCGGCCATAAAAAATGCTTTAAAGGCTGAGACCAAAAACCGAACCGAAGTTGGAAAACAAATCCTTATCGATAAGCTTAAAGAGCAGAACCTGACCCCCAGCTCCAGGATCCTTAAGAAACTTGTACCTGCCTACAATTCTTCCCACAAAGATGAGCTCTACTCAAAAATCGGAACCGGAATTATCACCCTTGATGACCTTAAGGATGTTCTGAGCAAGAACACCAAGAGTAAATGGGTAAGGGTATGGAATCTGTCTCTGGGACGTACTCCGAAGAAGTCTGTCAGCGTGGAGGAGTACGATTCAAGGGGTACCCTGATCCTGAGAGAGAAAATGGAAGGAGAAGAGGGTTCCTACAACCTGGCCAAATGCTGCAACCCAATTCCGGGTGATGAGGTGGTTGCCGTCAGGCAGGAGAATGAATCCACCCTTGTTCACCGGACCGACTGCAGAGTTGCGTTGAAAATAATGGCGAACCATGGTAACAAACTGGTTGCAGCAAAATGGACACAACACAAGGTTCTCTCTTACCTGGCAAGGATTCAGCTAAACGGATGGGACCGTTTTGGGGTCTATAATGCCATCACCAATACGATCACCAAGGAGTTAAATATCAGTATGCGGACCATCAACCTCCATGGACATGACGGGATCTTCAACGGAACCATTGACCTTTATGTACACAACACCAGCGACCTGAATAACCTGATTCTGAACCTGATGAAAATTAAGGGTGTGGATTCGGTCCACCGGATTGAAACGGGTGAGTAATTTTTAAACCTTATCCGTTCTAAATAAAAATTATTGCTATCTTTGCCAAGTCAATATTACTTAGTCTGATTATGGTCCATGATGAAACCAAAGATACTGTAAAACAGATTTTTACAAGTTATCTGGAAAAGAAAGGACATCGCAAAACACCCGAGCGTTATGCCATTCTGGATGAGATCTATTCGCGGGAAGGACACTTTGATATAGAGTCGCTCTATATCTTTATGAAAAATAAGAATTACAGGGTTAGCCGGGCCACGCTTTACAATACGATCGAACTACTGCTGGATTGCAGCCTGGTGGTTAAACACCAGTTTGGTAAAAATATCGCTCAGTTTGAAAAAGCCTATCATTGCATGCAACACGATCACCTGATTGACATGGATTCAGGCAATGTAATTGAATTCTGTGATCCCAGGATCGAAGAAATTATTAAAACCGCCTGCGAGCTAAATAATTTCAGACCCAGTCATCACTCCTTGTACATTTACGGACGAAACAGGAGTGAAGGCGAAGGGGATAAATAAACTCACAAATATAAAGAATGAAAGTTGATGTTCTTTTAGGTCTCCAATGGGGAGATGAAGGGAAGGGAAAAATAGTGGATGTTCTGACCCCCAGATATGACATGATCGCCCGTTTTCAGGGAGGGCCCAATGCAGGTCATACCCTTGAATTCAATAATCACAAACACATCCTTCACAACATCCCCTCTGGAATTTTCAGGGATGATAAACTGAACATCATTACCAACGGTGTGGTACTTGATCCCATCGTATTCAAAAGAGAGATAGATTCCCTTGAAACCATGGGCATCGACCTTACTAAAAACCTCTGGATCTCAAAAAAAGCCCACCTGATCATACCCACACACAGGATTCTTGATGCTGCCTCTGAAGCGGCGAAAGGAAAATCGAAGATAGGATCCACATTGAAAGGGATCGGGCCTACCTACATGGATAAGACAGGACGAAACGGCCTCAGGGTAGGAGACCTTGACCTGGATTTTGAAAAGAAATATGAAGCCCTGAAGGCAAAACATAAACAGCTGCTGACCATCTATGATTTCGAATATGACCTATCGGAGGAGAAACTCTTTTTCGAAGGGATCGAGGTGATCCGAAAATTCAACCGGGTGGATACTGAATATGAAGTCAACCGATACCTGGAGGAGGAGAAAAGCATCCTTGCTGAAGGTGCCCAGGGGACCCTGCTTGACATCGACTTTGGTTCTTACCCATATGTAACGTCATCCAACACCATTTGTGCAGGTGCATGTACCGGAATGGGCGTTGCCCCATCAGCCATTGGTGAGGTGTTCGGGATCTTTAAAGCCTACTGCACACGGGTCGGAAGCGGACCCTTTCCATCTGAGCTTCATGGTAAGGAGGGCGAACATCTTCGTGAATTGGGGAAAGAGTTCGGGTCAACCACAGGCAGACCACGCAGATGCGGTTGGCTCGACCTGGTTGTACTTAAATACAGTATTATGCTCAATGGGGTCACACAGTTGATTATGACCAAAACCGATGTGCTCGATACCTTTGAAACCATCAGGGTGGCCACTGCCTACTCCATTCACGGCGAACTTACCGATAAGGTTCCCTATGACATGGAGGCTGAAATAAAACCGGTCTATACCGAATTACCGGGGTGGAAGACCGATCTTACCGGGGTACGCTCCAAAGACCAGTTCCCTCCGGAGCTTAACGACTATATCCGGTTCCTTGAAAAGGAGCTGAAGGTACCCGTCAAATACGTTTCCGTAGGACCCGACCGGGAACAGATTATTGTGATGTAAATTCAAAATATGGACGATTCTGTCCGGGTAGTAAACAGTTCCAGGAATCGCATGCCCCGGTATGAATTCCCTTTCTCATTCAAAGGTGGACTCCAGACCGCGATGCAATATTTATCCGGGTGAATGGCCATAATTCCTCCACCCACCCCACTTTTGCCCGGGAGTCCAACCTTGAAGGCGAACTCCCCCGATTCATCGTAAAACCCGCAGGTCTGCATGATGGCATTCACCCTTTTGGCTTGGCTCATACTCAATACCTGCCTGTTTTCCGATGTTCGGAAATCATCATTTGCCAGATAGAGGAATGCATGAGAAAGCTGCTGGCAACTCATCTCAATGGAACAGATATTAAAATAAAAGTCAAGGACCCGCCCGGGATCATTCTCCATATTTCCAAAAGACTTCAGAAAATTTCCAAGTGCGATATTCCGATAGCCCACCGCCTTTTCACTTTTTGCAATGATCTCGGAATAGTGAATAGCCTCATGGGGGGCCAACTCCCTGATGAAGGATAAGAAACGCTCCTCCGGATTCTCAAGTTGACTGATGAGAATATCACACACCACCATGGCACCGGCATTCATAAATGGATTTCGGGGAATCCCGTGATCACTCTCCAGTTGAACCAGGGAATTAAAGGGAGTTCCGGAAGGTTCAACATCGATTCTTTCCCAAATCTGATCACCAACCAACTGATAGGCCTGGCTTAAAGCAAATACTTTTGCGATACTTTGAATAGAGAATTTGGTGCGATACTCCCCTATTCCAAACTCCTTGTTTTGAACAGTGGTCAGATGAATGCCAAAATTTTCCGGATCTATTTTTGCCAGTTCAGGGATATAAGATGCCACCCGACCAGGGTTATCGCCATCCTTAATCTCCCTGAAAATATCATTTAAAATTTCCTGGTATTTCATATTCTTAATAAATCTAGTCATTTTTCTTATCTTTCATCTTTCGAATCAACCATACTTACTTCACTAACGGTTATAACCTCACTCATTTATTGCTATGAAATCCTTGGTTCAGTTTTTCGAAGAGAATGTCGACAAGTTTAAGAACAACCCGTACATGTGGGAAAAGAGGGATGGAGCGTATCGTGCTGCCACTTATTCCGAGATGCGAGATCAGGTATATCAGTTTGCAGCCGGACTGATCACGATCGGGATCAAAAAAGGAGACCGGATCACCCTGCTCGCCGAGGGTCGCACCTGGTGGGTGGTTGCCGAAATGAGTATGTTCTATCTCAGTGCCATTGATGTTCCCATCTCTATCCAGTTGAATGAACCGGCCGATTTGATCTTCCGGATCAAACACTCCCAGTCCAAAATGGTGATCGTTTCCGGAAGTCAGGCCAGAAAAATCGATGCCATTAAAAATGAACTCCCGGACCTGGAAAAGGTCATCCTGATGGACCCAAAAGAGAGTTACGGTACAGATGAACTTTACATGGGCGACATCATGGAGAGGGGCAAAGAGCTGTTGTTGAAGGATTTCGATGCGTTTAAAAAGGTTTACGAATCGGTAAGTCCCGAAGATGTAGCGAACATCTGTTATACATCAGGTACCACAGCTGATCCCAAGGGGATCATGCTGAGCCAGCGAAATTACACCGCTAATACAGAACAGGCACTTTCCCTTTTGACTGTTCCTGAACATTTCAAGATGTTTCTTTTCCTGCCATGGGATCACAGCTTTGCCCACACTGCCGGTCTCTTTACCATCATGGGGGTGGGTGCAAGCATCGCTGCCCTTGAGATGGGGAAGAGTGCCATTGAGACGACCAAGAACATTGGGAAAAACATCAGGGAGATCAAACCGGACATGATGTTCAGTGTTCCCACCATTTCCAAGAATTTCCGTAACAACATTGAAAGCGGTGTCAGGGCCAAAGGAAAGATTACCTGGTCCCTTTTCAGGGCCGGTTTGAAGATTGCTTACCGATACAATGGCATTGCCTGGGATAAAGGAAAAGGATTCAAAGTGCTGTTAAAACCCATCTACGCACTGTTTGATGCAGTGATCTTTAAAAAGGTCAGGGATGGCCTCGGGGGCAATATGAAGTATTTCTTTGGTGGCGGGGCACTGCTTGACATCGAATTACAACGCTTCTTTTATGCCATCGGGATCCCCATCTACCAGGGATACGGACTGACTGAAGCCAGCCCGATTATCAGTGCCAACGGTGAAAAGGCATATAAAATGGGCTCCTCAGGGTTAATCCCTGAAAACCTGGAGATCAGGATATGTAATGATGAAGGAATTGAACTTACCCCGGGTGAAAAGGGTGAGATTGTGATCAGGGGAGAGAATGTAATGAAAGGCTACTGGAGAAATGAGAAAGC
>JAWOHR010000006.1:0-61677 GCA_046485075.1 Bacteroidales bacterium
TGCAGATGCAGGTTCCGGTTTTGGACAATATGTCCATTACCTTTCGAGGAACTACCCCGAAGCGATCATCACCGGTCTGGATATCAAACAGGAGCAGGTGGATGACTGCAATCATTTCTTTACAAAGCTGGGAAAACAGGAGCTTGTAACCTTTCGTTACGCCGATCTGACGCAGATGGATTCAAAAGAGGAGTACGACCTGATCCTGTCGGTGGATGTGATGGAACACATTGAAGATGACAGGGGGGTGATGAGGAACCTGTACCAGGCACTTAAACCCAATGGTTATCTTTTGATATCCACCCCCTCAGACCAGGGCGGTTCTGATGTACATCATGAACATGATGCGTCCTTCATCGATGAACACGTTCGGGACGGTTATGGCGTGGAAGAGATTAAAGAGAAGCTGACCGGGGCCGGATTCAGTGACATTGAAGTCCGGTATTCCTATGGAAAGCCCGGAAAAATATCCTGGAAACTCTCCATGAAATACCCCATACTTCTGGCCAATGTCAGCAAACTTTTCCTCCTGCTGCTTCCCTTTTACTATCTGGTCGTTTATCCCTTTTGTTTCATGCTGAACCTTGCCGATGCCAGGGGAGACCATCGAACGGGAACAGGGCTTATTGTGAAATGTAAGAAGTGAATCTCTCCTACTATATAGCCAGACGTTACCTGCTGGGGAAGAAATCCCAGAACGCCATCAACATCATTTCTACCATTTCGGTATTCGGAGTTACCGTAGGTACCATGGCCCTGGTTATTATTCTCTCCGTTTTTAACGGATTCGATTCGGTAGTCAAATCCCTTTTCAGTGCATTCGATCCGGATATCAAGATCTCCGTGGTGGAAGGCAAAACTTTCTCTCCCGGGCCTCTTGCAGGGAAGATCCGGTCCATTCCCGGTGTGGAGGCTGTATCTGAAGTGCTGGAGGAGAATGTGCTTTTACTTTATGGAGATAAGCAGCACATCGCCACGATCAAAGGGGTGGATGAATCTTACCGGGAAGTTACCGGCCTCGATTCGATGATCTATGAAGGCTCCATGAAGCTGATGGAAAATAGCCGTCCCTATGCTGTTGTGGGACAGGGGGTGGCATACAGCCTCCGGATCGGGCTCAATTTCATCAATCCGCTTTTTGTTTACACCATCGACCGTAAGTCCACCATCAACATGGCTCAACCAGAGGAGTCGATCCGCAGGGATTTTATCTATCCCTCAGGAATTTTCTCCATTGAACAGGACTTCGATTCCAGGTATGTGATTGTTCCCCTTGAATTTACCCGGAAACTGCTCTCTTACGAAAACGAGGTAACATTCCTGGAGGTAAAGCTCGACCCCTCTTTTCCCGCCGAACAGGTTCAGAAGGAGATTGTTACCCTGACTGGAAAGGAGTACCACGTAAAAAACCGGGAACAGCAGAATGCCCTGTTCTACCGGGTGATGAGGGCTGAAAAATGGGCCATTTTCCTGATTCTCACTTTTATCCTGGTCATTGCTTCCTTTAATATCATCGGCTCGCTGAGTATGCTGATTATCGATAAAAAAAGGGATATCCTTACCCTCAGGAACATGGGAGCTTCAAACCGGCTCATAGAAAGAATCTTCCTGGTGGAAGGGTGGCTGATCTCTATCACCGGTAGCCTGCTGGGCCTGGGACTTGGCACCGGAATCAGCTGGATTCAACAGCGATTCGGTGTGATCAGGCTGGCCGGCAGCGGTTCCTTTGTGATAGACTCCTATCCCGTTAAAATCGAGGGTACAGATATCCTGTTAATCTGGCTGACAGTCCTGATGATCGGATTGATCGCAGCCAGGTATCCGGTGCGGCAGATCTCCCGGAAGTACCTTGATGCCCCAGGGTCAGTTTCAATTGTTTAAAACTTTGTATACCGGCAACGCTGAGATACTATAATTTTATCGGTGCAACCAAAGACCGATTGAGACTGTTTTGTTGTTAACCGGTTCACTCCTTATGAAAAGATCAGGGATTTTAGTATTTATCTTCCTTACCCTCCTCCTGTTTCTGGGGTCGGTATATGCCCAGGATGTGATCATAACCGGCATTTCCAGTACCCCTGTCTCATGTGGCAATGGTTCAGACGGAACACTTACGGTGACCGTTACAGGGGGTGTGGGTCAGTATTCATACCTGCTGGTAAAGGGAGCGGTAGCAGTGGAGAGCGCTGGCCCGCTTGCCTCCTCCACATTCACCTTTACAGGTCATATCAAATACACCAATTATATCATAATCGTATCGGATCAGAGCACTGGCACATCCGATGGATTCTCATTCGGTACCATAGGTGGAGCCGAACCCATTGCCATAACCTCCGCGATGCAAACAGACATTACCTGTAACGGGGCCGGCGACGGGACCATCCAGGTTACGGCTATCGGTGAACAGGGTCATTACATTTTTGATCTCACAGGGCCGGAGAATCATACCAATGAAACCGGCATTTTCACCGATCTGCAACAGGGAGATTATACGGTCACTGTCAGCGACAAGGATGGATGTCCCTCAACCGATGTCTCACCGGTTTTGACGATCAACCATCCAACTTTGGTCACGGTTTCAGTGGATGGCGTAACCCCCGTAACCTGTTTTGGAGATAATACAGGATCCATCGGGATCACACCCGGAGGAGGCGTACCGGGCGGAGGAACGGGATATACCTACTCCTGGACCGGTCCTAATGGTTTCACATCCAATGCGGAAGACATTACCAACCTGGAGGCAGGTGACTACTTCATCACCGTATATGACAAGAATATGTGCCAGGCCAATACCGGCCCCATCACCATCACCCAATCCACCGAACTTACAGCCGTGCTCAATGGTTCTTCGGATGTTACCTGCTTCGGGGGTAACAACGGGAGCGCCTCCATGACTCCCGGAGGGGGAACAGGAGGTTACAGCTTCTCGTGGGACGGACAAAACAACGGGTTGGTCTCCACCGGTGAGGATCCCGTTATCCTTTTGGCGGACACTTATGATTTCACCCTCTATGATGCCAGTGGTTGTTCCAGAACCTTCATTGATTTTGTCACCATTGATGAACCTGAAGAAATCAAGGCCGGTGTGATCACCACCACTGACGTCAGTTGCCCGGGAGGATCTGACGGTTCGGCCGAAATCAATCCCTCGGGCGGGATACTCCCCTATACATTTTCATGGACAGGTGCCACAACACCCTATGTTTCGGCCGACAAAAACCCTGTGAATATGCCGGCCGGTGTTTTTGACCTTACCATTTCCGATGCCAATGGATGTTTCATGGCGTTCCCCGGTATTCTTACCATTTCTGAACCCTCTCCCATCACTGTGACGGTCAACAGCGCAACGGATGTCTCCTGTTTTGGCGGAACCGACGGCCGCGCAAGTCTCACCATAAACGGTGGAACTCCGCTCTTCAATGTATCCTGGGTAGGTACTGGCACCGGTCACAGCTCTTCGGGCGAAACTCCGATCAACCTGGTAGCCGATGTTTATGATGTAAATATCACAGACGCCAAAGGATGCACGCAGAACCATCCGGGGCTGGTTAGCATTTCTGAACCATCCGAACTCACTGTCCTTGTCGACAATGTGACTTCGGTCGATTGCAATGGAGCTGCCACAGGAGCCATTGCGATCACCACCCTGGGCGGCACTCCCGCATATACCTTCTCCTGGAGCGGGCCAAACGGGTTTACAGCCGTTACAGAAGATCTGTCAAACCTTGAGGCGGGTGATTACAAACTGACCATTACCGATGCCAAAGGTTGTACCAAAGATTTTATAAACCTGGCCACTGTAAGCACCAACACTTCCATCAACGGAACTTTTATCAAATCTGACATTACCTGTAACGGGTTGGCCAACGGAGCGATCCAGGCTACGATTTCAGGAGGGACTCCCAATTATACCTATGGCTGGACCGGCCCATTCGGATTTACCTCCTCCAATGAAGATATCTCAGGCCTGATCCCTGGACTATACCAGCTCACAGTAACCGATAACCTGGGATGTACTCAGGTCATGCAACCCCAGTTACTTACACAGCCTCAGCCCATCACCGTTACGACCACCCGGGTGGATATCGATTGCTTTGATGCCAGCAACGGTTCGGTCGATCTGACCTCTGCCGGCGGTATTGCACCCCATCTTTTTGCATGGACCGGTCCGAATGGTTTTACTGCTTCCACAGAAGATATCTCCGGCCTTGAACCAGGCTTATACAGCGTAATCATCACCGATGCAAATGGTTGTGTGGTCCCCTTCCCCAATCTTGTCACCATCCTGGAGCCGGCTAAAGTAGAGGTTACCCCGGTAAAAACAGATATCTCATGCGGGGGACTAACCGACGGATCTGTTAATATTACCATTACCGGGGGTATCCTGCCTTATCAAACCGACTGGTCGGGACCAGGCGGATTTGTCTCAGGTGCTGAAGATATCTCGGGCCTGGCTGCAGGAACCTATGACCTGATCATCACCGATGCCAACGGTTGTATTATCAATTTCCCTGCCATCGCGATCATCCTGGAGCCCCCACCCATTGCCGCCACGCTTACCGCACAGTCAGATATTCTTTGCAACGGTGCTGCAAATGGCTCGATTACAATCGATGCAACCGGCGGAACCGGACCGTTGCTATTCGACTGGACCAATGGAGCCGGCGTAACCGTATCCACCAATGAGGATCCATCGGGATTGCCTGCCGGCACTTATTCCCTCGGTATCACAGACGCAAACGGTTGTTTCATTTCATACCCCGCCCTGGCAACAATAAACCAACCGCCGGCAATCACCAGCTCGCTTTCGGAAAGTCAGATATCCTGTTACGGAAGCGGAGATGGTACCATAACCGTCACCACCTCCGGAGGAACCGGTACTTATCAATACTCCCGCAACGGAAACCTTGATCCTTCCTACCAGCCGGGTAACCTATTTACCGGACTTGGACCCGGATTATATACCATATGGACACGAGACGCAAATCTATGTGTGGTTTCAGACACCCTGACCCTCATTGAACCGCATGAGATCATTGTGCTCGGGGAGACCCAGGAGGGACAGATCCTCTGTTTCGGAGATTCATCAGGATCCATCCGTATCGATGAGGTTACCGGAGGTTTTCAACCCTACCTCTATTCCATTAATAACGGAGCAGACTTCCATTCCTCCAACCTATTCAATAACCTGCCCGCCGGAAGCTACCAGACGGTGGTGAGGGATGCCACCGGGTGCGAGGCTGCCGGGAACCTCAATGTAATTACACAACCCGCCATTCTGTATATCGATAACTATACACAGGGAGAAGTCACTACCTGCTTCGATTCTAAGGAAGGAACCATTTCAATCTCATCCGCGGGAGGTTTCGGGCCTAAAATATACCTGCTCAATGGCACCACCAGCAACCTCACCGGCGATTTCCAAAACCTGCCGGGTGGTCCGTACACCCTGAACATAACTGATCAGAATGGTTGTACCCTGGATACATCGGTGGTTATTCTCGCCCCACCTCAAATTGTGGTGAATAACATCATCCTGACCAATGTCACCGGTTGTTCGGGAGATGCCACAGGAGCTGTGAACATCTCCTCTTCGGGAGGTACGGGAAGCCTCACCTATTCAATGGATGGCGGTGGTTTCCAGTCATCAGGATCCTTTGGCGGACTTTTGGCCGGCAGTCACACCATCACCATAAAAGATGATAATGATTGCACCACAGATACGGTCATTTCACTCTCCCAACCGGCGCCCATTACGATCCTGTCGGAAGTGATTACCCCGATCACCTGTGCCGGAGTTGCCAACGGTACCATCCAGATTCTGGCTTCGGGGGGATCAGCACCATTAAAATTCACTCTCAATCCCGGCGGAACCACAAATCCAACCGGACGTTTCGGGGGACTGGCTCCGGGAGTCTACTCCATTGAAGTAAGCGATGTTGAGGGCTGCGGACCTGTAGTTTCATCGCAGATAACCCTGACCGATCCTCCTCTGTTCCTGCTCGACTCACTCAGCAATGAAAATATCAGCTGCAATGGTGCATCCAACGGTTCGATCGTTATCTATGTCAGCGGAGGAATTTCTCCCTACGAATACTCGACCGACAACCAGGCTACCTGGGGTTCCGATTCCTCCTTCACAGGCCTCCCTCCGGGTACTTATGAAGTCTATGCCAGGGATGCCAATCTTTGCAGCGTGTACGGAGGCTCGATCACAATGACCGATCCTGCCCTGCTTACCATTTCGGTGATAACCACCGATATCACCCAGTGTTCGGGCGATACAAGCGGGGTAATTGAGATCACGGGCTCCGGGGGAACGGGCATCCTCCTCTACTCGCTGGGCGGAACAGACTTCCAGTCTTCCGGTACTTACATGAACCTGCCGGCAGGAGATTATACAGCTTATGTACAGGATGAGAGCGGGTGCTCAGCTTCTCAGCCGGTCACCATTTCTGAGCCGGCTCCTTTGACATCCAGCATCATGAAGACAGATGCCACCTTTGGAACCCTGGGATCCATCACCTTCACAGAAACCATTGGGGGAACCTTACCCTATGAATATACCATCGAAGGTCCGGGGGGCTCTTTCTCAGCAGAAACACTCTACAGCGACCTGGAGGTGGGAGTATATCATGTCATTGCCAGGGATGCAATGGGCTGCATTTATGAAGAAATGGTGGATATCCTTGATGCTCTGCCGCTGAATGTGGAGGTAAACGTGACCGATATCTCCTGTTTTGGTGAGGTTGACGGGAGCCTCGAAATGGTTCCGCTTGATGCCGAAGGTGGTGTTGAATATTCCATTGACAGCGGCGTTACATTTGTCCCCGAGGCCCTCTTTAGTAACCTGGCCGGTACTGCAACCTATCATTTGGTAGCCAGGGATGAAGCCGGAAAAGTATTTACAGGAACCGCCACCATCACTGAACCTGCAGAGATCAGTCTTTCAAGAACCATTACCCCCGCCGAGTGTAATGCATACAGCGAGACAGGGGCCATCCAGGTAACAATTTCCGGAGGAACACCCGGCTATAGCTATCTTTGGTCGGACGGGCATACCGGTGAGGATCGCACTGGTCTAGGGGCTGGTACTTATATCCTATCAACCTCAGATGCTAAAAACTGTACCCGAAGCGATACAATTCTTGTAAACAGCCTGGTCATTGTGGACGCTTACGCCGGGACCGATACCACCCTGTGTCATGGGGCCTCCATACAGCTTTACGGAGAGGGCGGACACACTGCATCCTGGTCACCATCCGACTTCCTTTCCGACCCTGGTATTGCCAATCCGATGGCAACAGAGGTCACTCAAACCACCTCATATGTACTGACCATCACTGAGGAGGCCAGCTCGTTCGGTTGCTTCAATACCGATACCATAACCATTTCGGTTTATCCGCTGACCGGACTGGAAGTTACATTGGATACCTTTATCATCCAGGGCACTTCAATACAACTTGAAGCCACCGGCGGGCCTTTCAGTGCTTACAGGTGGGAGCCTTCAGCCGGACTGGACAACAGCACCATTCCAAATCCGGTTGCCTCACCCCGGGAGTCGACCCGTTACATGGTTTATGCTCTCAATGAATATGATTGTGAGGAGAGCAATTCGGTTTACCTGGAGGTCATTGAAGACATTATGGCCTACAATGTATTTTCACCCAATGGTGATGGTATCAATGATTTCTTCGATATTAAAAACGCCGACAGGTTCCCGGGGATCGTGGTTGAGGTATACAGCCGCTGGGGAGATATGCTCTTCCAGACAGTGGGCTACGACGATAGCAGAAGATGGGACGGAACAACACGGGGCAGCGTTGCACCCCTGGGTACATACTATTTTGTGATTATTCCTTCTAGCGGGGCTAAACCCATCACCGGAAACGTAACGATAATCAGGTAGCATGAGAAGAATTTCAGCCATCCTACTGTTTACAGTTTTAGCGGGTTCGGGCAGCCTGCTGGGACAGCAGTTGCCCCAGTTCACGCAATATATGTTCAACGATTTCGTGATTAATCCCGCCGTCGCAGGAACCCAGGACTATTATCAGATCCGGACCAACCACCGTTTCCAGTGGGTTGGCCTTGCGGATCCGCCGATGACCAACTCCATTTCCTTCTACGGACCAAATGAAAAACTGGATATGGGATATGGCGGATACATATACAATGATGTCACAGGACCCACCAGCAGGACAGGACTCACCGGTTCCTATGCACACAATATTGCAATCAACGACCAGATCAGGCTCTCCATGGGAATTTCATTCAGCGTGTTACAGTACAGGGTCGACGGAACCCAACTGAATCCCAAGGATGTTTCTGACCCAAGTATCCTGAACATGGTCAGTACCTCCTATATGCCGGATGCGGGACTGGGCGCATACCTCTATGCAGAGGAGTTCCACGTGGGGTTATCCGTGTCTCAGCTCCTGAATAATAAGGTGAAGGTATTCGATAACCCGGATGGCCTCAACAGACTGGAGCCCCAAATTAACCTGACAGGGGGCTACCGTTATGATATCAACCGCGACTGGGCCCTGGAACCCCTGATCATTTTCAAAGCCACTACTCCCAGGGAGATTAGTTTTGACATCACGGCGAAAGTAAACTGGCAAAAGATGGTTTGGGGAGCTGTGTCATATCGATACCATGAAGCCGTGGCCATCCTGATCGGTTACAGTTATCAGGAGACTTTCGTTTTCGGATATGCATACGACATCGGAATCTCCTCAATTCGGAAATATAACACGGGTACACACGAATTGATGATCGGATATCGTTTTAATGATGTAAAATAATCAACCCGTATGCCATCCCGGATTCTGTTACTCTTTCTCAGCCTGATGCTGATTATTGCCTCAGGATGTACAAAAAAGACTCAAATCTCCGGGAAGGCATATATCCCAAGGGAGGTGTTTGTGGATTTGCTGGTGGATCTCCACCTGGTAGACGGGATCACAAACGACCGGAAATTTTACCGCCTGTATGAAGGTGTGGATTCCATCGATATGCTGGGGCCTATCCTTGAGAAATACCATGTGACAAAACAGATGTATGATACTACTATGTATGAGTACAGCAGGCACCCGGAACTGTTCGACCAGGTTTACAACGATGTACTCATGAAACTGAACATCATGCTGGATGAGAACGACCAGGAGGAGATCAGTATACCAGAAGAGTAGTCAGAACCACCCCAAACCCCAGTAAAAAACCGGAATAGACCTCCACCGGGCGCTGTACTCCCAGAATGAGCCGGGCTGTGCCCACGAATCCTGCAACCAGGATGGTTGCAGCCAGGAGTTCCTGCAGGGGAGTTTGATACTGTAGAATCAAAGCGAAGATCAGACCTGCAATTCCACCAACCGCAGCAGTATGGCTGCATATCCTGAACCAGAATGTAACCGTCATGATCAGCAGGACCAGGATCGAAACGGACAGCACATAACCATGAATGACTTTGCTAATAGGCAACCGCAGGAAATATATAAATGTGATGCCATAAAGGATCAGGATAATCAGATAGGGCAAAAACCGCTCTTCACGGCTGGCATCCTGCAGTGAGGAGATCAGGTTCCGGTAATAGAGTACCGGAATCATCATCAACGGAAAGAAGAACGTTCCCAGTGCCATTACGAAAAGTACCGCACGCTTTGCTGCGGGATCTAGCAGTGAGAGATAGGTACCCGAGTTAAGAATCAGCAGCAGGCCAAGGGTGGGCATAACCAGTGGATGAAACAGAATTGCTATGACCCGGGCAGTTACCTTCATCATGACCCTATAGCTCCTTTCGCAATCTGGCCACCGGAAGGTTAAGCTGCTCTCTGTATTTAGCAACCGTTCTCCTTGCAATCTGGTACCCCTTCTCATTGAGTATGGCAGAGAGCCTGTCGTCCGTAAGAGGTTTTCTTTTATCCTCATTGCCAATACAATCCTGGAGGATACTTTTGATCTCCCTGGTGGAGACCTCCTCTCCGCTATCCGTTTGCATCCCTTCGGAAAAGAAATACTTCAATGGATAGATTCCAAAATGAGTCTGTATGTATTTGCTGTTCACTACCCTGGATATGGTGGAGATATCCAGATTGGTCATTTCAGCAATATCCTTGAGAATCATGGGACGCATCTTGGTTTCATCCCCTTCATAAAAAAACTTCTTTTGATATTCAAGAATTGCATTCATGGTGAGCAACATGGTATTCTGCCGCTGCCTGATGGCGTCTATAAACCACCTGGCCGAATCAAGTTTCTGCTTCACAAATGTAACAGCATCCTTCTCGTCACGACTGGCATTGGCTTTATTGGCACTATAATTCTCAAACATGTCTGAATAGGTCCTGCTGATCCTCAGCTCGGGAACATTATTGGAATTAAGGTAGAGCTGGAGTTCGTTTTCACCCTCCTCAAGAATAAAATCCGGAACGATATGCTGAAAAGATTTCCCTTGTGAATCTCCCATCGCTCCACCCGGTTTGGGATTGAGCCTGAGAATCTCATCAAGTGCCAGTTTCAGCTCCCCCTCTTCGATTCCGAGACGCTGCGTGATTTTTTCATAATGCTTGTTGGTGAACTCGTCGAAATGGTTCTTAATAATTTTCTGGGCCAGAATAATGACCGGGTCCGTTAAATCCTTCCGCCTGATCTGAAGCAACAGACACTCCTGCAGACTCCGGGCTCCCACACCGGCAGGATCAAAATCCTGTATAACCATTAACACTTCATGAAGGGCCTCATACGAGGTCTCCAACCCCACGGAAAACGCAAGGTCATCCGCAATGGATTCCAACTCCCTTCGAAGGTATCCGTCATCATCTATATTTCCAAGAATATACTCGGCAAGAACCTCCTGTTCATCACTCAGTTTTCTGAGCCCCAGCTGTGCCTTGAGTAATTCCCTGAACGAACTTCCCATGGAAAAGGGGATCTCCTCCCTTTTCTGGTCGGTAGTCTGGTTCTGTGTATTCAGCCGGTAACCAGGAATTTCATCATCCTGCATATAATCCTCCAGCGAAAACTCATCCTGCTGTTCGGGCGTCTGCTCCTCCTTCACCTCCTCCTGTTCTTCGAAAGAATCATCGGTTCCCTCCTCCAGTATCGGGTTCTCTTCCAGTTCCTTTTTGATGCGTTGCTCCAACTGTATGGCAGGAATCTCAAGCAATTTGATCATCTGGATCTGCTGAGGAGAAAGTTTTTGCAGTAACTTTTGCTGAAGCCTTTGTTTTAGCATCCTATCATTTTCTAAAAATCTGCACTTTTGGGTGTTCTCGGGAAGGGGATCACATCGCGGATGTTACTCATCCCCGTGATAAACATGATCAGTCGTTCAAAGCCGAGTCCGAATCCGCTGTGCTCTACTGTACCAAATTTACGAGTTTCCAGGTACCACCACAATTCATCCTCCGGAATATTCATCTCCCTCATCCTGTTTTGTAACTTTTCGAGCACCTCTTCCCGTTGTGAACCGCCAATAATCTCTCCTATTTGCGGGAACAGCACATCCATGGCCCTGACTGTTTTTCCATCATCATTCTGCTTCATGTAGAAAGCTTTGATCTCCCTGGGATAGTCGGTCAGGATCACCGGACGTTTGAAGTGCTCCTCCACAAGGTAACGTTCATGTTCGGATTGCAAATCGAGTCCCCAGTTCACCGGGAATTCAAACTTCTTTCCGGAATCCATCAGGATTTTCACCGCCTCGGTATAAGTTTTTCTCTCGAAAGGGTGATCCAGGACAAACCTGAGACGTTCAAGTAATCCCTTGTCTACCATATTGTTGAGGAACTCAAGGTCATCCTGGCAATTCTCAAGTGTATAGCGGATCAGGTATTTAAGAAAATCCTCTGCCAGGTCCATGTTGTCGTTGATATCATAAAATGCCATCTCTGGCTCAATCATCCAGAATTCGGCAACATGCCTGGGTGTATTCGAGTTTTCTGCCCTGAAGGTAGGACCAAATGTGTAGATGGAAGAGAGAGCCGTAGCCCCCAGTTCTCCCTCAAGCTGTCCCGAAACAGTCAGATTGGTCGGTCTGCCAAAAAAGTCCTGGCTGTAATCGATTTCACCCTCTTCATTTTTAGGGGCTCCATCAGGATCCAGAGTGGTTACCCTGAACATGGCCCCAGCCCCTTCGGCATCCGAAGCGGTGATAATGGGAGTATGCAGATAGAAGAACCCCTTGTCGTTATAATACTTGTGTATGGCAAAGGCCAGTGCGTGCCTGATCCGGAATACCGCTCCGAAGGTATTGGTTCTGAAGCGCAGGTGGGCATTTTCGCGCAGAAATTCGAAGGAGTGCCCCTTCTTCTGCAGCGGATATACCTCCGGATCGGAATCACCAAGAATCAGGATCTCCGCAGCCTGGATTTCCACACTCTGACCCTTCCCCACAGATCTCACAAGTTTTCCGGTAACACTGATACTCGATCCCGTGGTAATCCGTTTCATGGTCTCTGCCGGAATTAATCCAGGGTCGGCAACAACCTGGATACTATGTATGATGGTACCGTCATTGACTGCGATAAAAGCCACCTGGTTATTTCCTCTCCTTGTTCTGACCCATCCCTTCAGCAATACCTCCCTGTTAATTTCAGCAGATGTCAGTAACTCCTTTACAGTTGATCTCTTCATGTTTTAATCTTAGCAGGCTACAAAAATACAATTTTATCGATTTCCTATCGTTAACTTTATGAATCTAAAAAGAATCAATTATTTTTGCCAGTGATTCAAAAACTTACACTATGGAACAAGTGAAGAAATCCATTATGGTCACCTGGGATTTTTCTGCTGTCTCCTATTCCGCTTTGAAACATGCCATAAGGATGTCGCGCATAGTGAAATACAACATCCTGTTGTTTCACATTGTAAAGGATCCTTCGGAAACAGAAGCAGCAAAAGAGAAGTTGGGAAAGGCGGTTGAAGAGATTAAAAAGGAGTATGGGGAAGAGGTTGGTTATTTTGTTCACCATGGTAAAATCTTTAAGGAGATAGCCGAATATGCCTCAAAAGAGGAGAACAAAGTCGATTTTGTTGTGATGGGAACTCACGGAATGAAGGGCGGCCAGAAGTTTTTCGGTAGCTGGGCACTGAAGGTTATCATAGGTTCGACGGTACCTTTTATCGTAGTTCAGAGTGATCCTCCGCAAAAAGACCGTTATAGCGATATTGTTTTCCCCATTGACTTCAAATCCGAAAATAAGGAGAAACTGCAATGGGCCATTTTCCTGGGTAAATATCTCAATTCAAAAATTCACCTCTATAAGGCACCGGTTGGAGACAAGGACCTGCAGAAGAAAGTCAATGTCAACCTGAATTTCGCAATTCGTTTTCTCATCCAGAACAACATCGATTACGAAATCCATTCATCTCCAAAATCGGGCAATTTTCAAAAAGAGCTTCTCGCTTTTTCAAAGAAAATAAAGGCGGACCTTATCCTGATCACCACCACCAAACATATCACCAAGGTCGACTATATCTTTGGGGCAAAAGAGCAGTACCTGCTTTCCAACGAAGAAAAGATCCCCGTGATGTGTGTAAATCCTAAATCCAATTTTGCCAAGGTGGGCCAGTTTATGTATGGTTAATCTTCTCAAACCCATCCTAACCTTTCCGTATGTCCATTGCAGTCAAGGGAATTTCGAAACTTTACGGCTCTCAACTGGCAGTTAACGAAGTCTCTTTTACGGTTTCCACCGGGGAGATTGTGGGTTTTATCGGCCCAAATGGTGCGGGAAAATCCACTACGATGAAGATCATTACCGGTACGCTCCCTCCTGACAAAGGAGAGGTTCTGATCGGAGATATCTCTGTAGGAGAGAATCTCAAATCGGTGCGGAAGATAATCGGGTATCTGCCTGAAAACAATCCTCTTTATCCGGAGATGTATATTCGGGAGTATCTTGAATATGTAGCCGGACTTTACCAGATCAGGGGGAATCGGAGGAGAGAGCAAATTGACAGGGTCATAGAGATGACCGGGCTCACCCCCGAAGAACACAAAAAAATAGGAAGCCTTTCCAAGGGATACCGGCAACGGGTGGGATTATCCCAGGCGCTCATTCACGATCCGGAAATCCTGATCCTGGATGAACCGACGACAGGTCTTGATCCCAACCAGCTGGTTGAGATACGTAACCTGATCTCGAACATCGGCACTCAAAAGACCGTGCTGCTCTCCACACATATCCTTCAGGAGGTGGAGGCCATCTGCGACAGGGTAATCATCATCAACCAGGGATGCATCGTAGCAGATGACCGGTCCTCCTCGTTGAAAGAGCGGGGAACCGGTAGCTTCAGGACCATTCATGTGGAGCTGAACGCTCCGGCCGACCCTGGTATCTGGAAGAAGCTCCCGGCCATACACAATATTAAGCCGCTGGCCGGAAACCAGTTCCTGCTTGAAACCAGTGAACAGCGCGACATCAGGGGGGATATTTTCAACTTTGCTGTCAGTCAGGGTCTTACTATACTTTCCCTTTCGATGAAAGAGAAGAGCCTTGAGGAGCTGTTCCGGGAGATCATTATTGGATAACTGACTGATTATATGCTAAATAATGTGCAAACAAATTGGCATTGTATTTGTTTACATTATTTATATATTTACCGACTCATTTTGTTAACCAATTGATTACCCTATGAAATTAAGAACAATAGTAATTTTAGGAGGAATTCTGATCGCAGGCTCACTTTCAGCGCAGACCATGACAGATGTGATTAATGAATTCAATGCCGGTGTTGAAAAAGTCAATAGCCAGGAGTATGATGCTTCACTGGAACATTTCAACCAGGTCATTGCCATGGCAAAGACGGTGGGAGATTCTGCTGCCGAACTGAAAACCAATGCCGAAAACCTTATACCAGCAAGCTACTACAAGCAGGCCTTGTTGTTTCTTAAAAGAAAACAGTACGACAATGCCATTCCCTATCTGGAGAAAACCATTGAAACTGCCAGTCAGTTTAATAACAATGAAGAATCCAGTGAGAAAGCCGGAAAATACCTGATGCAATCCTACCTGATGGAAGGCCAGCGAAGCTATAAAAATGGAACCTTCGAAGTATCTCTTGCCTATTATGATAAGGCACTGGCCCTGAACGAAGAGCTATATCAGGCACACCTGGGTAAAGGGATGGTTTTTAAAGAAATGGATGAGATCACTCCCATGCTCGAGGAGTTTGCAATGGCCAAAACAGGTGCCCTTGACAGCAATGACACCAAGACCGTAGAAACCATCAACCAGGCGGTGGATGGCTATTACAATGACATGATTAAAGATGAGTTTGATGCCATCGATCCCGAAGAACCTGCGTATGATTACGTGATGGAAGCATGTGAAAAAGCACTCAGTGCCAACCCCGATAATGCCAGGGCATACTACTATAGGGCTGCCATCTATAACAAGAAAATCGAGTACGACCAGGCCATTGAGGCTTCCCTTAAAGGCCTTGCCTCAGAGACTGATCCGGTCTGGATCTCAGCCCTTAATTTCGAACTGGGATCGGCCTTTCAGAACACTGCTGAGTATGATAAGGCTTGTGAAACCTTTCAGAAGGTTGTGGAAGAGCCTTTTCTGAGCTCTGCTGAAAAGAAGATGGGATCCATCCCCGGGTGTAATTAGCCGGCGGTTAAAACATATCGGTTAATAGCAGCGTTAAATACGCTGCTTTTTTTTGTCACCTGCATGAAATTTAGTTCCTTTGTCGAATCTCGGTGGAGAGATTTGACTGATTGCAACCACATTAAAAAATGCTAAAACAGGAGATTTCAAGACGATCAGTCCCTCCAGCCCTGTTATTGTTTAACTTTTAAACCATCATAACCATGGCTTATTTATTTACTTCCGAATCGGTTTCAGAAGGACATCCCGATAAAGTGGCTGATCAGATCTCTGATGCACTGCTGGATGCATTTCTGGCTTACGACCCACAATCAAAGGTTGCATGTGAAACGCTTGTTACAACCGGACAGGTTGTTCTTGCCGGAGAGGTTCATACCAACACTTACATTGATGCACAGCAAGTGGCCCGGGAGACCATCAAAAAGATTGGATACACCAAGAGTGAATACCAGTTTGAATACAATTCATGCGGTGTGATCACCATGATCCACGAACAGAGCCAGGACATCAACCGCGGTGTTGACAGGGAAGATCCCATGCAACAGGGAGCCGGTGACCAGGGAATGATGTTCGGGTATGCCACCGACGAAACCGACGAATACATGCCCCTGCCCCTGGAGCTAAGTCATCGCCTGCTCATTGAAATGGCGGCCATACGTAAAGAGGGAAAAACCATGACCTACCTGCGTCCCGATTCCAAATCGCAGGTAACCATCGAGTATGCCGACGACGATACCCCCATCAGGGTACACACCATTGTACTGTCCACGCAACATGACGAATTTGACAATGATGACGTGAGGATGCTGGATGAAATCCGCACCGATATGCGGGAGATCCTGATCCCACAGGTGGTCAGTAAACTTCCTGAAAGGATTCAGGCCCTTTTTGATCATCCATTCATCCTCCATGTGAATCCCACCGGAAAATTTGTAATTGGCGGTCCCCATGGCGATACCGGGCTGACAGGCCGGAAAATCATTGTCGACACCTATGGAGGAAGGGGAGCCCATGGTGGTGGTGCTTTCTCAGGAAAAGACCCTTCAAAGGTGGACCGCTCGGCAGCCTATGCAGCCAGGCATATTGCTAAAAATATTGTTGCCGCAGGGATAACCAGTGAAGTACTGGTACAGATTTCTTATGCCATTGGCGTGGTTGAACCCATTGGTGTTTTTGTAAATACCTACGGAAAATCGAATGTCGATATGAGTGACGGGGAGATTGCAAAAAAGCTTGCAACCCTTTATGACCTCAGGCCGGCAGCCATTGAAAAACAACTGAAACTCCGCAATCCCATTTACTCCGAGACAGCCTCTTACGGACATATGGGACGAACTCCCCAGGTCCTGACTAAAACCTTCTCTTCCCAGTACTGGGAGGACAAAGTCATCGAGGTGGAGCTCTTTACCTGGGAAAAACTGGACTACGTGGACAAATTTAAGAAGGCCTTTGGCTTAAAATAACTTTTAAAACTGCTATGTTTTCAGGAATTGTTGAAGAGGCCGCAACAGTGTTGCATCTGCAGAAGGAGCAGGATAACCTGCACATCACCATGAGGTGCTCATTTACCGGTGAGTTGAAGATCGATCAGAGCATTTCCCATAATGGGGTGTGCCTGACCGTTGTAAACATTAAGGACGATACCTATACGGTGACTGCCATCAGGGAGACCCTCCTGAAATCGAACCTTGGACTGCTCAGGGAGGGTGACAAAGTGAACCTGGAACGAAGCACAAGGCTCGATTCAAGACTCGACGGCCATATGGTTCAGGGTCATGTGGACCTGACTGCCACCTGCACAGAGATCACCGAAGCGGATGGAAGCTGGTATTATACCTTTGAGTATATGCCAACCAGTGAGGAACATATCACCGTTGAGAAGGGGTCAGTTTCGGTAAACGGAGTCAGCCTGACCGTGGTGAATTCGAAAGATACCTCCTTCCAGGTGGCCATCATCCCGTTCACTTACGAGGTGACCAATTTTCACCAGTTCCAACGGGGGAGTGTGGTAAACATTGAATTTGATATCATCGGAAAATACATCGCAAGGATCCTGAAGGCCCAGATGGGAAAATAGGAGCCTGTATGTTTAAGAGTAGCGATTTTCTTCTGCGCCGGAAGAGCCGGGTTTACTATCTTTCGTATTTCAAATACTAAAAAATGCAAACCATACTCATCCTGGGCGCCGGACTCTCTTCAGGCTCTCTTATTCAATACTTTCTCGATCAGTCGGACAGGGGCTGGAAGGTTCGTGTTGGAGATCTCAATCCTGAAATTGCAAACAATAGGATAAATGGGCATCCCGCAGGCGAATCATTCCGGTTCGATGTATTTAACCATGAGCAACTGACTGAAGAGATTGGCCGGGCCGACATCGTGATCAGCCTCCTGCCTGCAAGTATGCACTACCTGGTGGCAGAGGCCTGTGTGGAGCTTGGCAAGAATATGGTCACTGCATCCTATCTCTCTCCTGCCATCAGAGCATTGGATGAAGCAGCCAGGAAGAAGGGAGTGATTTTGATGAATGAGTGCGGCGTGGACCCGGGTATCGACCATATGTCGGCCATGCAGATGATCGACCGTATTAAAAAAGAGGGAGGCAGACTGCTGGCATTTGAGTCGAGTACCGGGGGACTGGTGGCTCCTGGATTTGAGAATAATCCCTGGCAATATAAGTTTACCTGGAATCCGAGGAATGTTGTTCTGGCAGGAAGTGAAGGGGCCAGGTTCCTGCACAATGGTAAATTCAAATACATCCCTCACCATAAAATATTCAGGCGTATTGAGACCATTAAGGTGCCCGAACTTGGAGCGTTTGAAGTGTATGGAAACCGCGATTCGCTGACTTACCGGGAGATCTACGGGCTGCACAATCTGGAGACCATGTTCCGGGGTACCATTCGCCGTCCTGGCTTCTGCGAGGCGTGGGACATATTTGTCCAGCTGGGGGCCACCGACGACTCTTATGTGATGGAGGATACGGAAAATATGACCTACCGCGAATTCATCAACAGTTTTATAAAGTACCGGATCGATATTCCTGTGGAGACCAAGCTGGCCATTTACCTGGGTATTAATGAGGAGTCCGAAATGATGGATCGCCTCCGCTGGCTGGGAATTTTTGAGAATATCAAAATCGGCATTCCTGGACTCACCCCTGCCCGCATCCTTCAAAAGATTCTTGAAGAGAAATGGAAACTGAATCCGGGCGACAAAGATATGATCGTCATGCAGCACCAGTTCGACTTTATGCTGAATGACCAGCATATCAAAAGATACTCAACCCTTGTCTTTATCGGAAAAGATACCCATTCAACAGCCATGTCCATGACCGTGGGACTCCCCCTGGCCATGGTGGCCAAACAAATCCTGACAGGACAATTCAACGAGCCCGGCATTCAGCTTCCCATCACACCTGCCATCTACAACCCTGTACTGGAAGAACTTAAAGAGTATGGCATCCGCTTCGTTGAAGAGGAGATCCGTATTTCTTAGTTTCTGAATTCAATGCTTGATTTCTTCCTGTATCTTTGTAACGGAAAATCAACTCGATGACACATGAAAAAGCTGATTAATTATTTTTTGCAGGGCCTGCTGTATATTGCTCCAATTGGCATTACAGTCTATATAATCTATATCGTCTTCAATTTTGTGGACAATCTGCTTAAGGATACATTGGAAAAACTCCTGGGTATTTATATTCCCGGGCTTGGTCTGGTGGTTATTGTTTTTCTGCTTGTTCTAATCGGAATCATCGGTCAGACCATCATTGCCCGGCCATTCAAACGATTTTTCAAAAGACTGTTGGAGCGAACTCCATTGTTAAAGGTGATCTTCTCGGCATTCAATGATCTTTTTTCAGCCTTTGTGGGAAAGGAACGGAAATTCAACAGACCTGTGCTGGTGTTGGTGAATCCCGTTACCAACCTTGAAAAAATGGGATTTCTGACCGAAGATGATCTTTCATTAATAGGCCTGAAAGAAAAGGTGGCAGTCTACTTTCCGCACTCCTATAATTTCTCGGGAGAACTATTCATTGTTCCAACAAAACAGGTCACCCCGCTGGATCTCAATCCTGCAGAGGTGATGAAATTTATCGTATCCGCCGGGGTTGCTGGCTGGGAAAACAATGGACCTGATAAATGAGTTATATGCAGGGTACCATTCTATTCTTTTCACTTTTCTTAATCGGAATTACGGGTATCCTGATTTTCGACTTGCTCGTATTGGGCAGAAAAAGCCATGAGGTGTCACTCCGGGAGGCATCCATCTGGACGAGTGTATGGGTCATGCTTGCTTTCCTTTTTGCTTTGTTTCTGAGGTTTCACGGTCAGATGATTCATGGAATTGAAACCCATGAGGAGCTTAGTCTGGTGCTTCACAAATATTATCCCTATCTCGCAGCGGGTCAGGGAAGTTTTCAGGAGGAACTGGATCTTTTAAGAAAAAGTATCACCCTGAACTATATATCAGGCTACCTGGTTGAAGAATCTCTTTCCATCGACAATCTTTTTGTGATCATGGCCATTTTAAAGGCATTTTCTGTAAGGAAAACCGACTATAAACGGGTGCTTTTCTGGGGAATCCTTGGAGCCATCATCATGCGTTTTATCTTTATTTTCGCCGGTACTGCACTCATTAACCGGTTTGAATGGTTGCTCTATGTCTTTGGGGCTTACCTGCTGTATGTTGGGGTCAAAATGTACCTGGAAAGGAACAAGGATCAACAAATACGGCCCCAGGACCATCCCGTGGTCAGGTTCCTGTCAAAAAGGGTTAATATTTTCCCGCGATATGTGAATGACCGGTTCTTCATAAGAAAGGATCACAAAGTCTATATAACTCCTTTGTTCGTGGTGCTGATCATGATTGAACTTACCGATCTGATCTTTGCAATGGATTCTATCCCAGCCGTTTTTGGAATCACCCGGGATCCGTACGTGGTTTTCTTCTCAAATATTTTTGCCATCCTTGGGTTGCGGTCGCTGTTTTTTCTGCTTATAAAAATTGTGGACCGGTTCTACCTGTTAAAGGTCGGCGTATCGCTGTTGCTGGTTTTTGTAGGGTTAAAACTTATTGCGCATGAATGGCTTGACCATATCGGTTATAAACCGGTCTATTCTTTGTTTGTGATTGCTACCATTCTGGTATTAAGCATTGTTTTGTCAATGCTCATCCCCAAACAAACGAAACAGGATGCTTAAGGAACGATCCGGCCATCTTTCATCTTGATGATGCGGTCGGCCATTCCGGCCAGTTCACGGTCGTGGGTAACAATCACCAGGGTTTTTCCAAACTCCTTCCGAAGCTGTATGAAGAGCTTGTGGAGCTCACGCTTGTTTTCCGAGTCAAGATTTCCCGAAGGTTCATCAGCCAAAATTACACCGGGATCATTGATCAGGGCGCGGGCTACTGCGACCCTCTGCTGTTCACCACCCGATAGTTCAGCAGGCTTGTGGTCGAGTCGTTCAGACAGTCCAAGAAAATCAAGCAGCTCCTTTGCCCGTTTCTCCACCTCCTTACGAGGCCTGCGTGCGATAAATCCGGGGATGCAAACATTCTCCAGGGCATTGAACTCGGGCAGCAGCTGGTGAAACTGGAATACAAAACCGATGTGACGATTCCGGAACCGGGCCAGCTGGTTCTTTACCAGTGTATGAGTTTCGATCCCGTCGATGATAACCACCCCTGAATCCTGTTTCCCAAGAGTCCCGATGATCTGCAAAAGGGTGGTCTTTCCGGCACCTGATGGCCCCACAATGGATACGACTTCGTTCTCCGCGATTTCAAGATCAATTCCCTTCAGCACCTGAAGGTTTCCATATGACTTGGTAATTTGCTTTGTCGTAATCATCCGGACTAAAATATCATGTAAATATAGAGAAGATAGATCACAATCATAAAGGCCCCCTCCCACCGGGTAATCTTCGACCGTGCGGCAGGCAACATCAAAATTAAAAGCAGCAGGGTCACTCCAAGCATCCATGGTATGTCGAAATGGGAAATGGCACGATCCACACTGATATTCCCGATAACACCGGTAACTCCAAGCACTGTTAGGATGTTCATGATGTTGGATCCAATGATGTTCCCAATCGCAATATTTGTCTCTTTTTTCAATGCAGCAATCACACTGGTAGCCATTTCAGGAATACTGGTTCCCACCGCAACCATGGTAATCGATATCACCCGTTGTGAAATCCCGAACCCTTCCGCGATTTTCGCGGCATTCTCCACAAGCAGATTGGCCCCAAAGGAAAGCCCGGCACAAGATGCCAGGAAAATGAGGGCTGCAACCCACCCCTTCATAGTCTTGGCTGTTTCGGATCCTGTTATTATAGCCTGGGGACTCCTTTTTGCATTGATTCCGGCGACAACGAAATATACCACCATAAGGATAAGGAGAATAACTCCTTCAAACCTGGAGAGGGTCCCGTTCCATGAAAAAACAAACAGTACAAGTGAGACAAACATCAGGACAGGCCAGTCCTGTTTAACCGATTTTTCCGGGACCGGAATGGGAAAGATCAGGGCGGTAACAGCCAGAACAAGCAAAATGTTGGCAATGTTGCTTCCCACCACATTCCCCATTGCTATCTCCGGATACCCTTTAATGGCTGCCTGGACACTGACGAGAAGCTCGGGTGCAGAGGTGCCCAAAGCGACTACGGTCAGACCAATGATCATGGTGGGAATCCTCAACCTGTGTGCTATCACCACACTGCTGTCAACCAGGTACTTTCCACCGATGAACAGAAGAAGCAGTCCCGCAAATAAAAGAAGATAGGTTTGTATCATGAATCCGAGAAAAGGGCTAATCCAGGTCCATGTTCTTTTTGATCACCTCCGTTTCTTTGGTGAGATTATCCCTGATCTCCTCCGTTTCATTAGTGAGGTTCTTTTTGATCTCCTCCGCTTCTTTGGAGAGGTTCTTTTTGATCTCCTCCGTTTCTTTAGAGAGGTTCTTTTTGATCACCTCCGTTTCTTTGGTGAGGTTCTTTTTGATCACCTCCGTTTCTTTGGTGAGACTATTCTTGATATCATTGGCTCCTTTAGTAATATTTTTCCTGATCTCCTTGAAATCCTCCATCACCTCCGGTGTACTGTTCTCAAACTCCCGCTTGATATCATCGGTGGCGCGCCGGAACTCCTTCATGCCTCTGGCAAAGGTTCTGGCAAGCTTGGGTATCTCCTTGGATCCAAAGAGTAAAAGCGCAATCAAAACAACAAAGATTATCTCCTGCCCGCTGATAAATAGAATAGTCCCCAACATCTTTGCAATAATTTACGCAAATATAGTAATTCCGGAGTATATAATTCGTCGCTGAACCTGACACTTCGTGTCAGCTTAGGCTTCCTCATTATATACTCCTCCATAAGAAAGGAAAGGAATCAGGTTCGGAAACTTCGTGCGGAGGGATGTTCCACTGCCGAAGCCTGAGCGGATGCGAAGCATACGGTTTAGCGAGGCTTCCCCTGCGGAGGGATGTTCCACTGCCGAAGCCTGAGCGGATGCGAAGCATACGGTTTAGCGAGGCAGTGGAATATCCCGTAGCTAGTTTGTCGAAATCTGCAACATGTAATCTCCCTGGGCCTCATCAGCCTTTATTTCATAGGTCCATGAACCGAAATATTTCTTAGAGGATGAATCCTGGATGATGACAGACTGGGTAAAGGTGACCTCAGCGGAGGGATTGATATTTTGCTCCTTGAATATCTTTCCATCCGGGTAAATCAGCTTTATCCGGATCTCTCCCGAGCTTACCTTACCCCGGATCATGCACCTGAAATTTTGCGTGGTCTCATCCACTTCGAATGCTCCGCTGGCGTGATCCGACCCTCCCTTAAAGGTGTTGCGTAAGGTAATCTGGCTCTGGTTTCCCTGATCACCGAAAGGTTGGAAGTAAGGTGCAGGTGCATCGCCTGAACTAAACACCATGGAGGGTCGTGAAGTGATCCTTGTAACATTTCTCTCTGAAATCTGGGGGATCCCCTCCATCTCCTTTAGAATCATCTCCTGCTCCATAAATTCCATATGTTGCTTCTCAAGCATCTCTTTTTTTGCTTTTAGCTCAGCTTCCTGCATGGCTTTTTCTTCGGCCTGATTATCCTTATGGTTCTGTGCCTGAACCCTTTGACCGGTCAGTGAAAAGATGACCAGGGCCAGGATGATCCCAATGGTTCTTGTTGTTCTCATATCAGTATTGTTTAAATGAAAGTATCCGTTACATTACAAATGTAGGGGTAGAAACCGTACATTTTGGTTAATGCCGGGTTAACGATTGGTTAACGGGTTCCGAAAGGTATTATATTAGCCTTTAAATTGATCGGGATGAAGAGCCGTTTACTCATCTGGTTATCCGCCCTGGCACTCATTGTTCTTATTGCCGTGCAGTTTATGTTTGTTACTGATACTTACATAACCAAACAGAAGCAATTCGATTCCAGGTATGGAAATCTGGTGAAAGAGGGGATGGCGCTGTTTTCCAGCCAGGATTTCCATTTTGCTTTCGACTCGGTGATGTATATCCTGGATAACCTGGCCCTTGATTATATCTATGGCAGGCAGGATACCCTTCCCGGGCCGCCCGGGGCAATATTCCATGAATCATTGTCGGTTTATCGGGAGCCCGAAATTTTCCTTAAAGAGTACCTGCAAAAAGCAGGTGAAGAACCCGATTTTACATACCATCTGCACCTGAACGAACTTTACCTGATCAATATGGGGTACGAACAAAAGGTATATCCCGACAGCCTGGAATTGCCACGACCTCCCCATGATGCCCTGCTGGCCGGATCCTATACGTACCAGCGCAATTTTTTTCGCATCTCCTACGAGGTATACATCGACTTTCAGAACCGAACAAAGATGATCCTGAATGAGATGTGGCTCATTCTCTCTCTCTCGGTCTTCACCCTCCTCCTGGTTTTCACTGTCTTTTACATTACCCTGCGAAACATGTTATTGCAGAAACGTTTGTCGGAGATGAAAACCGATTTTATCAATAACATGACCCACGAGCTGAAAACTCCCCTTTCAACCATCTCTGTGGCCTCCAGTTCGTTGGGAAACCGTTCAGTGATCCAGCAGGAAAAAATGGTGGAGGAGCTTTCACACATTATTAAGAAGCAGAACCGGCACCTCTCCGAGATGATCGACAGGATCCTGGATATCAACATCTGGGAGCGTGACCAGGTGAGATTAAAAAGGCAATCGGTGGGAGTGGAATCCTGGATCAGGGAACTGACGCAAGCATTTCTGCTGAAGCAGGAAGGTTCAGGTCTGGAGATCGATCTGGAGTTTAATACTCCCGAGATAACCATCTGGTTGGATGAGGTACACATGTCAACTGCCATCAATAATCTCTTGTCCAATGCGGTGAAATATGGAAACTCCCCCTGCAGGATCAGGATTGCAGTCACCGGAAAAAGCGGATTCCTCGATATTGCCATCTCCGATAACGGACCCGGAATCAGAAAAGAGGAGCTGAAACACATTTTTGAAAAATTCTACCGCGGAAAGGAGTCCAGGGAGAGGGTCATCAAGGGGTTGGGCCTGGGACTCTTTTACGTTAAGCAGATCACCGAGGCCCATGGGGGAACCATTCATGCAAAAAGCACACCGGGTAAGGGTGCGGAATTTATCATTCAAATACCCATAAAAAATGGAGATACTCCTGGTTGAAGATGACATCGACCTTCAGAAGGTACTGGCTCAATATCTTGAATTATCGGAATTCACCGTACATCGTGCGCACCACGGGAAACACGGGCTTGAACAGTTCCGAAAATTCCATTGCGATATCTGTATCCTGGACGTGATGATGCCGGTTATGGATGGATTTACGCTTGCCGGAGAGATCCGGAAACTGGATCCGGAAATGCCCATCATATTCCTGACAGCGAAGAACCGGAAAGAGGACAAACTGAGGGGGTTGAAGCTAGGGGCAGACGACTATATTACCAAACCCTTCGAAGCGGAAGAGTTGGTTCTCCGCATTCACAACATCCTCAGGCGGTCGGGTAAGGAGGAGGTTCAATCGGTGCAGCTGGGCAACCTGCAGGTCTGTTTCAATGAACTGGTCATAAAATGTGGAAAGGAGACTCACCCGATCACACCGAAGGAATCGGATCTGCTCAGGTACCTGATCGACCACCCGAATACACTGCTTACCCGGGAACAGATACTGGAGGAATTATGGGGGCAGAATGATTATTTTATGGGGCGATCGATGGATGTGTTTATCTCCAGGCTTAGAAAGTACCTGCAATCCGAGCCTACTTTGTCCCTGGAAACAAAAAGGGGTGTGGGATTTATCTTCAAGATCTCATCCCACACCCCCTGATATAAGTTCAGAATGCTCTATTTTCTAACGGTTCCCTTCAGAACGGTCGATTCATCCTTTTTATTTTTAAGGGTGTCAAAAACCACCGGAGTGGCAATGAAGATGGATGAGTAGGTACCAACCCCAATACCCACCAGCAATGCGAAGGTGAACCCTCTGATCACATCACCTCCAAAGATAAAGATGGCCAGCACAACGAACATGGTACTCAGCGAGGTACTTAAAGTACGACTCAGTGTAGCGTTAACAGCGGCATTGAAGACCTCCCCTCGATCACGCTTTTTCTGTAACCCCATGTACTCCCTGATCCGGTCAAAAACAACCACTGTATCGTTGATGGAGTAACCCACCACGGTAAGTATCGCCGCGATAAACGACTGGTCAAGCTCCAGGGAGAAAGGCAGGATCCCGTAGAACAGGGAGAATACACCGATCACAATCACCACATCATGCACCAGGGCAACCAATGCTCCAAAGCCAAATTGCCAGTTTCGGAAACGGCTCAGGATGTAAAGGAAAATGACCAGGAGTGCAGCAACCACGACGATGACTGCCGTGCGTTTGATATCATCGGCAATGGTGGGACCCACCTTGTGTGCACTGATAATATAATCCTGTCCGTTCAGAAAATCATCCAGAACGGCATCACTTTTAAGATAAGGTTTCAACCCATCGAACATCTGGGCAATAATGATTGAATCCACCTCGGGACGATCATCAGAGATGAGGTACTTGGTGGTCACCCTGACCGTACTCTTATTTCCATAGGTAATGACAGTGGGGTCCTCTCCGAATGCAACCTTCAGGTGATCCTTGATTTCAGTGGTCTCAACATCCTGGGGGAATGCAATCACATAGTTGCGTCCACCGGTGAAATCCACCCCGAGATTAAGTCCCCTGGTCGCCAGCGAAACCACGCTGGTAACAATAACCAACCCGGAAATGACGTAAAAGATTTTCCTTCTCCCAAGGAAATTGATCTTTGTATTTTTTAAGAAATTGCGGGTAAGTTTTGTATCGAAGGTAATATTCCATCCCTTGGTCAACATCCTTTCATACATCAGCCTGGTAAGGATAATCGCGCTGAACAGAGAGGTGAGGATACCAATAACCAGCGTGGTGGCAAAACCTTTGATGGGACCTGTACCGAAAAAGAACAGAATCAATCCCGTAAGGAAGGTGGTAATCTGAGAGTCGAAAATCGCAGAGTAGGCGTTATTGTAACCATCCTTGATGGCGGTTTTCAGATTTTTCCCGGCGTTAATTTCCTCCCGGATCCTTTCATAAATCAGCACGTTGGCATCCACCGACATACCAATGGTGAGCACGATCCCTGCAATACCAGGAAGGGTAAGTACCGCCTGCAGTGATGCAAGTACACCCATCAGGAAAAACATGTTGGCTATCAGGGCAATATCGGCAACCGTACCAGCCCTGCGACTGTAGTAAAAGATCATATATGCCAGCACAACCACAAAAGCGATCAGAAAGGAATTCATACCATCCTTCACCGACTTGGCACCCAGGGTGGGACCAATCACTTCACTCGACTCGACTCGTGCGCGTGCTGGCATCTTACCCGATTTCAGGATGTTGGCAAGGTCGTCGGCATCTGTCTGGGTGAACTGCCCGGATATGGAGGAGCTGCCACCCTTGATCTCTTCATTCACATTGGGAGCAGAGTAAACCAGTCCGTCGAGCACGATGGCAATGGATTGTCCAACATTTTCACGGGTTACATTGGCCCACTTTTTTGCACCCTCGGAATTCATATTCATGCTTACATTGAACTCCCCTGTGTAGGGATCTGTTCCCACCCTGGCATCGGTTACATATTTTCCCTCCATAACAGGCTGGAGGTTGCGGGTGGCTTTGAGAGCATGAAGCCTGATAAACTCCTGATTGTCTCCCTCTGCCTGGAAATGCCAGGCAAAAATCATATCGGAGGGAAAAAGTTGTTTGATCTGCGGAATCGCCAGATAATCGTTGACCTTGGCGGTATCTTTAATAAGGACAACACCCACTGTCGAACCGGGAATAAACTGACGCTGGTTATCCAGGTAGGGTGTCAGTACTGCAAGCAGAGGATTCTCACGATAAAATTGTTCCGCTTCATCGCTCAAAACGGATGTGGAATCCAGATCGGTAAGCAGGTCAAGACCGGTTGTATCAAGCAGGGATTCCTGTGGAATCTCAAGGATGGATTCCTCTGTGTCGGCAGTTTCGGAAATCTCTGTTTCTGAGGATACTACAGGCACGGCAGTTTCATCGGTGATTAAAATGGCAGACAAAGACCTGTTGGCCTGGTCCAGGTAGTTCCAGGCTTCAGATGCCTGATAGGTAGTCCAGAATTCCAGGTTGGCTGTACCTGTAAGAAGCTTGGTAACCCTTTCCGGCTCCTTCACTCCGGGAAGCTCAACAAGGATCCTTCCCTGACGCTCCAGCTTCTGGATATTCAACTGAACCACTCCAAAACGGTCAATCCGGTTTCTCAATACATTATACGAATTGTCGATGGCCCCTTCGGCAGTTACTTTCAGGTAATCAACTACCTCCTGATTGGTGGTATTAAAATCGATGGAACCCCTGGTCTCTGGAGTCATGAAGAACTGTGCAAGCTGAGCCCCGGGATTTAACTCCTCAAAAGCCTCTGCGAAAAGGTTCACGAAATCGGCCTGACTATTGGCCTTTTTCTGGTGGGCAAGGGCTATGGTTTCAGTAAACATGGGGTCTGTCAGGTACTGGGGAGCAGCAATGGATTTGATGATATCTTCCACCGCGATTTCCAGGATCACGTTCATCCCGCCCTTCAGATCGAGACCCAGATTAACCTCTCTCTCCTTACACTCCAGGTAGGTATATTTTCTGAAAAGTACATTGTAAATTACCTCACCTTTCATGGAGTCCAGGTACGAACGTTCAATCCGTACATCCCCGTTGGCAACCTTTCTTGCATCCTTCTCCACCTTCTGGACAAAAACGGTAAACAAGAGCTGGTAAACACTGACAATGGCCAGAAGAATCGTAAAGAACCTGATTGCGCCTTTATTCTGCATTTTTAACTAGTTTATTAATAGTAACTTGGTTATTTTTTCTGAATAGGCCGCAAATATAGCACTATTTTTTTGCACTTTGGAAGGAACCCATAAAAAAATGCGCCACGGGATCTAACCGAAAAGCTTCATGTCATCGAGCGACTTCATGACCTCTTTTACGCTTTCAGCAGATGACTGTAACAACTTCTTCTCTTCTGCATTCAGACTGATTTCGATGATCTCCTCCACCCCGTGTTTCCCAAGTTTAACCGGCACACCCAGGTAGATATTTTTCTGACCATACTCTCCGTTCAGGTATGCACATACAGGAAAGATCCGTTTCTGGTTATCCACGATGGCCTCCACCATCTGTGATACGGCTGCACCGGGGGCATACCATGCCGAGGTACCCATAAGGCTTACGAGTTCGCCTCCTCCTTTCCTTGTCCTGTCAACGATCTTATCAATCACCTCCTTGCCTAGCAGCTCGGTTACCGGGATTCCGCTCACTGAGGTGTACCTTGGCAAAGGCACCATGGTATCGCCGTGTCCTCCAAGTAACATGGCATGAATATCCGTGGGTGAAACCTCCAGTGCGTTTGCTAAAAACGCTTTGTAGCGACCTGTATCCAGGATACCTGCCATCCCGAATACCTTGTGCGGATCTTTATTGGCCGCCAGGAAGGCGGCATAAGTCATTACATCCAGGGGATTGGAAACCACGATAATGATTGCATCGGGCGAATATTTAATTGCCTTTTCTGTTACCTCTTTAACTATATTGGCATTGGTTTTAATAAGGTCATCACGCGACATTCCTGGTTTACGGGGGATTCCCGAAGTAATCACGATGATTCCCGATCCCTTGGTCTTCAGGTAATCATTGGTCGATCCTGTAACGCGGGTGTTGAAGTGATTAATGGAAGAGGTCTGCCAGATATCCAGCGCTTTCCCTTCAGCCAATCCTTCTTTCACATCCAGGAGCACAACCTCGTTGGCAAGGTCCTTGTGAGCAATCACGTTTGCACAGGTAGCGCCAACGTTTCCCGCTCCGATAACTGTAATCTTATTCATGGTCAGTAGTTTTTAAGTGAACATCGGTTTTAAAAATAGGCATATTTAAATCAAGTTGCCATAAATGTAAGAAAATCTGTTATCAGACCTTCTTGTTGTTTAGCATACAGTGGCTTCAAAACTTGACATTGCGCCCGATTTATGTTAAATTGACGAAGAACAATCCGACCAAACCATGAAAATCGATCTTTCAACATACCTCACCGACTGGTACAAGGAGGATTTGTCTGAAAACATCTTCCCGGGACCGGTGGTTACAATCTCCCGGGAAGTGGGATGTCCGGCGAAGAGAATTGCTTCATGTTTAACCGAACACCTCAACACCATCAAGAAGGGTCAGCTGAAGAAACATCCATGGAGATGGATCAGCAAGGAGATCCTCCAGGAGTCGGCCAGGGAGCTACAGGTTGACTCAAGCCAGATCCAGCATGTATTTGATTATAAGAGCAGGGGTATCCTTGAGGACCTATTGCTGGCACAATCAAAAGATTACTACAAATCGGACCAAAAAATAAGGACCACCATTGCCAAAGTAATCCGGAAATTTGCCAATGAAGGAAATGCTATAATCGTCGGAAGAGGTGGAGTGGCCATCACCAGGGATATTCCAAAATCACTGCACATATACCTGGAGGCTCCGCTGGAATGGAGGGCCCTCAGGGTGGCCGAAAAACTTAATTGCACCATTGAACAGGCCAGGACCCAGGCCCAAAGCATTGATAAAAAGAGATCCCTTTTCAGGAATTATTTTCAGGGTAAGGGGACTGATTATACCCGTTTCGACATTAAATTGAACTGCATGACCCTGGATACCAAAGAGATCGTCGAAATCATTGTGGGAGCGCTAAGAACAAAAAAAATGCTCTAAATCAGTACTTTCCCGGTCATCCCGGAGGGCCTTTCCACACCCATTACATGCAGGAGCGTGGGAGCAACATCTGCCAGGATTCCAGGTTTGATTTTAAGGTAATCATCGGTGACCAGGATACAGGGAACTGGGTTCAGGGAGTGTGCCGTGTTGGGAGATCCATCTTCGTTGATTGCATGATCAGCATTACCATGATCGGCAATGATCATCAAATCATAATCCTTCTTCCTGGCAGCTGCCACCACTTCTCCCACACAGCCATCGACCGTGATGATTGCCTTTTCGATCGCTGTATAAACCCCGGTATGTCCCACCATATCGCCGTTTGCAAAATTAAGACATATAAAATCGGGCTCTTCTTCCATTATGGATTTGATCACAGCATCCTTCACCTGAAAAGCACTCATTTCGGGAAGCAGGTCATAGGTAGCAACCTTGGGTGATGGAATCAGGATCCGCTTCTCATTTTCAAATGGTGTCTCCCTTCCACCCGAAAAAAAGAAGGTCACATGGGCGTATTTTTCGGTTTCAGCAATCCTTAGCTGACTTAATCCGGCCTCTGACAGCACCTCCCCCATGGTATTTGTCACGTTCTCCTTATCATAAATCACATGCATTCCCTTGAAAGTGGCATCATAGGGAGTCATGGTACAATAATAAAGCGGCAGGGTTTTCATCTGCTTTTCCGGCATATCTTTCTGCGTCAGAACCATGGTCAGCTCCTTTGCCCGGTCATTACGGAAATTAAAAAAGACCACAACATCACCCTCCTGAAGGGTGCCCAGTGGTTTCCCGGCATCATCCACCACCACAACCGGCTTCATAAACTCATCGGTAACACCTTCATCATAGGACTCCTGGATGGCTGCAACCACATCGGTGGTGGCTTTTCCTTTTCCACTGACCAGGAGATCATAAGCTTCTTTAACCCGTTCCCATCTTTTATCCCTGTCCATGGCATAGTATCGTCCAACAAAAGAGGCTACCTTCACCCTGGAACCCGAGAGATGATGGATGAGCTGCTCCATATACCCCTTTCCGCTTCTTGGATCGGTATCGCGCCCATCGCCAAAACCATGAATAAATACCTTTTCTAGGCCATAAAGACCGGTCATATCACTCAACTTATAGAGGTGCCTGTCCAACGAATGTACCCCCCCGTCGGAAAGCAATCCCATGAAGTGTACCTGTTTCCCGTTGTCTCTTGCATATGAAAAAGCCGCCACCAGGGCTTCATTCTTAAAAATCGAATTATCTCTGCAGGCAATATTGATCTTCACGAGGTCCTGGTAAACCACCCGGCCAGCGCCAATATTGAGGTGTCCCACCTCTGAATTTCCCATCTGTCCGTCGGGCAGACCCACATTCTCTCCCGATGCAAGCAGGTAGGATGAGGGATACTCCTTTTCCAGGCGGTCCATGTTTGGAGTGGGTACCTGGCTGATCACATCAGCTTTATCTCCCTTTCCAATCCCCCATCCGTCGAGGATCATCAGCATTGTTTTCTTTTGACTCATATTTCTAACATTGAACTATCAATTGACAACGAAACGGCTGTTTTGTTTACTCAAAACCGGGCCACAAAGATAGTTGAATTTGAAGCATTTATTATTACTTTGTCATTCATACTATTTTCCATAACCCAAAACATCATACCCATTATGAAAAAACTCTTTGTAGGATTGCTGTGGATCTTGCTATTGGTCAACCTCTCCTGCAGTTCGCCCGATTCCAAAACAGATTTCTCAATCGAATTTGAAAAATACGCCCTGGCCAATGGTTTGGATGTGATTCTTCACGCCGATCACTCTGATCCCATCGTCTCAGTGGCCATCCAGTATCATGTAGGTTCTAATCGGGAAAAACCGGGAAGGACCGGTTTCGCTCACCTTTTTGAACACATGATGTTTCAGCAATCGGAAAATGTGGGACAGGACCAGTTCTTTAAGAAGATTCAGGCAGCTGGAGGAACGCTGAACGGGGGAACAGGTAACGACGGAACGGTCTATTTTGAGATTCTCCCAAAAAATGGTCTGGAGCTGGCCCTCTGGCTGGAGTCCGACCGCATGGGATACCTGATTAATACAGTCACAAGGTCGGCTTTTGCCAACCAGCAAAATGTGGTCCAGAATGAAAAAAGGCAGATGGTGGATAACCAACCATATGGTCACAATGATTACGTGATCTGTAAAAACCTGTATCCGGCCGGTCATCCCTATAGCTGGGACGTAATCGGCGAAATGGAAGATCTGTTCAACGCAACAGTGGAGGATGTGAAGGAGTTTCACGCTACCTATTACGGTCCCAATAATGCCACCCTGGTGGTGGCCGGCGATATCGACATGGAAGAGGCCAGAAAGCTCGTGGAGAAGTATTTTGGTGAGATTCCCGGCGGTGAACCCATGCAGGATCTGGAACCCATGCGGGTCAGTCTTGATAAGACCAAAAAGCTTTATCATGAAGACAACTTTGCAAAAACGCCGCAATTGACCATGGTTTGGCCCACGGTGGAGCAATTCAGCAAAGATGCCTATGCTTTGGATTTCCTTGCCGAGCTGCTCTCGGAAGGTAAAAAGGCTCCCATGTACCGGGTGCTTGTAAAGGATAAAAAACTCACCTCCCGGACACGGGCATACAACAGTTCCCAGGAGTTGGCCGGCAGCTTCCAGGTTTCCATTAATGCCAATGCAGGAACCAGCCTGGCCGATGTGGAGGATGCCGTATTTGAATCCCTGAGGTTGTTTGAAAAGGAGGGTATCACAGAAAATGACATGGTGAGGATCAAAGCCGGAATGGAGACGCAGTTTTACAACAGCATCAGCTCCATCTTTATGAAGGGATATCAGCTTGCCTTTTACAATGAATATGCAGGATCACCCTCCTTTATTAAAGAGGACATTGCATCTATCCAGTCGGTGACCATTGAGGATATCCTGGGGGTATATGAAACCTACATCAAGGACAAACCCTATCTGGCCACAAGTTTTGTCCCCAAAGGATCACCTGAACTGGCCGCAAAAGAATCTGTGAAGGCCAATATAATTGAAGAGAACATTGCAGATGCTCTCGAAATTTCACAGGATGAATTGGAAGAGGAGGAAGAGATTCAGAAAACAGCCTCATCCTTCGACCGGTCGGCAGAACCGGCCATGGGTCCCGATCCTGTGGTAACTCCACCGAATGTATGGAGCGAAGAGCTTTCCAACGGGATCAAGGTATACGGAATCGCCTACAACGAACTTCCCCTGCTGAACTATTCGCTGGTGATCAGGGGGGGGCATCTGCTTGACAAGACTGAGCTTTCCGGAACAGCCTCTATGGTTGCCTCCTTAATGACAGAGGGCACTGCCAACAGAACACCTGAAGAACTGGAGGAGGCGATCCAGCTTCTTGGGGCTGAAATCACAGTGAGAGCCGGTCAGCAAACCATTGAAATCAATGTAAATACACTGGTTCGCAATTTTGAAAGTACCCTTGCCCTGGTGGAAGAGATCCTGTTTGAGCCCAGGTGGGATGAGGAGCAATTTGAACTGGCTAAAAGCCGGATCATTAACAGCCATAAAAGAAACATGGCCGACCCTTCATACCTGGCCAGGAACACCTTTAACAACCTAGCATTCGGAGCCGGGAACCTGTTGTCCATACCCACAGATGGAACCATCGGGACCATCGAAGCCATCACACTTGATGATCTGAAAGACTATTATAATGAGAATCTCACTCCCTCGGGTGCTGCGATCCATGTGGTGGGCAACCTGTCTCCTTCCCGGGTAAAGAGTGCCCTTGCGGGAATTGAAAGCCGGTGGACGCCCAAAGAGGTTGAGTGGCCCGAAATCGAAATCCCCGCCAACCCGGAACGTTCCCGGATATACTTTGTGGATGTCCCCGGAGCCAAACAATCTGTGATCCGCATCGGGAACCTGTCCCTCACCCGGACAGATCCCGATTTCGATGCTGTAGAGGTCATGAATTACAAATTGGGTGGGTCGTTCAGCGGAATTTTGAATCTGATCCTTCGCGAGGAGAAGGGATTCACCTATGGCGCACGTTCGGGTTTCACCGCAAACAACCTCTACGGAACCTTCCAGGCGAGCTCCAGTGTGCGATCCAATGCTACCCTTGAATCGATTCAGATCTTTGCCACAGAGATGGCCAAATACCGGGAGGGTATCAGTGAGGAGGACCTTGACTTCACCAGAAATGCACTGTTGAAATCCAATGCGCTCGAATTTGAAACCCTGAGGGCCCTGCAGGGGATTCTTGAGAACATCAGCCTTTACAACCTTCCCTTCGATTATATTTCAAAACAACAGGAGGTTATCGGTTCCATGACCCTGGAAAGCCACCGCAACCTGGCACAAAATTATATCGATCCCCAACGCATGTATTATGTGGTTGTGGGTGATGCAGCCACCCAGCTGGAGGCTTTGAAGAGCCTGGGATTTGGAGATCCTGTTCTGATAGAATAGTAACGCCAACCACCATGATAGCCATTTCTCCTCCCAGATGAAAGAATTTGCACATACCAATGCTCTGATCAATGAGACCAGTCCCTACCTGCTGCAGCATGCCCACAACCCGGTGAACTGGTATCCGTGGGGTGAGGAGGCCAGGGAAAAGGCGGCCAGGGAAGAGAAGTTAATCATCGTGAGTATTGGTTATTCATCCTGTCACTGGTGCCACGTGATGGAACATGAGAGTTTTGAAGATGCGGCAGTAGCCCGCCTGATGAATGAACATTTTGTCTGCATAAAGGTGGATCGGGAAGAACGCCCGGATGTTGATCACATATACATGACTGCCGTAACCCTGATGAATCAGCAGGGCGGATGGCCCCTGAACTGTATCGCCCTCCCGGATGGACGACCCATCTGGGGCGGAACCTATTTTCCCCGGGCGCAGTGGATCAATGCCCTTACCCAGATCAATGAATATTACAGGAAAAACCCGGAGGAAAGTAAGCGATATGCAGAAAGGCTTGCAGATGGTATCGCTCAGTACTCCCTGTTCCAACCCCCTGAACCGGATCATCCATTGACAAAAACAGCGCTTTCGGCTGCCATCCGGAAGTGGTCCGGTCAGTTTGACCTGCTGTATGGGGGCCACCAGGGAGCCCCTAAATTCCCTATGCCCGTCAACCTGGAGTTTCTGCTTCAATACGGTTACCAGCAGAAGGACCAGGAGATTCTGGATCATGTGGCGACTACCCTTACCATGATGGCCCGCGGAGGGATCTATGATCAGGCAGGGGGCGGATTTGCACGCTACTCGGTCGATCCGGTCTGGAAAATCCCCCATTTTGAAAAAATGCTTTATGACAATGCACAGCTGATAAGACTCTATGCCATGGCCTACCAGGTTTTTGGGGACGAGAATTACAGGCAGGTGGCAGACCGGAGCATTGAATTTATAAAGAGGGAGATGACAGGCAGCGATGGGTCCTTTTACAGCGCACTGGATGCAGACAGCGAAGGGGTGGAAGGGAAGTTCTATGTTTGGAAAAGGGAGGGGCTGAAGGAGCTGTTAGCGGGAGATTTTGATCTCTTCTCTGCATACTACAACATCAACGAAACGGGCCTTTGGGAGGATGGAAACTACATCCTTTACCGCACTGCCGATCCGGATGGATTTGCCGGTGAGCAAGGGCTGGAGCCTGAAGCTTTCAAAAAAAAGATTCATCAATGGAACAAGATCTTACTTGATGCCCGTGATAAAAGGGTCCGGCCCGGACTGGATGATAAATCCCTCACATCGTGGAATGCATTGATGATTTCGGGGCTTGTAAATTCTTTCCGCGCCACCGGCCAAACCGGTCACCTTGAAATGGCCAAAAAATGCGGCAACATGATCAGGGATAAGATGTGGAGCCGACAGCTGGTTCTCTACCGGAACTTTAAAGAGGGCAGGGTAACCATTCCGGGCTTTCATATCGATTATGCACTCACCATTGAAGCCTGTCTCGACCTTTATGAATCGACGATGGAGAAAGCGTGGCTGGAGCTGGCCCGGGAACTGACAGAAACCACCATCGAAAAATTCTACGATCACACCTCCGGGATGTTCCGATACAATACTAAAGATGTGGAAATATTGATCACCCATCACATGGAAATACAGGATAATGTAATTCCCTCCTCCAACTCGGTGATGGCAAACTCGCTTTTCAGGCTGGGAAAAATTCTTCTCAATAGCGAATACATGGAGATCTCCTCCAAAATGATGGAACAAATGAGTGCCCGGATCGTGCAGTACCCCAATGGTTTTGCAGGATGGGGAAAGCTGCTCCTGAAACAGCTTCATCCCTTCTATGAAGTTGCTGTGGTGGGGCCCGATGCTGCATCAATCCTGGCCCGGATTCAGTCCGAATACCTGCCCCAGGTCGTGGTGGCTGCCTCCACCGGGGAGAGTGATCTTCCCCTTTTCAAGGGACGGTACACAAAGGATAAAACCCTTATCTTCGTGTGTCGTGACAATGTTTGCCAGTTACCCGTAGAAAACCTGAAGGATGCAAAAGCAATATACAATCATCAGTAAACTGAAGGAGCTCAGGGAGGCAGCCTGGAACATTCCCTTTATAGACTCAAAGGGTCACCGGTTTGCCAAAAAATATGCTGCAAAAACCAGACTGCTCATTACCGAAGGAATGAGAGCCGTTGGGACGGAGGCTGAGGAGACCGAAACAATGGCCCGCTCCTTTTTTAAAATGCTAGAGGCTAAGCTCGATCTTAGTGGCAGGACCGATCCGCCCACGGAAGAGGAGGTCAAAGCTGCCATTGAACAGCTCAAAGATGTGGGGCGTTTTTCCATATTTGCAACCCTGGTTGTACTTCCCGGAGGAGTAGTGTCGTTGGTGGGACTGGAAATACTGGCCCGTAAATTCGGAATCAGGGGATTTAACCTGGTACCCTCCTCTTTCCGGAAAGAGAGTAAATCCAGCCTGCCGGCCAACCCGAAATCATAAATGAATAGAATCACCACTATAACCCTGACCCTTGCCTTTTTATGCAGCTTTTTCTCACTAAACGTGAAAGGCCAGGATCCGGCCATCAAACCCGAATGGCCCCAATGGCGTGGTCCTGACCGCTCCGGAACCTGGTACAATGGTCCCCAAGTCGATTTTCTCACCGAAAATCTGGTCACAACCCTTTGGGATGTTCCGGTTGGAAGTGGCTACAGCGGTCCAACCGTGGCTGATGGCCTGGTCTATATCATGGACCTGAGAGAGGATTCCGAAAGGGTGGTGTGCCTTGATGCCCGGAATGGAAAAACGGTATGGATCCACAGCTACCCGGTCCTTTACAGCGTGGGTTATCCCACCGGTCCAAGGGCCTCTGTTCTGATCCATTCAGGCAAAGCCTATGCATGGGGAACCATGGGGCATCTTCATTGTCTTGATGCAAAAACCGGGAAAGAACTTTGGAAGATCAACACTGCCGAAAAATATCAAAGCCGGATACCCGTCTGGGGTATGGCATCCAATCCCTTCATGTTCAACGGCCTCCTGGTGGTTCAGGTGGGTGGAACAGGTGGAGCCTGCCTGGTGGCATTTCATAAGGATACCGGGGAAGAAGTTTGGCGCGCCCTGGATGATGAGGCCTCCTATTCATCCCCTGTAATGATCTCCCAGGCAGGGAAAGAGGTGCTCGTATGCTGGACGGGGGGCAGTGTTGCCGGACTGGATCCCGGAACCGGGAAAATACACTGGTCCGTTCCTCTGGAACCACTGAACATGATCATGAATATTTCCGACCCGGTTTATGAGACTCCTTTCCTTTTTCTAAGTGCTTTTTTCGATGGCTCCTACCTGGTTGAACTGGATCAGCAAACCCTCAGTGCCAGGCTGGTATACCACCGTCACGGAACCAGTGAGCGAAAGACCGATGCACTCCATTGCTGTATCTCCACACCCCTTATCCGGGATGGCTATTTATACGGGGTCGACTCCTATGGTGAGACCCGTTGCCTTGATCTGTTAACCGGCGACCGTATCTGGGAAGATCTTACCCTGGGTCCCAATGAAAGATGGGCCAATATTCACTTTGTTCGCCAGGGCGACCAGGTATGGGGATTTAATGAGATTGGAGAACTGCTGCTTGGCAAACTAACCCCTGAAGGATACATCGACCAGGGCAGGGTAAAGGTAATCGATCCGGTTAAAATATCCCCAAACCCAAGAAATGGTGTTACCTGGGCCCACCCGGCATTTTCCGGGAACCACATTTTTGTAAGGAGCGATTCCAGGCTCCTCTGTCTCGAGATAGGAATTAAATAAACCAGCCAAACATTCGCATTCATTCCAAATGTTTGCAAATAAGCGGCAAAAATTTATAGTTTTAGCAAAACTATACACTAAAACCATATGAGCGGTTTCTTTGGAGCTATCTCCGGACAAGATTGCGTTTCCGATGTTTTTTATGGCACTGACTACCATTCACACCTTGGAACCAAAAGGGCAGGAATGGTTTTCTTCAATCCTATAGATGGATTCAGGAGATCGATCCACAGCCTGGAGGACGGCTATTTCCGAAGCAAGTTCGAACCTGATCTGAAACATTTCTCCGGAAACAGCGGGTTGGGAATCATCAGCGACACCGACCCCCAGCCGATCCTGTTTAACTCACACATGGGCAGGTTCGCCATCACCACAGTATGCCGCATGTTGAATATAGAAGAACTGGAACGCTACTTTCTGAATAAAAGAAGCCACTTCACAGAAAACTTCCAGGGCAATGTAAATCCCACCGAGGTAGTGGCCAACCTGGTTTGCGAGGAGGACGATTTCGTCTCGGGAATAGAAAGGGTATTCGAACAGGTGAAAGGATCCTGTACGCTGATGATTCTGACCCCCGACCGGATTATCGCGGCCAGGGACAAACTAGGCAGAACCCCTGCCATCATTGGCCGGAAAGAGGGGTCATTTGCCATTGCAACCGAGAGCTGCTCATTTCCCAATACAGGTTTCGAAATTGAATACTACCTGGGACCCGGCGAAATTGTGGAGATCACGGCGGATGGATACAATGTTTTGAAACCGGCCGGGGAGAAGATGCAGGTTTGCGCTTTCCTGTGGGTATATTACGGTTACCCTCCCTCCTATTACGAGGGGATCAATGTGGATGAGGTACGCAACCGCTGTGGGGCATGCCTGGCCAGGAGAGATACTGTTGAAGCTGACTTTGTGTGCGGGATACCCGATTCGGGTGTGGGGCACGCCATTGGCTATGGAAATGAAAGGGGCTTACCCTACAAAAGGGCCTATTCAAAATATACCCCCACCTGGCCCAGGAGCTTCATGCCACAGAACCAGGATATGCGTGAACTGGTGGCCAGGATGAAGCTGATCCCAAACCGGGCAATGATCGAGGGGAGTAAGATGGTATTCCTCGACGACTCGATCGTAAGGGGAACCCAGTTGAAAGACAATACGGCCGACCTGAGAAATGCAGGGGCAAAGGAGGTGCACATGCGCATTGCCTGCCCGCCCCTCACCTTCCCCTGTAACTTCCTCAATTTTTCACAGTCCCGTTCCACCATGGAGCTGGCCACACGCAAGGCCATCAAACAGCTGGAGGGTGAGGAGAGAAACCTGGAGAGGTATGCAGATCCATCATCGGATCAATATAAGGCTATGATTGATCAGATCGCAAAGAACCTGGGGATCGATTCCCTTATCTACCAGGATCTGGGCGACCTGGTGGAAGCCATCGGTCTTCCAAAAGAGAAGCTCTGTACCCACTGCTGGGATGGTTCTGGCTATTTCTGACCGGTGAAGCCATTGAAATAGATTTCATATCTTGCAACAAAAATAATATTAGATTATGGAACCAATGATACCCACACGTAACTTCGACCTGCTCGAAAGATACATCACCACCTTCCCAAACCACAACGCTTTTGCTGAAAAAATCGATGGAAACTGGGAGTTCTATACCGCCGAACAGTACAACGAAATCGCACATCACTTCGCCCTGGGACTTCTGGAACTGGGATTCAAAAAGGGAGATAAGATTGTAACCGTTACCAACAACCGACCCCAGTGGAATTTCGTAGATATGGGAATGGCAATGGCCGGGGTGGTACATGTACCTGTCTACACCTCCATGAATGCCGAGGAGTACGGCTATATCCTGGAGCACTCCGATGCTAAAATGGTCATTGTTTCGGACATAAAGCTCTATAACCTGATCTACCCTGTTTCGCAAAAGGTGAAAGCTGTCAAACATTTTTTCACCTTCGATGAGATTGAAGGTGCCAGACACTGGAAGGAGGTCACCGATCTGGGTAAAAAAAGCAGCTCTGATGCAAGGAACAAACTGGAAAGTATCAAGCAAATGATCGTTCCCGGCGACCTGGTATCCATCATCTACACCTCGGGAACCACGGGTCGCTCCAAGGGGGTAATGCTCTCGCACGAAAACCTGGTAAAGAATTTTCTGGCTGCTGCAGGGGTCTTCAAGCTCAACGACCAGGACCGCTACCTTGCCATTATCCCGGTATGTCATGTGGGGGGAAGGCTGGGGAATTATCAGACCCAGTATGCAGGTGCCTGTATCTACTACGCAGAGAACATGGGTACCATCGCTGCGAATCTGAAGGAGATTCAGGCCACCGGATTCGATGCAGTACCCAGGATCCTGGAGAAAATTTATGATAGTGTGATTGCCAAAGGACGAACCCTTACCGGGATGAAAAAGAAACTCTTTTTCTGGGCAGTTGAGCTGGGCCTGAAATACAACCCGCATGGCGAAAACGGATGGTTATACTACCGGAAACTTAAAATAGCCGATAAGCTGATCTTCAGTAAATGGAGGGAGGCCCTTGGCGGCCACGCCAAACTGGTGGGTTGCGGAGGAGCCAGTCTGCAGCCCAGGCTGGAGCGCATTTTCTGGGCCAGCGGTCTGAAGATTATCAACATGTATGGCCTCACCGAAACCTCTCCAATCATCACCATCAACCGGACAGAAAAGGGACGCTGTAAACTGGGTACCGTGGGAACGGTAATCGACGGTGTCCAGCTGAAGATTGCCGAAGATGGCGAAGTTCTCTGCAAGGGCCATTGTGTGATGCTGGGCTATTACAAGGATGAAGAACAGACCAAATCGGTCTTTGACGATGAAGGGTGGTTACGAACGGGCGACGTGGGTCACCTTGAAAATGGAAAATTCCTGATGATTACCGACCGGAAAAAGGAGATCTTCAAACTCTCCAGTGGCAAATTTGTGGCACCCCAGCTCATTGAAAACCGTCTGAAGGAGTCGGCTTTCATCGACCAGGTAATGGTGGTTGGTGAACACCAGAAGTTTGCCAGTGCTCTCCTGGTACCCGATTTCAAATACCTGAAAGAGTGGCGTGCCAGCCAGAAACTGCCCAATGGTAAAAATAATCAGGAGCTGATCAGGCAGCCGGAGGTAACAGCTGCTATCAACGAGGAGGTTAAAAAGATCAATAAACATCTCCAGGAATGGGAGCGGATCAGCCGCACACGACTCATTTCGGACGAGTGGTCACCGGCTACCGGTGAGCTTTCGGCCAGCCTGAAGCTGAAGCGAAAAGTAGTGGCTGAAAAGTATACCGACCTGCTTGATTCCATCTACCATAAGCAAATCTGACCAAACTGTTTATATGAAGGTAGAAGAGGTAAAGGACAGGCGGTCGGGACAGGCATTTTTACGAGTGCCCAAAATCCTTTACAAGGACGAGGATACCTGGGTTTGTCCCCTGGATAAGGAGATTGAATCGATTTTCGACCCCAAAAAGAACGTCTACTTCAATCATGGTGAAGCCACACGTTGGATCCTGAAGGACCATCAGGGAAACCTGAAAGGCAGGGTGGCAGCCTTTATCGACCGGAACAATGCCCTGAAACAGGAACAGCCCACCGGGGGTATGGGCTTTTTTGAGTGTATTCATGACCAGAAGGCAGCCAACCTGCTTTTTGATACCGCACGGGAATGGTTAAAGGAGCGGGGCATGGAGGCCATGGACGGTCCTGTCAATTTTGGGGAGACGGATAAATACTGGGGATTGCTGGTGGAGGGATTCACCCATCCCTCATACGAGATCGCCTATAACTTCCCCTATTACCAGGAGCTGTTTGAAACATACGGTTTTCAAACCTACTTCAAACAGGAGGGATTCCACCTGGACATTACCCGGCCGCTGCCGCCCCGGTTCCAGAAGATTGCCGAGTGGATCGCCCGAAAACCTGACTATGAATTCAAACATTTTGAGTGGAAACATGCCGACCTGTATATAAAGGATTTTGTAACGGTTTTCAACGAAGCGTGGGCCTCCTTCAAGGAGAACTTCGAGCCCCTGGAGGTAACATACATTAAAAAGACCATTCAGAAAGCCCGTGCGATCATCGACGAGGAGTTTGTATGGATCGCCTATCACAAGGGGAAACCCATCGCCATCTACCTGATGTATCCCGATGTGAACCAGATCCTGAAGCACCTGAATGGCAGGATGAACCTTCCCTCCATGCTGAAATTTTTCTTTCTGAAAAGGCGCAAAACCATGACCAGGGCCAGGGGCGTGCTGATGGGCGTGGTCCCTGCGTTCCAGGGATTGGGAGTGGAGGCAGCCATCATCCTGCAGCTGGTGAAAGTATTTGAACGAAAATCGCACTTCACCGAAATCGAGTTTTCATGGGTGGGCGATTTCAATCCCAAGATGCGGAATATCTTTATCGGTGTGGGGTGCAAGTCGGTAAAGCACTATATCACCTACCGTTACCTGTTCGACCGAGAAAAACCATTCAAACGTTACCCGATTCTGCCGGAGGAGAAATCTGCCGGCAGATCCAAATAACAGTGGTATGACATACGATTTTATCATCATTGGCGGGGGACTGGGGGGATTAACTGCCGGTGCCAAACTGGCCAAGGAGGGAAAAAAAGTACTCCTGCTCGAACAACATGACCGACCGGGCGGATGTGCCACCACCTTTAAAAGAAAGGAGTTTACCATGGAGGTGGGACTCCACGAGATGGAGGGGCTATATCCAAGGGATACAAAAATGAAGATGTTTGAGGACCTGGGAATCCTTGAAAGGGTCAACTTTCTTGCACTCCCCGAATTCTATCGCTTCATCAATGGCCGTTGTGATATCGTCATCCCTCACCAGGTGGAGGAGGCCAAATTGGTTCTGAAAAAAGCCTTCCCGGAAGAGGAGGAGGGAATTGATACCTATTTCTGGCACCTTGCCAATGCCAAGCGGGTGATGGTGCTGAACCGCAATCAGCCCGAGAAAAATATTGGTCAGTTCCTGGATGAGATTATTCATTCTGAAGAGCTGAAACTGGTCCTGCTGGGCAACCTGGGTTACTACCATGACGATCCGTATTCACTTTCGTGGTTCTATTACCTGTCTGCACAAAACAGTAACTACGGAGGGAGGGCCAACTACATCCAGGGAGGCTCACAAAAACTTTCCAATGCGCTCATGGATATCATTGTCGAAAATGGCGGAGAGGTTAAACTGAAACACCTGGTCACCCGGATCCTCTACGAAGGCAAAAAGGCGGTGGGGGTTACCTACACCGAAACACGGGGAAGGGAAAGGTTCATCCATTCGGACTTTGCACCGGATATCATTGTGAATGCAGCCATTCCCAATCTGGCGGACAGCCTGCTTTCTAAAACCGATGGTAAAGCACTGACAGATCAACTCCCTGAACAGCAGGTCGGAGCCTCGCTGTTAACGGTTTATTATGGATTCAACAAACCCCTGAAGGATGTGGGCAACAGCCATTACGCTACCTTTGTGTTTGACCCCTCGATCAAAACCCAGGCCGATATTCTGCCTAATAACAAAAGCGATTTCAGTACCCGCAGCTTTACCCTGGTGGACTACAGCCAGGTAGATGCCATGCTCGCCCCTGAAGGAAAAAGCGTGGGAGCCGTTTGTGCAGTCGATTACCCTTCCGACTGGGAAAACCTGAGCAGGGAGGAGTACCTTCGGGTGAAAGCCGATGTGGCCGATATCATCACCGACCGGTGCGAACGGTTTATTCCCGGATTCCGTGATGCAGTGGAATATGTGGAAGTAGCCACCTCGCTGAGTGTAAAACGCTTCACCCTCAATCCCGAAGGTGCGGTATATGGTTTTGCCCAGCTCCCGGGAAGAAGTTTTGAATACCTCAATGCCCTCCCTGAAAACATTCACATTGCTTCGGCATGGGGTAAGCTGGGTGGTGGTTTCTCGGGGGCATTCATCAACGGCTATAACACCGCGAATGATCTTTTAAAAAGAGAGCAGAAACGTTCAAATATCACAGCATAATGCTGATCAGGATCTGCTGGGAATGACGGAGCCCATAGCCGGAGATCAGGTGAAAGTTCCAACCAATCTTGGAGGAGATATGCGGATTTTTAAAAGGGTCCACAAAGAGATCAATCCTTCCATAGTTACCGGACCTGTAAAGCGGATCGCCATATACAAGATGTGGTGTATCTCCAAGGTAACAGGTGCCTTTTAAGCCAAAAATACCATATCGGGCATCCAGCTGTGTAAGCCAGCCCGCTGTCCAGGCAGGGTCGGAAGGCCGAACCCTCCTGTATGTAGTGACCCAGCCGGTTGACAGATCCAGCTCGTCCAGTTTCACTTTATCTGAAAGATCTGCCCCGGCAATCACAATCAGCGATCCATCATCCAGCAGGTGGTTGGTAGGGTCATAAACTGCCAAACGTGAAAGGTGGGATTGGGTAACCAGGGTGGTCAGGTAGTAACCCCCTTTATGAACGGTGGCATCCAAACCGGCCAGGATTGATTCGCGGTTTTCGGGTGATATTCTTCCGATCCAGTCCACCCAACCATGAACATGACCCCACTCCCACTCATAATAAATGGAAGCCCCCTCCATATTGGGCCTGTAGTAATTCAGTGTGTCGGTGAGCAGGATCAGCGGGTAGTCCATCAAATCCTTCCTTGGAAATGAGCCAAAGTGAAGATGAACATTCTCCGACTGGAACTCGTAGTAAAGATCGAGCTGTGGTATCACCCCCAGCAATTCACCCCCGAATTCATACATATAATTGATCCCGAATTTCACAGTGTGAAGAGAATCAAATCCCATAGAGAGACCCGGATTAATCCTGGCTCCAAAGATGGTCTGATGATGAACATACGGGGTGAAATACTCCCTGTTATCAAGAATTTCATCAAACCCCAGGTAGAAACGGGGTGTTTGCGCGATTCCAGTAACAGCCAGTGTACACAGGAAGAAAATATGGGCTAAGGATCGTTTCAAAAATGTACCTAAAGCCCAAAGTTAACATTTTAGGCGTTCTGTATCAGGGCCGACTTAGTCCTTTCCATATAATTGTCCACCTGGCCTTCATCCTCAAATCCAACAATCACCATATCGACACTCCCCAGTCCCAGGACAAAGCGGATACTGTGATCGATTTTCTCAGGTTCACTGTGTAGGTCCCCGTTGCCCACCAGTTTCATGCCAATCACCCCTTTCCCGGCTGCATGCAGCTGGTGGATCACTTTCACAACCTCCTCCGGGTCGGGTTTGTCCATGGCAATTCCGTAGGGATTGATCCTGGCATGCAATACATCCACCCATGGGTCCTTTACCGCCGACTTCATGGCCTCAAGCGAGTGCACCGATACCCCGTGGGCCCTGATGATTCCCTTTGCTTTCAAATCCTCCAGGATATCCATCTGCCTTCGCTGGTTATCAGTCCAGTCCTGATCCACCATACAGTGAATCTGGACCAGGTCTATGTAATCGGTATCCAGTTCTTTCCGGAAGCGGTCCACTACAATATTGGCATCGGGGCGTTCATCTTCCGGGATTCCCCCTTTGCGGGTCCAAATTTTGGAAGTGAGCATCACTTTGTCCCGTTCCATGGTTTTCAGGGCTTCCATCATGATCCCGTGAGTGCCATACGTATCGGCACAATCAAACATTCTGAATCCCCTGTCATAGGCGTATTTCAGCAAGGCGATGCTCTTGTCTTTTTCCTGCCTGGTAAGAAAGGAGGAACGATCACCCGCCCACACCCCGGTTCCAAATCCAACCAGCGAGGGAGTCAGTCCCGACTTCCCCAGGCTAACTGCCTGCAAAGGATCAGAGGAAGTAAACCTTGCCGCCGTACCGTACAGCGGGTTCTCAAACATCAGGTGTGCGGTGCCCAGGGTAAGGGCTCCCAGGAATTGCCGGCGATTCAGATGAAACTTTTCCATGGTTCAAAATTTGGGGTTCAAGTTAAATGAAAAAACATGCTTCTCACGCAAATTCTGAGATTTAACACACCTTTTAACTAGTTCATTTTCCCGGAATCCACATGTCCTCTGGCGTCAATCCGAGCTCTCCGATCATCCGGATGGCATAGTCCATTCTTCCCAGGGATTCGGCCGTGACATTATTGGTACCAAAGGTGAATTTCACACCGGCTGCTTTGGCCTTTTTCAGAAATGCGGGGCTGGGTATCTGCCTTCCGTTGTTGATCTCCAGGGCTACTCCGCTTTCCTTTAAGGCAGCAATCACCCGGTCGATCCGCTCATCGGTCCAGAGAAGATCATACTGATCATTGATCTCATCGGGAATGAAGGTTGGATTTACATAGATATCGATGGGTTCTGTGGTGACAATGGTCACGATCCGGTCCACCAGCTGCTCCATAAAAACCTGGGGATCGCCTACCTCGGTCTCCTCTTTGATCCAGGTGCGCATGCGCTTTCCATTGTCGTTTGTCCAGGTCATGGCATCTGTAAAGACATAATCAAAACGCTCCCGGCTCTCCGGGCTAAACAGCTCCAGCCACTCACGCCCCTCTGCCTGCATGGCAAACCAGGTAAAGGGTGAGGGTTCATAAGCATCAAGAAAAGTGTTAAGTTCCTCATCCGACTCAAATCCCATTTTTAGTCCGCAGTTTACAGCAATGCCATAGGTATAGCCGTATTTTCTGGCCTGGGCCAGGGCCTCATCTTCGGTCATCCCTCCCTTCAAATGGGTATGCAGATCGATGAGCGGAAAGTTTTGTGCCGAGAGATCAATGATCTGTTTTTCAAATTCCAGGTCCACGGGAGGTGTTCCCGGAGTTGGCAGATCATCTGCCAGCGGTTTTACCCGGATGTTTTGATAGGCAACCACACTGCCCGGGTCGTGACACTGGAAAGCAAATGTACCTGAGCCCAGCAAGCGTCCGGACATGCCCTCAGGACGATAGGGATTTTCGGGTTCGGTATATTCGGCAGCCGGCATGTCGTTGATATAGGTACGGATGGTCTTCCCCTGTACCACGATCCGGTAGTTGAACCACTCGTTGTCCGGAACAGGCGATTTCCAGACATTTCGAATGGCGTAAATACTGCCGGTCATCTTATGCTCTATATAGCCACCGGGCTCTGTGGGAGGATTTGAATTGATTACCTGGCATTCATATCCTTTAGCGGGCCATCCCTCATCCTGGAATCCGGTATGAATATAGATCCCTGAATTGGCTCCCGGACTGGTTTTTACATCCACCGAAAATTCAAAATTGGTAAAGTTGTGGTCCATCACATCACCAGTATAAAACAGGTGTGACCGGGCGCCCGAAGTAACAAGGGTCCCATCTTCTATTTTCCAGGAAGCAGGGTCCTCTGAAGCTTGCCAGCCCTCAAGGGTTTCACCGTCAAAAAGAGTGATCCAGGGATCAGAAGAGCATCCTGCAACTGAAAGAATACAGGTTATACAGATAATCAAATGATAAGGTTTCATGGGTTAAATGTAAGCATTCATCTTAAAAATAGTTAATCATGCTCCATAACTTATGGATCAGCTCTCCCGTTATTATGAAAAATAGTACCTTGGGCCTTCAATCCAAAATCTGTACCTTATGACACTTTCAAGGCGAAATTTCATAAAAGCAGGAGGTGCGGCCACGGTCGGAACCATGGTTTTGCCGCCTCTGCTTAAATCATGCAACAACCTACAATTATCCCCGGACGTGAAAAGCTATCTAGACCATTTTGAAGTGACTCCCCAGATGCTGCAAAAAGTAATTGCAGAAGCGATGTCAAAGGGGGGTGATTATGCGGACCTCTTTTTTGAACACACCATATCCAACAGTCTTGGACTGGAAGACGGCAAGGTAAACAGTGCAAATTCCAACGTGGATTACGGCGTGGGGGTCAGGGTGCTGAAGGGCGACCAGACCGGATTTGCATACACCGAATCCACCTCCCTGCAGGACATGCTGAAGGTGGCAAAAACCGCTGCCAATATTGCAAATGATCCTGTGACCTTTAAAAGCAGCAGGCTGCTCGAGAAAGAAATTCCCAATTACTATAAGGTTTCCCGGAAATGGGAAAACTCAACGGTGGAGGAGAAGATTCCCTTTGTTCAGAAGTTAAACGACAGGCTTTTTGAGCTTGACGAAAAAGTAAGCAAGGCCAGGGTATTCCAGAGAGACGAAACTTCTTTCGTAATGTTTTACAGCTCGGAGGGTCTGCTCGCCTGTGACTATCGCCCCATGGCAACCCTTGGCGTGGTCTGTGTCATGGAGAAGGACGGACAGATGGAAAATGACTACAGTGCCCGTTCGATCCGACAGGGATATGAATTTCTTACCGATGATATGGTGGAAGAGCTGGCACAGGAGGCCATTACAAAAACCAACTTCCTGTTTGGCGCCGGAAAACCCAAAGCCGGAGAATTGCCAGTGGTTCTGGGTGCCGGAGGATCGGGAATCCTGCTCCATGAGGCGATGGGACACCCCTTTGAAGCTGACTTCAACCGGAAAAATGAATCGATTTTTTCCGACAAACTGGGGAAAAGTATTGCCGCTGATTTTATCAATATCGTTGAAGACGGAACCATGCCCAACAACCGTGGGTCGATCAACATGGATGATGAGGGCAATGATGTGAAAAAAGTCTACCTGGTAAAAGAGGGTGTTCTTCAAAGCTACCTGCACGACCGGATCAGTGCCAGCTTTTACGGTGTGGAACCAACCGGGAACGGCCGCAGACAGTCGTTCAGACATGTTCCCCTTCCCAGGATGCGGATCACCTATATGGAGAATGGTCCACACACCACTGACGACATTATCTCCAGCGTGGACTATGGCGTTTATGTGGACAATTTCAGTAACGGCCAGGTCCAGATCGGGGCCGGTGACTTCACCTTCTTCGTGAAGTCGGGTTATCTCATCGAAAAAGGAAAGCTCACCCAGCCCATCAAGGATATCAATATCATCGGGAACGGACCCCAGGCGCTGGCCGATATCACCATGGCAGCCGGGGATTACAAAACCGCCACCGGTACATGGACCTGTGGAAAAGGCGGACAATCGGTTCCTGTTGGAATGGGCCTTCCCACGGTCCTTGTGAAAAAACTTACCGTTGGAGGAACCAGTGCATAACCTGAAAATTTTTGATCATGACCAAAGAAGAAAAATACAGCATCGCAAAATGGGCCATGGAACACGCTGTTCAGAATGGTGCACAGCAGGCCCGCGTTTCCATAAACAATAATAACAGCAGCCAGATCGAGGTAAGGGAAGAGAAGATTGATAAGCTTCAGGAATCTAACCAGAATGTCATGCGGATCAACCTTTACGTGGATAAAAAATACTCCAGCATCTCCACCAACAGGATCACCAACAAAGAGGAGCTGGGCAAATTTATTGAGGAGGCCATCATCGGAACCCGTTACCTTGCCGAGGATGAATTCCGGACTCTTCCCGATCCTGAACTTTACTACAAGGGGGGTGGACCCGATCTGAAGACGGTCGATCCCAATTTCAATTCGGTCGATCCACAGCAGAAGATCAAAGATGCTTTCTCAATGGAAAAGGAAGTGTTGGGTAAAGACGATCGGATCATCTCTGTATCAACTTCATACAGGGACGGATTAAGTGGAAGCCTGATGGTGGACAGCAACGGATTTGAAGGGGATTCCGAGAGTTCCTACTATTCGCTGAATGCATCTGTCTCTGTGACCGATGGTACAGCGCGTCCCCAGGGCTACTGGTTTGAATCTTCCATCTTCAGCGATCAGCTGGTCCGAAGCGATATTGGCAGTAAGGCGCTGAAAAAGGCATTGGATCGCCTGGGCCAGGCGAAAATTAAGTCGGGAAAAATGCCTATGATCGTGGAGAACAAAATAGCAGGAAATGTACTTCAGCCCCTTATCTCTGCCCTCAATGGCAGTTCGATCCAGCAGAAACAATCATTCCTGATCGGGATGAAAGGGGAAAAGATCGGCTCCGATTTTATGAGCATCATTGATGATCCCTTTATTATATCGGGAAGAGGTTCCTCCCTCTTTGACAATGAGGGCATGGCCACAAAAAAAAGAAAGGTGGTCGAAAGCGGAATACTCAGGACCTATTATATCGATACCTATTACGGTAAGAAGCTGGAGATGGAACCCACCTCAGGAAGTACCACAAACCTTGTTTTCAAGCCCGGAACCAAAGACCTGGAGGGATTACTGGCCGATATCGACCGGGGCATCTTTGTAACTGGTTTTAACGGAGGTAACAACAACCAGGTTACGGGCGACTTCTCCTATGGAATCGAAGGCTTCCTGGTTGAAAAGGGTAAAATAATCAAGCCCGTTGCCGAGATGAATATCACCGGAAACTTCAAAAACTTGTGGCAGAACCTGGTTGCCGTGGGCAACGACGTGGACCTCAACCGTTCGTGGAGACTCCCCTCACTGGTATTCGACATGGTCGATTTCAGCGGTATATAAGAATACTCACATTGGGGCGTTTATTGTCGCCTTCAAACCGGATATTGCAGCTAGTGATATCCGGTTTTTTATGTTCTGTTTGTTGCCAGGCTGATAATACCATTGCTAATACATAAATCTTTAATCAAACTATAATAAGATATTAATCCCTGAATTTGTATAAAGAAATGAAAGTAAGTATGAATCTAAAGTCAAAGAAACTTGAGTTGGTTCAACTCATCCTAAATACGGATAAACCTGCTCTTCTTGAAAAGGTGGAAGATGTCTTTAAAAATGAGAAGAATAAAGACTGGTGGAACGAAATCAGCGAAAGTGAAAGAAAAGCTATAGAAGAGAGCCTTGCTGAAGCAGATGCCGGTCAACTTATTCCCCATGCCAAGGTGATAGAAGAAGTACGAGCTAAGTATAAGCTTGACTAATGGAAATTTTCTGGACACCAAAGGCCATTTCGAAAGCTTAGCCATAAGTTAATGAATTGGTGTATCACAAGGGAATCGAATGGTATAATTTTATATATTACGGACCTCTATTTCACCCGGAACCCATGAACCAAAACTTCAGTCAATTGATCAGCGAAGCCATTCAATTGGAGCTTAATGTGGGCAAGCTTTATTTGCTGTTTCAAAACCTTCTGCCTGAAGATTCAGTATTCTGGTGGGAGCTGGCTATTGAGGAGGAGAATCATGCAGCCCTTTTGAAAACTGCAGAACTGATGGATGCCTCGCATCTGGAGATCCCTTCAGAGATCATGCCCTCAGGGGTTGCAGATTTGAAGGAAGCAAATCAGGCTATCTTAAAAGCCATGGAGGATTTTAAAAGAGAGCCCGACAGAACCACGGCATTTCAACTGGCCCTTAAGATTGAATTATCTGCCGGGGAATCACACTACAATGACTTCATGACCACTGCTCCCGGGTCCCGGATCGCAGAAATACTCAGAAGGCTCAACAGGGACGATCAGGACCATGCACGGCGGATCCGGGAATACATGGCGGTACATCATATTTCTTAGATGGAAGGCTGATTCTTGAGTCTTTCAATCTCTTTCATAGCCGCAGGTCCGATTTGAATGGCAAATTTGCGGGGCCATGGATTCCTTGCCGACCGGTCCATGATCACACCGGGAGGCGGAAGACAGATGAAATTGCTGTTTTTCCAGATGATGTTTTTTTGTACCACTTTCCCGGTCATAAGGCCCCTGGCCTCTTCCTCCGAACAGAGCAGTATGCTGGAGATCACCTGCTCACCCAGCAGGATAATCGCAAACGGATTGGCAATTTCAATCTCATCGCGGATCCATGGCAGGCTCTTATTGGCATACTGCATATATTTTCCCCTGTTCGCTTTAATATCCCTCCCCAGGCGGTGGTACTTTTTTACATGATCGTCATCGAAAAGGTGGACCTTTACAAGGGTGGTGAGCCAGCAATCCTCTCTTTTAATCTCCAGTGTTTCAAGGATCACCTCCGAGAGCTCCTGTCCCGTGTATGAACTCCTTACCCTTGAACCATCAAAATAGGGCTCAATGGAGAAAGGTGCCGACCCGTCATAGAGAGGTACGTCAGGGATATCCTTTTCAAAATAAACACGTGGTGCCGGCTGGGGACCGATGATCATTATTTTTCCAATGGCCGTTTCAATTGGAATAACCGCTCTGACCGGATTGCCATACAGGTAGCATGTCTCTTTGGGAAAATGAATACTATCAAGGTACTCTTTTGAGCATTTCTTCTGGTATTGATGTATAGTCATAAATGCAGTATCAATGAGGTTCCAGCAACAAATTACAATTTTCCTGTCAATTTTCCACCCATATGAAGGGATACTTGACGATTATTCCGGCTTAAAACAAAAGGCTGCCGGTGATATTCCCACTCGTAAGGTATCCAGGGGAAACCCATTGGATGCAAATCTGTATACCATACCCCTCTGAACATAATCCACGGCATCGGAGATATAGAGTTCCGAGGATGAGGGGTCCACCTCCAATCCGTAGAACCCCCCGTTAAAGCCCGGGCTGTATGGACTTTCAATCAATAATTCCGGTACCGGGTCAGGTCCGTTCTCCAAAGGGATCCGGTAGAGGTGCCTGTTCAGAAACCAGAGGGTATCCCCGGTTGCATTGATATGCAGTTCCCGGGGCTTTTCCTCGTTTTCGAACCTGTAGACCAGGGTTGCATCCTGCGATCCTGCCTCAATTTTCATTAAGCCCGGTGGCTCATATCCGTAAGGGCTCCCTTGAAATCCTCCATCGGAAAGCACCCACAGGTTATGAAACCGGTCCAGGACCATTGAGTTGGGCTGTTTCAGAACTTCAATGGAATCGATCACCACATCTGTTTCAGAATCGATCACCAGCACCTGATTGTCAAAACTCCAACAGTTGGTGAATACATATTTTCCATATTGAACCATTTGTTCAGTGGAGTGCTGGTGGAACCCTCCTTTCGGGTTGCTCACATCGATCGCACCGGTGACCTCCATGGTAAGCGGATTGATGATCGCAATGGACCTGGCGTAGAGATCGGTCACATAGGCTTTTGATTCGTTCACAAAATGCAGGTGGCGGGGAGAGGTAAGACCGGTGATCTTTCCAATATACAGAAAGGTAGAGGTATTGATCACATAGATTCTCCCGCTGTTGTTCACCACCACGTAACCGAGACTATCCCTGATGGTCATTGACAAAGGCACGTCCCCCAGGGGCAATCCGTTGGTGTTGTAAAAAATGTCATTCAGCACCTCCCCGGTTTTCATATCGTAAAAGGAGAGTGAGCCATTCCCATAGGTAAAATTCCCCTCATTGACTATAAACACACCACCTGGCCTGTCCGTCTTCAGCCTCTCAAACTCCCACAACGCATCATCCTTCATGCAGGCAGAGAGGGTGGAGAGCAGAATCATCAAAAAAGAAAGCGCGCGCATCACCCCTATATTTTGATTTTGAAAACCACCAGGAAATTTCTTCCCGGCATGGGACGGTAAAGCACCGAATGGTAGGTCTCATTAAATAGGTTATACACCTTTAACTCGGCCGAAAATCTCATATTCCTGATCCTGAACTCCCCGCCTGCGGCCACATCATTCATGAAATAGGGATAGAGCCAGTCGCGACGTGAAAGATCATTACTGGAGGTGGTGTACCTCTCGCTGTAAGCGTTATACTGGTAGGTAAGAAAGTAGTTACGGAATCCCAGGTTTACCATCAGGTTCCCTGAATGTAAAGGAATGTATACCAGTTGTTTATTATAAGACTCATCGCCCCATACCAGGGGGTCGCCGAGATTCACTGAACGGGTGTAGGCATAGGTAGCTGTAACTCCATACCGGAATTTCCGGATCTCTCCGCGGAGACCAAGGTCATACTCTAGGCCCGTGCTCAGTACTTCCCTGATGTTGATGGGTTCAAGGTTCATGCGGGATGAGGGGATCCACATGATCCAGTTTTCAATATGTGAACGGTACCAGGTCAGGCCTGTGCGGAGCCGGTGACCCCCAAACAACTTCTGGTAATCAACACCCGCCTCCAGTGTAAATCCCATTTCAGGAAGCAGGTCGGGATTTCCATTGGGTTGCCAGTAAAGATCATTGAGGGTGGGCTGGTGATAGTTCCTGGCAACACTGGCTTTAAGGATCAGCTCTTCTCCTTTAAGCAGGCGGTAATCGATCCCCAGAAAAGGAATGAAGGGTACTCTTTCACCATCGATCCACTCCTGTCTCAACATCAGGTTCAGGTTCAGTTTTTCGCCGAAACTTTTTCTGACAGCTCCAAAAAAAGAGACCTCATTTCGCTGTTCATGGTAACCGATCCCGGTTACTGTATCCTGGGTTTTTACATCCTGATGGTCTATATTCAGTCTACCCTCCACTGAAAGTTTCGGACCCAAATCATACTCATAGGAGAGCGTATTCAGAAAACTATTCTGTTGACTGACTGAAAAAACATCGGGTATGGATCCCAGACCGGGCACCTCTCTCAACTGGAGATAATCCATCTGTGTGTCCGAATACCCCGAACGGATCATGAATTTCCCAACGGGTGAATAGTATTTCCACCTGGCCACCACCCTGTGATCCGCCTGCTCCTGGTGATTCAGATTGGCATTTTGGGGCCCCTCGTAACTGGTGGGCCAGGGAATGGCCCGCTGTCCGAACTGACCCCAGTAAATTACCGATACCAGGTGGTTCTTTTGGGGCCTTACATAGAATTCCTGCACCATTCCATACCGCGAATAGGAGCCATTTTCATTGGTGTCCAGCGGGTTCTTCACCACGCCTGTTTTCGGGTCTAGGTTCCCGATACCCCGGTTGATAAAGGTGTAGTCGTTTTCAGACTGATTGTGATAGAGGCGGGTAACACCTTTGATCTTCCGGTTTCCCACTCCCAGCTGCAAAAACTCATCAAAAGTACCATAACTCCCTACCCCCTGGATATATTTGGCTTCTGCACCCTCTCCAAAATCCGGCCTGTTTTCAATATGGATGGATCCTCCGATTCCGCCACCCCGGTCCGACAGGGAGGCGGACCCGTGCTTCAGGGTCAGATCATCAATGATATAAACGGGTATAAGGGAGAAATCAACCATCCCGAGCATGGGACTGCTTATACTGATCCCGTTCCAGCTCACCTGGGTGTGTGAGGGTGCGGTCCCCCGAAAGGATGCTGTAGCCATTGCTCCACGGCCATTGTTCTTAATAAAAACCGAAGTATTCTCCGACAAAAGGTCGGAAAGTGAGAGGCTGGCTTTCTCCCAAAGGATCGTGGTATCCACCACGGTTTGTTTGAATCCGGCCTGCTCCTTTAAAAATGTTCTCTGGCCGGTGACCTCAACCGCTTCAATGGTAAACAGGGAGTCTGTGATTCCCTGGGGGAAAAGGGGTGCTGATATTAAAATAGCCGTCCATATGAACCAGATCCGCCTCATCCCTTTTTACAGTTTTAAAAACCTGAGCCACATTCCGGGTGTGCCGTTTCCAACCTTCACAAGGTAAACCCCGCCCTTCAGATTACCGGTCTGTATCTCTGCCCCCTGGCGGTAATCATCTAACTGTTTCAGCACTCTGCCGGAAGCATCAAAAAGTGTAACCGGGGTACCATCAACCCCCTGGATCTGAATCACTTCACCAGCGGGGTTAGGAAAGATCCCTGGCATAGAAAACCCATGCAAATCATAGATTGAGGTGCTTTGATCCCCGGAAATGATTGTGGAAACCGTAGCAATGAGCTGAGGCTCCTCATCTACGGTGGCCGAAATGGTCAGGGGACCGGTCCCTGTGATATTCAGAAGGCCCTCATCATTGACAACAGCCCACTCCTGGTTGGTGGTCCACCGGATGTTCCTATTCGCATCAAGCCTGCCGTACCGGAAAAGGAAAGCCTCCAGTTGAAAGGGTGATTCATCCATTTCGGGGGGAAGCTCCTTCAGTACCAGCCGGACTGAATTCCCAGCGATCCCGGGTACCGGTGGTATATCCACCGCCCCGGTAATTTCGGTGGAGAGCTCACCCAGAAAACCGCCCTCATGCAGAATTCCGCTCTGTATCCTGACAAAATGAATCCTCTCCAGCTCCAGGTAACGCCCCTCTTCGTCTACGGCCCAGCTGATATCAAAGGCATCTCCCCCCGAATTCTCCATCCCGGATGTATAAGGATTATCGGGTAGTGTGTAGGGGGCACTCCCCCTCATCTGGTTATCGGCATATCCAAAAGCCCTTCGGACTGAAATTAAAATTGGAGGATGTTCCACATCGACTGCTCCCTCGAGCCGCGTTCCTGTATAGGTGGCTGCATCGGCCGTAACTGAAGGAAAAGAGTCATTGAGCGGATAATAGGGCTGGAGATGGACACTGTTTGCCCTGATGAAACCCTGGTTCCCCTCCTGATCCTCCCAGGGAACATCTGCTGCAACGCTTTGATCAGGATTTAAATAGGTAACGCGGTAATCCCGTTGGGTTGAAGAGAAAAAGTGATCACTTCCCGCAATTTCATACCAGGTATCATCGGCAATACCGTTCCCGTTCTCATCCTCCATCACAAATACCACACCCGGCTCCGACCATTGTTCCATGGGATTTCCAAATATGGTAAAATCGACCCCGAATGGATTATCGGGATGATTCTCAACTGCCTCTTCAAAACGAAAGACCACGCTGCCCCCAAAGGCCCCCAGGCTCAGGGATCCGTTCACCCCGCCCACAATGGACCGGGCCGAAAGGGGGGTGCCCCAGGGGGTGCTGTTGATGAACTGGCCGGGTGCCGGGGAATAACTCAGTACTTCCGAGATATACTGAGCCTCCACTCCGCAAACCGCAAGCATGAATAATAGCAATATGTATATTCTGCGGGGCACCTGACTATAACTTTTGAATCAATTTACTGATTACCCCGCCGCTGTAACTGATCCTGACGATATAGGGACCCGAAGGCTGACCGGTAAGGTCAATCACCCCGCCGGGCAGGAAATCGGGTTGCGCCCAGACCTCACTCCCGGTAGATGAATAAACAAAAACATCCAGGGGCTCGCCGGTTGAGAAATCGAGAATGTACGCTCCGCTTCCCGGATTGGGATAGAGCTCCGCTTCAGGGTGATTATTCTCCCCGGTTCCGCCTACACACTCCACATGGACTAAAAAGGTATCGGTGGCTGAAAGTCCGCCAAGACTGCCCTCAAGGACCAGTTCAAGATCGATAAAGGATGATTTCACCAGCCAGCAGGTTCCCTGCAAAATAAGGCTGTCGCCCGAAACCGATGCCATCAGCGGGCCTTCATGGCTACCGGAAATAATTCTCTTCACCATCAATAAATCATCATCATCGGGATCGGAAAAGACACTGCTGATATCGATGACCGTATCGGTGCCATCGCTGTAAATCACCAGGTCGGCAACAGGGTTTGCCACGTAGGGAGCTGCATCTGGATTTAAACAGAGGTTATCCATGCAGAAATAGGCGGGGGTATTCATACCCCACTCCCCTTGGTCGGACGACTCCAGTCCAAACATCAGGCTGTCCACTTTTCCAAACGACGAGAGGTCTACCCATTGCCAGGTTTTTATCATATAATCCTTCCCGGGCTCCTCAAACCGGAAATCGGCCAGGTAGTATTCAAGGGTATCGGTTGAAGCGGAATGGTCAAATCCCCAGATCATCAGTTTAAGGAAATCAGGATCGGTACCATCGGTTCCACCAAACTGTTTTGCCAACCAGTCGCCCTGCTCCATGGAAAGTGTTGTGTAGGTGCTGTTGGTCACAAAAAATCCTTCCGGGGCATAGGCCTTTTCCGGAAAGTCGATCACCACAGGGCCATACATACTGCTGATCCCGTATATTCCCCTGAGAGCCTCCCCACTGGCAAAACCCGCTCCGGTAATGGCACTGTATTGGTTCATGTAGCCGGTGGTCGTTCTATCCGAAGTATTTGAATGGGCCCAGCCGCTCCAGGAGAAATAGTCCATATTGAAGTCATTGTGAAAACGGGCGGGACCTGTGGAAAAGCTACCCGAGCCATCGGAGCCATTCCAGTAACTTTCAGGGTCAAGGGTGAGATCTTCAAAATCGGATACCAGGTAGTTGCCTTGAATTTGAGGCCAGGTACCCACCAGGGTATTCACGGATACCGTCAATCCACCGCTTGTAGCTTCGATCACCAGGTTCGCCTGTCCGGCTTTTCCGAATATGCCTGAGAGAGTATCATTTGTCAGGGTAAGTTCTGCCACCGACTCATCAGAAATCATGTTCACCTGAAAGGAGATCCCCCCAGGGTCATCCAGGTCGGTCATATAGTGTGACAAATCGATGGGTCCCAGGAGGGCTGACTCATATCCCGTGATCACAGGCAAAGGAGCGATCACCCTGGGAGGATAGTCGATGGTATGCAAATCTGCAACCGCCTGTCCATAACCCAGGGTAAAGAGGCTGTTTCCCAAATACGCGCTTGAATAGTCACCCCTCGATTTTATCATCCCCAACCATTCTGATGAGACCGCCAGGGTATCATAGTTGGGGCCGGCTCCAGGGCTTCCGTTCCACTGGCCCAGTACATTGGTCCCTCCCGGGAGGTTCATGGTAAAAAGCAGATTCCCCCCTACATCCACCTCACAGTCGTAAACCCCCATGGGAAGATCGGAAAGCAATTGGGCATTGGAAAGTTGCAGGGGTGCTGCCGCAGGGGTTTCAATAACGGTGGACAGATCAGCACTACTGATACGATAAAGGGCATTGGGATCGCTTGAAGAGGAGGTCCCAAAACAGAGGTTGCCCTGCATGTCGACGGCCATACCGGCCATACTGCCTCCCACATCAACAATTTTCCTGTGCTGGTCCGATCCCGTGGTGTCCAGAATAAATATCCCGTTGGGAGTCATTAAATCTGCACTGTTTAATCCCGACACCAGGATAAGATCATTCCAGAAAGCCAGGTCCAGGTTGGAGGGCATCATCGCCTTCTGCTCCCAGGCTCCGGTTGCTACATTCACCTGGTAGATCCGTGCATCCACATTTGAAGGGTCGGTAAAACCTGCCCAGAGCGATGTCCCGTCGGGTGAGATATTCAGGAAAGTGGGGATGGCTTCCGCCCCATAGCCGGCAGGCTTTCCATATTTCATACTTACCCCTCCAAGAAAAGGGTCCACCTGGTAGATTGTATCCCCGTCGTTGTAATAAAAATAGCGCTGGTTCACTTCGAATGCCCGGACTGGTTTTAATTCCGGCGAAAAGTAAGCCACCTTAAGGCCTGCATGCGGAATCAGGTAGGGTTGTCCGGTTAAGGTCAGGGCTGTCAGAAAGAGACCCGAAAGCGAAAAGTAAAATAATTTCATTTGCCTCGATTTCAATGTTCAATTAAAATGCGCAGCAAGCGATTGTGAAGAGAGACCAATGACAGATTTTTGATCAGCTTCCCGTTCACCGCGGGCTGCAATAACTCAGGGTGTCACTGGCAGGTCTTCTGACTTATCCGGGTTCCTGAAACCTTCCCATTCCGATCCCGGACGGGATCTTCAGAACAGTGGTTTTTATTCAGAAACCATAATATACGGATATCATTTTAAATCCATATATGGCGTCACAGCAGCGGGAACTGTTACCGATTCCAACGGTATTCCCTTTTCATTCCACCGGCGGGGCCGGTATGCGGAAACCAATGATTAAACAAAAGTATGAAATAATCTCTTACGGAGTCCATCCGTAATCAACATATTCCCAATCCACTTCTTCACCCCGAAGATGCAGCAGGATGAAACCCTCGGGAAGATTTTCCGGTTGATTGTTCCACCAGCGCCCGGAGACCGCTCCGCCAGTGATAAAGTGAATCTGGTTCTGAACATAAATGTCCTCCAGGAAATGAAGGTGCCCCTGCAGGACCAGCCTCAGGTTATGTTCCAGGAAGAGGCTCAGTACCTCCAGGGAATTTGAGATGACCCCTCCCTCTGTATTGGCAGCCAGGGAACCCTGCGTAAGCTGTGTGGAAGAGGTAATAAACGGGATATGAACACTCATTGCTATGGGGGTCTGCGAATCCACCTTCAGAAGATCACTCTTCAGCCAGTTGATCTGCTCCTGGTCAATTTTACCAATATAGCGACCCTCTTCTCCCCTGTAAATGGCATCGAGGACAATAAAATGCCAGCCCTTATGGTCGAAAGAGTAAAAGCGCTCACCCATACGGGTCTCAAACATCTTTTTCCCAAATTCCGGATGCTCCGCGATCCCCTCTTCATCCCTGTGCCAGCCAAACACTTCGTGGTTACCCACTGTATTATAAACCGGCATATCCAGGCGGCCGGATACCTCCCTGTAAAGGTTGTAAAGTGAGTCAGCCCGCCCGTAGGATTGATCCAGGGCATCCATGACCAGGTCACCCCCGGTAAGCACAAAGTCTGGCCTGATCTGGTTGATGGTATCGATGGCCTTTTGAAACCCCGCAACTGCATTGAGCTCGGGTTGCAGGTGAATATCCGTCAGGAAAGCAAAGGTGAAACCCTCTTGTGCTTCAGAAGTTTTGGGAGCCCTGGATGAATTGCACTCCACCATAA
>JAWOHR010000109.1:0-10807 GCA_046485075.1 Bacteroidales bacterium
CTGGGCGGCAAAGCGGTTCTTTATGAGGGTGATTTCCGGATCGATGATGCCCTGGCATACGGGGGTAAAATTGCAGTAGGTTTGTCCACCACCACTTTTGTGGAATTCTCCTATACCCGCACAGATACGGAAGGACAGTTTTTTCCATATATCACCGGAACGACCAGCGATAAGATACCCTTCAGCTCCAATTATATCCAGATCGGGGGACTTCAGGAAATGGATTTCGGTATCCTGTCACCTTTTCTCACCTTTACTGGCGGATTGGCCGTCTGGTCTCCGGAAAACAACCAGTATAGTTCTAAAACACAGTTTAGTATGACCTTTGGCGGGGGAACAAAAATATGGATCACTGATCACATTGGCATCAGGTTACAGGCCTCGATGCTGATGCCCCTGGTCTGGAGCGGAGCCGGATTTGGATGCGGGATTGGTACAGGCGGAAGCAGCTGCGGTGCAAATGTTTACACACGCATTACCCCTTTCCAGGGTGAATTTATCGGTGGACTTGTCGTGAAAATTAAACCCGGTACTTAAGCAAGATAAATTCCCTTTCCTTAAAGAAGGGTATCTCATTCAGGTAAGACCTTATCCAGTTGGTATTATAGGGTGGGCTGCTTCCCATACCCCTTATCACTATTCTGTTTGTCAGGAAAGTCCGTGACTTCATTCAGCATCCCTACGGAGTCATGAATCTGAGCAGATGGAATAGTCACTTCAGTTTTTTGCGACTTTGAATTCAGGAAAATTATTGCAACCAGGATGACAAGAGCACCCTTGTGAAGTCCAATCATTAAAGAAAACGATTTGAATTGCTTACTCAATCGGCATCAACCGGATTATCTTTCCGGGATCCTCGATAGCAACATAGACATATCCGTCGGGACTCAAAACGACATTGCGTACGCGACCAATACCTTCCAGCAGTTTTTCGCGATGCATCACCGAATGGCCATTCAATACAACCCGCTCGAGATATTTGAAACTAAGAGATCCGATCAGCAGGTTATTGCTCCATCGTTTATACAGGTCACCCGTGACAAATGTCATGCCACATGGCCCGATCGATGGTATCCAGTAAAAATCCGGCTGTTCCATTCCCTCCTTCTCGGTGAAAGGGGTAAGAACAGTACCATCATAGTTTATACCGTAACATATAACTGGCCAACCATAGTTTAATCCCGGTTTAACCTGGTTCAGTTCGTCACCTCCCTTTGGACCATGTTCCGTTATCCATAGTTCTCCCGTAACAGGGTGTATGCAAGTACCCTGTGGATTTCGATGACCATAGCTGTAAATGGAAGGGATTGCCCCGGGAGTGTTAACGAATGGATTATCAGAAGGAACCGTACCATCGTCGTTGAGCCGGTGAATCTTTCCATTGGTGTTATCAAGGGTCTGTGGGAAATCGAAGTGCTGTCCACGATCGCCATTGCCGAAAAAGATATGGCCCTTGTCATCAAAAGCAATTTTTATTCCGAAGTGATAATTACGCTCGGTCTCAGGGTATCCTTTGTAGATAGCCTGCTGATCAACCAGTTTATTTCCTTTGAGCCTTGCCCTGAGTATGGCAGTATTTCCAAAACTTTTTTCTCCCTCTTTTCTCAATGATGAGTATGCAATGTAGATCCAGCCATTATTCTTATAGTCGGGGTGAAGGGCGATATCAAGCAATCCACCCTGCCCTGCAGCCATGATCGGAGGCAATCCATCTATTGGCGGAGAGAGTTTCCCATTAGAAAAACGGTGAAGGGTTCCCGAACGTTCCGAGATAAGTAAATCACCATCGGGAAGGAATGCAAGTCCCCATGGAACCTTAAGCCCTGTTACGACTGTATCAACTACAAACCGCTGTACTTCAGATTCAACAACTCCACCCGGAGTAACAGCCGGTTTAAGCAGAGACTTATCTTCCGGAACTCCTTTTTTCACATAGGCAGCAAGTGCATCTATTTCAGGATCAGAGAAAGTCTTCTGAAATGAGGGCATACCTATTTTTTCTATCCCAAATTTGATACTGTTGAATGCAAGCAAATTGCCCTTTTCCTCCATCCATTCCTTGGCTGCAAATTTCTCAAGATTCGCACCATGACAGCCTGAACAGAAATTCTGGTAATTCATTGCAGCAGTATCTTGTTGCTGAAAATCTGCCGTCACTCCAGCTGTAACCAGCATGATGAAGCTTACAGAAAGGATTGATCTCTTTTTCATCTCGTTTCGGTGATAAGTGAGTAATTTGTCTTAACAACGAACTAATTTAAGGATTTGTTCATTATCCCATCAGAGATTGATATCCAATTTATTTTACATTTGTGTAATCAATTTCTCATATGAAATCATTCGGAAAGAGAACTCGATATTCAGCCCTTTTACCAGGTTACATTTTCTTCGTAGTTTTTCAATTTTCTGCAGTACATTCTCAAGCCCGGACAGATTCTGCCTTTAAAAATACGGTGAGGTTAAATATCACCAATCCCCTGATTTTCGGAACTAATTCGTTCCAAATCGGATATGAAAGGTTAATCGGAAGGAATCAATCCTTTTCGGTCAATATTGGGTTTGCCTCTTTCCCGATTCTGACCTTCAGTGACACCGACACAACCATCGGGCTACTTTCCAAGGATTATGAAGATCAGGGGTTTCATATCTCAGGTGACTATCGTTTTTATCTGACAAAAGAGAATAAATACCCTGCCCCGAGAGGTATATACATAGGCCCCTTTTATTCCTACAACTACTTTAACCGCATCAATACATGGAGTTTGAATTCAGATTCTTACCAGGGATCATTTCAATCTGACCTGTCATTTAATATTCATACAATTGGATTTGAGCTTGGGTACCAGTTTGTTTTCTGGAACAGGTTATCGGTAGATTTATTGCTCATGGGTCCGGGAATAGGATTTTATGGAATAGAAGCAAAACTCAGCACAACTCTTAGTCCGGAGGATGAAAAATCATTTTTCGAGGCCCTTAATTCAATTCTTTCAGAAAAAATACCCGGATATGACCTGGTGATTGATGCCGATGAATTCACTACAAGAGGATCCTATAGAACAGCAAATGTCGGTTTTCGGTACATGATGATGGTAGGTTACCGGTTTTAGGGGCAGGAGGATTTTGCACTAATTTTTACTCAGCACCCCGTATTGTTCTGCGTCAAAACAAACCGTACCTTTTATAGGTATTAAAAAATAAAGAAGATGAGCATTCATAAAAAGTATTTAAAAGGAAAAAAAGTTTGTCGTGCAACATTTAAATTGGAGGCAAACAAAGTCAACACTCCGGAAAAAGTCTTTGTCGTGGGTGATTTTAATGACTGGAATGAGGAATCGACACCCATGAAAAAATTGAAAGACGGCTCCTTTTCCATATCCATCGATTTTCCCCTTCATACGATCTATCAGTTTCGTTACCTGATAGATGGAAGCCATTGGGAAAATGACGACGCAGCCGATAACTATGAGCAATCCCCCTGGGGTTCATATAATTCAGTAATTATTATTGAATCTGAATGACCCATAAACATCGTTTTCTTTAGAAATTCGGACTTTTACTGAACCATGTAGGCGGCTGATCTGTCAGGCAGCTGGTATTATACTGTTCACATCACTACCGATGCGGCCCAAAATCTCAGCGAAAAAGAAAAATGAGAAACCTGACCAAATATCCGTCACTTTACCAGATCAATACAAGGGTGTGGCTCACCGAATTATCCCACTACCTGGGACGGAAAGTCACACTCGATGATATCCCGGATATTGAGCTGGACCGGCTAGCCGAAATGGGATTTGACTGGATCTGGCTCCTGAGCGTATGGTGTACCGGGGTGCTTGGACGAAAAGTTTCGCGTGAAAATCCTGAGTGGCTTCGTGATTTCCGGGATACTTTGCCGGATTTGAGCGAAGAGGACATTGCCGGATCGGGTTTTGCCATTGCTGAATATAAGGTGCATCCCGATCTGGGTGGTGATCCGGCCCTGAAAAGGCTCCGCGCAAGGCTCAAAAAGCGCGGTTTGAAACTGATGCTTGATTTTGTCCCCAATCACATGGGGCCGGATCATCCATGGGTCAAAGATCATCCCGGGTATTTTGTAGCAGGCACTGAGAGCGATCTTTTAAACTCGCCTCTGAATTATATACGGGTAGAACGCTGGTATGGCGATCTGATCCTGGCTTATGGGCGAGATCCCTATTTTTCGGGATGGCCGGACACCCTGCAGCTCGATTACAGTCAGCCTGCCACCGCTCAAGCCATGACCAAAGAGCTGCTTCGGATCTCCGGCCAATGCGACGGTGTTCGATGTGATATGGCGATGCTTATCCTTCCTGAGGTCTTTGAAAGAACTTGGGGAAGAAGGGCCCAATCTTTCTGGCCCCAGGCCATTCAGGCCGTCCGTGAGAAGGTCCCGGGCTTTTGCTTTATGGCCGAAGTTTACTGGGATATGGAGTGGACCATGCAGCAACAGGGATTTGATTATGCTTATGACAAACGTCTTTATGACCGTTTACATGAAGGGCATGTAAAAGCGGTGCGTGAGCATTTTCTAGCAGGCACTGACTTCCAGGACAAACTGGCCCGGTTCCTGGAAAATCACGATGAGCCCCGGGCAGCTTCGGTTTTTGATCAGAGTAAACATGAAGCAGCTGCGGTAATAACCTATCTGGCTCCCGGGATGCGATTTTTTTACCAGGGGCAATTTGAAGGAAGATTAAAACGCATCTCCCCCCATCTGGTGCGTGCCCCGGAGGAAGAGGTCAGTACTGATCTTCAAAAGTTTTACAATAAATTACTCCTCGTACTGAAAGAGAGACTTTTCAGGGAGGGCAGGTGGGAACTGCTGCAGTGTTTGCCTGCATGGGATGGCAATCATTCCAATGACTCATTCATTGCATTTGCATGGGAGGACGGAAATGGCAAACGGGCCCTGGTTTGTATTAACTATTCATACCATGTTGCGCAGTGTTTCCTGCGCCTCCCCTTTTCTGACCTAAAAGGCAAGTCGGTTGAGTTAAAGGATCTGATCAGTCCTGTGGTTTATGAACGCAATGGCAATGAACTTTTATCGCAGGGTTTATATCTGGATCAAAATCCCTGGGCTTATCACATATTTGAAATCAGCTATTAATTTTTAACCCATTAAATACAATATGATGAAGACATTATTTACAATTTTACTGGTATTATTCGTTTCATTGCCAGGTTTCGGTCAGAAGAAGGGGAAGGTTGATCCAAAGGATTTACAGATTGATTCGCTGACGAAAGTTTCCAGTGCACTGACCCAACAATTGGATTCCGTATCCTCCGAACTGGATAAGTACCTAGGAGTTTACACTACCCTGGCAGAAAAAGTGTTTGCGTATAAATTTGATCCGGCCAGGACATCTTTCTTAATTGATTCTCTGAGGACAACCAGAGATTCGACCTTTACCTCTCTTTCCGGGGTCCTGCTGGACAGTTTATCCATGATGAAAGACAAGAACATGACCCTTCAGGCAACCCTCGATAGTCTTGGATTGGGATCAGATCCTGCCGCTGCAATGGCCATACAAGAACAAGAAAAAGCCATTGCAATAAATGATCTGAAAGTTTTAAAAGAACTCCTCGATAGCGGAATTCTTACACAGTCGGAATTCGACACGAAGAAGCAAAAGCTTTTAGAAAAATTGTAAAAGAGCGTCTGAAGTATATTTGGTGGATTCATCTCATTGGCTTTGCACAGTTTGCAGGCACGGTTCCGAAGATTCCTAGAAAATACTGATTGATCACTATTGTCCAGAGACCCTTCAACAATTAATTCTGGAAAAGAATCTAACCCTTAGGGGGTACCCGGCGGTACTGAAAAATGAATTAAATTCGCAATGTAAAATAATCGCTGCCACAAATTTTTTATGAAATTATACAACGAAATAAATATCAGGCAGGCAGCAATCATCTGGCTGATCCTGATGCTGATTTGTCCCTTGCATGTCACAGCACAGGATTCCATCGCTGTTCTGCATGATTCGACAGCTGTTCGGCCATCCGCTCAATATCCTGAGCGCGATATTTCGGATGTGATTCGCGGCGCTTTGCATAAACCTCCTAAAGTAAAGGCGCAAGATGCCGGAAGTTTAATGCTTTTGCCCATTATTGGTTCCAACCCGGCCACCGGATTTATGTTTGGCATTGGGGGTCAGTATGCTTTTAAAGTTCCCGAAATTTCAAAATACTCACTGATTTCGGGAAGCATTCAGTATACGACAAAGAACCAGTTCATATTCATGTTGAAAAATAACATCTATACCGAGAACAACCGCATCTTCTTTAGTGGCGACTGGCGGTTTTTAATCTTTTCACAATCAACTTACGGATTGGGAACCACCTCTCCAGAGGGAGGTATTCTGGACTATCAGTTTGGCCTGGCGGGAACTGAAATCAGTTCTGATTCCCTTACGCAGCCCATGACATTTAATTTTGGGCGCCTGCATCAATCTGTCATGTTTGAACTTGTGGATGGCATCTACCTTGGATTGGGTTACCAGTTTGATTCGTATTTCAAAATAGTCGATGAAAAGCTGAATCTGAGTGCAACAGACTCTTTGCTTACAAGCCATTATGCGTACAATACCTATTATGGTTTTGATACGGAAAAATACTTCCACTCCACAATTGGGTTAAGGTTTGTCATCGATAAACGCGACAATATGATACAGCCCTATAAAGGCTACTATTTCTCAGTTAACTGGCAGGGCGGTTTTAAATTTACAGGGAATGACCGGAATTCAAACCTATATCAGATGGAGTGGAGAAGTTTTCATGGTTTATCAAAACGAAACCCCGCCCACCTGCTTGCATTCTGGTTGATGGGCGATTTTGCCGAGGAAGGAACCTTGCCCTATATGATCTTACCGGCCACAGCCTATGACCAGCGCGGACGAAGTGCACGCGGTTACACCCAGGGGCGCTTTCGCGGAAATCAAATGGTTTACGGGGAAGTTGAATACCGTTTTCCCCTGTCACAACCCGGCGGTGTTCTCGGGGGCGTTCTTTTTGCAAATGCAACCACAGCCAATAATCCTGCCTTATCACTGGACTTATTCGAATCCATTAAACCCAGTGCCGGGTTTGGATTGCGTGTTAAGCTCGATAAATATTCCAGGACAAACCTGACGGTAGACCTGGCATTTGGTCAGAAATCCTCCGGATTTTACCTGGCGGTATCTGAAACTTTTTAAAATGTTATTTGTTATTTTTTACAGGCTCTAATTTATCAACCATTTACACATTCACTTAAATTTAATCCATATGAAAAAAAAGTTTGTTTTTTACCTGAGTATCATTATGCTTATGGTTTCATGCTATCCAAATGGGGCCGAGTATTATGAGGATCTCGATATCGTTTACACCAATTATGACGATCAGTTCGATTTTGCCAGTCAGGGGGTTTATTCAATACCCGACAACATTGTGAAAATCGAAGGGGACCTTGCCGAAGGAGAAGATCCTGAATTTGTGAAAGAGCCCTATAACACGCAAATCCTGAATTCAATAAACTCCCATATGGAGGCGTTGGGATGGACCGCTACTGAGGATCCTGATAATGCTGATCTGGTATTATTCCCTGCAGTCTGGACCAATACTACCGTTTACTACTGGTATGATTACTGGTGCTGGTATTACCCCTATTATTGTGGCTGGGGATGGGGCTACCCTTCTGTTTCATCTTACACTTCGGGCACGCTGTTAATGACTCTTGTTGCTGATGGTCAGGAGTACATTGAACCAATACGTGTATGGACCTGCGCAATCAATGGGCTGCTTTCAGGCTCATACAATACCACCAGGGTCATCAATGCCATAGATCAGGCATTCGAGCAATCACCCTATTTGAAAACGAACTAACCGGAAACATCAAAAAATATATAAAATGAAAAAGCTTATTTTTTTAATTCTATTCTGTTCCCTGCTCGGAACCCCAAGAAGTTTCGGACAGGATAGCTATCTGACCATGCAATATGCGGTGAGTTTTGCCACGGGAGATATGGCTGATTACATTTCAGCTGTCAGCTGGCGGGGATTCCTGATGGAGTACAGGGCCGAAGTAAATGATAATCTCCTTCTCGGAGTGGATGTTGGCTGGAATGTTTTCTACGAAAAGAAAGATTACGACACTTATACCCTTGATACGAGGTCAATCTCAGGAATTCAGTACCGCTATCAGAATGAAGTACCGATACTGGGAACTGTCGACTACCTGATATCATCTGAAGGTCCCGTGAAGCCTTATATCGGACTGGGTGTCGGGACCCTCTATTCTGAGCGGGCTACCGATATGAACCTCTACCGTTTAGAGCAGAATACCTGGCAATTTGCATTGAAGGGTGAGGTTGGCGTGTTGTATGAAATGTCGTATGCAGCCTCTATTAAACTGGCAGCTAAATACTACAACGGTTTTAAAACAGAAACATTGGAAAACCAGGGATATTTTTCCGTAAGCCTTGGTATGGCATGGGCGTTGTAATGATGTTAAACGATAAGAGGGTGTACTCAAACGGGTCACCCTCTTATTTTATTATATGCAGCCATTTTCAAAATATTCCGACTACAGTAAATTTAACGCCAGGCCTTAATAATTTGAATTGAACAGGCATGGAGTTGTCTTTTTTGCCGGTGACGGAGCTTCAATTTTAAAGAATTAATCCTCGAAATGGAGGTGGTCCTGGTCTGTGATCCATACCTTTACTTTGGCCTGCCCTTTCACCGTATCAATATTACCTATCTGGATTTTCCTGATTTGAGTAATCCCGAATCGGATTTTCATATCATCTTCCATCTCACCGCGTTTTGATTTCTCCAGGAGATCCAAACGGTCATAATTGATCATTTTTACCACGCCCTGATTCCGGAACAGTAAATAATCCGCGACCCCCATGATCGCCAGGATCATAAGATTATTTATCAGAAGCCTTACAAATGGGGTTTCAAAGGGTACCAGTGCATTCATCAGGGCAAGTCCCAGTGATACGAAAAGATAAGATAACTGACGCGGACCTGCTGCAATATTTCTGAATCGGATGATACTGAAAACCGCAAAAAGCCCCAGGGCAATACCCAGCTGTACCTCCACATTGCTTAGCAGGCTGCAAATGATGAAGATAATTGTGGAAATGGCAATAAAGCTAAACAGGAATTCATGGGATCCTCCCCCTTTTGTAAAAAAGATCCATCGGCCCAACACAGTGACGGCAACCAGATTCAGTATCAATCGACCGATGACCATCCAATATTCAGCACTAAATACTTCTGCTAACTCCATACGGTAAAATTTTCAGGTAAATTTAGAGAATAATTTTATGAGGAATTCGCGGGTTTAAAGGATTTTATATGAGATGGGGGTTTTCCTGAATCAGCCACGTATAAAAAACTCAGCCGGCAGGAAATGAACCCCGACCGGCTGAAATATGGTTAACCCCTGTAGACCCGACTATTAGAGGGCCGGCGGATATTTGGAAAAGATCTGTTTAATTGCATAATTAATTCTCTCCTCCCTCTTTTCGCCGGATACATTCGGTTCAATGGTATCAATCCCCCGACCCTGCCACACAAGCTGCTTTTTGCTTGCATCGATCATATCCACAAATAGTGTACCCTCGGTGTAACTATCGTATTCAATGGTAGTGGTTGAAAAGCCGCCTCCGTAGCCATACCTGTACCCTGCACCATAGTAACCACCTCTGCCTGTAGTATTTGCAGTTGCAGTTTGCTTGGTTTCGGCTACAAGATTCATGTCAATCAACACATCAGGGGTCTCAGATTTTGTAAAGCCTTTCAGGCTTAGTTCATTTTCAACTGCACTGATCAGGCGACTACGGTTTAATTCATCAACACCCAGGTTCAAAGCTTCCTGTGTGAACGCATATGTTTTGTAGCTCTCAAACGGAGCGGTTTTGTCATAATCACTTGTCACCTTAATTGTAGCACAGGATGCTAAAAGCAAGGTTGCTAAAGCTAATAATGGTAGTTTTTTCATCTCTTTTTTTTAAATTTTTAGATCTTTATCTGCTTTTAACTATTTGTCACTCAAATATAGTTAGTTCCAAGGAAATTTCTTCAAAAAGCCAGCTCAAAATGCATATCTACATAAAAAAATGGGATAGTCAATATCTTTCACGGCATTTTATAAATACCTAACATTTAATAATTTAAAAAGACATTTCCAGACTGAATCATTTTTTTTTCATGCAAGACTGACTACACCCATAGTATCCCGGAAATTGCATAACTTCGCACTTAATTTTTAGCTTCTTTTCTGACTTAATATTTTTATAATCATGACTTTAAAATGCAGATGTTTATACACGGTGTTGCTAATGGCAATGATAACAGTTGCCGGTAAACAGTTGAATGCCCAGACCATTGAACTGACACCGTTTTTAGGCCCGCAGACCCGCTTCCGCGGTCTGGCCCGACTCTACGCCCGCGCCCTGGGCGTCGACGGCTACAGCGGCCTGAAATTCTGGATCGGCACCAACCCCGTGCCCGTGCACCGCCTCGGCGCCGTCACCTGGACCCGCCGCATGCAAGGCGCCCGCGTCGGTCGCCGCAGCTACCCCCGCACTTGGAGCTGGCCGGCCGGGCCCACCAAGGGCCTCGTGATGGAGCGCATCGGCACCTTCGGTCGCAACGGCAACCCCCGCCTGGAGCGCATCGACCGCGTCGACCTGCCGATACACGAGGCCGTCAGCGAAGCACTCGACGCCGCCCGTCCGGCCATCATGGCCCGCTTCGAGACCCTGCTGAGCCAAGAGATCAACTACGCACTCAA
>JAWOHR010000184.1:0-7642 GCA_046485075.1 Bacteroidales bacterium
CTGTTATTTTAAAAGAGGGGAGTTGTATATAAAACAAATGCATATCGCACCCTATTCCATGGCGTCGAGTTATAATCACGATGCGGTACGTGAGCGGAAATTATTGCTGAACAAAAAGGAATTGGACAAGCTTGAATCCAAATTTGAAGAAAAAGGGCTTTCTATTATTCCTGTTAGAATCTTTATCAACGATAAAGGCCTGGCAAAAATGGAAATCGCCCTGGCAAGGGGCAAGAAGCTACATGACAAGCGACAGGGTCATCTCCCTGTTGCCTGCACTGGGAGTTTCGGTGTTCTATTTTGGGATCGGGATGGTGATGATCACCGCAGTGTCGGTCGTCTCCTGTATCCTGTTCGAATACCTGATTCAGAAATTTGTAATGAAGGTCAAAACCACCCATCTGGATGGTTCAGCGATCCTGACCGGTCTGCTGCTCGCCTTCTGCCTTCCGGCCAACCTTCCCGTTTGGATCGTGATAATCGGTGCAGGGGTGGCTGTAGGGATTGGAAAAATGACTTTCGGTGGACTGGGAAATAATATTTTTAACCCGGCTCTGGTGGGCAGGGTATTCCTTTTCGTATCCTTCCCGGTGGCCATGACCTCCTGGCCTCAACCCGGACAGTGGATGAAATATACCGATGCACTTACAGGGGCCACACCCCTGGGAATAATAAAAGAGGGTCTGGCCACCAAAACCATTGGTGAGATAATGCCTGAAGTTCCCTCCTTCCTCAACCTCTTCCTGGGAAACAGCATGGGTTCGGCAGGTGAGGTGGCTGCTTTCGCGCTGCTGATTGGCATGATCTACCTGCTTATTAAAAAGATTATCACCTGGCACATCCCGTTATCCATCCTGGGTACAGTATTTATATTTACCGGAATTCTCTGGCTGGCCAACCCCGACCGGTTTGCCAATCCCCTGTTTCACCTGCTGACAGGAGGGCTGATGCTGGGAGCCATCTACATGGCCACCGACTATGTGACCTCTCCCATGACAAAAAAAGGGATGTTGATCTATGGCATCGGGATCGGAATTGTCACCGTGCTGATCCGCGTATTCGGAGCCTATCCCGAAGGGGTTCAGTTCGCCATCCTCATATTTAACGGTTTTACGCCCTTGCTGAACAAGTATGTCAAACCCAAACGATATGGAAAGGAGGTTTCCCATGGCTAAAAAAGAGTCCACATTCATGAACATGACCGCCACCCTGGTAGTGGTTACCCTGGTGGCTGCCGCGCTGCTGGGAACCGTATTCGGGTTGACCAAAGAGCCCATCAGGCTGGCTGAGCTGGCGAAGAAGAATGAAGCCATTGCCGTGGTGGTGCCCGGGTTTGATAATGAACCCTCCCAGGAGGTTAAAAAATTATTCCTCGACGGAGACACCCTCTACCTCTATACAGCCCGGAATGGTGGGCAGGTGCTTGGCACTGCAGTGGAGACATTCACCAACAATGGTTTCAGCGGGAACTTCAAACTAATGGTGGGATTTGATACCACCGGAACCATCATCGACATCGCTGTGATCAGTCATGCCGAAACCCCTGGTTTGGGAAATAAAATGGAACAGGATAAATCAGATTTTCATGTTCAGTTTATGGGGAAAGATCCGGCCAACTTTAACCTGGCAGTTAAAAAGGACCGTGGCGATGTGGATGCAATCACAGCCTCCACCATCACCTCCCGGGCTTACTGTGAAGCTGTTGCCCGCGCCTACGAAGCTTATAATACGCTTAGAAATTAGTGCTTAGAAAAAGAAGGATATGAATCAGTGGAAAAACTTCAGTAAAGGATTGTTAAAGGAGAACGCGGTTTTCGTGCTGATCCTTGGGATGTGCCCCACACTCGGGGTCACCACCTCGGCCATAAACGGACTCGGGATGGGACTGGCCACCACCTTTGTGCTGGTCATGTCGAACGTGGTGGTATCGCTGATCAAAAATGTGATCCCTGACAAAGTCAGGATCCCCTCATTCATTGTGATCATCGCATCCTTTGTAACGGTGGTTGAACTGGTGATGAAAGGTTATGTACCTGTCCTGTTTGATGCACTGGGAATTTTCATCCCGCTCATCGTTGTCAACTGTGTGGTGCTGGGAAGAGCCGAAGCATTTGCTTCAAAGAATACGGTTTGGTCCTCCTTTTTGGACGGAGCCGGAATGGGACTGGGTTTCACCCTGGCACTCACCATCCTGGGGACTGTCAGGGAGCTGTTGGGAAGCGGGGCATTTTTCGGGATGAAACTGATCAGCGGCGATGCCATTTTGCTATTTATCCTCCCTCCCGGAGCTTTCCTCGCCCTGGGTTACCTGATCCTGCTTGCCAATATGATTAAAGAAAAAACTGCCTGATCATGGAATACATTCTGATCATCATTGCCGCTGTATTTGTCAGCAACATCGTACTGAACCAGTTCCTGGGGATCTGCCCCTTTATAGGGGTTTCCAGCAAAGTGGAGACCGCCATCGGGATGACCGGTGCGGTCACCTTTGTCATGGTCATCGCCACCCTGGTTACCTACCTGATCCGCCATGCGGTCCTGGTTCCGTTCGACCTGGTCTACATGCAGACCATAACCTTTATCCTGGTGATTGCATTCCTGGTGCAGCTTGTGGAGATTATCCTGAAAAAGATCTCCCCTCCCCTTTACCAGGCACTGGGAATTTTCCTGCCGCTGATCACCACCAACTGCGCCGTTCTGGGTGTTGCTGTACTGGCGGTTCAGAAGGACTTCAACCTGCTGGAGAGCACCACTTACGCCCTGGGAAATGCACTGGGATTCGGACTTGCCCTGATCACCTTCTCAGGGATTCGTGAACAGCTCGACCTTCTCAAAATCCCCAAAAGGATGAAAGGGGTTCCCATTGCCTTTATCGTGGCCGGACTCATGGCCCTGGCTTTCATGGGATTTGCAGGAATTGTTTAACACTCCTGCCCGGAGCAGGATAGAAATCTTGGAATCTGAAACCATTATAAGGGCAACCATCTCATTTGTAAGAGAATCTCTTGCCGGAGCTGAGGGAGGGCACGACTGGTTCCACATTGAACGGGTATGGAAAACTGCCTGTTATATCCGGGAAAAAGAGGGGTCCGGCGATCTGCTGACCATCGAACTTGCCGCACTGCTGCATGATATTTCCGATGCAAAATTTAATGGTGGAGACGAAGAGATGGGAAGCCGGATGGCCGTCGATTTCCTTGTGAAACAGGGAGTGGACCCCGCCCGGGTGAAGCATATTGAGTCTATAATCAGGCATGTTTCCTTCAAGGGCGGGTTCCCCCAGGACCAGGAAAATTCCATTGAATTCCGAATCGTTCAGGATGCCGACCGTCTGGATGCCATGGGTGCAATCGGGATTGCCAGGGCATTCAACTACGGTGGATTTAAAAACAGGCCTATGTACATTCCCGGATTGCCCCTTCAGGAATACCATGATTCAACGGCCTATCATAAATCGGATGCACCCACCATCAACCATTTTTATGAAAAATTGCTGAAGCTGAAGGCGCTGATGAACACAGAGACCGGGAAACGGATGGCCCAGGAGCGCCACGATTTTATGCTGCAGTTCCTGGATCACTTCTACAGCGAGTGGAATCCGAAGTAGCACATTTCACAGAATTTAAGATCTGCTCAGATGAGCTGAAACCCGGGTAACAAATCCCTTGGGAACTTCGTCTAGAAGAGGAAATTAAGGCCAATATAAAGTCCGCTGTCACCGTCCTCTTTCTTGGCAGCAAAACCGTAATCGACAGCGATAATGAAGTTCTGGTTGATGGCCAGGTGAACGCCACCGCCAAATCCCAGGTGGGGAACCTCCTTAGCCTCCAGGTCGACAACACCCGCCGGTCTGTCCCCGTATCCCGGCTCATTGGTTACCGGATCAGGGATCCCGGATGCATCAAATTTATATTTCTGGGTAACCATTCCCGCATCGGCAAAGGCCGATAGGGCGATGTATACATTCTGATTAAAAACGGTGGTTCTCAGTACTTTACCCCTTAATTCCACATTGCCAAAGGCAAATCCGTCACCCACGATCCGGTTTCTCCTTATACCCCGTACGGTCTTTGCACCACCCACACCATCTGAAGTGAGTTTAGGGGCCGTATTATAGAGGTAAGGAAGCATATAAAAGGGCATCTCACCGGAAATTTTACCCTGGTAGGAGAGCCTGTACACAAAATTCATCCACTCGGGAATGATGGTGAAATACTGCCGGTGTGTAAATACAATCCTGGTATAGCTGTAGTTGGTATTGCTCAGGAAGGATGGAGCATAATGAAACTGCATCTCGGTCCACATTCCCCTGAAAGGATTGGGCTCATTGTCACGCGTATCATAGATCAGTCCCCCTTTCAACAGGGTGTGATTTCCTCCCCCTGACTGGTCGGCCTTGATGACACCCCAGTCCATGTAATCCTGGTAGAGTGAGTTCTGCGACAACAGATCAGACTCCTCTTTCCCTTCATTCAGGTCATCCACGTCCACCGGTTTGATTTTGCTGCCATAATAGGCCACACCACCCAGCCATCGTAACTTCTGCCCGATAATCTCCCCCTGGAAATCAGCCTTCAGCCTGAGAAGCTGCCTTGCGTGCCTGTAATAAAGTCTGTTGGCATAGCCCTCCGAATCCACCCCCGACTGCTCATAATCGATGTCATACAAAGCCTGGTAGCCATTGAATCCGTAAAAATCGAGGGCTTTTTCGGTCAGGTAAGAAGCCTCGAAAAAGGAACGAATCCCGGGAATCAGCCTGTCGGTATCGTAGGTAATCTGGTTAATCCCGTTTCCCTTGGTGGTTCTGGACCACTCCAGATAAACCGAATGATCATACATGGGATACCTGGATCCGTCGCCAAACCAGTAGAGGTTTACCAGAGCACCATATTTAAAACCGATATCCGAATCGTAGGCAACCACAGGAACCCCGCCAAGGGAGAATCCATCCTTCACCTTCTCTTCCTTTTTATTCCTGGTGGTGTCTGCATCCTGGGCATTCAAAGTGATTGTAAATAGTGCCATCAAGCACAGGGAAATCAGTTTTGGGGTAGTCATAAAAGATTGTTTTAGCCGGGGCAATATAGAAATAATTTCCATTTTTTGTACATTTAGTCATTCAAGCCAAAATCAATGAGAATATTACGTACCGTGTTTTATATCCTGATGGTACCCATCGGGGTATTCCTCCTTTTTCTTTTGTATGCTTCAGTGGATGACTATAAGCCCGAGGAAAGCATCAGCCAATTCACCAGCGACGCTCCCACTCCCCTGTCCGACAGCTCTTTACTAAACATGCTGATCTGGAATACAGGGTATGCAGGACTGGATGCCACCATGGATTTCTTCTATGACGGGGGGAAACAAATGAGGCCCTCAGAAGAAGGAGTAACCCACAATTTGCAGGAAATCCGGAGTACCCTCAGGGCCTTTAGGGGTTATGACTTTATCATGCTCCAGGAGGTCGATATCAATTCCAAACGCAGCTACCATATCAACCAGGTGGAGGCAATTGGTGAAGATTTCCAGGGTTATCAAACCTTTACCGGAATCAATTACAATGTATTTTTTGTTCCCATCCCCCTGCTAAATCCAATGGGAAAGGTCGAATCGGGGTTATTATCCCTGACCAAACATACACCGACGTCGGTAGACCGCTATGGTTTCCCCGGAAATTATGCATGGCCCATGAGCCTTTTTATGCTCGACCGCTGCTTCCTGGTCGAGAGACACCCGGTCAGTGATGGAAATGAATTGCTGATCATCAACACACACAACTCGGCCTATGACGACGGTTCACTGAGACAGCAGCAGATGATTTACCTGAAGGAATTTTTGCTGAATGAATACAAACAGGGCAACTACCTGATTGTTGGCGGTGACTGGAATCAGACTCCCAACGGATTCGTACCGGAGCTCCCCTCCCACCTGTTCGATACCCTGGATCTGACCTATGTGGAAAAAGATTATCCGGAACCTGGATGGAACTGGGCGTTTGATCCCGCCCTGCCCACAAACCGCAGGGTAGATGTTCCATACAACCCCTCCACCTCGCTGACAACCGTTATTGATTATTTCCTTTTATCGCCCAATATCAGCACAGAGGAGGTTGAAACCATTAACACCGGTTTCCTTTTCAGCGATCACCAACCGGTCCGGCTGGTGGCAAGGTTGAATCCCCTGTAGTGCATATAACCCCTAATGCCTTCTACTCCCATGAAACCCTTGAAACGAATTCTTACCATTTTGATTATAATCATTGTCGTGGCCCTGGCCGGTGGCATGATCTTTCTGAGCAACCTGAAAACAAGAGCCGTTCCCGATTACAACAGGGATGTGGACCTTGAAAACCTGACCGGGGAGGTAACCGTATTCAGGGATTCGCTGGGAATACCGCACATATACGCACAGAATGAGAACGACCTCTACAGGACGGTGGGATTTGTCATGGCTCAGGAGAGACTCTGGCAGATGGATCTGCTCCGCAGGATAACCACCGGAAGGTTGTCCGAGGTGCTCGATCCCACACTGGTGAATGCCGACCAGCTCTTCCGTGCATTGCAGTTCCAGAAGAAATCGGAATGGGTCATCTCAGAAACGGATCCTGAAATCCTGGCCTGCGTGGATGCCTTTGCCGACGGCGTGAACCAGTTCATCGATCAGAATCAGCAAAAACTTCCGTTTGAGTTCACCATGCTGGGTTATAAACCCGAGCCATGGAAAAGAGAACACACCTTTAACCTGATCGGTTATATGGCATGGGACCTGGCCTCGGGATGGGGTACGGAGATCGCACTTTTCAAAATGCAACAGGTACTGGATGAAGTCCGGTTCAGGGAGCTACTTCCCGATATGGATTACCAGGAAACATATATATTTCCGGGCTTCAAGTGCGCCGGTAAAACCCTTGAAATGCAACCGGGGATCGGGGATGCCATCCGGATCGTAAAGGAACTCGGCCTCGAAATTTTCGAAGCCTCGAACAACTGGGCCGTCTCGGGATCCAGGAGCAAGACCGGAATGCCGTTGATGGCTAACGACATGCACCTAGGACTGATGGCTCCGGGCATCTGGATCCAGATGCACCAGGTGGTGGAGGGATCGCTCAATGTGACCGGAGTTGTATTGCCCGGTGCTCCCTTTATTGTTGCCGGACATAATGAAAATATCAGTTGGGGCATGACCAATGTTACAGTGGATGACATCGACTTCTACCTGGAAACCATTCATCCCGCCGACAGCAATCAATACCGGCTGGATGGCATGTGGAAAGATATGGAGCTGGTAGAGGAGAAAATCATGGTCAAAGGAAAAGAGGAACCCATCGTCCGGGTGAACAGGTATACGCACAGGGGACCGGTGGTGAGTGAATTCAGGGGAGTGGATAACCACGTGATCTCACTTCGCTGGCAGGGTCGGGAATTCACGTCCGCAGCTGATCACGGTCAGCCAGATCAGCAGTGAAAGACCACCGCAGACTGCAAGCACCCGTTGATCGCCGGCTTCGGACGGCAGTCCCGCCGCGGCCCTTTAGTTAGAATCTTAAAGTGTTAGCCTATCAGCTAAGACATGCTGATGGATTCCGGCAAATATTCCCCAGTAACCCATTCAGCAGCCTAACGCCCCCGCGGACGTTGTCATG
>JAWOHR010000018.1:0-3634 GCA_046485075.1 Bacteroidales bacterium
GGTTTGACGGGCCGGCTGCCGCCGACGGACAAATGGGAACAATCGTCAGGGTGTATCGCGACTGGAAATTATGTGGAGATAATGAATGGCTGGCAAAGTTATGGCCGAATATTAAAAAATCGCTTGAATTTGCGTGGAACGGAAGCGGTGAACCGTCAAAAGAGAGAGTCGGGGCCCGCCAGGCTGCATGGGATCCGGGAAAAACCGGTTTGCTTTCGGGAGAACAGCACAATACGTACGACATCAATTTTTATGGCCCCTGTTCCATGACCAGTTCAACCTACCTGGCAGCTTTAAAAGCTGCAAGTGAAATGGCCATTGCGATGGGGGAGAAGAAAAAAGCCCGTGAATACCTGGAGGTATTTGAAAAGGGTTCCAGGTTACTGGTGGATTCACTCTGGAACGGGGAATATTTTACCCAGATCATCATGGATGAACCGGGATCGTATGATGAACGCCACCTGTCGCCCCCTGATGCAGATGGCAAACGCATTCCAAAGTACCAGTATGGGGATGGTTGCCTGGCCGATCAGCTTCTGGGTCAGTACCTGGCATTTAATGCGGGCCTGGGTTACATTGCCGAAAGGGAGAAGGTAAACCAGGCCATAGGGTCGGTTTATCAATACAATTTCTTCGAAAGCTTAAGGGAATTCTCGAATGTTCAGAGGGTTTATGGATTAAATGACGAAGCCGGCGTGGTGTTGTGTACCTGGCCGCACGGAAATCAACCTGTACTGCCTTTTGTTTACGCCCAGGAGATATGGTCAGGTGTGGAATACCAGGTAGCAGCTTCTTTAATTTATTCAGGGAAAACGGAGGAGGGATTAAGGGTAGTGGAAGCAGTTCAGGACCGGTACAACGGCAGCAGGCGAAATCCCTTTGAGCACAATGAATCCGGGGTTCATTATGCACGGGCTCTGGCATCATGGTCTGTTTTACTGGCGTTGTCAGGTATTGAATTTGACGGGGTCACGAAAGAACTTGCTTTTTCTCCGAAAATCAATGCAACCGGGTTCCGTTCCTTCTGGTCCACAAATTCAGCATGGGGAGAAATTGTAATCAATGAAGAAGAAGCAAAACTTGAAGTGATGCACGGAACATTATCTCTTCAAAAACTAACAATCCGGGGTAAGGATGCTGCTTCTTCTGTAACCCGGATTTACAAAAACGGGAAAACAGTCCGGGAAGGGGAGGTACTGGTTCTGGCTTTTGACGAATAAAGATTTTGAAAATGGTAAATTTGAGAAGGTAATTATACAGTTTGGTTTTAATCTTTTTTATGATGAATTATTATTTGAAAGCTTTACCCCTGGTTCTGATTCTTGCGACTTTCCCTTCAATTTTATTTGCACAGGGGAATAACAAAATTACTGTAGCCGGGACTAAATTCGAAATGAACAACGAACCGTTTGAATATACCGGCATCAGTTTTTTTAATGCCCTGTATAATCCGGAGTTTAATAAAAGCAGTGAAATCCGGCGACAGTATTTACGGGAATTCCGTGAAACCGGAATTAATGTTTTACGGATCTGGAGCCAGTGGGATAATGACCGTGGATTTGTGGACGGGGGAGCAGGTAAGACTTTGTATAATGAAGACGGTTCTTTAAAACCTGAACTTGTTTCAACTTTAAAAGGAATTATTTCTGATGCCGATGAAGAAGGAATGGTCATTCTGCTGGTTTTGTTTTCGCGCGAAAGCTGGAACCAAAATCTGCGTTTAACGGATGAGGCTTCAAACCATGCTGTGGAGGAAGTTACCAAATCGTTTATGCCCTTCCGTAATCTCATCTTCCAGATTTGGAACGAATTTGATTACCGCACCGTCGACTATGTAAACATCATCAGGCAGGTGGATGCACAACGTTTGGTAACCAATTCGCCGGGATACGCCGGAGTACTTGGAAGTAAAGAAGAAAACCAAGAACTTGATTTTTTATCACCGCACACCACCCGCGAAGACCACCGGCACTGGGAAGTTGCAGCAAAAGAGATTGAATACCTGATAAGCAAATACCGGAAACCTGTGGTTGACGATGAACCAGCCAGAAAAGGGACATCCAAATTTGGTGGCCCAAAATCGCCAACACAGGCCGAAGACCATATTTTACATATTTTCGAGGTCTGGAAAGCAGGCGGCTATGCAATCTATCATCACGATATGTTTCAGACCGGTTACGGATCAGAAGCAGTTCCGCCCAGTGGAATTCCCTTACCTGGATTTTCATCTTACCATGACCGGGTTTTTGATTTTCTGAAAAACAGGGAACGCTACCTGGAACTGATCCGGTAAAAAAATTATATAGCTCTTTGCCCTATGATATTTGACGTAATTACATGGAATATCGACCCTGAAATTTTCTCAATTGGAAATTGGGGTCCCCGATGGTACGGAGTAATGTTTGCCTTTGCCTTTCTGTTCGGCTATTTGATATTTAAGCGCTACCTGTGTTCAGATAAACTCACCGCGGAAATGCTGGATGAGTTACTGATTTATAGTGCGATTGCAACTGTAATAGGTGCACGGCTCGGCCATTGCTTTTTTTATGAACCTGACTATTTCCTGAAGAACCCGTTGGAGATTCTTAAAATCTGGAAGGGTGGGCTTGCAGGACATGGGGCAGCCATTACGGTCCCTATTGCGCTTTGGTTATATATCCAAAAGTATAAACTCTCCTTCCTCTGGCTTATCGACAGGATTGTTATTGTTGCGGCATTGGGTGGGGCATTCATCCGGATTGGGAACTTTTTTAATTCAGAAATATATGGTTTGCCTACCAATCTGCCATGGGGAGTTGAGTTTGTAAGGGACAGACTATACGATGGTGTTACTGATGAACTGCTGCCCACGGTAGCAAGACATCCAACGCAATTATACGAGGCGCTGAGTTACATTCTGATTTTCGTGGCACTATTTGTTCTTTACCGGAAGAAAAATATGAAAGTGCGGGATGGGTTCATCTTTGGTGTTTTTTTGATTGCCTTATTTAGCGCAAGATTCATCATCGAATATGTGAAGAATGACCAGGTCGCATTTGAAGCGGGAATGAAATTTAACATGGGGCAATTGCTTAGTCTTCCGTTCATTCTTGCAGGTATTGGGATAATTATCTGGACTAAACATAGACCTAAATATTTTTCGCAGGAACCCTTACCACAAACTAAATGATTTTTGATGCTTAATCGAAGGTGGGTTTCTTTTCGAAAAATGTGAATTATGTAATTTTTTCTCAAAATATTGTAAAGCATTTCATTATAAAAAGCCGCAACTTGACTGCATGATAATTTATAACGATAAGGGGCCATAACTATAAAAAATGGTTGAAAAGGCATATATTCAGAAAGCGCTTCGTGGTGCCTGGTCCATGGAGGAAAGTCCCCGATGGAAATCAAACAACCCCGCACTCGGTCAGAGCAGTTTGATCTCACAGTTAATATGTGATATTTTTGGAGGAGAAATTTTAAAGACACGCAGGAATAAAAGCTGTCATTTTTATAACCGGATTGAAGGTGAGATTTTCGATTTTGCGAAATCCGAAACGGATAATAATTTCGAAAATAAAAGATTCGAAGACCTCCCCACATCGCCTGATGAAACCCATGCTTATTTTGCTCAGGAGGATTATTTGATTTT
>JAWOHR010000138.1:0-8667 GCA_046485075.1 Bacteroidales bacterium
TGTGGGCAGAGAGGTAGACTATCAGTGGCATATAGACTACCAGCATTTCCATCAGCCATTTATTTCGGATCCCCTCCCCCGTTTCCTCCGATTTGGACAGGGGCCTGAGGGCCCAGGCAATCAAACCGAGGGATGCCAGAACCACTGTTGGAATACCAAAGATGTACTTTGATTCCTTCACATAGTGTAACAATTCACCACTGCCATAGATATCCTTTGCACTCCCCGTATAAGGCATATTATTAATTACCCAGAATAAATCGTCGTAGTAGAAGCTTCCTGCAATGCTGTAAAAAACAAAACCAAAAAACAGAAAGGGTATTGCTTTCCACTGTTTTTGCCAGGCATAGGCGATCATGAAAAGTGGCAGGATGCTGATGGCCTCAGTTCTGATGAAAGGCATGAAGGAGAGTAAGAGTGCAGACCAGATATACTTTTGCTTAAAAAACAAAAAGATGGTGAGAACCAGAACAAGGCTGGCCAGTATTTCGGTCATCCCACTCAGCATCAGTACAGTATATAAGGGTGATGAAAGCAGGAGGAAGATTCCAACCACGGGGGTTGAAAGCTTCAGTAATCTGGCCGTCCTGTAGGTGAAATATGCCGTTGCAGTGCCGCAAAGTACATTAAAAATCCTGATCCCGTTAAAGCCAAATTGGGCAAAAGGAGAGGTGATTGCAGTAAAAAAAGGTTTGCCCCAGTGATAAAGAAAGAATTCGGGAAACCTGAAGGCATATCTTGAGCGTCGGTAATGTCCAATGTCATCGGCACCACCATGGGTTCCATCCGATAAAAATACCAGGATGGTATATACGACGATTACACCAAGAAGAATGGCCGGTACCAGATACTTCTGAGATTTGCTGTTCATTTATAGACTCTTTTTTGGAATTACTCAACCTTTTCTATTCTGAAAATCTCCGTATTCCCGGTCTGACCGATCTTTTCCCCCAGCAGCGCATCGATGTTTTCATCCCTAAAGGCTTCCCTGGAACCCAAAATCAAATACTCAATGCCTGTTTCTTTCATGAGAGGAATCCGCTCCTCCATGGATAAATGGTCCAGTGGGCCATAATCAGTCAGCCCCTTTCGGTTACAAAGGTAAAGGGATATATTGATGCTTGGGTCGGGTGTACAGTGTACCTTCCTGGAACGGTCAATACCCAGCTCATCCAGATATTCCTCCATGTCATACATTTCAAGGGCCCTGGAAGACCCGACAAAGTTATAATCCCTTTCACTGTAGCTGAACTTCATCACTTTATTGCAATTTGCAATGAGAAACAACACTAAAAACAGTAACGTGAACTTTGTCCATACAGAGTGATGCAGACGCGGATATAGTTTCTCCAGGATTGAAAAAAAAGTCAGGTAAACAGGTACAAAGATAAAAAAGTTGTTTGCCTGGTAGTAGTCATGGTTTCTCATATCAAGGAAAAACAATAAGGTGAACCCCACTGCACCAAGGAAGATCAGGATGGAGAGGCGGTAGAGAAATTTGTTGGCTTTTCCAGGAAAAAAAAGGTTGAACAGGAAAACCAAACCGCTTAGATACAGGAACCATCTGGCATGATAATGGCTCATCCCAAACCACATTTTCATGCCCTCCAGGGTGAGCCGGATGGTCTCCAGGTTCAAATCCCAGATCGGTCTGATCTGAACCTTTGAAACACTCCCTCCATGAAGGTCTGAATAGATTTTTGCATAAAAGTACCACCCCGATATCAATAAAAGAACTCCAAGGTAAGAAATGATGGTTAAGGTACTTAAATGAATAAATGACCCTGATTCACCCTCCCGTTTTCGATTTAAGCATTCAAGCAATGCAACTCCTGCCAGACCAAAAAATGGCAGGAGTGAAGACGTTTTCGTAAGTCCCGCCAAAAGGAAAAAGAACATGGAGAGCAGCCAGGTCCCCGGACGCCTGTTCTTTGAATAGCCCAGAAAGTAATAAAATCCTCCAAAGGTCAGGGAAAGAGCAACTACATCAGGAATAAAGCCACTCACATAAAAAACATATACGGGGGAGGTGAACATCACCAGGGGAATAAACGCTGCATAAACCCAGTTGCGTGTAAAAAAGTAGCTTACTTTAAAGAGGTATACCAGTCCCATGAATCCAATGGCAATCTGGAATCCCCTGAACCAGGCCTCATGTACTCCAAACAGCCTGTAAAATATGGAGATGATAAAATAGATCAGGGGGAATTCCACCACCGTTCTATCGGAGGTGTAATGATCGGCCAGCAGGGCATTGGTCTGGGTGGTAAAAAAGTTCCCTCCACAGGCCAGGTTTACCGGGAAGGCGGCACTGATACAACTCCGCCACTGGTGCATTCCAATGGGACGCATGAACAGGATCTGATGAAAATCATAGAGCAGTGCAATGGCTGTTAGCATCAATAAAAACAGGAAGACCGGCCGAAAGGGTGATGATCTGAAATAGTGCATTCCTATCGAATTACTCAACCTTATCTATTCTGAAAATCTCCGTATTCCCGGTCTGGCCGATCTTTTCCCCCAGCAGCTCATCGATGTTTTCATCCTTAAAGGCTTCCCTGGAACCCAGAATCACATACTCGATTCCGCTCTCCTTCAGTAGAGGGATCCGCTTCTCCATCGACAGATGCTTCAGGCGCATAAAATCGGTTAATCCCTTCCGGTTACAAAGGTAAAGGGAGATATTAATGCTTCTGTCGGGTGTGCAATGAACCCGTTTTGAACGATCCACTCCCAGCTCATCGAGGTACTCCTCAATATCAAACATCTTAAGGACCTCAACCGAACCATTATAGTGCAGGTCACGTTCACTGTATCTGAATTTCAGAACACTGCTGCAATTGATGACCAGGAGTACGACCATCATTAGGAGCGGGAGCCTTGTCCAGTAGGAGGCATACAGGTGTGGAAACCTGTTCGCCAGAATCGAGAAAAAGGTCAGGTAGATGGGGATAAAGATGAAAAAATTGTTGATCAGGTAGTAATCATGGTTTCTCATGGACCTGAAAAAAAGGAGGGTAAATGCCACCGCTCCCAGGAAGGTCAGAATGCTAAACCGGTAGAGAAATTTATTGGCTTTTCGCGGAAAGAAAAGGTTACCCAGGAAAATCATACCTGTCAGGATGAGAAACCACGTGGCGTGGTAATGACCATGGCTGTACCAATACCCCATACTCTTTAAAGTCTCCCGGATGGTCTCCTTGTCCAGGTCCCAGATGGGCCTTATCTCCACTGCCGATACGCTTCCCTGGTGAGCGTTGGAATAAAGACCGGCATACAGGTACCAGCCCGTGATCAGGATCAGGACTCCCAGGAAAGTCAGGATGGTTCCGGTATGAAGATGAAAGAGGGATTCCGGTTCACCCTCATGTTTTCGGTTGATCAGCTCAAGCAGGGCCACTCCCGCCAGTCCAAAATAGGGTAACAGGGAGGAAGTTTTTGTGAGTCCTGCCAAAAGGAAAAAAAACATCGAGAGCAGCCAGGTCCGCGTGCGCCTGCTTTGTGAATAGCTCAGAAAATAGTAAAAGCCGCCAAAAGTGAGGGAAAGCGCCACAGCATCGGGAATAAATCCGCTCAGGTAGAAGGCATATACCGGGGAGGTGAATATCACCAGGGGAATAAATGCGGCATAAACCCAGTCGCGTGTAAAAAAATAGCTTGCCTTGAAGAGGTATACAAGCCCCATGAAACCAATTGCAAGCTGGAATCCCCTGAACCAAAACTCATGTATTCCGAACAGCCTGTAAAATATGGAGATGATAAAATAGATCAGGGGGAATTCCACCACCGTAATATCGGAGGTGTAATGATCGGCCAGCAGGGCATTGGTCTGGGTGGTAAAAAAATTCCCTCCATAGGCCAGGTTTACCGGAAATGCGGCACTGACACAACTCCGCCACTGATGAATTCCCAACGGCCTCAGGAAAAGGATGTGCTGAAAGTTAAGGAGGATGGCAATCCCTGCCAGAATCAGCAAAAAAAGTGAGACCGGCCAGAAGCCGGTTGCCTTAAAATACCTCATTTAGATCAAGCACTTTGAAAAGATACAAACCTACTTAAAATATTTTAAGTAGGTTTGTTGTTGCTTTGAGAAAACATTGATAAAACATGGCAGAACCCTCCGTTTCGATCATCCTTCCTGCATATAATGAAGAGGAGGCCATTGGCACCACCCTGCAAAAGATGCTTGAGCTGAAACTTCATGAGAAATACGAAATCATTGTTGTGGATGACGGATCCGGGGACAGAACTTCTGAAATCGCAGGCGGGTTCCCTGTCAGGCTCTACCGGCACCATTCAAACAAAGGCTATGGAGCATCGCTTAAAACCGGGATTCGCAAGGCAACCGGAGATTATGTGATCTTAATGGACAGCGACGGACAGCATGATCCCAAATACATTCACGAGATTGAAACCAGGCTTGAAAATGCCGACATGGTCATAGGCGAACGCAGTCATACCTCCTTCCAGGTTAAAAGGAGAAAAGCGGGAAAGCGCCTGATTAAACGCATCGGTGAGTACCTGGTAGAGCAAAAACTACCCGATTATAACTCGGGTTTCAGGGGATTTCACAGGGAAACCATCTCCGGCATGCTTCACCTGATGCCCAATGGTTTCTCGTTCTCGACCACCTCCACACTGGCCTACCTGAAAGAGGGATACAACATTGACACATTCCCCATTGAAGTGAGTGAACGGATCGGACGAAAGAGCAATGTGAAGATGGTTAAGGATGGTTCCAAAACCATCCTCCTTCTTTTCAGGATCATCATGCTCTTTAACCCCCTGAAGGTGTTTTTCCCTGCCAGCATCATCTCTTTCTTACTGGGACTGGGATTTGGAATAGCAGGTTACCTTTTCTTCGACCGTTTCTCCAATGGGGCAGTGGTCCTTACCATGCTGGGAATGTTTCTGTTCTTCATTGGACTGGTTGCGGATCAAATTTCCATTCTGAATCGAAGGAAACTGTAAAATGGGCAGGGCGATTCCTCACAACAGCTGGAGTGACCGGGATGTGGAGGCACACTGGGACCGGGTGGCATCCATTTATGTGCAGGAGAATAACCGGGTAAAAGAGACCCACGACCAGCGATTCTTTGCCTCAGTGAAACATCTCAGTCTCGAAAAGGGAATGAAGGTTTTGAACATTACCAGCCGTGACGGAGAGGCTACCCGGCATATCCTTAAATCTGAGCCATCCTGCAGGGTGATCAATGCGGAAATCTCGGCCGGCCTGATGGAAGAGGCAAAGAAGTTGAGTCCCCTGATCACCCAGAAAAAAATTGAAAGCTACTCCACCCTCCCCTTTGAGGACGGGGAATTCGACCGGGTCCTCTCACTGGAAACCCTGGAACATGTGGCGGAGCCCCTCAGGTTCCTCGGGGAGTTGCACCGTATATCGACCCCCGGCGCCATACTGGTGCTGACTTGTCCCCCTGCCACCAGCGAGATTCCCTACCGGGTCTACACGGCACTGTTCGGGGGACATGGAGAGGGGCCGCACCGCTTCCCTCCGTCAGGGAGGGTGAAAAAGATGTTTGAACGCACCGGCTGGAAGCTTTGCCACCACCGGGGGACGGTGCTTATCCCTGTGGGTCCGGCATGGCTGAAGGTTTGGGGAGAGAGAATCATAAACCGATTTCAAAAAACATGGATTTCCGAACTGGGTATCCGCCAGGTGTATGTCTGTAAGAAACAATAAACAGGCGCTTGAAGAGCTGATGCGCTCGGAGCTGTGCAACCGTTGCGGAACCTGCGTTGGCCTTTCGGGTGGTGCCATTCGCTTTTCGGACCGGGAGGGCAGGTACCTGCCTGAAATAGTCGGTGAACTGGAGGGTGCAGCCTATGAAAGAATTCTGAATGCCTGCTCAGGCAAACACTTTGATTTCCCGCAGCAACGCAGCATCATCTATCCGGATACACCTCATTTTCACATTTTTACAGGACCCTATCACTCCATTAGCATCGGTTATGCATCCGATCCGGAACTCAGGAGCAAGGGAGCAAGCGGAGGAATAATCTCCACACTGCTGATCTACCTTCTGGAGAAAAAACGAATCGATGGAGCAGTGGTCACACGCATGTCCAGGGAGAAGCCCTGGCTCACCGAACCCGTTATCGCCACCACCCGGGAGGAGATACTGGAGGCTTCCCAGAGCAAATACATCCTCACCTCGGTAAATGAAATCCTTGACCAGATGGCCTCCTTTAAGGGAACACTGGCCTATGTGGGCCTGCCCGGACAGGTACACTCCATTCGTATGCTCCAGAAGGCAGGTGATCCGGCCGTGGCTGCCATAAAATATATTTTCGGGCCCTTTTACGGGAATACCCTCTATTTTTCATCGGTAAGGAGCTTTCTGAAATCTCACGGGGAGAGAGACTTTACCCGGATTAAGGAACTTCACTTCCGGCATGGGGAGTGGCCCGGGAATATGAGGGTAGAAATGCAATCGGGAAGGGTGATTGAGTTAAAGAAATTCCATGCCAACTACCTCATCCCCTTTCACATCGTGAAAAACAGCCTCTTTTGCACCGATTTCTCCAATGAATTCACCGATATTTCATCAGGCGATGCATGGGCCCCGGTATATGAGGAGCGTGGGAAGGGTTTTTCAATGGTGATGGGCCGGTCACAACCGGGACAATCCCTGTTGGCGGAGATGGAGCAAGCCGGGTGGCTTCATCTGACTCCCCTTTCAGAGACCCAGAGCATTGAGATGCACTCGCACGGCTATGATTTTAAAAAAAGAGGAGCTTTTATCAGGCTCCGGTTCCGGAAACTCGCAGGGAAGGATGTCCCCGACTGGGGTTATCAAATCAGGGGCTTTTCAACAAAGCGCATCTTTATGGAGGTAATCATCAGCACCCTCTTCATTTTGCTGGGCACCAGGCTGGCCAGGTGGACCGTGGAACAGTTCTCTCCAACTTTTATTGGAAAAATATTTGAACGGACACGAACCACCTGGAAAAAATCAACCCATCACATCAAAAGAGAATCGCTGAACCCATGAAAAAAAGCATCCGGAAGGGACTATTCCTTTTACTGCACATGGCAGGCTTCATCCTGCTGTGGTTTGTGGTCAGGGATCTGCAATGGAATGATTTCCTGAAAGAGCTGGCCTCCTTTCCTGCCTGGAAGTACATCGCGGGCCTGACGATTCTGGCCGGGGTTTATATCATGAAATCCTGGCGATGGCAACTTCTGAACCGTTCCTTTGGCATTCAGATACCCTTGAAAACTGCCATTGTGTTTTATCTTTCAGCCGGATTCCTGAGTGTAATCACACCGGGCCGGTTGGGGGAGTTTGCCAAGATTTACTTCCTGAAAAGAAAATATAATGTCAACACAGCCATGGCCACCTCCTCTGTGATGCTGGACCGGATATGGGATGTATTGGTGCTGAGTCTCTTTGCCTCCATTTCCATGGCGTTTTTTTTCGCCGGGGCCAGTATCATCGTACTGCTTCTGATGGCTGCCCTGTTTATTGTTTCCATGCTGGTAATCGTGCTGCCAGGGGCCATATTCAAACCTCTGCTTTTCACATTGCAAAGGTTCAGCCGTTTAAAGGAGAAAGTAAACGAAATCTATATCATGTGGAAAAGCAAAAGGTTCAACAGCATTACCAGGGCCCTGGTCCTCACCCTTCTAAGCTTCCTGATGCTGGCGGGCATCCCGGTCCTGTTTTCTTCCGGCTCCCCTTACCCCATTGATTTTATGGAGGGCATTGGAGCCATCTCAATTTCCAACATTCTATCCTTCATTCCCATCACCATCGCCGGTTTCGGAACCAGGGAACTGGTGTTTACAGAGATCTGGAAGCTTAGTGAGTACCCCAAGGAGATTGCAATCTCGGTATCCACCAGCTATTTCATGGTTACCTACCTGGGTTCCCTTTTAATCGGTGGACTTGTCTACCTTCTGAGGCTGAAAGAACTCTACCGGCCCGGGGAGATCAGGCAGATGCGCGGTGAATAATCAGGACCCTGTCTTTTGCTCATACACCCGCCGGACCACCATCTCAAGGGCTTCATCCACTTTAATATCCGATCGCCGGGCATGTTTGCGGATCTCTTTCATGAGCATCCTGTCGGATTCTATTTGAGTCTGAACAAGGGCCAGTCCCTCTTCCATAGCCATTGATTTCAATGCGGTTTGATCATCACCCGTATAGTAATCATAATAAATTCCCAAACGTGCCAGGGTGGCATCCGGGAGCGAGAGCATTTTCCAATATCGGAAATCATCTTTGAAACTAAGAAAATTCAGCTTATAGGCCAGGCGGGTCATCCCGGTGTGATGAATAAATCCCTGCTGATATTGCATGGTTTGAACCTGGTTTATAAATAGAAGGAAAAGCAGGAATGCCCCAGTGGTCCACGCCAGGACTTTTCGCCGCTCCATGCTAACCTCCACCATCGCTGCAAGGGGAAAAGCCATTACGCCGTAAAGGTCCACAAATGACCTGAGGCCAAAACTCCCTCCGTTCCACCAGGACCACCAGCTGGCCAGAACATAAATATGAACCAACAGGTAGGCGGTAATGGGCCATGTTGCGCCTTTACATTTTCTTCCCAGGAAAAAGAGCCCGAAGGTCGCTACAAGCATCAACGGGGTATACAGGTACCACCCCTTGCGGAAACTGAACAGCAGATGCAAGATGTGAG
>JAWOHR010000223.1:0-10054 GCA_046485075.1 Bacteroidales bacterium
ACTGAAGCCAGCCCGATTATCAGTGCCAACGGTGAAAAGGCATATAAAATGGGCTCCTCAGGGTTAATCCCTGAAAACCTGGAGATCAGGATATGTAATGATGAAGGAATTGAACTTACCCCGGGTGAAAAGGGTGAGATTGTGATCAGGGGAGAGAATGTAATGAAAGGCTACTGGAGAAATGAGAAAGCCACGGCCGACACCATCCGGGAGGGGTGGCTCTATACAGGAGATATGGGATACATGGATCCGGACGGTTTTCTCTACGTGCTGGGTCGCTACAAAAGCCTGCTCATAGCTGATGACGGTGAGAAATACAGTCCGGAAGGGATCGAGGAGGCTTTTACCGACCAGTCGGATTACATCAGCCAGGCCCTGCTCCATAATAATCAGAATCCATATACCGTGGCGCTTGTTCACCCGGATCCCACAGCACTGAAAAGATACCTCAGAGAGAAAGGATTAAGTACTGATTCCGACCAGGCGGCCGAAGCGTGTCTTGCTTTGCTGGACAACGAGGTAAGGGAATACAGGCGAAATGGCAGATACGGCGATATGTTCCCTCAGCGTTGGATTCCTGCCACTATCGGAATCCTTGAGGAGGGTTTCACATTGGAAAACAAATTGATGAACCCCACCTACAAGGTAATCAGACCCAAGGTGGAGGAGCAATACAAAGAACTGTTTGATTTCCTCTATACACCGGAGTCAAAAAATGTGAACAATGCCCGTAATATTCAGGCGATGAAACAGCTGCTTGCAAAATAGATTCCGCATATCATGAGCAGGTTTTCCACAAGATGCGTGCATGCCGGTACCATTAAGGATGAAGTTAAAAAGGGGATCAACTCCCCGATCTATACCTCAACCTCTTTCGAATATATCGATCAGACCGATACGGTTTATCCCCGTTATCTGAATACGCCCAACGAGAAGGCGGTGGCCGAAAAGATCGCCTCCCTTGAGAACACCGAGAGTGCACTTGTGTTCAGTTCGGGTATGGCAGCCATCAGTACGGTTCTCCTCACCTTCCTGGGCAGTGGCGATCATGTGGTTTTTCAGAAAGGTCTCTACGGAGGCACTTCACATTTCATGGAACGGGAGTTTGATCGCTTCGGCATCCAGTTCACCGTAGCTGCAAGTCAGCTGGTCACCGATCTTAAAGCAGCCATCAGGGAGAATACCCGTCTCATCTACATCGAGACACCTTCAAATCCGCTGCTTAATATCACTGATATCGAGGGTGTTTCCATGATGGCCAGGGAAGTGGGGATACTCACCGTAATCGACAATACCTTTGCTTCTCCGGTTAACCAGCAACCGGCCAACATGGGCATCGATATTGTGGTTCACAGTGCCACCAAATACCTTGGCGGTCACTCCGACATCCTGGCAGGAGCGGTGGCTACAAGCCGGAAATGGATGGAGCAGATCTATGAAACGGGGCTGAACCTGGGGGGAAGTCTCAATGCCAATACCCTATACCTGCTGGAAAGAAGCATGAAAACATTGGATGTGAGGATGGAACGGATCAACAACAATGCCCTGGAGGTAGCCCTCTTCCTGGATTCCCATCCCCATGTAAGTAAAGTGAACTATCCCGGATTGCCGGTTCACCCCGATTATGAACTGGCCTCACGGCAAATGAGGGGATTCGGGGGAATGTTATCTTTCGAAGTAGCCGGCCAGGACGGGATCCGTTTCCAGAAAGGTCTCAAACTGATCAAACCCTCCATGAGCCTGGGTGGATTGGAGAGCATCTGCTCCTCTCCTGCACACACTTCCCACAGGCACCTTGGGGTCGAAGGAAGGAGGAGTGCGGGTATTGCCGAGGAGCTGATCAGGCTTTCGGTGGGAATCGAGGATGTGGAGGACCTGAAACAAGACCTGGATCAGGCACTGAATCAGTGAACCAATGTTACTCCCATGAGCTGAAGTTTTTCCAGCTGCCAGGCGGGAACCCGGTTACCCATCACATTCAGATACTCAAGGTTGTTGAGATCAAAAAGTGGTGAAAGATCATCCACATCATTAAAGGAGATATCGAGTACCTGTAAGCCGGTCAGGTTACCCAGGGCATCAATCATCTCTATATGGTTATTGGCCAGATACAGCCTTTCCACATGTCTTAAACTCCCCAGTTCAGTCAGGTCCGTCAGGTTATTATTGGTCAGATCCACCACCTTTGCATATCCGCAGGCTTCAATTCCGTCGAGCGACTCCAGATCATAATCGGCCATTTCAATCTCCTCCAGGTCCTCCAGCAGGTATACAGGGAAGTCCACATCCAGGTTTCCGTAAATTCTCCATTTAAGGGCAGTCAGGAAGCTGCGGCTGGTGTACTCCATCTCTTGATCAGGATCGGGATCCTCCTGCGAATCCATGAAATAGGAGTAACCATCCTCCTCTGCGTCCCATCCAAACTCCTCGGCAAGGTCTTCATCGGTAAGGATGGAGGTGACTGAAACCTGACCGGGCTCCAGATTCTTTACATGAAGGATATGAGACAGGGAGAAGAGTACCTCGAAATCGCCCTCCTTGTAAGCCGTTTCCAGCTGTTCAAGAGACTGGCTCAGCCGGTCGGGATGGTAGAACATAATCAGGCGTGAAAAAACCCTGTTGATCTTCTCTTCATTGCAGGGGGTATACTCGTTTACCACTTTTTGGATCGCCCGTAATTCGTCATACTGGTGCACCTGAAACATCTGGATGATCCTGCCGGAGATCAGATTCAGGTTTTCAGCGGTGTAAGCCGCTTTCAGATTTTGGTAAAGATCGGAAATCTCCATTCCCAAATTTAACTAACTTTAAACTTCTTTTTATCCCTCCGGCATATTAACTGAAAAACCCACTTCCCCGACTGGGCCGAGGGTGGAAGGCCACCCCCCGGGTGAAGCCACTGACCGGCCAGGTAGAAATTCTCCAATCCCCTGATGGTCTGCTTAATTGATTTACCTATATTCTGAACACCGGGCAGAAAACCCTCATAAGATCCCTTCCAAACCCCCGTATACCGGATGTTGGTCAGGGGAGTAGCCACATCGGCAACATCCACGTGGCCCTTTACTCCGGGAAACATCTCCTCCAATCGTAAGACGGCATCGGCCCGGATCCTTTCCTTCTCCAATCCATATTCCTTCGCATCCATTCCCAACCAAAGATCCAGGGGGCTGTCGAAAGTGAGCTTCATTACGCATTTGCCTGCCGGAGTTATCAAAGGGTCGTGGTTGTAATTTGTAACCCCAAATCCCGAGGTAAGCAGTGTACTTCCAATCTGATCACCCTTTCTGACCACTTTATAAGTGTGATCGTTGCACTCGATGGGACAATTGATCCCAAACGATACCTGGACAATAGGGCTAAAGGTGGGCCAACTGTTAAAAGCCTTCTCCAGTTCAGGAGTGGTGAACTTTCCATCAAGCATCCCATGGATCATGGTTTGCAGATCGGCAGCTCCTATGATGATATCTGCAAATATCTCTGTGCCATCGGCCAGTTTCACCCCGATGGCCTTATTCCCTTCTGTGAGGATTTTCTCAACGCGTACTCCACCCCTGAAATTTCCGCCAAGCGATTTGTATCGATCCATCATTCGCATGGTCAGAGGCAACGATCCTCCCACAGGATATCCGGCATTTTTTTGTGAAAACCAGGCCAGGGTCAACAGAAATGCTACCGCGGAGAAGCCCTTCATGGTACCTGCAAAAGCTTCAAATTCTCTTTTAAGCAGATCATCAGTGAAGCCAAGCTGTTCAAAATAGGATGTCACACTTTCCCGTCCATGCTTTGCAAACACGCTCAAAACACGTATATTGGATAAAAGAAATCCCAGGTTATCAAGGATGGTACGATCCGCAGGATACTTGTCAATCATTTTCAGGGTGGCCACTTTTCTCAAATCATCACAGAGCTTCCTCACAGGGGTTTCATCCCCGGGCGATTTCTTAATGAGTGAGGCTTCCCACCGGTTAATGTCGGTATAAATAACCAAATCTCCCGCTGCAGTCCGGATGGTTCCATAGGTGACCGGATCGATCACAGCCACCGTTTCATCCAGCACTCCTGTCTCCTTCCATATGGTATGAAATGGACCATGCGAGGAACCCACCAGCCAGTGAATACAGTAATCAAAGGTATACCCCTCTCTCCGCCAGGAGGTACATTGTCCGCCAGGAGAGCCATGCATTTCAATAATTTCGGTCTCATAACCGTTCAATCTTCCGTAAATACCGGCTGAGAGTCCTGCCACTCCCCCACCGATGATGATTGTTTTAGAACCCATTCCGTGTATTGATTGATCCATGCATCTGATCTAATCTACTAAAAAACCATGGAGATACCATTGAAATGAATTAAATTCGGGTAAAACAATCTTTTGCCAGAGTTGTTAACTGATTTCGGATGAGATACACCAACGACATCATTATAAACCTACCCCGGGCAGAGGTTATCAGGCTTTTTGACAATCGTGAAAATCTTTTTAAATGGCAGGAGGGACTTAAAAGTCTTGATCACCTGGAGGGTAAGTATGGGGAGGAAGGAAGTACTTCCAGGATGGTTTATGCCGGCAGGAAAAGTGACCTTAAGATTACAGAAACCATTACAAAACGAAACTTCCCGGATGAATACTGTGTCACCTGCAAATCAAAGGGAGTTGATAACAAAGTGATCCACTATTTTTCAGAATCTGAACCCGGTCACACCCACTGGAGAATAATCAATTGGTTCACATTCAAGGGCATGATGGCACTGATGTCTCCTTTTCTAAAATCTGCCTTTGCTTCCAACACACAGCTTAACATGGAACGTTTCAAGGTATTTGCCGAACAGAAACTAATAAAACAACCTAAATAATCTGAATATGAAAAAAATCAAACTGACGCTTGGCTTGCTCCTGATAGCGGCCCTAACCATTGCCCAGGAACCGGTTACCGGGGATACACTCTGGAAGTTAACCGGGGTAACCTCCCTGAGCCTTTCACAGCTCTCACTCACAAACTGGGCCGCAGGGGGTGAGAACAGTATCTCGGGAAATGCATTAATCAAAATCTCACCCGATTATGACAATGACACCATCAACTGGGACAATGACCTTACCCTGGGATTCGGACTTCTAAAGCAGGGGGATAGCAATGCGCGAAAAAGTGATGACCAGATTGAGCTCTCTTCCAAATTTGGATACAGAGCTTCAAAAAACTGGTCCTACACTGCCCTGCTCAGTTTCAAAACTCAATTTGCAGATGGATATGCCGATCCTGATGATCTGAACACAAAAATTTCGGGTTTCATGGCGCCCGGATATCTGAACTTCTCCCTGGGTATGGACTATAAACCCACGGATGGTTTTAGTCTTTTTATCGCTCCCCTATCCGCAAAAATGACTTTTGTGCTGGACGATTCCCTTTCAAATGCAGGTTTCTATGGAGTTTCCCCAGGTGAATCTGTAAGGGGAGAATTCGGAGGATATATTAAGATTGCATATAAGAGAGAGATCCTGAAGAATGTTTTGCTTGATACAAAAATCGACCTCTTTTCCAATTACATTGATAATCCGCAATATGTGGATGTAAACTGGGACCTTTTGCTCACTTTCAAGGTCAATGAGTTTATTTCGGCAACCCTGATGACACAGCTGATCTATGACTACGATATTAAATTCGGTCCAGCCCCCGGAGAGCCTAAAATTCAGTTCAAGGAAATCTTTGGCCTGGGTCTGACCTATCTGTTTTCAAAAAATTGAGAACCCGGTTAAAAGACTGATATATTGATTACTGCAATCCCGGATTCTAAATAAGAACCCGGGATTGTACATTTCGGAATTTGCAAAAGGCCCGTTTGCATCCTATATTTGATCCATCTATACTGCAACATGCGTGTAATCATGCCTCATCTGCCTATGTCCATGGCCGTGCCCGTTTAATCCGCAGCACAAGTTCCAAATCGCGGTTTTAAACAGGTGCAGAGATACGGACCCCAACCAATTGGGGTTTGGGTTTCCAAAACAACTTCCTTTTACACATTTGCAAATTTTCCTATTTACAAATTCAAACCTTTACACCATGAGCAATACATATAAAAATTTCGAAACCATTCAGATCCACGCAGGACATACACCCGATGCAACCTCCTACGCCAGGGCGGTTCCCATTTACCAGACAACCTCCTACACTTTCAAAAATTCGGAACACGGAGCCAATCTCTTTGCCTTAAAGGAGTTCGGGAATATCTACACGCGGATCATGAATCCAACCAACGATGTATTTGAACAACGCATTGCTGCACTGGAGGGTGGTGTGGCCGCACTTGCAGTTTCATCGGGTCATGCGGCCCAGTTCCTTACATTCAACACCATACTATCTCAGGGAGACAATATCATCAGTAGTCCATTTCTTTATGGCGGAACCTTCAACCAGTTCAAGGTTACTTTTAAGAACCTGGGGTGGGAAGCCCGGTTCTCTCCATCACTTAAGGAGGAGGATTTTGAAAAACTGATCGATGAAAAAACAAAAGCCATTTATGTGGAGACCATCGGAAATCCGGGTTTCAATATCCCCGATTTTGACCAGTTCGGCGCACTGGCCCGAAAGTATGACATACCGCTGATCGTTGATAATACCTTTGCAGCGGCAGGGTACCTTTTCAAACCCCTTGAACATGGTGCCAACATCGTGGTGGAATCTGCCACCAAGTGGATCGGGGGACATGGTACATCCATCGGAGGGGTGATTGTGGATGGGGGAAATTACAACTGGGGAAACGGCAAGTTCCCACAATTCACCGAACCTTCGGAAGGTTACCACGGTCTGAAATTCTGGGATACCTTTGGACCTGATTCTCCCATGGGGAACATCGCTTTCATTCTGAAAGCAAGGGTGGAAGGACTGAGGGACGTGGGTGCAAGTCAAAGTCCGTTTAACTCATTCCTTCTGATCCAGGGTCTGGAAACCCTCTCCTTAAGGATGGACCGGCATGTGGAAAATACCCTTGCCCTCGCAAAATGGCTGGAGAAGCAACCTGCCATTGAGCAGGTCATTTATCCAGGTCTGGAGAGCAGTCCGCAGCATGCCAATGCCAAAAAATACCTGCCAAGGGGAGCAGGCGGAGTTTTATCATTCACGCTGAAGGGCGAGAAGGAGCAGGCAATCCGTCTCGTGGATCATCTTGAACTGGTCAGCCACCTTGCCAACGTGGGCGATGTGCGGACACTGATCATCCAACCTGCGGCCACCACCCACCAGCAACTATCCCGGGAAGAACAGCTGGCAGCAGGGGTAACGCCCACCCTGCTCAGGGTATCGGTGGGACTGGAGCATATCGATGACATCATTGCCGATTTTCAGCAGGCCATAAATAAGATTGCCTGACAACGGAATCCCGGGAGTTGATTATCTTTGGTTTAATGATTGAAACTATTTCTGTTGAAAAATAAGAAACCTGATATACGGGAGATCCTCAAAGAGCGCCTGCTGCTGCTTGATGGTGCCATGGGAACCATGATCCAGCGTTTCAACCTCAGTGAGGAGGATTACCGGGGTGAGAAGTTTAAAAATCACCACAGTGACCTGAAGGGAAATAATGATCTGCTTTCCATCACCAAACCAGAGGTAATCAGAGAGATCCATGAGGCCTATCTAGAGGCAGGTTCGGACATTATTGAAACCAACACCTTTAATGCCACATCTATCTCCCAGGCTGACTATCATACCGAATCGGCTGTGTATGACATCAATTTTCAGTCGGCCAGGATCGCTTCCGAAGCGGCAGAAAAGTTCACCGCTTTAAATCCCTCAAAACCCAGGTTTGTGGCAGGGTCTATAGGGCCAACCAATAAAACAACCTCACTCTCCCCTGATGTGAACGACCCCGGTTACAGGGCAACCTCCTTCGATGAGATGAAAGATGCCTATGCTGCACAGGTGGAGGGCCTGGTGGATGGGGGAGCTGATCTTTTGATGGTGGAAACCATATTTGACACCCTCAATGCAAAGGCAGCACTAATGGGCATTGAAGAGTTCCTGGCAGGCAGGGGGATCCGCCTGCCTGTAATGGTCTCCGGAACCATCACCGATGCCAGTGGGCGGACCCTGTCGGGACAGACACTCGAAGCATTTATGCTTTCACTGGATCATGTGGAGCTGCTATCCATGGGTCTGAACTGTTCGCTCGGGGCAAAGGAGATCAGGCCTTATTTGCAGGAGATGTCAGAAAAGTCAGCTCATTTTGTTTCGGTTCACCCCAATGCCGGTCTTCCAAACCAGTTTGGCGAGTATGATGAAACCCCGCGGCAGATGTCGCTGATGATTAAAGAGTTTATTGATTCGGGTTTCGTCAATATCGTCGGAGGATGCTGCGGCACTACACCGGAGCACATCCGTGCCTTCTCTGAACTGACAGAGCATGGGAAAATACGTCATCCGGCAAAACCTTTACCGGGCCTGAAGCTAAGCGGACTGGAGGCCCTGACAGCCTTTGAAGGCTCCAACTTCATCAATGTGGGTGAACGGTGCAATGTGGCCGGAAGCAGGAAATTTGCCAGGCTGATCAGGGAGAAAAAATATGATGAGGCGCTTCAGATTGCACGACTACAGGTGGAGGAAGGGGCACAAATTCTGGACATCAACCTGGACGATGCCATGCTTGATGCAGAATATGAGATGGTGAAATTTCTGAACCTGCTCCTTGCAGAACCGGATATTTCGAAGGTTCCCCTGATGGTCGACTCCTCAAAATTCTCGGTCATCGAGGCTGGTTTAAAGTGTATACAGGGAAAGGCGGTGGTCAACTCCATCAGCATGAAGGAGGGTGAAGAGGTTTTCCTCGAACATGCACGGAAAATTCGTGGATACGGAGCAGCCGTGGTTGTGATGGCCTTTGATGAAAGGGGACAGGCTGACAGCTTTGAGCGACGCACGGAGATCTGCCAGAGGGCATTTAACCTGCTGACTGAGATTCTGAACTACCCTCCCGGCGATATTATCTTCGATCCCAACGTACTCTCTATCGGAACAGGAATTGAGGAGCACAATAATTATGCTGTGGATTTTATCAACGCCACGCGCTGGATCAAAGAGAACCTGCCACACACAAGGGTGAGCGGGGGAATCAGCAACCTCTCCTTCTCCTTCAGGGGAAACGACATGGTAAGGGAGGCAATCCACTCTGTTTTCCTCTACCATGCGATCAGGGCGGGACTTGACATGGGTATTGTTAACCCGGGACTGCTCCAGGTCTATGATGAGATCCCGGCCGAACTCCTGCTCCTGACCGAAGACCTGGTCCTGAACAGAAGGAGTGATGCCACTGAGAGGCTGATCGAATTCTCAGCCACCCTCACGGAGGAGGTGAAAAGTGAAAAGTTAAGGGATGCATGGAGGGACCAACCTGTGGAAGAGCGATTGAAGCACTCCCTTGTGAAGGGGATTACCGAATACATCGAATCTGATGCACTTGAGGCTCATGGGATGTATGGCCTGGGGCTAAAAGTGATCGAGGGTCCTTTGATGGATGGAATGAATGTGGTGGGAGACCTGTTCGGGGAGGGAAAGATGTTTCTTCCACAGGTGGTGAAGAGCGCGCGGGTAATGAAACGCGCTGTTGCCGTCCTTCTCCCCTTTATTGAAGAGGAGAAAGCAAGCGGGAAAAGCGGGGAGAGCCAAACGGCAGGAAAAATCCTGATGGCAACCGTCAAAGGAGACGTTCACGACATCGGGAAGAATATCGTTGGAGTGGTGCTCGGTTGCAACAATTATGAAGTAATCGACCTTGGAGTAATGGTCCCTACCGACAGGATCCTGGATGAAGCTGAACGCCTGAATGTGGATATCGTCGGACTTTCCGGATTAATCACTCCCTCGCTGGAGGAGATGATCCATGTGGCAGCCGAAATGGAGCGCCGGAATATGAAGCAACCCCTTTTGATCGGCGGTGCCACCACCTCTAAAATCCACACCGCCCTGAAAATCGAACCACGATACAGAAAGCCTGTTATCCATGTAAAGGATGCCTCCAAAAGCGTGGCAGTGGTCAGTGCCCTTCTCTCGGCCGAAAATAGCCT
>JAWOHR010000107.1:0-12092 GCA_046485075.1 Bacteroidales bacterium
TTCAATTGAGCCGCCTATTGATCATCGCCGCATTATTTTTATCCATCCTTCTCCCTGCGACGGCTCAGGATGATATTTCACAATTTAATTACTGGCAATATTATTCGGATATTGAAAACTCACTCTACAAACATTTCTATTCAGTTGCTCACGATCAGCTGGAATCAAGGAAAACAGAGGTCGGCAGTTTAGTTACAAGATCGGACTGGCTGGAAAGGCAATCGCTGGTCCGGGAGAAATTGTCCCGGATCATTGGGCCGTTTCCTGATAAAACTTCACTAAATGTAGAAATTACAGGAATTTCACAGCAGGACGGATACAGGATTGAAAAGACGATTTATGAATCCATCCCGGGTTATTATGTTACGGGTGCATTGTATATTCCAGACGGGATAAAGGAAAAAGCTCCGGCTGTTTTTTATGCATGCGGTCACAGTGTGGACGGTTTCAGGGTCCCTATATATCAACATATCATTGTCAATCTCGTAAAAAAAGGCTTTGTAGTTTTTACAATCGACCCCATGGGCCAGGGGGAGCGTTACGAATACTGGGATTTACAAAAGGAGAAACCAATATTCCCCATCCCGGATCATGAGCACTCATATGCAGGGGCCCAGTGCCTGATTTCGGGATATTCAACCGCCAGGTATTTTATATGGGATGTCATCCGGGGTATTGATTACATGCTTACCCGTGAAGAGATAGATCCGGACCGGATTGGCATGACCGGCAGGTCAGGAGGGGGGAACATAACCGCCTATTTAGGAGCCCTGGACGATCGCATCCTTGCAACAGCTCCGGAGTGTTACATCACCAGCTATGAATACATTTATAAATCAATAGGGCCTCAGTGTGCAGAACAGAATCTATACAAAATGATAGGTGAAGGACTTGATCACGCTGATTTTATTGAAGCAAGGGCACCCAAACCAACCATGATCATCGGCACCACACGTGACTTTTTCAGCATACAGGGTACCAGGGAGGCTTATATGGAAGCCAGAAGGATCTATGAATCCCTGGATGCTGCAGAAAAGCTGATCCTCATCGAAGATGACACTGTGCACGCATCCACCAAAAAAAACAGGGAAGCGATGTATGCATTTTTTCAGAAATACCTTGAGAATCCGGGGAGCCAGGAGGATCTGCAGGTGAAAGTACCGGGCCCTGAAGAATTACAAATAACCCAAACCGGGCAGCTGGTTACCTCCTTTAATGGTCAATCCGTATTTTCACTGAACAGCGCCGTAGTCCGAAAGCAAATGGAATCTCTGGAACGATCCAGGGACGATCATTCCGGGCATATTGAAACGATCGTCTCCCGTGCGGTCAGGCACTCGGTGTTCGACGATCCGGATCATTTCGGAGACCCTGTATTTTCAGGACGTTATGTAAAACCCGGCTATACGCTGGAGAGGTATCTGGTTCCAGGCAGTGGTGATTACGTGCTTCCCACGGTCCTGCTTTTGCCTTCGGAACCGTTAACAAAAGAGATCATTCTAATTCTGGATACGGAAGGTATGGAACATGCTGTTAATCAGGATACCCTGGCGCATGCCCTGGTTAGAAAAGGGTATTCTGTCTTGCTTGCGGATCTTCCTGGTATTGGAAGCATGGGGCCGGGTTATCTGAAGGGTGATTCCTACATTGACAGCACTTCCTATAACCAGTGGTTTGCCGCAGTCCTTGCCGGAAAAACCAATGTGGGTCTCAGGGCCGAGGACATTGTCAGGATTGTCCGTTTCATCAGGACGGGTCTCAAAGAATATTCGGGTATTACAGCGCTTTCCATCGGTCCGCTTGGCAGTGAGTTGCTGCATGCCGCCGTATTTGACCCCGACATTAAAAACATTTGCCTGGTCAGACCATTTCTTGGTTATGCAGATATCGCTGCTACCCGGTTCTATAAAGCGGCTTACATTCCTTTTACCGTTCCGGGAGCCATCGATGAATATGATCTGCCTGACCTGATAGCCGGACTATGCCCGCGGAAAGTGCTTGTTATAGAGCCGCTGTCGGGTGACGGGTTGATTGCTGATGAAGCAAAAGTTAAAAGCAGCATGCGCTTCCCGCTCAGCGTCTATTCAGAAAGAGGTGTTCCCGGGAATTTTAAACTGGTCAGTGGGAGAGAGGAACTGTTTGAAAATTATTTTCTAAAAGTTATAAAAAATGAATAAGCAACTAACCACCTCACGAAGGAAGTTTATTAAATCTGCTGCGGCCATGGGAACTCTTCCCTTTCTTCCCAATCCGTTTTCCGGGTTCCTGGAACCTGCGGATCCACAAAAGAGTATTATCGGCCATTATGGCCCCTGGGCAGCCTCATTGGTCGATGACCCTGCATCCTTATCATTCAGAAGGGATGAATGGTCTGATGTGGATAAGTGGAGAGAAACGGCCAGAAACAAAACACTTGAACTGGTGGCGTTACCGGAGATTGGAAGTGTACCTGAGGTTTTAATCAATGCAAAGTATGTATATGACGGCCTTGATATAGAGGAAATCAGCTGGCAGTTACCTTACGGACGAGCCACGGAAGCCATCCTGTTGAAACCAAAAGGGGCAAAAGGGCCATTACCGGCAATCCTTGCGCTTCATGACCACGGGGGTAATAAATACCTTGGAAAACGAAAGATCACTCGAGTTTCTGATGACCTTCCTGGTTATGTAATTGCACATCAGGAGCAATCCTATGAAGGCATGGCCTGGGCTAATGAAATTGCCAAACGGGGTTATGTCGTTCTGGTACATGATGCATTTGCTTTTGGCAGTCGAAGAATACTTTACCAGGATGTGACCGGAATTGATGGGGGAGCGTGTGATGTAAATGGAAAGTCAGACGCTGATCCGGATAATCCGGTAAATATTGATGCCTATAATACCTGGGCCGGTGAACATGAACATATTTTATCAAAATCTCTGTTTTGCGGAGGCACCACCTGGCCCGGAGTATTTTTAGCTGAAGATATAAAGGCGTTGGATGTGCTCAGCAACCGGGAGGATGTAGACCCTGACCGGATTGGATGCGGAGGGCTTTCAGGCGGAGGATTACGGACGGTCTATCTGGGTGGTATGGACCCCCGCATTAAATGTGCCGTATGTGTAGGATTTATGTCTACCTGGAATGACTTTCTTTTGAATAAATCGTATACACATACATGGATGACCTATACCCCGTTGTTGCCCGGATACCTGGATTTTCCTGAAATACTTGGAATGCGTGTACCTTTACCTGCACTCATCCTGAATAATACCCACGATGAGCTGTATACTCTGCCTGAAATGAACAGAGCCGACCAAATCTTAAAGGAAATATATGGTAAGGCCGGAGCCGGTGATCATTACAAGAGTGGATTTTATCCCGGTCCTCATAAGTTTGACCTCCAGATGCAGCATGATGCTTTTGACTGGTTTGACAGGTGGTTGAAAAACTGATTGCTTCAGTAAACCCTGATTAAAATTTCAAAATATCGCGCGGATCGCTAAAAACAGCCTCTTTAGTAACCAGTACTGGTTCAGATCCATCTGAATCCAGTTTCAGGTATTGCATCTTTCCTTTTACAGGGAGATCCATGGTAAAAGGTTTGCAATCCGGGATGGCCTCCATGGCTTTTCTGGCTCCTTCGTAAAGCGCTTTCCGGGTCTCTTCAAAAGGGTAAAGTATGGCTGCTTCTCGGGAAACACCTTTTTTTACTGCAACCGTTACACAAGCATTACCCAGGAATCGTTTGGCTTCCCTGCAAACGGCTTCATCTCCCGTCACCAGAATAGTCGGAATTCCATAATATCCGGCAATGGTTGCGCATTGGACCACCTCCCCAACTTCAATGCCATTATACCAATACTTGTTCTCAGACTTTGACGACATGGTATGGTGTAACACCCCGTCTTCGGTGCCATTCATTGCATGGGCACCAAACTGGACCATGCCAACCCATGAGCTATCCAGTCCCCAGTATGTATTGGGTCTAGGCACACCGGTCAGGTATTTTACTCCGGGCTCCATCATATGGGGAATGACACATTGATTTCCATGCCCGTCGATCACCAGTATATCCGTAGCTCCACCCTCCTTCAAACCCCTGATCACCGCTGAAAGGTCGTCCATAAAATACTCACATGCCTTGATATTCAAGGGCGTATCCTTCTCACGGGTCTGGGCAAACTTATATACACCACTCACCCCTTCCAGGTCCGTTAAAATATAAATCTTCTTTTGCGCGGATAGAGGATTTGCTACGATGAATATCAAAAACAAAACAGCCAGCTGAAACCGGAATTTCATGGATAGTGCAGGTGCCATTTCTATTAAAAGTTAAATGATGATGCTACCAAATCAAATCATTCGCCCAAAGGTGTCGCGTTTAAACCTTCAACCACCACACCATGTGTTTTGGCATATTGATGGATCTCCACGAGTAATTGGCCTTGCCACTTCTCTGTTTCCATTCTTTCGAAAGGGGCCAGCATGTATTCAAGACCGGTTCTGCGGTCGGCAAAATGATCTTTCACATCATCCAGTACATGTACGAAATCTTTGCCATCGAGGCTTCGGCATTTTTCGAACCGGCTCTTTTCCCAAACAGCCTTGAGTTCCTCTCCTGCTGCCTGCTCACCTTTTCGTATTTCATCAGCCACTTTATAAGCTTCAACCATCCTGTTTATCACTATGGAATGATCCTCACCTGCCTGATATGCTTCAATCAGGGTTTCCTCTATTTTGACCCAATTCAATAAAGTATGGATTGCATACTGCTCAAGGGTTGCAACAGATAGCATTACCTCGATATTATACCGGTTGCGATCAACACCTGATAAACCATCCATCAGAAGGTTGATCAGCTTTTCGTTGTCCCGCTTGACCAAAGCAGCCTCTGCAATTTTTGAAGCATATCTTGTGGTAAAAGCAGCTTCGTTGCTTATTCCGGGAGTTGGAAGAATCTCAAATGCTGGATCATAGCGTTCAGTACCGATCCCCTTTCCGTAGGAATTTCCATAACCAGGCCCTCTTTCTTTCGAAATCAGATTGTCCCATAAATCCTCATAAAAACGGGCACCATCTTCAATCAGCCGATATGCCTCTACCAGATCCGGGCTGTTATAACCGTAGAAAGAATCCATAAAATCGGCGATACTTTGTTCGAGTGAAGGTTTACCTATGCTCCATGAATACTGAATACCTGTAGCCCAGCCCAGCCAAAAAACCTCATTGTGCAAGCCGGCATCATCCCATGCTGCAGTAAATGAACCCATCAGATTTGCACCAAGGGTTAGTACATTCTGACCCGATACAGCAGTGCTGCGTAAATTCCCCTCTGTAGGCGCATTCCGGTAAATAGTAGGAAAATAGTTGGGGAAGAGATACTCTTCGCCCTGGATTGAATTATAGTTTAATTGCCTGATCCCAGCCTTATTCTCTTCAATCATCCATATCTGATCTTTCCCCTCACTCATTACCCCGTCAATCATCGATGAGGGTAATTTATGAATGTCTTCAGGGATTAAGGGGTATTCGATCCATGAAATCATCTTCCTGCCACGTTCTGACATGAATTCATTTGCACGGATTACAAAATCCACCCAAGCCTGGCTCCGGTTTTGATCGTTGTATTCCTGCTCACACTTGTTACAAATTCCTGCATAATATATTTCATCGGTTGATACCAGAAAATAATCCACCCCCGGAGTAGCGTCAATCATATCCTGGTACATGTCGAAAATAAGCTGTATGGCCTCCTCATCACACATGCATACCTGGTAATTATTTCCATCTGATTTCAAATGGGCAAATTCTTCATGCTTTAACACGTAGGCCATATGCGCCGGTGCCTGAACATCCGGGATCAATTGTATAAACCGTTCCCGGGCATAGGCAGTGAGCTCCTGCATCTCCGCTTTGGTAAATGCACCCGGTGCACCTATAACCGGGTGACTGGGATACTCATATTTGTCCTCGATCTCAAAAGCGACAGCATTCGCCTTATAATAAGCTGACTGATCCAGAAAGCGTTTAAGCGTACTGATCCTGTCCTGGTGGTGCTTGGTATCCCAGTGTAAAACGCGCAACTCCAGGTCTGGCCAGTCGGTAATTGTTCCTTCAGGTAAAGAGAGCACCCCGCCATTCACAGGCTTGAGTAATTGCAACAGACTTTGAACACCATAAAATAAACCAGCCTCGGCATTACCCGAGATTTTTACCTGGCCTGGCTTTATTTCCAAACGATAAGCCTGCCCGGCAAGTTCCGGAGAGACAGGGTTATTTACAATGCCCGGTTTTATTTCAAGAATGATTTTGCCCTCACCACTTCCTGAAAAACCCATTCCATAATGTTCCATGGCAACGGTTTGAAGCGTTTTCAGAACAATACTACTGGCACCTAGTTTAGAATCAATGGCCCAACTGTTGTCAATGAAGATCGCTTGTCCTGTCAACTCTGTATTTTGTGGGGCTGGAATCAGGCTAAATCCAATGCTGCGGAGATCATTAGCAAATCCATAGCCAAGGCCACATCGCATCATCAGTAAAAAGGTGAAATAGATTATTGTTTTCATATGATTGCTTATTCAAATTCCGGTATCCCGTGCCAAACACTGGAACCAAAGGTAGTGATATAAATTTTTTCAGGGTCATTCTGATCAATAACGATCCTATGTCCCCAATGAAAATCATAGCCTTTTATCTTTTTCCATGTTTTTCCGTAATCATCGCTGCGATAGGCTGCTTTATTAAAGGTACAGCAATAGACTCTCCCGGAATGGTACGGATCAACAGTGACATCATAAACAAACTGGTCTTTATCAAAGATTGAAGTCCATGTACTGCCGCCATCTTCTGATAAAAATATTCCGCCTTCCAAATCAATCACTTCATTTCCTCCTGTAGCTTTTGCGACTTCTCCTCCTATGAGGTCACCTAAATCAATGTCGGACCAACAAGCCAGGTAGATACGGTTTGGGTTTTGACGGTCATAATCTATCCCGTTGGGGAATAAAGGTTCTTTTGAAATTTTTAGTTGTGTCCATGTTTCAGCCCCATCCGTTGATTTGTAAACTGCCCCGGAATAAAATTCCCTTCCCTCTTTTCCGTTTTTATGCATCGGTGAGGCACTAACTATAAGAAACAAATCCCCATTCTCTAAAATAGTCAATTCAAATGCATTTGTATTTTCTCCAATGCCTTTGTTTTTTATTTCCCACGTTTTTCCGTCATCGGTCGATTTAAACACTCCTTTATTGTAAACGCTGGCGTAAAGTGTCCGGCTGCCAGGTTCAGATCTTTCATCTAATACAACCGTGGTTGAGGGTGAATCGAACCCCATTCCCTGATAGTTTGGTAACCAGGTTTTTCCACCATCTTCCGATACACAAATGCCACCTTTCCCAGATTCTTTCCAAGTGGGGTTTCTTGTCATTTTTCCTCGCGGGAAATCGTGCATGCTTGACCATGCTGACCATATTTTACCTTTTATATCCGGGTCGAATACAACCCAGTAGCAGGTGTTTATCCATTCAATCGGGACACCATCGGCTGACCTGTCCCAGCTTTTCCCACCATTAAAAGAATGGTGGTACCCAATATCGGTATAGCTGATGCCAATATGGCTACTGTCAAATGGATCGAAGTGCACACCATAGGTGGTGGTAACATCCATTCCCCTGCTAATAAATGTACCGTCAGCTTGCTTTTCGCTGTAAATTTCGATCCAGTTTTTTCCGCCATTTGTCGTTTTCATCGTCCGGTACCAGTCGGTTACCACAGCAATATTCCCATCAAAAGGAGAAACACCTGCATCAATCAGCATAATAAATTCACCTCCAAAGGCTTTGTGTACCCAGGCATCGGTAAGATTTTCAGCATCAATAGCATCCTGTACGCCATATTGACCGGTGCCGCCCCCACCTTTCCAAACCCAATCCCAGGTTTTCCCTCCATCCCCTGTTTTTAAAGCACCGTACCAAATCAGCATCGTGTTATCGCTTCTTTTTTCCTCGTACCGGTGGCAAACCGCATAGGCATGAGTTGCATCGAACTCGGAACAAATAATACTTGACAGGCTTGGTTTTATGGCTGAAGATTGGTTGACCATCACTGAATCATTGGATTTAGTCCAGCTTGTTCCATGATCCACAGAGGTCCACACTTCGCAATTATTTTCAGCAAAAGGATCTTCGTTTTGAACCAGGCTGTGAAGCGCATAAAAAATTACCTGATCATTATTTTTCACTTCTCCGGCCGAAAACGAGTAGGCCGGAGACATTGCTTCCGGAATTTCGAGACGATTGATCGTTTTTGATGCCTTATCGAAAATAGAAATTGACCCGGCAGAGAAAATGTAAATCTGGTCTTTTAATGCATTTTTGTTTGTGTACAAATAATCTATCTCCTGCTGAATATCTTTCTTTTCCCAGATTTCACCTGAATTGAAAGAATAGAAGAAATCCGAACCTTTTGCAAAATATAAAGCATTGCTGTCCAGAGGGTCAACCCGGACAGAGCTGATTTCATTGGCTCCGGTATACAACGTGCTGTCAAAAGTTTCAATTTCCAGAGCGGCATGGTCGCCGGTAAACCGTTCACTTTTAATTTCATTTTTGGAAGGGAAAATCCGTTCCCATGTTTTTCCTCCATCGCTTGACCGGTTTAAAGCTGATGAAGCGACGTAGATGGTCTCCGGATCATTCGGGTCAAATGCATAACAAGATGCTGCTCCAACAAAATTTATTTGCTGGTACGAATTTCCTCCGTCTTTGGTCAGGTACGATCCGGTCATGTCACACCGCACAAGAAAAACATCGGGATCAGCGTAAGAAAACGTCGGGAAAAAAGTAGATCCGCCACCTCCAGGTCCAATTAGTTCCCAATGAGGAACCTCTTGTTTTTGATTGGTTTCCCGTGAGCCTGACTGGCATCCTGCAAATACAAAAATCAAAAAGCACAAAATGCAAATCATTACGTTTAAGTTGGTTTTCATCCCTCTGTGTATTTGTGATATGTAACTGTTTATCTGGTATCTAAAAGTAACAAATCCATCGCTCTTTCACAATTGATAAAGCATTTACGGGTGAATTGTCTTTCCTGATTTTTTTTCTACCTTTAAGTAAGGAGTGCTGACAATATCAAATTACCTAAACCTTAAACGAATATGAAAATTATTATTCTAGCCGGAGGATTGATTACGCTCCTTGCAACAGGTTTCTGTCAGGACTATAGAGATGTAGAAGCAGTTCTGGTCAGACCGTCTGAAATTCAGGATGTACTGACCAATCCGGGAATAGGGTTTACTACTTTTCAACGTTTTAACGGAGATAATTTAAATACGGGGCAGGGTTGGACTGAGGGATTGCCTATCGTTTACCAGGATTTTGACGGGAATCTGTCAAACAAGGGTTATCCTCAAACTTCCATAGCCTATTTTCGGGTTAACTGGCGTTTTTTGGAAACTGAACCGGGAGTATATAACTGGGATATGATCGATAAAGCGCTGAGAACTGCTGCCGAAAGAGGGCAGACTTTAATGTTGCGGATATCGCCCTATGAAGCGGATGAAGAGAAGGACGTCCCCGATTGGTACCGCAGGATGGTGGGGCCAGATACCCTGTCAGGATCCGGGAAACATTGGAGGGTTGATCCGGAGGATCCAAGGTATATTCAGTATTTCGGGGGGATGATCAAGGCACTTGGAAATCGCTATGATGGTCACCCTGACCTTGAATCGGTGGATATCTCCATCATCGGGTACTGGGGTGAAGGCAGCGGGAGTCATTTGCTTACAGATAGAACCAGGATCGCCCTGATCAATGCATACCTGGATCATTTCAAGAAAACACACCTCATTTTTCAGCCACTGAACGGAGATGCTCCTGATCCGGGTGTGCTGGTGAAGGGCTTACCCATTGCTGCTTTCTGGCCTGATGGGAAAACCAACGGAACAGGACCGGACATGCGTAACCTGGGATGGCGGCTGGACTGCCTGGGTGATATGGACTTTTGGCCCGAATGGGGCTGGAACCACATGACTGACGTTTACCCTCAGGATATTGTAAGAAGCGGCATGAGTGAGGCCTGGAAAAAAGCCCCTGTCACTTTGGAAATATGCGGTACTTTTCAGAGATGGCTGGAAAAACAGAATTATACTGAAGAGAATGTGAAGTACATTTTTGACCAGGCCCTGAAATGGCATGTATCGTCCTTCAATGCAAAGAGTTCTGCTGTACCTGAGAAGTACCAGCCACTTGTTGAGGAATGGTTGAATAAAATGGGTTACCGTTACGTTTTGCGAAAGTTTACTTTTCCAGCAGTAGTACAACCACATGGAGGTCTTATATTTACCAGCTGGTGGGAAAACAAAGGGGTTGCTCCGGTTTATAGAAATTTCAGGTTTGCCTTGCGGTTAAAGAACCAGGAAAAGACGGAAGTGCTGGTTACCGATGCCAATCTGCTTACCTGGCTGCCAGGGGACATTGTTTATAATGATAAGGTTTTTCTGCCACATGATTTTCCGGAGGGTGCCTATGACCTCGAGTTAGCGATCATCTCGCCAACCACCCATGAACCCAAAGTGAAGCTGGCAATAAAAGGTGTGAATGAGGAGGGGTGGTATCCGATGGGCAAAATTCTTGTTCAAATGAAAAAATAGTTGCTATGAAATATCTACCAGGAAAAATTACGATGGGTTTAATGATGCTTTACATCGCTTCAGTTGGAATCTGCCAGGTGCCCACCTCGCAAAAGCTTGATTCAAACATGGCCCTGAATACAGCGGATCAGGATGGGATTGTCTGGCTAGATCCCAGGGATGCACCCTTTGACCTTGATGGATTTGAATGGATTAAGAAGGAAGGGGTGTACAGGAGGCTGCCGGTTCAACCTGACTGGGAAATCAGGGATGAAGTTGATCAGCTGGCCAACCATACTGCGGGAGGCCAGATCAGGTTTAGCACCAACAGCCGCAGATTACTGATCAAAGTAAAACTCATGGAGAGATCGGGCATGTATCACATGCCGGCCACCGGGCAGAGCGGGTTTGACCTCTATGTGCACGAGGGGAAGACCAAGAGGTATGTAAGCACATCCCGCTTCCCACATGATACCATTCAATACCAGGTGGAATTATTCAATGTTAACGATCAGGAAATGAGGTCCTTTATACTTAATTTCCCGCTCTACAACGGAGTGACCTCAGTCTCTGTTGGGATTGAGAAGGAATCCGATATAAAAGAACCTCCACCACTCAGTTTTGCGGGTAAAATTGTTATTTATGGTACCTCAATCACACAGGGCGGTTGTGTAGCCCGTCCGGGCATGGCATACTCCAATATTTTAAGCCGCAGACTGGATGCTGAGTTTATAAACCTTGGGTTCTCAGGAAATGGAAGGGGAGAGCCTGCACTGGCCCATCTCATAAATCAAATCTCCGGTTTATCCTTTGTCATACTGGATTACGAAGCGAATGCCAACGAAACCATAGTAAATTCACTGGGACCATTTGTGGATATTCTCAGGGAAAAACACCCGGACACACCCATCCTGATTATGTCTAAGATCCGTTATACCAGTGCAACTGTCGGCAGTCCGAAACATAAATTGTTGATGGAAAACAGAGATTTTCAGAGAGCCCTGGTCGAAAAAAGAAATTCGGCAGGCGATAAGAACATTTTCTTTCTGGACGGATCCACCATTCTGGGTGAGGACTATTCTGAATGCACCGTTGATGGTTCCCATCCCACAGATCTGGGATCAATGAGAATAGCAGATGCTTTAACAGATGCCATCCACAACATCCTGTCCCGCCAATAATACGAATATATATTCTCAGATGGATCCATTAATGATTTCAACAGCACAGTTCGAAAACAGGAGCGGGGACAAAGCATACAACCTTTCTGTGATTGAAAAACTTGCACAAAAAGCATCCCGGGAAGGTTCTGATATCATCGCCTTTCATGAATGTTCAGTAACCGGGTACACTTTTGCCAGGCATCTTTCAAAAGATCAGATGCTCGGACTGGCAGAATTAATTCCTGGCGGAGAAACCCTCCAGAACCTGACAAGAATCGCGGAACAGAATGATATTGTGATCCTGGCAGGACTT
>JAWOHR010000126.1:0-55127 GCA_046485075.1 Bacteroidales bacterium
CTACCTGGAGAGAGGGCCGCGGTCCATTCCCTCTGTCGAAGCGATGAAAACCATCTCTTACGAGATCTCCGAACAACTCTCCTGGAGTTTGGGACCCAGATCAAAAAATGTACCCCCAGTGAATGTTGTCATACCTCGCTGGCGGGCTCCAGACTGGTATTTTCAATCGGTCAGCGGGGGGGCAATGATGAACTTCAGATGATCCATCACTCTATCTCCTTGTTGGAAACGATTTCATTCACGAGGTTGGTCACCGAACGGAAATCGATTTTCCCTGTGCTCATCATGGGGAGTTCATGTAAAACAAAAAATTGTCGGGGCAGGGCAATATTGGGAAGTTCATTCCCCATTTTCCTGAGGATGGCCACCTTGTTGATTTCCCGGGTAACCGCAGCTACAATGGTTGCTCCCTTCAATTCGTCGGGAATTTCAACAATACAACAAGATACCCCTTCCGGCAGGTGTTTTTCCATGACGTTCTCCACCTTCACAAGGGAAACCATCTCACCGCCGATCTTTACAAACCGCTTAAACCTTCCTGAATGCCAAAGGTAGCCGTCTGCATCGAGATACCCCATGTCGCCGGTATTGTACCAGCCGTCGACAATGGCTTCTGAAGTAAGTTCAGGGGCACCCAGGTACCCCTTCATGACCAGGTCACCCTTAACCATTATCTTGCCCACTTCGCCGGTCCCGCAGTTTTTACCTGTATCCAGATTTTCGATTCGGACTTCCACGCCTGGAATCACTTTACCAATACTTCCGGGCCGGTTGAACTCAGGGGAATTAACCGACACAACGGGTGATGTTTCAGTGGCACCATATCCCTCCAGCAATGTGACGCCATGCTTATTCTTATATCCATCGCGGAGGGCATCGGGACACTTATCAGCACCGGCAACCATCAGACGGAGTGTTTTAAAATCACCGGGTTCAGATTTCTGGAGGTAACCCCAGAAGAAACTGGGTGTCCCCACCATCACGGTTGGTTTCTCCTCTCTTGCAATATTGCAGATGGTCTGGAATTCTGTGGGGTTCGCATAGGTAACCATGGTCATCCCTTTTACAAAAGTGACCCAAAGATTGACGGTTAGCCCGAAGATATGGAAGAATACCAGGTTAGCCAGCATAATATCGGTATCATGGATATCTACATAGTCACAGAAGCTCAAAATGTTTGAGGCCAAGTTTTTATGAGTGAGCTGAACCACCTTGGGCTCCTTTTCACTGCCGCTGGTAAAAAGGATAGCCGCATTGTCATTTTCATCTCCTTTGTGGATGCTGTTCAGGATCATCCCGGTAGGAAGTTTGGTCTTCAGGGCTGCGGATAGTTTTTCACCCTTGGTAACACTATTCATGATATCCTCAATGAGGACCATCCCGTCGATAACAGGACATTGGATTTTATCCAGCAGCGCTTTTGATGTAATGATGGTTTTGAAATTACACTTTTTCTGCGCAAACCTGGAGTTTTCTTCCGCCCCGGTGGAGTAGTTGATCATTACAGGTATTCTGCCACTCATGAGAGCACCTACGGTAGCCAAAGCGCATCCGGCAGAGGTGGGAATCATAATCCCGATGTAGCCTTTATCATAGCTCTCAAATTTTTTTGAAAGGATCAGTGCGCCGATCAGCGCCCTGCCATAGGTAACGTCCCTTTTGGTGGTTTTATCCTTGATGGCAAACTTTTTCGAATAACGCTTTGCGTTCCTGACGAACTGTTGGTGTAGCAGCATGGTGTAAACGATTAGATTAAAAAAGGTTAAATTAGCGGCTAAATATAAGAATTTGATCGAATCGCAATGAAATGAGGCTGCAGATTGTTACCCTTTTGATGTTTTTTATGTTTACTGCCCGGGGGCAAAACACGGGGAGTGTAACCGGAATCATACTGGATGCGAAGACCAGGGAGCCGATGATTGCAGTGAATATTAGCGCTGACCGGCAATCGGGCACCGTATCTGGTGAGTACGGGGAGTTTTCTTTAAATCTCTCCGAGGGCGATCACCTGCTCGAATTTTTCTATGTTGGATACGAAAGGGCATCCATGGCAGTGGGCATCCGGATCGGAGAAACCATTCGGGTGGAGGTGGAGATGGCAGAAAGCAGAAAGTTGCTTGATGAAGTGGTGGTCAGTGCCGGTAAGTTTGAACAGAAACTGTCGGATGTAACGGTCTCCATGGAGATACTGCATCCCCGCCAGCTCTCCGGTCAAAACATAACATCCCTGGATATGATCCTCGAGAAAACTTCCGGCATCAGTATACTGAACGGGCAGCCCAGCATCAGGGGTGGAAGTGGTTTCAGTTATGGGGTGGGAAGCCGGGTTTTAATGCTTGTGGATGACCTTCCAATGATTTCGGGTGATGCAGGAGATATTAAATGGAGCTTTCTGCCGGTGGAGAATTTGAACCAGGTGGAGGTGATCAAGGGTGCCTCTTCGGTACTTTACGGCTCTTCGGCCCTCAATGGTGTGATCAACCTGAGAACCCGTTTCCCTGGAAATGATCCCCAAAGTGAGGTTACCATTTTTTCAGGAGCCTACCTGGAACCACGCAGAAAGGAGATGGTCTGGAAGGATCGGGCTCCTCTTTACGCAGGCGGATCTTTTTCCCATTTGAGAAAGATTGGAAATCTGGATCTGACTTTGGGAGGCAACTACTTCAGGAACCAGGGTTACAGAGAGCTGGAGTCTGAGCAGCGGATCAGGGGTAACCTTGCGCTCCGCTACAGGTTTCAGAAGTTGAATGGGTTGTCGGCGGGGTTGTCAACCAGCGCCATGTATACCGATCATGCCGATTTTATTCTTTGGCAGGATGCCGATTCCGGTGCCTATCGCCAGAATCCCCGGACCTATGCCCCCCTGACCGGACACCGGTTTAATATAGACCCCTATGTCGAATATTTCACGCCGGGGGGCGACAAACACTCATTGCGTACAAGGCTTTACAGCGTTGGAAACAATACGGTGGATGAGACAAAAAACAGTTTCTCAAAAGTGTGGTACGGGGAGTACAGGTACCTTAAAAAGTTCGGACCGCAAATTCACTGGACCAGTGGTCTCTCCTTTATGCGGAACACAGTTAAGGCAGGACTGTTTGATGATCATAAAGGATCCAATAGTGCGATCTATACCCAGCTGGATGCCAATGTGGAGAAGCGATTGAAAGTTTCTACCGGCATCAGGTGGGAAATGAACAGCCTGAACCAGGAGTACTTCCTCGCCAGGCCCGTGATACGCACCGGAATAAATTATCAGGCGGCAAAGGCTACATTCATGAGGGCCTCATTTGGCCAGGGTTATCGCTTTCCTTCAGTGGCTGAAAAATATGTGGATGCCAGAACCGGAGGATTGAATATATTCCCCAACCCGGAACTGGAACCCGAATCCGGATGGAGTGCCGAAATGGGGGCAAAACAGGGATTTACAGTGGGATCCTGGAGCGGATTTGCTGACCTTGCCCTTTTCTGGACCCGTTACAAAAACATGATAGAATATACCTTTGGCTATTATCCCCCGGAAAATCCTACCCTTCCTCCATTCGACTATGTGGGTTTCAAGGCTTTGAACATAGAGACCGCACGGATCATCGGCTCGGAGTTTACCCTGAATGGACAGGGGCGGCTGGGTCCGGTTGAACTTTTTATATCGGCCGGATACACGATTATGGATCCTGTGGACCCGATCATGATTGATTCCACAGGCAGAGGCGATGATCAGGCCTATGTTCTGAATTACCGGCGTCGTCATCTTGTGAAAACCGACCTGGAGGCTGAGATCATTGGAATTTTTGCCGGAATCAACCTTCAGTACAACTCCAGGATGATTAATGTGGATGAAGCATTTATCAATCCTTTTCTCGGTGAAACCATATTACCGGGATTTCCGGAATACTGGAGTGAACAGGCTGGAGGATACCTGTTGGTTGATTTCAGGCTGGGATGGAATATTTACCCTCTTTTCAGGATCAATGCACTTCTGAAAAATGCAATGAATGTGGAATACCTGGGACGACCAGGTGATATCGGTCCTCCCCGTCAGGTTACCCTTCAAATAAAACTCACCTTTTAGTTTTGATCAATTTTCCGGTCCGGTATGCATCACTATTGGTTACCCTGTAAAAGTAGGTTCCGGGGGGTAGAGCGCGTCCGTCGAAATTGAAATTGTACTCTCCGGGAGGAAAGCCTCTTTTTTCCTCGTAAACCAGAGATCCCAGGATGTTGTATACCTGCAGTTCGATGCGGTCATCAAAGGGTGTAAAGAATCCGATGGTAGTTAAATCGGAAAAAGGATTTGGCTTATTGGGGAGTAAATGAAAATCGGTAAACTGACCCGGATCGATACCTGATGCCTCCGCCACAGTCATCACCACCGAAGTATCATTGACTGCCTGGGGACCGGGAATCGTGGCAGTGCCTACAAAAATGTAGGGAGTCACATAGATGGAAAGGGAATCTGATCCGACTTCGACAGGTATTCCGAATATCTGAACACAATAAGCCGAGTCAGCATAAAATCGCTCTGCATTGGCAGCATAAGAGATGCCTTCAGGAAGGTTGGTAATACTATCTACAATAATATAATTAATAAGGACCTTACTGGTCCCGAATGTAACTTCTCCGGGCGGGATCACAGTGATCACCTCGTCGTAATAGGCATTTACGGTGGCATTGGGGAGGAACATGGGGCAGATCTGACCAGGTTCATCGGTGTCCTTGCAATTGACCGAATCCGGTTCGCATTGTCCGAAAATAGTGGTTCCGGCGAAAAGGCCTGCGATGAGGGTGAAGATCACTCTTTTCATTATTTTCAGTAATAGGTATATGCAAATATAGCAGCAATTCTGACCCGTGTCAATTTATCAGCAAATCATTTAATTTAACATCATTCTAAAAGCAAATTAAGTAACTTTGCGGCTTGTTTTAATTTCAATTCCTAAACCTATAGAGTTATGAACAATATCTTTGCGATGTTCTGGTTACTCCCGCTGGCTGCTGTAGTAGCGCTGGTATTTGCCTGGTTATTCTTTAAAAATATGATGAAGAATTCAGAGGGGACTGACCGGATGAAGGAGATTGCTCAATACGTCCGTGAAGGCGCGATGGCGTACCTCAAACGTCAGTATCGCGTGGTTGGATATGTATTTGGCATTCTGTTTATTATTTTTCTTGTACTCGCCTACCTGGGAGTACAAAACCCATTCGTGCCGGTGGCATTTCTGACAGGAGGTTTTTTCTCGGGTCTCTGCGGATTCCTGGGAATGAAAACAGCTACTTTTGCCTCCGCAAGGACTGCTCAGGGCGCTTCCCAATCCTTGAACAAGGGATTGCAGGTTGCTTTTCGAAGCGGTGCAGTAATGGGCCTTGTTGTGGTGGGCTTTGGCCTGCTGGATATAACCGGCTGGTTCTGGGCCCTTAATAAATTTATCTTCACCCCCGAGCACATGGAGAATGGTCTTCACTGGCTGGGTATGACCTTCGTTCACAAGGGCACTACCGAACACGAAAAACTGATTGAAATTACCGCCGTGATGCTTACCTTCGGTATGGGTGCATCTACCCAGGCACTCTTTGCCCGTGTGGGTGGCGGAATCTACACCAAAGCAGCCGATGTGGGTGCTGACCTTGTTGGTAAGGTTGAGGCCGGGATTCCTGAGGATGATCCCCGTAATCCTGCTACCATTGCCGATAATGTGGGGGACAACGTTGGAGATGTGGCCGGTATGGGTGCCGACCTGTATGAATCCTATGCGGGTTCCATACTGGCTACCGCCGCTCTGGGTGCTGCCTTACCCGGACTTTCGGGGGCAGATCAGGGAATGGCTGTTGTAGCTCCTATGATTGTGGCAGGAATTGGCATTATCCTCTCCATCGCCGGTATCTTTATGGTAAGGGCTAAAGAGTCTGCAACCCAGAAAAATCTGCTCAATGCACTGCTTCTCGGAACAGGAGGCAGCTCTGTCCTGATTCTTATTGCAATGGCCATCATGGCCTATATGGGCCTGGTGACCTGGGGTATTTTTGGTGCTGTGGTTTCCGGACTTTTTGCAGGTGTGATTATCGGGCAGGGAACAGAGCTCTTCACTTCGGATGAATATAAAGCCACGAAAGGAATTGCTGCTCAAACACAGCAGGGACCGGCTACCACCATTATTGACGGAATTGCTGTCGGGATGTACTCCACCTGGATACCCGTTGTAACCATCGTTATTGGCATTATTGCGGCCTTTGGATTTTCTGGTGGGTTTGCTGAATTCGCCAAAGGTGTTTACGGAATCGGTTTTGCCGCTGTAGGGATGCTCTCCACCCTGGGGGTCACACTGGCCACCGATGCTTTCGGACCCATTGCTGACAACGCAGGAGGGAATGCTGAAATGTCTGAGCTTCCGGCGGAAGTCCGCCAGCGCACCGACGCACTGGATATGCTTGGAAATACCACAGCGGCCACAGGTAAAGGATTTGCCATAGGTTCGGCTGCACTTACTGCCCTGGCCCTTTTGGCTGCCTATATGGAAGAAGTCAGGCTCTGGCTGGGAAAACTGGCCGACAAATCCGTTGAAGGCTTCAGGCAGGTTGGGGAAACCATCTTCTACACTGACCACGCCCCGGCTGCTGCCGACGGACTCAATGTGGTTCAGCTGAGCCAGGCCACCATTCACGATTTTGTAGGGGCCTATGACCTCTCTATTTTTAATCCCATATTACTGGGTGGCATTTTTATGGGTGCCATGATGGCCTTTGTATTCTGTGCCATGACCATGAAGGCTGTGGGTCGCGCTGCAGGAGCCATGGTAGACGAGGTTCGCAGGCAGTTCCGCGATATTCCCGGCATCATGGAAGGTAAAGCCACGCCCGAATATGCCAAGTGCGTGGAGATCTCCACCAGGGGAGCACAAAAGGAGATGCTGCTTCCATCCCTGCTGGCTATCATCGTTCCGGTTGCCATAGGTCTGATTTTCGGTGTCGCCGGTGTGATCGGGTTGCTGGTTGGCGGTCTGACCACCGGATTCACGCTTGCTGTGATGCTGAATAATGCCGGAGGAGCCTGGGATAATGCCAAGAAATACATTGAAAAAGGAAATTATGGAGGAAAAGGGAGCGCTGCTCATAAAGCCGCTGTAGTAGGGGATACTGTAGGTGATCCATTCAAGGACACTTCAGGACCTTCACTGAACATCCTGATCAAACTGATGACCATGGTTTCTGTTGTAATGGCAGGACTCACCGTTGCCTTGAGTTTGTTTTAGAAAAACCATCATCTTTCATAAAAGGGGGCTGTCTTCAAAAGGGACAGTCCCTTCTTTGTGTGCCATGCACGTTCTTTACCTATAGGGTGCAAGTCCCGAGCGGGCCGGGTTGGCAGGAACCGCAAGCTGAAGGCAAGGGTTGAACCGCGAGGTTCCGTCTGAAGGAAGCTGGAGGCAAAGATCAGTTCTGACGAACAGAAACTGGATACAAGGCCTACCTAGGGGGTAACCCTGCAATGGAAGGGGACGCCACACAGCCGACCGTAACCGAGGGTGGTAAATCCAGCAGGACTGATTGAAAGGGAAAGAACTTACCATGGGAGATCTCAAGTCTGAGAGGAGTTGAGAAGTCAGCAGCGGGCATATTACTTTGAAAAAAGGAAGGCCCAAATCTTTAAAGCAAGGAGCAGTTACTGAGTAGGAGTATAAGCCATGCAAAAGACAGTAAAATACCAGGATTCACCAAGGGACCGCACACTGTGGGGAGAAGGGGAAATGGGTAGCCCGGCAGTTCGGGGAGGGGACGTACACCTCAAGCCGAACGGCCGGGTAAGTTTACAGTGGCTTACTGCGTGCGAGGAAGAACGAGCCTTGACAGCTGATTTGATGGAAAGGATAGCGGAACTATCAAATCTGGCTACTGCCATGCGGCAGGTAGTTAGCAACGGAGGTAGCGCCGGGATAGACGGGATGACAGTAACCGAGCTAAAGGAGTGGTTTACCCACAACTGGCATGTATTACAGTCATCACTATTGGAAGGCAGTTACACTCCAAATGGGGTAAGAGGGGTACGCATACCCAAGCCCAAGGGAGGATACCGGCAGTTAGGTATACCAACAGTAAAAGACAGACTGGTTCAACAAGCGATCAGTCAGGTTCTGAGCAAGAGGTATGAGCCGATTTTCTCGGAACACAGCTACGGGTTCCGCCCCGGACGCAACGCCCACCAGGCATTACGAAAGGCAGCGGGATACGTAGCAGAAGGGTACAAGTATGTAGTAGACCTAGACCTGGAGAAATTCTTTGATAAGGTGAACCACGACCGCCTGATGTGGATGTTGGGGACCCGGATCGGAGATAAGAGGGTACTAAGTCTGGTTGGTAAGTTCTTACGAAGTGGGATCATGCAGGACGGACTGATGAGCCAACGACTACAGGGCACACCCCAAGGCAGTCCGCTATCACCCCTGCTATCAAATATCGTACTGGATGAGTTGGACAAGGAGTTAGAGGTACGAGGGCACCGTTTTGTACGTTATGCCGACGACAGTATTATACTCGTCAGAAGCGAGGAAGCGGCAAACCGTGTACTGAACAATATAACCGACTTCATAGAAGACCGGATGTTGTTAAAAGTAAACCGGGAAAAGAGTCGTTTATGTCAACCTCTGGAGCTCAACTTCTTAGGATACTCGATCCTGATAAATGGTGGTTTGGGAATAAGCCGAGAAAGCATTAGGAAGTTCAAGCAGAAACTGCGACGTTCTACCAGCAGAAACAAGGGGATAAGCCTTGAACAGTTAATCCAAGGGATCAACCCGGTTCTGCGAGGATGGCTAAACTACTTCAGGCTTGCCAGGATGAGAAAACATCTGGGTAAGTTGGAGTCGTGGCTACGTCACAGGATCAGATGCTTCCGACTGAAGCAATGCAAACGGACTATTGGTATTGTACGCTTTCTTCGCTCACGGGGTCTCCCTGAACGGAGAGTTTGGCTTTTTGCATTATCCGGTAAAGGTTGGTACAGACTTGCTAACTCTCCGGGGGCTAATGAAGCTATGAACCTAGCCTGGTTCGTTGAAATCGGCCTTTTTGGTCTAACCGCTAACTATTGTTTAACCTTTAAAGAAACCGCCCCGTACGTAAAACGTATGCGGGGTGGTGTGAGAGGGAGCTAAGGTCGGAATCGTCCGCCCTTAGTCCCTACTCGATTTTCTTAGGGATGCTTATTCGTAACGTGCGTATTTACTGCGTAAAAAATGCCAGGTTACTTCTTAAGCATCCCTAAGAACTAAAGGGTTTGTCCTCTGATCAAATGGTAATAATGGAACCGCGGTCCGGGAAGAATTTTTTCAGGTGAAGCTCCTCCCCGTCAAATACTGCATAGGTGAAGTTGGTGATCCAGTCGCCCAGGCAAACAACCCTGCTGGTTGGGGATAACCGGATCTGAAAAGGCAGGTGTCGATGACCGAATACGAAGTAATTAATGTCGGGTTGCGTCTCCAGGATCTTTTTGGCAAAGACGGCCTGATGCTCCCTGGTTGCCCCGAGGAAGGGCAGATAGGCACCTTTCGTTGACCGGCTTTTCCTGGACCACCACTGTGCAAAGGTCATGGACCCGTTTGGATGGATCCGGGCATATAACCACTGCAGGATCCTGTTTCGGAAGACTCCCTGCAAGAGCCGGTATCCAAGGTCCGATTTCAACAATCCATCCCCATGACCCAGGAGGAATTTCTTATTGTTCCAAACTTTTACCAGGATATTGTGGTGAATGGTTAATCCGATCTCTTCAGGAAGGTAGTTAAAAAGCCATACGTCGTGGTTCCCGGGAAAGAGGTGGATCTCCACCCCCTCATCCGCCAGGGTGGCAAGTTTTCCCAAAAATCTGACAAATCCCCGGGGAATGACCTTCTTATATTCAAACCAGTAGTCAAATACATCACCAAGAAGCCAGATCTCCTTTGCATCATGCCTGATCAGTTCCAGCCAATCCACAATATAACTTTCCCTTAACCTGCTCTTCTCCCCTGGGTGCATTCCCAGGTGAAAATCTGAAGCAAAATAGATTTGATTCTTCTCTGCCATCACCTTTTTAAATCAGATTGTCGAGCCAGGTCTCCAGGGTTTTTCCGTAAAGATCCTTCGCCACGATATCACCCTCCCGGTTAATCAGGAAACCGGCCGGGAGAGAGGTCACATTATAGATCAGGTTCGCCCTGGAGTCGGGGTAGTTCAGTTCCGAAACGTTTATCCAGTTAAACTCATTGAAGTCAATGGCATTCATCCATTGAATCTTGTTGTTATCCAGGGAGATGGCATAGATCTCAAATCCTTTTCCATGATAGCGGTTATAGGTCGATTTTAATTGAAGCAGCAATTTTACACTGGCCTCGTTTCCGGAAGCCCAGAAGATCACCATGACTGCTTTCCCTTTGTAATCAGAAAGAGTGATCTTTTTACCATCCCGGTCCGGGATAGAGAGATCCAGGAAACCTACTGGCTCTTCGGCCATTTCCAGCAGTGAATTCAGTTGACTGGTCCGCTGGAATTCGGCCTCCCGGAGGGCAATATCAGCCTGCAGAGATTTGGTCAGTGAAGAGTTGGGGTGTGTCAATGCAAGAGAGTCGGCAACCACCTTGAAGTATTGCAAATCCGACTGTAGCCCCATAACCAGGTTATCTTCATCATATTTCTGGTAAAGGGCATATACACTGGACAGCGAGTGGGTATGTTCCAGCAGATACCTGATTGTGAATCGTTTTTGGTTTATGATGACCTGTGCATAGGCGTTACGAACCACTTTCATGTGGGGCGATTCAGGGTCTTCCACCGATGCTGCAACTCCCTGGAGGGAGTCGAGTTTTGCACGTGTGCTGTTGAGTTGTTCCACCAGGATCCTGAGGTTCTCCGACTCTTCCGATCCCTCCACGCTGTATCCTTTATCAGAGGATCCGGCTTTGATGGAGAGCGTGATGCGCTCTCCGGGAGAGATCAAAAGATTTATAAGCTCTCCGTTACCGTATCGCACGACATACAGTTCAGGTTCCTCAAGGCTGGTGGTGATGGTAAATTTACCACCCTTGCCAATGGCGGATGAATCGACCACTGAGGTCCGGTTTACATCCAGCCTTTCAAGGGTTACAGACCGACCCTCTCCCTTTTCCAAAGATCCGTGTATGATCACATTGCTCCTGTTGCAGGTGGTTCCTGCCATAAGCAGGAGCAAAAAAATGGTGTATTGAACTCTCATATGGTCATTCGTTATGATACAGGATTTTAAATTTTTCAACCCCATCGGTCCCCAGGAGATCACGAGCAATAATTTTCCCTTCCGGGTCAATGAGATAGTTGGACGGTATTTTATCTACATTGTACAGACTGGCAATTGCCGATTCCCATCTTCGCAAGTCGCTCACATGATCCCATGCTAAACCATCCTGTTCAATGGCCCGGATCCAGGTTTCTTTTTCGTGGTCCAATGACACCTGAAGTATTTTAAATGGAAGACTACCTTTTGTTTTCCATATCTCTTTCAGGTACCGGTTTTCCTCTCTGCTCGGACTGCTCCAACCTGCCCAAAAACTGATTAATACGTAGTGGCCTTTAAAATCTGAAAGTGCCAACGGCGATCCATCAGGGCGTGAAGATACAAAATCGGGTGCGATGTCTCCTACCTCCGGAGAGTGATCCGCTTCATTTTTCTGTTTTGTTGCTTTCGCTTCGAGAACCTGTGCCTGCAATAATTTGGCAGCCTCAAATTCCGGGTGGTAGGTTTGCAGTAAAGAATCGACGAACTGGTAGGTTTGAAAATCCTCAATGGGATCGAATACAGGCAGGCCCTGTCCATAAAGATTATACAGAGCGATGAGAATGGAAAGTGACTCCCGGTTTCTGTTTATAAATTCAAATGAATAGCCCTGGAATGAAGTGGTGATGGAATCAAATTTCAGATCCAGCTGCATTTTTTTTTCAGAAAAACCGGGAAGTTCCCTGAACTCCATGGCTTGCCGTGTTATATCACCCAGCTCATTTAAAGTTTTTTTATGTTGTACCGACAGCTCCATCAGCTCTTCTGATCCCTCAGATCCGCTTAAACTGTATTGATCCGGTTGACTGTAACTGCCTTTAAAGGTGATTTTTTGGCCCGGCTCAATCAGTAAAGTGATATAACCCTTCCCACCTGTTCGAAGCACATAGAAAGCTGTTTGTTCCGGTTTGAAGTCTATTTGAAACCGGCCATCCGCATCACAGGTTGCAGTGTCAATGGGAATATACTCCCTGACTGCCATCTCTTCCAGGACTACCGGACGATTCTCACCGCCCTGCAGTACCCCCTCAATCAGAGTTGATTTGTCAGGGTTCCCGCTGCTATTGCCGGTCTGACTGCCATGGCCACAACCGGTTGTGGCCATGATTGTACACAACCAGATTTTGACAAAAAAACTGTTCATACTTGCGAAAGAATTTCAATGTAAAAATAGTAAGAAACCAATATGTTGTAATTTGTTATTAAATTTGCATCGCAACACTTACCTTATATTATCGCAAGCTCAATTTATTTTAACGCCAATTTGGCAGTTTTAGGATTGTTTTGCGCTCTTTTTTGTAAATTACAATCAAATCGCAGCGTAAATGAGTTTTCTGAAGTTTGAAAAATCTGAGCTGATCAATCTGGAATATGCTCTCTCCAGGGAAGTGATCAGATCGAACCGTGCAGGTTCATATGCATCCACCACGATAATCGGGTGCAATACAAGGAAATATCACGGATTGCTTGTCTGTCCTCTTGAGGAGATGGGGGGTGAACATCATGTACTTCTTTCCACTCTCGATGCCACCATTGTGCAGCATGATAAGGATTTTAACCTGGGGATCCATAAATATGAAGGGGACAAATATGTTCCCAAAGGTCATAAATATGTTCGTGACTTTGATGCCACCAAGGCTTCCTATTTGATTTACCGGGTGGGCGGGGTTGTACTCTCCAGGGAGATCCTGATGGTTTCCAAAGCTGAACAGGTCCTTGTGAGATATACCCTCATGGAGGCACATTCGGAAACCTTATTGCGGTTAACCCCATTTCTCGCTTTCCGGAACCACCATTCCCTCAGTAAATCCAACCTCTATGCAAATACCCGGTACAGGGAAATTCCGAACGGGATCGGGTCAAGGCTCTATGAAGGTTACCCGGAGCTTCATATGCAGTGCTCCAAACCAGTTGAATTTGTTCCGGTACCCGATTGGTATTATAACATTGAGTACATGGAGGAGCAAAAACGGGGTTATGAATACAAGGAGGATCTTTATGTCCCCGGGTATTTTGAAGTACCCATTAAAAGAGGTGAATCCATCATATTCTCGGCTTCCACAAGAGAGATTGTACCGGCAGGGTTGAAACGGAAGTTTACAGCAGAACTGGATAACAGGATTCCAAGGGACAGCTTCACAAACTGTCTGTTAAATGCGGCAGAACAGTTTATTGTTCGCAAAAAGAGAGGCACCGAGATCATTTCCGGGTTCCCCTGGTTTGGATTACGTGGAAGAGACACATTTCTGGCCTTGCCAGGTCTGACCATGACCACCGGTGATTTCTCAACCTCACTGGAGGTGATCGATACGATGCTGACCAGGTTAAATGGAGGTCTCTTTGAAGAGGTCCCGGGCTGGAAAATGAGAGGTTATCCGGCAGCTGATACACCCCTCTGGTTCATCTGGGCTTTACAACAATATGCAATTTATGATCCCTGGTTTGATATCTGGAAAAAGTATGGGAAAGCCATCAAATCAGTACTTGAGGCATTCCGGGATGGTTCCGCCGGGATTGTGCACATGAAGGAAAATGGTCTGATCTATGCAGCACAGGAGGGACGGCCCCTAACCTGGATGGATGCAATTGTGAACGGCAGACCGGTTACACCCAGGGAAGGGTTTATAGTTGAGATAAACGCCTTGTGGCATAACGCAGTATGCCTGGCACTAGAGTGGGCTGCAAACAGTGACAAGAAGTTTGTGGAGAGGTGGGCTCCTCTGCCGGAGATGATCTCAGGATCATTTAATGAATTATTCTGGGACCAGCAACGGGGTTACCTTGCCGACTATTTCAACGAAAATGTCAGAGATCTGTCGGTCCGGCCGAACCAGGTTCTTGCAGTCTCAATGGATTACTCTCCCCTGACCATCGAAATGAAGAAATCGATACTGGATGTGATTGAAAGGGAGTTGCTTACCTCCAGGGGACTCAGAAGCCTCTCGCCAAAAAGCGAAGCATATCAGGGAGTCTATGAAGGTGACCAGGTTAAACGGGACAGCGCCTACCACCAGGGTACCGTATATCCATGGTTGTTGGAGCACTTTGTAAAGGGATACCTGGGTGTCAATAAAAGGTCGGGTTATCCCCTGGTCAAACGACTATATGAGGGCTTTGATGAGGCCCTTAACAGCGGCGGTATTGGTAGTATATCGGAGGTGTATGATGGCAATCCTCCCCATCATTCAAAGGGAGGGATTTCACAGGCTACCGCGGTTGCGGCACTGCTCAGAATCGGGGAGATGACAGAAAAATTTAATCAATGAATGCAACCACATGAGGGTACTGATGTTCGGGTGGGAATTTCCACCCCATATTTCCGGGGGACTGGGGACAGCCTGTTATGGGCTTACCCGGGGGATGTCTACGATTCCCGGTATTAATATCCTGTTTGTTGTTCCCAAGGCCTATGGAGATGAGGACCAGAGCAAGATCAGGTTGTTGGGTGCGGGAGATGTTACCCTGGACTTTCGTAGAGCAAATGAACATCATTTTTTAAAGGATCTCTCCTATATAGAGATCAACTCTAACCTGGTGCCCTATACCTCACCAGAAGAGTATGAAGAGCTGGTTCAGAAAGCTGAGAACTCGGGCAGACGGTTTGTGGAAACCACCATGGGAGGGAAACTGGACTTCACCGGTACTTATGGGAAGGACCTTTACGAGGAGATCGCCAACTATGCCATTGTTGCAGGCGAAATTGCACTGACAAATGAATTTGATATTATTCACGCACATGACTGGTTGACCTATCCGGCAGGGATTGCTGCCAAGAGGGCCAGTGGCAAACCCCTGGTGATCCATGTTCATGCTACAGATTTTGACCGTAGTGGCGGGAACGTTAACCCCACTGTATTTGAGATTGAGAAAACCGGAATGCACATTGCGGATAAGATTATTGCAGTGAGTAACCTCACCCGGAATACAATCATTGAAAAGTATGGTATTCATCCCGACAAGGTGGTGACGGTTTATAATGCGGTTGACCCCTTGCCCGATAATGAGAAGCTTTGGTTGAAAAAGGGCATCAGTGATAAAGTGGTAACTTTTCTTGGGAGAATAACCTTGCAGAAGGGACCGGAATACTTTGTAATGGCTGCCCATAAGGTACTTCAGAAAATGGACAATGTCAGGTTCGTGATGGCAGGAAGCGGAGAATTGATGGAGAAAATGATTCACTGGACCGCTTCTCTTGGAATTTCTGACAGGTTTCACTACACTGGATTCTTGAAGGGAGATGATGTATTCCGTATGTTCTCCATTAGTGATGTTTACGTAATGCCTTCAGTCTCCGAGCCATTTGGGATCTCTCCACTTGAGGCCATGCAGTCCAATGTCCCGGCGATTATCTCCCACCAGTCGGGAGTGGCTGAAATACTTAAATACGCTTTTAAAGTGGATTTCTGGGATGTGGATGCCATGGCCGATGCCATCTACGGGTTGCTTAATTATCCTTCTCTTTCTGAAATGTTCAGAAAGTACGGCGTAAAGGAGGTTAATGATATGAAGTGGGAAAACTCAGGGAAGAGAGTGTACAATATATATCAGGAGTTTGTTTAGTAACTTGATGATACATTAACATGAGAACTATTTGTCTGTATTTTCAGATTCACCAGCCTTTCCGATTCAGAAGGTACCGGTTTTTCGATATAGGGAATGATCATTACTACTATGATGACTATTCCAATGAATCGATACTCAATAAAATTGCCAGGAAATGTTACCTGCCAGCCAACGAACTGATGCTGGAAATGATCCAAAAACATAAAGGGAAGTTTAAAGTAGCTTACTCCATATCGGGTATCGCTCTTGAACAGTTCCGGCTATATGCACCTGAAGTCCTGGAGAGCTTTAAAAGACTGGCTCAAACGGGACAGGTAGAGTTCCTTTCGGAGACTTTTGCCCACTCCCTCAGTTCACTGACCAGCCCGAGCGAATTCAAAAGACAGGTGAATGCCCACAGGGAACTGATCAGGGAACAATTTGGCCAGACCCCTTCTGTTTTTCGCAATACTGAGTTGATCTATTCCGATAAGATTGGTGCCATGGTAGCTGATATGGGGTTTAAAGCGATGATCACCGAAGGGGCCAAGCATGTTCTGGGTTGGAAGAGTCCCAATTTCCTTTACTGTAATGCCATCAAACCAAAGCTTAAGTTATTGCTGAAGAATTTCAAGCTCAGTGATGACATAGCCTTCCGTTTTTCAAATAAGAGTTGGCCCGAATATCCGCTGACAGCCGAGAAATTTGTACACTGGCTGAACCTGGTCCCTGAAAATGAAGAGGTTGTCAACCTTTTTATGGATTATGAAACATTTGGGGAACATCAGTGGGCTGAGACCGGTATTTTTGAATTTTTAAGATCCCTGCCGGAATTTGTGTTCAGAGATTCTCCCTATACCTTCAGTACACCCTCCGAGGTAGTTAAGAAACTGCAGGTTGTGGCAGCAGTGAATGTGCCTAATCCCATTTCCTGGGCTGATGAGGAGCGAGACCTCACCGCCTGGCTCGGAAATGAGATGCAGCATGAAGCATTTAAAAAGCTTTACTCCCTGGAAGAGAATGTTTACAATTCAGCGGATGATTCCATACAACAGGATTTTGGCTATTTGCAGGTGAGTGATCATTTCTATTACATGTCCACCAAGTTTTTCTCCGACGGAGAGGTTCACTCCTATTTTAACCCCTACGACACGCCTTATGATGCATTTATTAACTATATGAATGTATTAAGCGATTTTGAAATCAGGGTTAATGCAGCACAGCAATCTACGGTGGACAATGATATGGCCCGTTTAAGCAGGATCATCAAGGAGAAGGAGGCGCAGATTGCAAAGTTGGAGAAGAAACTTGAATTAAAAAAGAACATAGAAACCAAGAAGCGTACAGCAAAAAAGAATGGTAATGCCGCGAAGAAGGATTCTGCTGACAAAACAGGTTCTGCAGCTTCAGGGAAAAAATAGAATTTTCAGAAATAGAATAGAATCATGAACAAACCCGATCATATATTTGAGGTTAGTTGGGAGGTATGCAATAAAATTGGAGGAATCCATACTGTCATTTCCACAAAAGCAATGACCGTTGTACAGGCAATGGGTGATAAATATATTGCCATTGGTCCCGATGTTTGGAGAGAGAGTGAGGAACATCCCGAATTTGAGGAGGATCTTTCCCTTTTTTCGGATTGGAAGGAGCATGCCTTCAGGGAGGGGATCCGCGTGAGGATCGGTCGGTGGAAAATTGCGGGACAGCCGGTGGCCATTATGATTGACTTTACTCCCTATTTTAATCAAAAGGACGAAATATTTAAAAGTCTCTGGGAGTCATATAAACTGGATTCCATCAGTGGACAATGGGATTATATTGAATCTGCTTTATTCGGATATGCTGCCGGAAAGGCCATTGAAAATTTTGCAAGGTTTTTTGAAATTGAAAACCAGAAATTGATTGCTCATTTCCACGAATGGCAGACAGGAGCAGGCTTGTTGTACCTGGAACAGAAACTGCCCACCATCGGAACGGTATTCACCACACATGCCACCACTGTGGGCCGTTCAGTTGCCGGGAATGGGCAGGCTCTTTATGGCCATATGGATCAAATCAACGGCGATCAGAAGGCCAGGGAATTGAATGTTGTGGCGAAGCATTCACTCGAGAAAAATACTGCAAATCATGCTGATGCATTTACGACGGTAAGTGAACTGACAGCCAGAGAGTGTCTTCAATTTCATGAGAGAGCGGTGGATGTAGTGCTTCCAAACGGTTTTGAAGACAGCTTTGTTCCTGATAAATCGGAATTTGGAGCCAGAAGAAAGGAAGCTAGAAGAAAGATGCTTGAGGTTGCCTCCGCTCTTGTGGGGGAGAGTATCTCCGAAGATGCAATGTTACTGGGCACCAGCGGGCGATATGAATTCAGGAACAAGGGGATCGATCTTTTTATCGATGCTTTGGGCGATTTGAACAGGAGCAAGCACTGTAAGGGCCAGGCAGTGGCATTTATTCTGATTCCGGCCAACCACTATGGTCCCCGCAGGGATTTGCAGGAAATTCTAAGCGGAAATGGAAATAATCCATTAAAGGAGAATCACCTGACCCACAATTTACATTATGCCGAGAATGACCAGATACTGAACAGGATTCGCGATAACGGACTAAATAATGGGAAAGATGACCCTGTAAAGGTCATTTTTGTTCCCTCCTATCTCAACGGAAATGATGGAGTTTTCAATCTTGTCTACTACGATCTTTTAATTGGCCTTGATCTTACAATCTTTCCATCTTATTATGAACCATGGGGATATACGCCTCTTGAAAGCCTTGCTTTCAGTGTTCCAACTGTGACTACCTCACTCACCGGATTCGGATTGTGGGTCAATAATGAGTTTAAAAAGGAGTCTACCGGAATTACAGTTATCCCCAGGGATGATTATAATGATCAGGATGTGGTTTCCGGGATCAGTAAAGCAATCCTGAATCAGTGTAAATTGCGGAATGAGTCGGGTGAACAGTACAGAGAAGGGGCCTACGCTATATCCAGGATTGCTTTATGGAAAAACCTGATTAACCATTACTGGAGAGCATATGATATTGCATTGGAGGGTGCCTCAGGAAAAGAGTTGGTTTACTATGCCAAGGAGCGCATCGAAAGGCTCCCGGAAACGGAACAGGTCCTGGTGGATATCCAGCCTCTCTGGCGGAGGATCAATGTACAGCAAAGTATTCCCGAAAAACTTAAACCACTGGAAGAGATCTCCCGGAACCTTTGGTGGTCATGGACACAGGATGCCATCGACCTGTTTGCTTCCATCGATAAAAAACTTTGGGTAAGAGTGGATGAGAACCCGATTGAATTACTGGAAAGTCTATCGTTTGATAAATTGAAGAAGCTTGAAGCGGATAAAGAATTCTTCAGTCGTCTTCAGTCGGTCTATAAGAGTTACCTTGAATATATGGCCGAAAAACCCAGGGAGGGGATGCCAAACATCTCTTATTTCAGTATGGAATATGGGATTCATAACTCTTTAAAGACTTTTTCGGGTGGTCTGGGATTGCTGGCAGGTGATTATCTCAAGGAGGCAAGTGATTACAATGTTCCAATGACCGGTGTGGGATTGCTCTACAGGTATGGGTATTTTCGCCAGATTATCTCTGCTAAGGGAGAACAGGTTGCCTTAAGCGATTCACAGAGTTTTTCAAGACTTCCTGTTACACCGGTCAGGGATGAACAGGGCAATTGGAAAAATATCCGGATCGTATTGCCCGGAAGGACTTTGTATGCAAGGATTTGGAAGGTCCAGGTGGGACGCGTTAACCTCTACCTGCTGGATTCAGATTACGATGCCAATGAGGAAGGCGACAGGGCAATCACCCACACACTCTATGGTGGCGACAATGAAAACAGGTTGAAGCAGGAGATCCTTCTGGGGATCGGAGGCATCCGGGCATTACGGAGCATCGGTCTGGATACCGACCTGTACCATTGTAATGAGGGACATGCTGCCTTCATAAGCCTCGAAAGACTCAGGGAATACATTCAGGAAAAGAACATGACCTTCCCGGAAGCTGTGGAGGTGGTGCGGGCTTCAAGCCTTTTCACTACCCATACCCCAGTACCTGCAGGACATGATTCCTTTGAAGAGAATTTGTTAAGGATTTATGTGGCCCATTACCCGGAAAGATTAAAAATCACCTGGAATCAATTCATGAACCTGGGAAGGTTCCATCCGAACCAGACCAATGAGAAGTTTTCCATGAGTGTGCTGGCAGTAAAGCTTTCCCAGGAAGTTAACGGGGTGAGCAAACTGCATGGTCAGGTTTCAAAGAAGATGTTTACCGGATTGTGGCCAGGATACCTTTCGGATGAATTACATGTGGGTTTTGTTACCAATGGGGTACACCTGCCTACCTGGCTGGGCCGGGAATGGAAGAAGCTGTATGAAAAGACCTTTGGTCAGGATTGTTTTTCCAGGCAGGAGGAGAGGCAGATGTGGGACAAGATTAAACTGGTACCAGATCGCGATATATGGGACCTCAAATCTGAAGAGAGGGAAAAGCTGATTAACTATATCAAGGGGAGGCTGGAAGTGGTTGCCACCACGATGATGGATAATCCAGGCCGCATGCTGGAAATTTCTTCAGCTCTGAATACAAATGCACTAACCATTGGATTTGCAAGGCGTTTTGCAACCTACAAGCGTGCACATCTTCTGTTTACTGACCTTGACAGGCTGTCCAGGATCGTGAACAATGCCAAAAAACCGGTACAGTTTATTTTTGCAGGCAAAGCACATCCCAGGGATATTCCGGGACAGGATTTGATCAAGAAGATCGTGGAGATCTCCAAAAGGCCCGAATTTACAGGAAAAATTGTATTCCTCCAGAACTACGACATTTTGCTGGCAAAACGCCTGGTGAGGGGGGTGGATATATGGCTCAATACACCTACCAGGCCCCTGGAGGCATCCGGAACCAGTGGTGAAAAGGCAGTCATGAACGGAACGATGCATTTCAGTGTTTTGGACGGGTGGTGGGCTGAAGGGTATCGTGAGGATTCCGGATGGGCGCTTCCTATCGATCGCTCCTTTGATAATCAGGATCTCCAGGATGAACTGGATGCAGAGCGGATTTATACCCTATTGGAAAATGATATCACGGAGAAATTCTATCGCAGGAATCAGGATGATATTCCTGAAGACTGGGTTGGGATGATTCGCTCAAACATTGCTCATGTGGCTCCTGAATTTACAATGAACCGGATGATCAGGGATTATTTTGACAGGTTCTATATGAAATTGTATCATCGCACCCTTAAGCTCAGGGAGAGAGATTATAAGCTTCCCAAGGAGATGGCACACTGGAAGCACAGGATTCTTGAGCATTGGAAGAACATCCAGGTGGTTAAGTATGATTTTCCGGATGTTACCCGTGAAGATTTCATGGTGGGTAATGTTTATACAGGAAAGGTGATACTTGACCTGGACGGGCTTTCAGCCGATGAAATCGGGGTGGAGATGGTGCATGCCAGTGGCATCGGTGGGAACGGGGAACCCATTTTCAGGGGAACCCAGGAGTTTGAATGTACACGGGTTGACGGGAGCATTGCCGAATACACCTTTATACAGGAGGTTGTGGAAACCGGGGTGTTCGACATAGGCTTCCGCATATATCCAAGGAATGAAAATCTTCCGCATCGGATGGATTTCCCACTGGTGCGTTGGATCTGACAGCGGACGGATGGAGGGTACCCGGGATGATTACCTTACCTTCGGGATATCCTGCCTTTTCAATATCATGCCGGTTCTCGAGGGAAGGTATAACTTCAGGTTTTGTTTGAAACCAAATGAGCGTTCTACCTGGGACCTGTAGACCATTCGGGTGTCAAAACGTCCGAAACCTCCGAATTCAGTCTGGTCGGTGCATAAAAGTGTTGTGTATTTTCCCGCATTTACTGCAATACCGTAATCCGTATAGGATTTGGAGGGATGAAAGTTGAAAACAAATAACAGGTCTGCACGCTCAAAGGCAATAACCAGGTCACCCTGGTCGGTTTTGACATGGGATGCCGGATCTTTGTAAATTCTGTACCGGGCCAGGATCTTCAACATGGCGCGTTCAAAATCAAGAAGGTAGTGATACTTTAATTCCAGGTTTTCGATCAGGCTCCATTGCCGCCTGGCATATTGGAACGACCAGTGGTTACCCTCCCTTGGAAAATCGATCCACTCGGGGTGTCCAAATTCATTACCCATAAAGGTCAGGTATCCGTTTCCGGCTGTTGAAGCAGTGATCAGCCTGATCATTTTATGCAGGGCCACTCCCCTGTCCACCACCAGGTTCTCGGAAGCTTTGTCCATGTGCCAGTACATATCCTTGTCGATAAGCCTGAAAATGATGGTTTTATCTCCAACCAGTGCCTGGTCATGGGATTCAGCGTAGCCGACCGTTTTTTCATCTGCACGCTTGGAGGTAAGTTCCCGAAAAATCTCTTCCATGTTCCACTGCTCATCTGCACGCTCCTTAATGGTTTTAATCCAGTAATCGGGGGTACCCATGGCAAGCCTGTAATTGAATCCAATGCCACCCTCCTTAACCTCAACGGCCAATCCGGGATAGCCACTCATGTCTTCGGCAATGGAGAGAGCTCCCGGCCTGATCTCCTGTATCATTTTGTTGGCGAGGGCCAGGTAAATAATGGCATCTTCGTCCTGACCACCGTCAAAATAGAGATCATAGCTGGTAAAATCTTTTCCCATTCCGTGGTCGTAATACAGCATGCTGGTGACGCCGTCGAAACGGAAGCCATCAAACCTGTATTCGGTAAGCCAGAAGTTCACATTGGAGAGCAGAAAATGGGTAACTTCGTTTTTCCCATAGTCAAAACAAAGGGAATCCCAGGCAACATGCTCCCTTCTGTGGTTTCCATGGAAAAACTGTGCAGGATCACCATCCAGTCGTCCCAATCCCTCATTCTCATTTTTAACTGCATGGGAGTGAACGATATCCATGATCACTGCAATTCCGTGACCGTGTGCCTCATCGATAAGCTCCTTGAGCTCTTCAGGTGTGCCGAACCTGGAGCTGGCTGCAAAGAAATTAGAAACATGGTAGCCAAATGATCCATAGTAGGGGTGTTCCTGGATGGCCATAAGCTGAAGGGTATTGTAACCGCATCGAATCACATGGGGAAGTACTTTTTCCCTGAATTCGGAATATGTGCCAACTTTATACTGTTCAGTGGCCATACCGATATGGGCTTCATAAATCAGTGGTTGCAGATTCTGCAGTGGGGGCAATTCGTGTTTCCATTGGTACGGTTGATCAGGCATCCAGCACTGGGCATCAAATACTTTGGTCCCGGGATCCTGAACCACCCGGGTGCACCATGCCGGAATCCGTTCCCCTTCACCTCCGTTCCAGCGGACCAGCAGTTTAAACCGGTCCCCGTGAGCTATGGTATCCTTTTGCAGGATCATCTCCCAGCTGCCATGTTCAATGGATTTAAACTTGTAATCTTCGTGTGGTTGCCAATTGTTAAAATTGCCAAGCAGGTATATTCCCGTCGCATGGGGCGCCCATTCTCGTATGATTAACCCCTCTTCGCATCTGTGGATTCCGAACCAGAGATGCCCGCTGGCAAAGGATTGCAGGGACCCTTCTCCGGCAAGTTCAGCTTCCCTTCTTGCACACTTCTCCATACGACCAATAATGGTCGCCCGATAGGGCCCAAGCCATGGGTCGTTCCTGATCAATCCGAGTTCTTTCATAATAGCACCTTAAATTTATTAAATTTGACGACTAAATCATTGAATCCCTTTGAATTTTATGAAAGTTTGGACCATTCATGAGCCGGTGTCAATTCGAAAACCGGTAGCCACAATTGGAATCTTTGATGGCGTACATACGGGGCACAGGTTTATCCTTGAAAGATTGAAGGACCATGCATTGCTGCATGGAGGGGAGTCGGTAGTAATGACCCTCTGGCCTCATCCCAGAATTGTTCTCAATCAGGATTTGCAGGAGTTTAACCTGTTGCACTCCCTGGAGGAGAAGATCAGGCAGCTGGACCTAAGTGGCATAGACCACCTGGTGATCATTCCATTCGACAGGGAAATTGCTGCCCTGACCGCCTGCGAGTTTACCCAGCAGTACCTGGTGAACAGGCTGGGTGTGGAAGTATTGCTTCTGGGCTACGATAACCGCTTTGGACGGGACAGGAAGGGCGATCCGGATGGCCTCGCCCTTTGTGCTGATAAGAATGATTTCAGGATCGAGAAAATTCCTGAATTCAGCCAGGGAGATGCCAAGGTAAACTCAACGAACATCAGGGATGCGATCGTAAAGGGGGAGATGGATAAAGCCTATAGAATGCTGGGCTACCACTATTATCTCACCGGCCATGTGGTGGAGGGTAACCACATTGGAAGAGAGATGGGTTTCCCCACGGCAAATATCCATCCGTTTGATCCCAATAAACTGATTCCCATGAACGGGGTATATGCCATACGGGCAGAATTTAAAGGGGAAACCGTGGGTGGTATGCTGAATATTGGGTTCAGGCCCACCATCGACAGCGCATCGGCAGTTAAGACCATTGAGGCACACCTCTTCGATATTTCCGGGGATTTTTATGGGGAGAAGATTGTGATCCACTTCATCAAACGAGTCAGGGACGAGATGAAGTTTGCCGGAATGAACAAACTCAGGGAGCAACTTGTTCTGGATAGGATTCAAATCCGGGAACTACTAAAATGATGGTAAAATCAACCTTGATTTCTCTTTGCCTTATTAGCTTTTCCTTTACGCTCGTGGCCCAGGACTCCATTCAATTTAGCCCGGAGGATCTGCATCGCATCGGGAAACGCTGGTCCAAATACCATCCCAGAGCAGAAGTATTCCTTCATAACGGAGATACGCTCATTGGTCAGCCCATAAATTTTGATATGGCTGAACTGCTGCTCTTCTCCTCGGATTCACTTCCGATGGACCTTGAGGGAAAATTGGTTTCAATCCCGTTCGCCGACATCAATAAGGTCGATCTCGATAGGGGAGGTCCGGTTACACCTGGCCTCACTTCCGGGATTATTGTCGGCATTTCAGCAGGGATAGCCATCGGATTTGGTTTCGGTTCCCCTGGGGCAGCACTGATTCTTGGCAATGCAATGGGCGTTCTGGGTGGGTTGGCCGGCAAGGGAATTCATCATACTGCAACCATTGCAGAGCTTGAACTTGATTCATACAGACTGAATTACAATGAGGAACTAAAGAAGCTTCATGAGTGGTCGGTTTTCAGGGATTCAATCCTTTTCACCGACGACATGAACCAGCTCGTGGTTCATTCAGCGGCCATACGTCGTCTGTATCCCCGGAAACACCTCAGGATCTCCTTCGCACTGAACTGGGGATTCAATACCCTGGAGAATGAAATGCTGGATGCAGTCTCTTCTTCAGGTCTCCCTTCCTGGCAATATTTCAGGCATACCTCCATGGGATTTGAATACCTTGATCTCAGCTGGCGGTTCAATAACCATTGGATCGTTGGTGGCGGGTTCATGTCAAACTACGAATACCTGGCATCTGCGGATTATTATTCGGGGTTTGAGGATGGTTCCCCGTATTTTGGGTATAACTACTCGGTGGATATCACCGATTACAGGATCTATATGGAGTATGCCATCAGCCCGGTGAACCGGTTTATTACGGAGCGCAGTGAATTCCTGGTCGGAGGAGGATTTATCATCAGTTCACCCGGGTCCGATTTCTGGTATAACTATATGCCAGACCCGGCTACAGGAGTCACTGAAGCTTTTGGAAGCCACGGACCAAACGCAATTTTCGGTTTTCAGGCACGTGCAGCAGGTCAGTACTACCTGTTCCGGAACTTCTCCCTTTCGGGCGGTGTGGAAATGAACCTCTACCAGAACCTCCATATGCCGGCATTGGAACTGCCCAACGGCGAGACTGTTCTTGATGCGCATGTGCTTAATTACAGCACCGTCAGGTTTAAGCTGGGCGCTCATTTATATTTCTAGCTCCAAAATGGAGATAAAATACTATTTTTGCATTCTTAATTGATGGATATATATGGATACAATGACCTTCAAGGAGACACTAGCCTATAAAGTTGCAGATATCAGCCTGGCCGATTTTGGCAGGAAAGAGATTGAAATTGCCGAAAAAGAGATGCCGGGGCTGATGTCCATCCGAAAGAAGTGGTCGAGTGAGAAGCCACTCAGGGGTGCCAGGATCATGGGATCACTTCATATGACCATTCAGACCGCCGTGCTGATTGAAACGCTTGTGGAGCTTGGAGCAGATGTTCGATGGGCCAGTTGCAATATTTTCAGTACTCAGGATCATGCAGCAGCTGCCATAGCTGCCGCTGGGATACCTGTCTTTGCGTGGAAGGGGGAGACTCTTGAAGAGTACTGGTGGTGCACAGCACAGGCCCTGACTTTCCCTGGAGGAAAGGGTCCCCATATGATCGTGGACGATGGCGGCGATGCCACATTGCTGATCATAAAAGGATATGAAGCCGAAAAGGATGCTTCTATTCTGGAGGTGAAAGCATCCAGCAGGGAAGAGGGGGTGATCCTTTCCACACTGAAAGGGATTCTGGCTGAAGATCACGGAAGATGGCACAGGATCGTTCCGGAGATGAAGGGCGTATCAGAAGAGACCACCACCGGTGTTCACCGCCTATACCAGATGTTGGAACAGGGCAGGCTGCTCTTTCCCGCAATTAATGTAAATGATTCGGTTACAAAATCAAAATTTGACAATCTCTATGGCTGCCGGGAGTCACTGGCCGACGGGATCAAGCGTGCCACTGATGTGATGGTAGCAGGGAAAGTAGTGGTTGTGGCCGGTTACGGCGATGTGGGAAAGGGCTGTGCTCATTCTATGAAATCATATGGTGCAAGGGTGATTGTCACCGAGATTGACCCCATCTGTGCACTTCAGGCCGCCATGGAGGGATTTGAAGTCACCACCATGGAAGAAGCGGTGAAGCAGGGAAATATTTTCGTAACCACCACCGGGAACAAGGATATAATCACCGGCGAGCATATGGCTGCCATGAAGGACCAGGCCATCGTGTGTAACATTGGTCATTTCGACAACGAGATACAGGTTGACAGGCTGGAAAAGTGGGAAGGCATCCACAAAGTGAACATTAAACCCCAGGTAGATAAATATGTTTATAAGGACGGGCATGCCATTTTCCTCCTTGCAGAGGGCAGGCTTGTGAACCTGGGCTGTGCAACCGGGCACCCTTCCTTCGTGATGAGTAATTCTTTCTCCAACCAGACACTGGCTCAGCTTGAGTTGTGGAAAAATGATTACCCGACAGCTGTGTATATGCTTCCCAAGCACCTGGATGAAGAGGTAGCCCGCTTACATCTCGAGCAGCTGGGTGTGAAGCTGACCACCCTCACTCCCGAGCAGGCACAATACCTGGGCGTGAAAGTGGAAGGACCCTATAAACCGGAACACTACAGGTACTAGAATCTTTTAATTGTATATATGCAGGACATCCCCCTGGACGGAGGCTTTGTATTGAACCAGGGGATACCTGGCGGGTCCTGAGTTTGGTTCTGCCCCGTTCATAAGGAGGAAGGTTGATTTACACTCCGGACATTCAAATACACCAAAAAAGGTAGGGTCTTCCACAACGGCTTCATCATGCTCAGGGAACATGGTGCAGGTCCGGTCATAGGCAAAGAACTCCAGGTCGGATTCCCGGTAGAGGACGATCCCGTTGACCCCTCCGCTGATCAGTTTGGAGCCTCCTATCCCCACATCACCCAAATCGGCATATAGCAGAAGGTAGATGTCCACCTTAACCGCAGGAATCAGTTGACCCTTATTAGTTTGACAGGAGGGAATGAATAATCCCGGAGTTAAAAGGAGTAATACAGAGATATATAATTGCCTTGCACGTATCATTTATGCTCAAAAGTAAGAATATCGCCTATTTTTTGTAAATTTAACTCTCTAAAACGATTAATATTGCATCAATCCCTGCATTTGAATGGATTTTGATATAGGAAATATATTATATGTGGTGATCACCCTGGTGGCGATCATTGTCAGTTTGATGGGGAAAAAGAAGAAACCTGCAGGAGAGGAGTCAAAACCCGGTTTTTTCGAAAACCTCGATCAAGTGCTCAGAATGGGGCAGGAGAACCCTGTATTTGTGAATCTCAAGGAATATGAGCCAGATCTCATGGTGGAGGCCGAAGAGCCGGATTATGAGGATAGGATTGAGGATCAGGGAATTCTATCTAAAGCTCCTTCACTGATGGAGGAGTATGAGAGATTGTTAATTGAGCGCGGCGGATCGCTTGTAGAAGCCATTCAAATGGAGGGGGAGCGTTCCACTGAGCCGTTGGAGTTGATAGAGCTGGATGAAATGGAGGGCCCTGACTATTTTAAGTTGGTCAATGATTTTGATGGCGGGACGGCCATTTTGTACTCGGCAATTATCAACAGGCTTAATTATTGGTAAATTTTTATAATTTTACAGCTGAAGAGTTTCGGATAACCGGAATTCTTTTTTTTTCTTAAGTAACGGAGGATATAATACTATGGCACAAACTTCTTATATGACAGAGGAGGGCCTGGCCAAATTGAAAAAGGAACTTGATCATCTTGTAAGAGTTGAGAGACCGGCTATTTCTCAACAGATTGCCGACGCAAGAGATAAGGGGGACTTATCAGAGAATGCCGAATACGATGCGGCAAAAGAGGCTCAGGGATTGCTGGAGATGAGGATCTCCAGGATGGAGGAAATGGTTGCCAATGCACGTATTATTGATGAATCAAAGATTAATACCTCCTCCGTTCAGATTCTTAATAAGGTGAAAATTAAAAACACCAAGACCAATAACCAGGTTGAATACATGCTTGTGTCTGAGGCTGAGTCAGATATTAAGAGCGGAAAGATTTCGGTAACAACCCCCATTGCCAAAGGACTGCTTGGTAAAAAAGTGGGAGATGTTGTGGAGATCAGGGTTCCTTCAGGGGTGATGTCTTTCGAAATAGTCGAGATTTCTCTATAAGTTACCTGGCATGCCGACCATTTTTTCAAAGATCATCTCCGGGGAAATTCCTTCTTACCGAATCCATGAAAATGAGCGATTCTATGCATTTCTGGATATCCATCCGCTGGCAAAGGGTCACACCCTGGTGGTTCCAAAAGTGGAAACGGATTACCTTTTTGATCTGGAGGATGATCTGCTTGGAGATATGATGGTCTTTGCAAAAGAGGTGGCCATTGCCATCGACAAAACCATCGATTGCAAAAGGGTGGGGGTGGCCGTACTCGGACTGGAAGTCCCCCATGCTCATATTCACCTGATACCCATCAACGGATTGCACGATATTGAGTTCAGCAGGCCAAAACTGCAATTATCCGGAGATGAATTTTTAGCAATTGCTGCGAAGATCTCTGCGGCAATTCCTTAGGTTTATTTGATTCTTTCCGGGTTTTTCCGGACGAAATCTTCCCAGCTTTTTGAGCCCTGAGGTTTTTTTAATCCATCTTTCTGGTAGAAGTGGCATAGCGCCACTGCCAATCCATCGGTGGCGTCAAGGTTTTTAGGTATATCCTCCAGGTTAAAGATTCTTGCAAGCATGGCGGCAACCTGTTCCTTGGATGCATTCCCTGCACCCGTTATGGCCAGTTTGATTTTCCTCGGGGCATATTCTGATAAGGGGAGCTGGCGTGAAAGAACTGCGGCGATAGCGACTCCCTGGGCCCTTCCCAGTTTTAGCATCGATTGTACATTCTTTCCAAAGAAGGGGGCTTCTATGGCCACTTCATCCGGGAGAAACCGATCGATCAGTTCCAGGGTCTTCTCCAGGATTACACTGAGCTTCATATAAGGGTTGGTGGTTTTTTTCAGATCCACTATCCCCATGTCCATGTAACCAGGAGTATTTCCTAAACCCCTGATCACCCCAAAACCCATGAGGTTGGTTCCCGGATCGATGCCCAGGATGATCCTTTCACTGTTTTTTTGCATTTCTGGTTATCATATTCTGTATCAAAATACCGGAAATCAGCAGGATGATTCCATACAGGGTTGTTAAAAAAATCGTCTCATTCAGAACCAGTCTCACCATTACCAGGTTGAGAAAGGGTGCTATGAAAACCAGGTTGCTGATCCGGTCGGTGGTCGGGGCGTATTGCATCGCCAGCAGCCACAATACAAATGTAATTCCCATTTCGAAAACTCCCACATAAATAGCACTGGCCAGAGCCATGGGTGTGCCGGCGAACAGGTTCCCCCTGAGAATCCCGATGGCCAAAAGAAGAATGGAGGCAAAGAGGAAGTTCAGGAATAGGCGTGCCACCGGATCTTTATTGTCTCTGGTGTTGTAAATGAAGTAGATAGCCCATATAATGGAGGTGGAAAGGGCCAGAACAATACCGAGCTTGTTTTCAGGGTCTTTTCCAACACTCCCGCCCTGAAGCGAAACGATCACAATTCCTGAAAAGCTGATGGTCATGGCGCCGATGCTTTTCCAGCTGACCTTCTGTTTCAGCAGGGGTATGGAGATAATAACCAGTACGATGGGCCAGATCATATTCAGGGGTTGAGCCACCTGGGCCGGAAGAATGGAGTATGCTCTAAAAAGGATAAGATAATAGGCCACCGGATTGAGCAATCCCATCAGCAAAGAGAACCAGACATCTGCCCATCCGAACCGGGCGAACTCCCTGTATCGCTTCCCGGGCAACAGGAGGATTCCCAGGAGCAGCGCTGAGGTAAAGGTTGCCCCGGTGAGCAATTGAAGGGTATCCTGGTGCCGCAGTCCAATTTTAAATGCGGTGGGACAGGTACCCCAGAAGAGCACAGCCAGGATGGCAAAAATAAATGCTTTCCTGGCTGATTTCTCTTTCATCGGCTCTGATTTTATGTGATCCTCTCGTTTCCCTGCCCCATATACCTGTGTAAAACCTCAGGTACCATGATTCCGTCTGGTGTCTGGTTGTTTTCCAGGATGGCTGCCATGATTCTGGGCAGAGCCAGTGCACTTCCGTTGAGGGTATGAGCCAGGAGAGGTCGCTTTTCACCCGCCTCCCGGAATCGAAGTTTCAGCCGATTGGCCTGGTATGCTTCAAAGTTCGAAACGGAGCTCACCTCCAGCCATCTTTTCTGGGCTGCCGAGTATACCTCAAAATCATAGGTAAGTGCTGATGTGAAACTCAAATCGCCACCACAGAGCTGAATAATACGGTATGGAAGATCCAGGCTGATTACCAGTTTTTCCACATGATTCACCATCTCCTCCAGTGCTGCGTAGGAGTGGGAAGGATGCTGGATCTGCACGATTTCCACCTTATCGAACTGATGTACACGGTTGAGACCCCTGACATCCTTTCCGTAAGACCCTGCTTCACGTCTGAAGCAGGGAGTGTAGGCGGTGTTTTTAATGGGGAGGTCACCTGCATCCAGGATTACATCCCTGTAAATATTGGTGACAGGAACCTCAGCAGTGGGGATCAGGTAAAGGTTGTCGCCTGTTACATGGTACATTTGCCCCTCTTTATCAGGTAACTGACCTGTTCCGAATCCTGAATCTTCATTGACCATCAGCGGAGGGAGAATCTCTTCATAGCCTGCGGCGGTATTCTCTTCCAGAAAATAGGAGATGAGGGCCCTTTGCAACCTGGCCCCCTTTCCCCGGAAGAGTGGAAAGCCAGCTCCTGTGATTTTAACCCCCAGGTCAAAATCGATCAGGTTATATTTTTTACCCAGCTCCCAGTGAGGAAGTGCATCTTCAGGCAACAGGGGTATTCCCGTTTCATCGGTACCCCGGATAAAAAGATTATCTGCCTCACTGTGACCGGGGGGAACCGATGGATGTGGCATGTTTGGGATCTGAACAATCATCTCATTCAGTTGCTGAGCGCACGCCTGAAGATCTTTTTCAAGTATCTCAAGTTCCTTCTTAAGGGTGGAGGTCTTTTCCTTTATAGGGTTAGCTTTTACTGTTTCGCCCTGTTGAAACAGGATTCCGATCTCTTTGCTCAGCTGGTTCAATTCTGACTGGAGGTTGTTGGTTTTCACCTGCAAAGACCGCCGCTGATCATCTTTGGAGATGATCTGATCTATGAGTTCTGGCCGCTTGAAGTTCTTGATTTTTAATCCCCCGAGAAGCGTTTCACGGGAATCGCGGATAAATTGAATCGTTAGCATTTTATAAGCATAAAAAAACCTGTAATACACATTAAAGATAGTGCATTACAGGTGGATCATATATTGATTTAATATTTTTCTACTGGTTTTCTACCGGTTCAATGGATACGTAGGATTTATTGTCCCTCTTCTTGGCAAATTTAACGATTCCGTCGATTTTAGCAAACAGCGTATGATCTCTGCCAAGTCCCACATTGTTACCGGGATGGTGCACTGTACCACGCTGTCTGACGAGTATGTTTCCGGCTTTTACAACCTGTCCGCCAAAAAGTTTAACTCCAAGTCGTTTACTCTCCGATTCGCGACCGTTTCTTGAACTACCGGCTCCTTTTTTATGTGCCATAACTTATATTTTTTGACTATCAACTATTCCTTATCTGAATCCTTTTTTGGGGCAGCTTTTTTAGCGGCAGGTTTTTTCGCTTCCGGTTTAAGATCCTTAGGTGGCTTTGCTGCTGCGGCTTTTGGAGCCTCTGCCTTTGGAGCCTCTGCCTTTGGTTTAGTTTCAGAAACCTCAGAGATCGATTCGATCTGAATCTGAGTCATGTATTGCCTGTGACCGTTCAGCTTCTGGTAACCCTTCCGCCTCTTTTTCTTGAATACCAATACTTTATCAGCCTTCACATGGGAGATAATTTTGGCGGAAACTTCGGCACCCTTTAAAAGGGGATCTCCAATTGAAATCTTACTTCCGGAATCGATCAGCAAAACATGGTCAAAGCTAACTTTTTTGCCTTCTTCGCCTTCCAATCTGTGAACAAAAAGCTTCTGGTCTTTTTCAACCTTAAACTGCTGTCCTGCTATATCAACAATTGCGTACATGAATACAATGTTTGTTACTTGATGTCTGAATTTGGGTCGCAAAGATAGAAAAGATTGTGTGATTGACAAAGTTATGGGGCAATTATTTTGATTAAACGGCTCAGTATTCAAGGTTTTAGTGAACAGATGAATTTGTCGGAGTAATTTCTATATTTGTGTTGAATGAGTGGAGACCTGGTATGGAGAAAATAAAGCTAAATGTTCTCGGAATTTCTTACAGCCAGACACAATCGGGTGCATATGCGCTGGTTTTGTCCGAGGAGGAGGGAAACAGGAGGATCCCGATTATTGTTGGAGGATTTGAGGCCCAGGCTATTGCCATTGAACTTGAAGGTCTTACCCCACCCAGGCCGCTGACACATGACCTTTTTAAGAAGTTTTCAGATTCATTTGGGATCCGTGTTCTTGAAGTGAATATTCATAAGCTGGACGAGGGTGTGTTTTTTGCCAACATTTTATGCGATAATGGTGACCATATGATCACCCTGGATGCAAGGACCTCTGATGCCATTGCATTGGCCCTGAGGTTTCATTGTCCCATCTACACCACAGAAGAGATTGTTGAAAAGGCAGGAATTGTTCTGGATTTTGAAAAGGGATCGGGTATGGAACAATCTGGGGAGAACGAGACATTGGAAGATGAGCTGGAGTCACCAAAAAAAGTCAAACGAAACATTTACCCGGGTCTTTCTGACAACAGTATGGAGGAACTCAAGGCTCTTCTTGCCGATGCGGTGGCTAATGAGGATTATGAAAAGGCTTCCGAAATAAGGGATGAAATAAACCGCAGGTCTAAATGATTACCGATACTTCAGCCATGTCAAACCTTCTGCCGGCAGAGGCAGGATTTGATTTTGACATGGTGCGCCTGCTGCGGGGAATTCTTGGGATGGTGGTTCTTATCGCCATTGCATGGTCGTTCAGCAGTAACCGTAAAGCCATCCGCTGGACCATGGTTGGACGGGGGTTGGCCTTCCAGTTGATACTGGCTGTAGGTATTTTGTATGTACCTTTTGTTCAGGTTTTTTTTGAATTTATCGGGAAGGGATTTGTGAAAATTCTCGCCTTTACAAATGAGGGGGTAACCTATCTTCTGAAGAGCAATGTTACAGGGGAGCTGGATCCGGCTCTGCAGAATTTTGCTTTCTCCATTTTGCCGACAATCATCTTCTTTTCTGCCCTTTCCAGCCTGCTGTTTTACCTGGGTGTGATCCAGATTTTCGTGAGGGGATTCGGATATGTTCTCTCGAGGGCTCTCGGACTTTCGGGCCCTGAAAGTTTATCTGTGGCAGGCAATATTTTTCTTGGTCAGACCGAATCACCTCTGTTGATCAAACCCTACCTGGAGATGATGAGCAGGTCAGAAATCCTCCTGGTAATGGCAGGTGGAATGGCTACGCTTGCAGGTGGAGTTTTGGCAGCATATATAGGGTTTCTTGGTGGCGGGGATCCGGTACAGCAGGTGATTTTTGCCAAGCACCTGCTTACAGCTTCCATCATGGCCGCCCCGGGAGTGGTGGTGATTTCAAAAATTATTGTTCCCGAAACGGAATCCTTTAATAAAAAGATTGAAGTGAGCAAGGAGGAGGTGGGGAAGAATCCTCTGGATGCAATCTCCAATGGCACAAGCGACGGATTGAGGCTTGCAGTCAATGTGGGCGCCATGTTACTTGTGTTTATCGCTTTCATTGCTTTTGCTAACTATATCTTTGTGAAGGTCGGGGGTTGGACCCACCTGAATGAAAGCATCACCTCCTTTACCGGCGGGAAGTACAATGAGCTGAGTCTGGAATTTATCCTGGGGTATGCGCTCTCTCCGCTGATGTGGCTCATCGGGGTGGCCGGAGAGGATATTACCCTGGTGGGTTCTTTGCTTGGGAAGAAACTGATTCTTACTGAATTCATGGCTTACATTGATCTGGCAGATATGAAAGCTGCCGGGGTCTTTGCCGATACTAAATCGATCATCATGTCGGTCTATATGCTATGTGGATTTGCAAATTTTGCCTCCATAGGGATACAGATCGGGGGGATCGGTGCACTGGCTCCGGGCCGCAGGGTTTTGCTTGCCCAATTTGGTATGCGGGCTTTACTTGCCGGGACACTTGCCTCACTGCTCTCGGCCACCATTATTGGCGTCCTTATGGGTTAAAAAATGGAAGGAACACGCAGATTCAATTTCGACTTTTCCGGCAAATCGGTGCTGGTCGTAGAGGATACCATGATGTCCTTTAAACTCTTTTCAGCTGTTCTCTCCCAGGTTCATGCCAATGTAACCCATGCCTCTAACGGACAAAAAGCCATTGAATTGTGCAGCGGGGATCTTCACTTCGACCTGGTTGTGATGGATTTGCAGATGCCCGAGGTGAACGGAATAGAGGCAACCCGGGCCATTAAGAAGCTCCGGCCATCGCTGCCCATCATTGCTGCCACGGCTAATACCTTTGACGATGAGGAGGCTGCCTGCATGGCAGCCGGTTGCGAAGGATATATTACCAAACCTCTCAAATTCAATAAGCTATTCGAGCTGATGCAGTCTCTTTTTGACAGGGAAAATTAGCCAGATGCTCCTTCAGGTTACCATTGCATTACTCATTTTCCTCTGTTACATCCTTCTCCTGCTCATTCTCTTCGGGGGACTGCTTTCGATGAAGTGGACCAGGGGGGCAGATCCGGTCCAGCTCCAGGAGGTAACGGTTGTGATCCCTTACAGGAATGAAGCCTCCCACTTGCCCGGGATTGTTGCAGACCTGCTGGCACAGAACCATCCAAGCCACCTCTACTGTGTAATCATGGTGAACGACCATTCCACAGACGGGTCGGAGAAGCTGGCAGTCTCTATGGCGGGGGATCGTGAAGGATTCATTTTTTTGGATCTGCCCGGTGGGAAGGAGGGGAAAAAGGAGGCCATCGCTTTCGCCATATCCCTTGTGAGGACCCCCTGGGTATTGCAGATGGATGCAGATTGCCGTGTGGAACCCGGATTCATATCATCCCACATGCACTTCCTGGCCCATCATCCCTCTGAACTGGTGGCCGGACTGGTTACCACCTCAGAGAGCCGGGGAGGATTCCTGGAGGCGTTTGAACGACTCGAACTGTTTGGATTGAACGGGTCTGGTGCCGGATCTTTCGCTGCAGGAAGACCCCTGATGTGCAATGGGGCCAACCTCCTTTACAGCGTTGAGCTTTACCGGGAGACCAGGAAATTTGATCCGGCCGGGAGAACCGGATCGGGCGATGATATGTTTTTACTGATTGGCGCCAGAAAACTGAAAAGGATTACGGCTTTTAATCCTGACAGGGATTGCCAGGTGAGGACCTACCCTGTAGGAACGTTTGCAGATTTAATCAGACAAAGAATTCGGTGGGGAGCCAAATCGGTATACTACCGGATGCCGGATATACAGTTTGTGGCAGTGCTGGTTGTACTGGCTAATCTGCTGATGCTTCTGACACCTTTGTGGATGCTCCTTTATCCAGAATACTGCCCCTTGCTGCTTTTGGGTGTCGGGGCTAAGCTGGTTGCCGATTTTATGATCATGGCCGTGGTTTCTGTCAGGACCGGACAATCCAGAACCCTGTGGTGGTATATCCCGGCTTCACTCATCTATCCCTTTTACATGGCAACGGTGATTACCGGTGCGCTTATTGGAAGACCCACATGGAAAGGACGACTGGTTTAAGATAGTTTTCTTCTCTGGATCAGCCTGTAACTGAAGAAGAGCGCCAGTCCCGTATAAATCGATACCAAAAGGATATTCAACCAGGGATCGAGTCCCTTGGGAAGAATTTCGAGGGCCGATTCGTCGATGGTATCATTGCTGTCCATTTTACGCTGAAAGATTTCCAGCAGATCGGGGATGGGGGTGAGCCGGGTAATAGTCCGGAAAGGAAGATACCACTTCACATCATGTTCCCTGAGGATCAGCCAGAGCACAGGGTCAAAAAATGTTCTCAGGGCAATAAAGGTGAGAAGCGCCATGGCTGTATTTTTGATCAGCAGTGCAACCAGTAATCCCATGGTCATGTATGAAAAAGCGGCCAGAAAATATCGCCCCAGGATCCATGAATTCTCCATGGCGATCCTGAAGGTCAGTTTATAACTGTAGATCAGGCCCAGGGTCAGGGAGGTAAGCCCCACCAGAAGTGTTGCAAACAGGGAAAGAATCACCACCGAGAGGAGTTTCTGGAGCAGCAGGTCCGACCGGCTCAATCCGAAGATCACCTGGGTTTTAAAAGTGTGGTCGTTAAACTCTTTGGTGGTGACCATGATGATGATCAGTGCCAGAAGGGCATTGTAGGGTTCAGTGATCCAGGCCAGAAACATCCAGACATCGGGGAACCTGAACACATCACTTAACGATATAACCGGAATCTGTTTGTCAATGGCCGGGTAGATCATAATACCCAGGGCAAAGGCGAGAAAGTATAGTGCCAGGGTGATCCTGAACGGATTGTAATTCAATAGCTTGATCTGCTCAATATGGAGTAATTTCCGGATCATTCCTCCTCCTGCTTTACCAGTTCAAGGAACTGTGATTCAAGGCTGCGCTTTCTGCTGACCATATGACTGATCACAATCTGGAGGGAAAAGGCGAATGAGTTAATTTCAGCCGGGGTTACCCCTTCCCTCAGAGTAAGCACCAGCAATCCATTCTCCACTGATATATCCGTTGCAAGGTTCGCACCCTTCAGTGCATCTGAAAGTTTGCGGTTGTCACTGCAGGAAACTTCGATAATTTCATCTTCGGTGAGCAGCTCTTTCACAGGTCCGTCTGCCAGCAGCTCTCCCTTTTTCAGAATAGCCACATGACTGCATATCTTTTCAACTTCACTCAGGATATGTGAAGCGAGGATCAGGGTCTTGCCCGATTTAACCTGTTCAAGAACGATCTCCCTTACTTCGGCAATCCCCTCCGGATCCAGTCCGTTTGTCGGTTCATCGAGCACCAGTACCTTTGGATCTCCAAGAAGGGCAGCAGCGAGGCCCAGTCTCTGTTTCATACCCAAAGACATGGTTGAAAACCGGGACCTTTTGCGCTCCGTTAGTTTTGCCGAATCAAGTACCCTGTCGATGTCGGAATACCCCAGTCCTTTGATGTCACAGATGATCTGCAGGTTTTTTAACAGGCTCAGGTATGGATAAAAATGAGGGGTCTCAATGAGAGAGCCGATTGAACGGCGCTGCTCAGGACCCGGCTTTTCTCCAAACCAGCTGAAAGAGCCCTCATTCTGCCTGAGTATGCCTGTTACTATGGAGAGGGTGGTAGTCTTTCCGCTCCCGTTCGGCCCGAGGATTCCATAAGCCTGTCCCTCCGAAATTTCAAGGTTCAGGCTGTGAATGGCTCTAATATGGCTGTAGGATTTAGATAAACCTCTGATCGACAGGACTTCCTTCATATCAGTTTGCAAGCTCAGAAAAAAACTTGATCCGGACAAGCCTGATTTCCTCCTCGCTGAAATATTCTTCACCCAGTTCTTTAAGTGCAGCGTCAATCGATTCGGTTTCGGCCTCCCTGAAATACTCGAAGATCTCCACAAGTTTTTCCTCATCCATGATCTCATTGAGATAATAGTCGATGTTCAGCTTGGTGCCCGAGCTTACGATGGCCTCTATTTCGTCAAGCAATTCAATGAAATCCATGTTCTTGGCATGGGCGATATCCTCAAGGGAGAGCTTTCTATCAATGCTCTGGATGATGTACACCTTGACGCCTGATTTATTGATTACCGATTTTACAACCATGTCCTGGGGTCTGATGATCTCCTTTTCATCCACATACTCCTGGATCACCTTTACAAATTCGTCCCCGAATTTCTTTGCCTTTCCTGCACCGACACCAATGATATTCTGCAATTCCTCTATGGTTACCGGGTACTGGATGGCCATATCCTCAAGGGAGGGATCCTGGAAGATGACAAATGGGGGCAGGTTCAGGATCTTGGCTCTTTTTTTTCTGAGATCTTTCAGTATATGGATCAATTCATCGTCTACGGTACTGGTCCCGCTTCCTGTGGATGAAACTCCATCCTCCGGGGCAATGTCAAAATCGTGATCTTGTGTGAGCATGATCGAATAAGGCTTCTTAATAAATTCATGACCGGCATCGGTCATTTTCAATAATCCATAATTCTCAATATCCTTGATAATAAAACCTGCAACAAGGGCCTGCCTGAGTACAGCATTCCAGAATTTTACATCCTTCTCTTTACCGGTTCCAAAGTATTCCGAATGGTGATGGTTGTATGTCTTCACCGCACTGTTTGCAATACCTGAAAGAATATGTGCAATGTGCTCAGATTTAAACTTCTCCTGAACACTTAAAATGGCTTTTAAGCCCAATAGCATATAGGATTTTCCTTCGAATTTCTCTTTTGGGTGAAGACAGTTGTCGCAATTGTCACAATTTTCCTTCATCACCTCACCAAAGTAGTTGAGCAAAAGTTTGGGACGGCATACAGCCGATTCTGCATAAGCCACCGTTTCCAACAGTAACTGCCTTCCGATCTCCTGTTCAGCCACCGGTTTACCCTGCATGAATTTCTCCAGCTTCTGGATATCCTTGTAACCATAAAAGGCGATACAGATTCCCTCCCCTCCGTCGCGCCCGGCCCGCCCGGTCTCCTGGTAATAACCTTCAAGGCTTTTAGGGATGTCATAATGGATCACAAACCTTACATCGGGTTTATCGATTCCCATTCCGAAGGCAATTGTGGCTACGATCACATCAATCTCTTCCATGAGAAACTGGTCCTGGTTGGATGAGCGCGTCATGGCATCCATGCCTGCATGATAGGGCAGGGCTTTAATCCCGTTCACTTTGAGTGTTTCGGCCAGTTGTTCTACCTTTTTCCTGGAAAGGCAGTAAATAATTCCCGATTTCCCCTGCCTGGAAAGAATAAACTTAATGATCTCTTTGGTCGCATGGACTTTGGGCCTGATCTCGTAATACAGGTTGTGCCTGCGGAACGAGGATTTATAGACATTGGCGCCCAGCATATCCAGGTTTTTCTGGATGTCATCCTGTACTTTCGGGGTTGCCGTTGCGGTAAGGGCAATTAACGGAGCGTTGCCTATTTTATTGATAATAGGCCTGATTCTCCGGTATTCGGGTCTGAAATCATGACCCCACTCCGAGATACAATGCGCTTCATCAATTGCATAGAATGAGATATTTACCTGTTTGAGGAAATCGACGTTCTCCTCCTTGGTAAGGCTTTCGGGTGCCACATACAGCAGGCGGGTTCGCTTATCGAGCAAATCCTTTTTAACTTTTGCAATGGCGTTTTTCGTCAGAGAGGAATTCAGAAAGTGGGCCACACCTTCATCCAGGCTGAAGCTTCGCATGGCATCAACCTGGTTTTTCATCAATGCGATAAGGGGTGAAATAACAATGGCTGTACCATCCAGAATCAAGGCAGGAAGTTGGTAACAGAGTGATTTACCGCCCCCTGTAGGCATCAGCACAAAGGAGTCATTACCCCTCAGAACATTGGAAATGATCTCCTCCTGGTTGCCCTTGAAGCTGTCAAAGCCAAAATATTTTTTAAGGTTTTCGTGTAGTATCTCTCCTAAATTCTCCATGATCCATCCATCCCGTATCGAGGGGGGATACTAAAGATAGTATATTTTAATTTTGGTTTCAAGGAGGTTTGTTTTTTTTGTTACTTTGCACATCCTTAAAATATGATTGCTGAATGGTAAAGAGTAAAGAGTCGGAAATGTCTTTCCTTGATCACCTTGAGGTGATGCGATGGCATCTTTTGCGTTCCATCGTGGCAATCGTTATCATGGCCCTGGTGGCATTTGTATTCAAGGAGATCGTCTTTGATAAAATTATTCTTGCCCCTAAAGAACCCTATTTCCCGACCAATCGATGGCTATGCCAGCTTGGAGAGATTCTCGGGCTTAAAAGAATCTGCATCAACCAGGATCCTTTTACCCTGCAAACAGTCAAAATGGCGGAGCAATTCTCCATGCATATTATCGTATCGCTTGTGGCAGGAGTCGTTGTGGCGTTCCCCTATGTATTTTACGAGATCTGGCGGTTCATTGTGCCGGCACTTTATGATAAAGAGAAAAGGACTGCCAGTGGAGCTGTCTTTTATACATCCCTTCTTTTCATGCTGGGCGTGGCTTTTGGGTACTACATTATCTCGCCCCTTTCCGTTAATTTCCTGGGAAATTACAAGGTGAGTGAAAGCGTCATCAGTGCACCCACGCTGCGCTCCTACGTTCAAACTATAACCTCTTTGGTCCTGGCTTCGGGAATTGTATTCCAGCTGCCCATCCTGATCTATTTCCTGAGTAAAGTCGGGCTTGTAACCCCCGGGTTCCTGAAGAAATATCGCAGGCATTCCATTATCCTGATTGTAACACTTTCCGCCATTATTACTCCTCCCGACGTTTTCAGCCAGATCCTGGTCGCCCTTCCTTTAATGCTGCTGTATGAAATCGGGATCGTCATCAGCAGGCGGATCGTCAAAAAACAGGATGAGGGAATAGCCGCCGGTGAAGAGCCTGTGAAAAAAGAGTCCGATTCATGAAACTGCATACCCACCAACTGGTTAAAAAATACAAAAACCGCAGGGTTGTGGATGAAGTTTCTGTGAGCGTGGAACAGGGTGAGATTGTTGGACTGCTGGGTCCCAATGGTGCAGGGAAGACCACAACATTCTACATGATTGTCGGCCTGATCACCCCATACGAAGGGAACATCTTCCTTGATGAAACTGATATCACCCGTGAGCCGGTCTATAAGAGGGCCCGGATGGGGATCGGCTACCTGGCACAGGAAGCCTCTGTATTTCGAAAACTGAGTGTTGAGGATAACATCAGGGCGGTGCTGGAGATGTCCAGTCTGTCCCGGGCTGAACAAAGAGACCGGGTGGAAAATCTTCTCACAGAGTTTGGCCTCCAGAAAATCAGGAAAAGTCTTGGAATCCAGCTGTCAGGCGGAGAGAGGCGGCGCACCGAAATTGCAAGGGCGCTGTCACTGAATCCCAATTTTATACTGCTGGACGAGCCATTTGCAGGTGTGGATCCCATCGCAGTGGAAGATATACAGCAGATTGTCTCAAAACTGAAAGAGAAGAATATTGGAATCCTGATCACCGACCACAATGTTCATGAAACCCTTGCCATTACAGACAGGGCCTACCTGATGTTTGAAGGAAGCATCCTGAAAGCGGGTACTGCCAGTGATCTGGCAGAGGATGAGCAGGTGAGGAAAGTCTACCTTGGTCAAAATTTCGAACTTCGATAACCCTTTCTTTACCTTTGTAATCCGGAAAATTGGATTATTTTTGCAGGAAATTTTGCGGATGTGGCGGAATTGGTAGACGCGCTAGACTTAGGATCTAGTTCCTTCGGGAGTGGGGGTTCGAGTCCCTTCATCCGCACCAATTGAAATTCTAAACCGCTATACCATCGGGTGTTAATAACGATTGTAATGCGGTTTTTTTTAATTTTGAACAACTATTAAAGAAGAGATGAATATTAGCTTAGAGAATACAGACAAATTGAATGCGGTGCTTCTCATGAAGGTGGAGCAGGCCGATTACGAAAATAAGGTGGTGGATGTTCTGAAGGATTACAGGCGGAAGGCCAGGGTGGATGGTTTCAGGCCGGGTAAGGTTCCGATGGGGATCATCAGGAAAATGTATTATACTCCGGTATTGGTGGATGAGGTGAATAAACTGGTTTCAGAATCACTCTTTACCTATCTTCAGGAGAATGAAGTAAAAATCCTGGGAGAACCACTTCCCCATAAGGACGACCAGCAAAGGGTGGATTTTGAAAAGGATTCTGAATTTGAATTCAAGTTTGATCTAGGACTGGCCCCCGAAATAGACCTGGAGGTATCCTCTAAGGACAAAATTCCCTTCTACCGGATTAAAGTGGAAAAAAAGCAGGAGGATGAGTATGCCGATTCACTGCTTGGACGATATGGGGAGTTTGTATCGGTTGAAAAGGCCGGAAAGGATGAGTTGATCAAGGGAGTGCTTGTGAAAACCGGCAAAGACGGGAATGAAGTTGAGAATGGAATCAGGGTGGAGAATGTCTCCATGTCGCTGGATATGATGAAGGATGATGATCAGAAGGTTCTTTTCAGTGGTGCAAAAGCCGGAGATGAGATTGTTTTCGATGTGAAAAAGGCTTATCCCAACGATACAGAGGTTGCCTCACTGCTCAGAATCAATAAGGCTGAAGTGGCCATGCTGGAAGGGACTTTCAAATGTGTCATTGGAGAGATACAAAAATTTGAGAAGGCCTTGATCGGGCAGGAGTTCTTCGACAAGGTATATGGCGAAGGCGAAGTGAAAAGTGAGGATGAGATGCGTAATCGCATCAGGGAGGAGATTGCATCCAGTTACAGGCAGGAGAGTGAGTACAGGTTTTTGGTTGACACCCGCGAGATGCTGATCAACAAAGCGAAACTTGACCTCCCGGTTGAATTTTTGAAGCGATGGATGCTGGAGACCAATGAAAAAATCACGGAAGAGCAGCTGAATAGCGATTTCTCGAAATATGAAGATGACTTCCGCTGGCAATTGATTAAAGAGCACCTCCTGATGAAGCAGGAGATCAGAGTCACTGCCGAAGAAGCCCTTGAGACGGCCAAGGGAATCATGCGAAACCAGTATATGCAGTACGGCATCTCCCATGTGCCGGAAGACTATCTGGAGAATTATGCAAAAGAGATGTTATCCAAGCCGGAGGAAGCCCGCAGGATCTACGATCAGAAGGCCGAAGAGAAACTGATGGCCTATATTAAATCGACCGTAACCTTAAACGACAAGGAGGTTAGTTCGGAGAAGTTCCGTAAATTGTACGAAAAATAACAAAGGAGGAATTATGAATCAGCAGGACGATTTCAGGAAATATGCAACAAAACATCTGGGCATCAACAGTATGACCCTTCATCAGTTTACATCGCAATACAATAGCTATATATCACCTACCATCATCGAGGAGCGGCAGTTAAACATTGCCACCATGGATGTTTTTTCCAGGCTGATGATGGACCGGATCATCTTCCTGGGAGCACCTATCGACGACTATGTGGCCAACATCATCCAGGCCCAGCTTCTCTATCTCGATTCGGCAGATCCCAAAAAGGACATCCAGGTTTACTTCAACACACCTGGCGGAGGGGTTCATGCAGGTCTTGGAATCTATGATACCATGCAATATACATCCTGCGATGTGGCCACCATCTGTACGGGGATGGCTGCCTCCATGGGTGCAGTTCTGCTGGCAGCCGGAACATCCGGGAAAAGGTCAGCGCTTAAACACAGCCGTGTGATGATTCACCAGCCCATGGGCGGTACACAGGGACAGGCATCTGATATCGAGATCACCACCCGTGAGATTGTGAAGATGAAGAAAGAGCTCTACGCAATCATTGCAGAACACTCGGGGAAGTCTGTCGAAGAGGTTGAAAAGGATAGTGACAGGGACTTCTGGATGACTGCTGCCGAGGCCAAGGATTATGGAATGATTGACGATGTTCTGATCAGGACCAAAGAGAAATAATAGCATGGACCGTTGCTCATTTTGCGGGAGAGAAAAGAAGGACACCAACCTTCTGATTGCCGGTATTTCCGGGCACATTTGCGACCGGTGTATTGAACAGGCTTACAGCATTGTACAGGAGGAACTGGGTGTGCAGGGTGAGTTTGACATGGGGCAGATCAAATTACTGAAGCCTGTGGAGATCAAACAGTTTTTAGATCTCTATGTGATCGGACAGGAAGAGGCCAAGAAATATATCTCCGTGGCGGTTTATAACCACTACAAAAGGTTAATGCAGCAGGATAGCAAGGATGAGATTGAGATTGAAAAATCCAATATCATCCTGGTGGGGGAGACAGGAACGGGGAAAACCCTACTTGCACGTACCATTGCCAGGTTGTTGCATGTACCCTTCACCATTGTTGATGCAACCGTGCTCACCGAAGCCGGCTATGTTGGAGAAGATATTGAGAGTATCCTTACCCGGTTGCTCCAGGTAGCCGACTACAATGTGGAGGCTGCCGAAAAGGGCATTGTTTTCATCGATGAGATCGATAAAATTGCGCGCAAAAGTGATAACCCCTCCATTACCAGGGATGTTTCTGGTGAAGGGGTTCAACAGGGATTATTGAAACTGCTGGAAGGTTCGGTTATCAACGTGCCGCCCCAGGGAGGACGCAAACACCCCGACCAGAAAATGATCCCCGTCAACACAAGGAATATTCTTTTTATCTGCGGTGGTGCCTTTGACGGAATCGAATCTAAAATTGCAAAACGTCTTAATACCCAGGTGGTGGGTTATAACGCGGCCAAGAATGCCGACAAATTCGAAAAGGACAACCTGCTCCAGTACGTTGCCCCGCAGGATCTGAAGTCCTTTGGGATGATTCCCGAAATTATCGGCCGCCTGCCGGTACTTACCTACCTTGAACCGTTAAATGATAAAGCCCTTCGCCGGATACTGACCGAGCCCAGGAATGCCCTGATTAAACAGTATGAGAAGCTGTTTGAAATGGACGGGATAAAACTTACCTGGGATGAGAAGGTATTGAATTATATTGTTCAGAAGGCCCTTGAGTTTAAGCTTGGGGCGAGGGGCCTTCGCTCCATCTGTGAGGTAATTATGATGGATGCCATGTTTGAATTGCCCTCCAAGGAGAATACCAATGAAATGACCATCGGTATCAAATATGCCAGGGAAAAACTTGAAAAGGCAAACCTGAAACGACTTCGGGCTGCCTGATGAAACGGACCCTTGCAGGAGCCTATTTAAGCGTCATCCTTGCGATGATTTTCTGGGGTTTTACCTTTGTCCTGTTCAAATACGCCAGTGAATCCTTCCGGCCTGTCACCATTGTCTTTTTAAGGTTGTTTGTTTCCATTTTTTTCCTTTTCGGATTTGCATGGATGTTTAAACGGCTTGGCCGGATAAAGAGAAAAGATCAAAAATGGTTTCTCCTGATGGCGCTCTTCGAACCCTTCTTCTATTTTTTAGGGGAGGCAAACGGCCTTATGCTGGTCTCGCCGACGGTTGGGGCTGTGATTATCTCCACCATCCCGTTAATTGTTCCCTTTGGAGCCTACTACCTGTTCCGGGAGAAGCTCACCAGGCTGAATATCATCGGACTGGTGATCTCTTTTGCCGGAGTACTGATGGTGGTTCTTAACCGAAGCAGTGGAACAGTAACTGACTCCAGGGGCATTCTGCTGCTTTTCGTGGCGGTTGTGGCTGCCGTGGGTTATACCCTGGTGGCCCGGAAACTGGTGGAAGATTATAATCCGATAACCATTACAGCCTACCAGAGCTTTTATGGCCTGCTCATGTTTTTACCCCTTTTCGTTTTCAGGGAGCTTCCTTTGCCAGATCTGGATTCAATCTCAACCTCCAGTCTTCTTTCGGTGCTCTATCTGGGCGTTTTTGGGTCGGGAATTTGCTTTATTCTTCTTACCCTTGCCATCAGGGAGCTCGGTGCCGCCAAGGCAAATATTTTTGCCAACATTGTTCCGGTGGTAACCGCAGTTGTATCCTTCCTGATGCTCAGGGAACCCATGCCCCTGATCAAAGTCTCCGGTATACTGGTGGCCATCGCGGGCCTTTTAATGACCCAGGTAGGGACCATCAATTGGAAGATGCCTGCAAAAAAAGGCGGATTCCGCCACCCACCTTACTCATGAACCAATGGCACGAACTCTCTTTATCGTTCAGGGAGAGGGCAGGGGACACCTGTCCCAATCGGTTGCTTTGAAAGAGTACCTGGAGGAGGAGGGGCATACCGTTGAGGCTGTTTACCTGGGAGGCAACCCGTCCCGTGAAGTCCCTGCCTATTACCGGAATATATTTAAGGATAAACTGAACCTGTTTTCCAGTCCATGGTTTCTTCGTACACCCAATCAAAAAGGAATCTATGTGGGACGGACCATCCTCTATAACCTGGCCAGGAGCCTGGCGTATGTTGGAGAGGTAAGAAGGCTCAGGAGGGAAATCAATGATCTGAAACCTGAGGTGGTGTTTAACTTCTACGATTTGATCGGTGCCCTGGCTCTCAGAAAGCTTTCCCCTGGCATTCGGCGAATGGGTATTGGCCACCATTTTTTCCTGCACCTGGACGGATACCGCTGTCGAAGAGGGAAATTCTTTCATAAAATGCTTCTGAAACTTCACAGCAGGATCATCATGAAATCATGTGACCGGGTTCTGGCGCTATCTTTCAGGGAGGTTCCGGGCAATGAAAAGATTCATGTGGTTCCCCCGCTTGTGAGACAACAGTTCAGAGAAGCCACCTATATGAAGGGGTCCGATTACCTGGTCTATCTGCTTCATACGGGTTTTGTGGTGGATCTGATCCGCCTGGCCCGTAGCCGCCCCGATCTGAGGTTTGATCTGTTTTCCGATCTACCCCTTCAAACGCCTGTACCGGAGGGAATCAAACTGCACCGCCCGGATGACCATGCGTTCATCGAAAAAATGAAACACTGCCGGGGTGTGATTACCACGGCCGGATTTGATACTGCGGCTGAAGCGGCGTATATGGGGATTCCACTGGGGGTGATTCCCCTGGAGAATCATTATGAACAGCTTTGCAACAGTGACGATGTGGTGCGAAGCGGAGTGGGGATTATATTAAAGGATTTCTCGGTTGCAAGTCTTGCTGAAATGGAGGAGACCGACCATACATCATACCGCAGTTGGGTCCAGGGTACGGGTATTCAAATTTTAAAACATGTTACAGGATAATATCAGGGGGATCGGGGCGTTTTATAAGGTAATGAGAAAAGGTGCATTCATCGCTTTGGTCCTGTTTGTGCACATGGGTTCTTTCGCACAGAAAGGCGGAGAGTACACATACAGCTTTCTCAGCCTTACAAATTCCGCAAGGGTAGCCGCTTTGGGCGGGGAGGCTGTATCGCTGATGGACGATGACATCAACCTGGTATTTCACAACCCGGCCCTCCTCTCACCCGACATGCACAACCATTTGAATCTGAACTATGTAAACTATTTTGCCGGGGTTAATTTCGGCTATGCCTCCTATGGTTACCACCGGGAGGGTATCGGAAATTTTGCGGCCGGGATGCACTATGTGGATTACGGGACTTTTGACCGGACCAATGAATATGGAGAGAACCTGGGAACCTTCAGGGCAGCCGAGTATGCCCTGAACCTGGTCTATTCCCGGTCCATCATCGATTCACTTCTCACCGTGGGAATCAATATGAAACCCATATATTCCTCCTTTGAAGACTATGCATCCCTGGGCCTGGCCTTTGATGCAGGGGTGGTATACCATAATCCAAATTCGTTGACAACGATCGGGTTTGTGGCAAAGAATATGGGATTGCAGATCACAACCTATACCGGTAAACGGGAAAAACTGCCTTTTGAATTGCAGGCCGGGATAACACAGGGACTGGCCCATGCCCCGTTTCGCTTCAGCATTATTTACCAGAACCTGGAGCGATGGGATCTGACCTATGAAAAGGATGTTTCCAATGACTTTGCCACAACCGGAGGGGAAGTTGAAGTGGGCGGATTTGACGTGTTCGGGGATAAACTGATGCGGCACATGGTATTTGGCGTTGAGTTTCTTTTGGGGGAGAATATTCATCTGGACCTGGGTTATAACTACAAGCGAAGACAGGAGATGAAGGTTTCTGTGCGGCCGGGTATGGTGGGCTTTTCCTGGGGTTTCGGTTTCAGAATCTCCAAGTTCCACATTGCATACGGGCGTTCCTCCTATCACCTGGCAGGGGGGACCAACCACTTTTCGCTGACAACCAACCTTTCCAGCTTCTACAGAAAGCAATGAAAAACTGATATTTGTGGAGCCAAAAAAAATCATCATTGCACTTGACGGTCACTCCTCCTGCGGGAAGAGTACCTATGCCAAAAGAATAGCAGCAGAGCTGGGATATACCTATATCGATAGCGGGGCCATGTACAGGGCTGTCACCCTGGCATGCATGGATGCCGGATTGTTTGATTCAGGTAGTTTGCCATCATTGAAGGAGGTGGAATCGCAACTCGGGCAGGTGGAGCTGGACCTTCGGTATAATCCTGATAAACAGAGAACAGAGATCTTTCTGAATAACCGCATGGTTGAGGATGTGATCAGGAGTCTGGAAGTGTCGGATCATGTGAGTTTCATTTCAACCCTTCCTGTGGTTCGCAGGAAGATGGTAGAATACCAGCGCAGGCTGGGCGAAGGAAAGGGAGTAGTAATGGATGGAAGGGATATCGGAACCGTGGTTTTTCCCCATGCCGAACTGAAAATTTTTCTCACCGCAACCGAGGAGATCAGGGCCATGCGAAGGTATAAGGAGCTCATTGAAAAGGGAATGCCTGCCGATTATGAGGATGTTTTGCAAAACATCAGTAAGAGGGACCGCATCGACTCGACCAGGGAGGACAGTCCCCTTAAACAGGCGGACGATTCCCTTGTTCTCGACAATAGCCATATGACAGTGGATCAGCAGATGGAATGGTTCAGGAAAGCTTTCCATCGGGTAACAGGAGGGATCAATGATAAAGGTTGAGATTGACCGGGGAGCAGGTTTCTGTTACGGTGTAGAGCAGGTGATCCAAAAGGCAGAGTCGCACCTGGCAAAGGGAGATCTGGTCGTTGGTCTGGGTGAAATGGTTCATAACTCCAGTGAAATGAGCAGGCTGCACAATCTGGGCTTACAGACCATCGGGCACAGCGAATTGGGCAAACAAACCTCCGGGATGGTTTTGTTCCGTGCCCATGGAGAGCCCCCGTCAACCTACCGGATTGCTGCTGAAAACCAGGTAAAGATCATCGACGGAACCTGTCCCATCGTATTGAAACTACAGCAAAAGATCCGAAGGACCTATGCAGCGATGGATCACACGAAAGAGCAGATTGTGATTTTTGGAAAGCGGGAACACCCGGAGACCATCGGGTTGCTGGGACAGGTGGATGGAGATGCGGTGGTGGTTGGTTCTCCCGGGGAGATTGATCTTGTGGATCCTCATAAAACAGTGCACTTATTCTCCCAGACAACCATGGATATGGACCAGTTCAGGGAGGTGGAACAAAAACTGAGGAACCTTTCTACGGGTGATGCAGCCTCCGGATTCAGATCCGAGTGTACCATTTGCGGCCAGATGAAGAAAAGAAAACCCGGGCTGATGAGTTTTGCGAAGAAGCACGATGTGATTGTTTTTGTCAGCGGAAAAAACTCCTCCAACGGGAAGCTGCTCTATGAGTACTGTCTCTCTCTGAATGGAAGAACACATTGGATATCAGATAAAAGTGAAATAGAGATCTCCTGGTTTGAAGATGCGGGTTCCATCGGTATCACAGGGGCCACTTCCACCTCCCTGGATCAGTTGGAAACGGTTGGTGATCAGGTTAGAAAATTCATCAAATCGTAACTCAAAATTCCTTACTTTTGGGGCTGTTAACAATCGATTATAATGGGAAAAATAAAAAAGATAGCCGTGCTTACATCCGGTGGCGACGCTCCCGGAATGAATGCAGCCATCAGGGGTGTCACCCGTACAGCCATCTATTACGGACTTGAGGTTTTCGGGATACGTCATGGATATCACGGAATGATCAATAACCACCTGGTTCAACTCAAGGCGCACAGCGTGAGTGATATTCTTTCAAAGGGCGGGACCATTCTCAAGACAGCCCGCAGTAAAGAGTTCATGGAACCCGAGGGAAGAAAAAAAGCATATGACCATCTGAAAGCTGAAGGAATCGACGCAGTAGTGGTGATCGGAGGAGACGGTTCACTGACCGGGGCCAGGGTCTTTTGTGATGAATATTATGACATCCCCTTTGTGGGAGTCCCCGGCACCATAGATAATGATATATACGGAACCGACTACACCATCGGGTACGATACGGCCTTGAATACCGTGGTGGAGGCGGTCGATAAGATCAGGGACACGGCTGGCAGTCACAACCGTCTTTTTTTCATTGAGGTGATGGGAAGGGATGCAGGATTTATCGCACTCAACAGCGGGATCGCCTGTGGTGCTGAAGCCATCCTGATCCCTGAAGCCCATGGTCAGGTTCAGAACCTGAAGAACTTCCTGGAAAAGGGATTTAAAAGAAAGAAATCCAGTAATATCATCATTGTGGCCGAGGGAGATGAAGAGGGGGGAGCCTTTGCCATTGCTGAAAAGGTGAAAGAGGATTTTAAAGATTACGATACGCGTGTTTCTGTGCTGGGCCATATCCAGCGGGGAGGAACTCCTTCTGCCCACGACCGGGTATCCGCCAGTAAGCTGGGATTTGCTGCTGTTGAAGCGTTGCTTGATGATCAGAAAAGTATAATGGTTGGTTTTCACAACAATGAGATTGCCCATATTCCCTTCAGTAAGGTGATCAAACTCAAAAAGAAGGTAAATACGGAAGAGCTTGCGATGGTAGAGATCCTGTCGGTGTAATGTCGGCCGGTCTCCGCTACGCAGAGGTAATTATCCCGCTGGCAGTGGAGGGGGTTTTTACCTATGCCATCCCTGGAAATCTTTCCGGGAAAGTGTTTCCGGGCCAGCGGGTTCTGGTCTCTTTCGGAAAGCGAAGAATTTACACCGGAGTGATTCGCTCCCTTTTGCAGGTTCCCCCGGAAGGATTTGAACCCAAGGAAATTCTGGAAATTCTTGATGAAACCCCTTATGTTCGTTCCACCCAGTTGCAGTTGTGGGATTGGATGGGCTCCTATTATATGTGCCGGCAGGGGGAGGTCATGCGGGCAGCATTGCCTTCCGGGTTAAGGCCGGAGAGCGAGTCGAGGGTAGGGGTTTGCCGGGATTTCGAAGACAACGGCAGACTGGAAAGCTATGAAAGGCTCATGTTTGAGGTGGTGAAGGAGCAGGGAGAGTTAACCATAGGGGAGCTGGAGCTGACCGGAATCTCAGAACGCCCACTGAGCATATTAAAGCAGCTAATCGGGAAGGGTGCGGTGGAAATCAACGAAATGGTAAAGAGCCGCATCCGCAAAAGGAACGTTTCCTATATTCAATTGTCATCACACCTGGATTCGGAAGAGGCCATTCACCGGTCACTGGACAACCTTGCCAGGGCACCCATGCAGAAGGCGCTCATGGAACGTTATCTTCAGCTGGCCGGAACCGATTTGACCGGCATGGCGGGCTGCATCTTAAAAAGCCAGCTGATTAGAAAACCGGTGGATGCAGGAGCCCTTTCAGGGCTGTTGAAGAAGGGAGTGCTGGAACAATTCTTCCGCGAGGAGATGAAAAAAGGTGGCAGTGAGGATTCCAGTATCCCGGGGAATCCATATGAACTGAACCCTGAACAGTCGGAGGCCCTGATCTCCATCAGGGAACAATTTAAAAAGCAACAGACCGTATTGTTGCACGGGGCCACCTCCAGCGGAAAAACAGAACTCTATATGCACCTGATCTCAGAGCAGCTGGATGGTGGAAAACAGGTGCTCTACCTGTTGCCTGAGATTGCACTGACCACCCAGATCATTGAGCGTGTGAAACGGATCTTTGGGTCAAAGGTGGGAGTTTATCACTCACGCTACAGCGATTCGGAAAGAGTATATGTTTACCGAAACCTGCTGGGACTCACCGATGAGGAGCCCTACGGGGTGGTCATCGGGGTCAGATCGGCCATCTTTCTTCCTTTCAGCGACCTCGGACTGGTCATCATCGATGAGGAGCATGAGACCACTTTCAAACAGCATGATCCGGCACCCAGGTACCACGCGCGGGATTCGGCACAGGTTCTTGCACTTTACCACGGAGCCCGCGTTTTAATGGGGACCGCCACACCCTCTTTTGAATCGCTTTATAATACAAGGATCGGGAAGTACGGTTATGCATCCATCCAGGGGCGTTTCGGAGCAGTTGAGAAACCGGAAGTGATCCTGGCCAATACAAAGGTAGCTGCCCACAGGAAACAAATGGTTTCTCACTTTACTCCCCAGCTGGTGGAGGGGATCAGGAAGGCCCTGGATGCAGGAGAGCAGGTGATCCTTTTCCAGAACAGGCGCGGATACTCCCATTATATTGTATGCAATGCGTGTGGAGAGATTCCCAGGTGCAGTCGTTGTGATGTCAGCCTCACTTACCACCGCACCAGCAGAAAACTGGAGTGTCATTACTGTGGATACAAGGAGAACATGCCAGATGCATGTCCCTCGTGCAGCAGTACAAACATGACCATGAAAGGGTTTGGTACCGAAAAGATCGAGGATGAAATAGCCAAGGTATTTGAGGGTGTAAAGGTGAGCCGGCTCGATACCGATACCGCCAGGTCTCAAAGGGGTTACGAACGGGTACTTGGCGATTTTGCCGGTGGTCGACTCAACATCCTCATCGGGACCCAGATGATCTCCAAGGGACTGGATTTTGACAATGTCAGCCTGGTTGGGGTCATGGATGCCGACAGCATGTTGCACTTCCCCGACTTCAGGGCTTTTGAACGGAGTTACCAGTTGATCTCACAGGTAAGCGGAAGGGCTGGCAGAAGAAAGAAGAGGGGGAAAGTAATCATTCAGACTTCGGACCCGGATCACCCGGTGATCAGTCAGATTCTGAGGGATGATTATGAAACTCTTTTCAAAGAGCAGATGGAAGAGAGGGAACAGTTCGGGTATCCGCCATTCACAAGGATGATCAGGATCTCTTTCAGACATAAAATTCCATCGATCCTGGATGGAGCCACCGACCTGGTTGGGAAGAACCTGAAGGAGATTTTTTCTTCGCGGGTATATGGACCACAATATCCGCCGGTAAGTAAAGTACAAGATACTTTCATCAAGCATATTATTTTAAAGATTGAGAGAAAGGCGTCGGTCGAAAGGGCCAAGGAGCTGCTCCATACAGTACTCGCCGATACCTTAAGCGGCGAAGTGTACAGATCCGTTCGTATCTCGGTGGATGTGGATCCATTTTGACCATAAAATTATATCTTTGCCCAACTTTAACAGCAGAAGATGTTTGATACCACCGACTTCAATATCCTTTTCGAGAAATTCAGGAACCAGAAGGTACTGGTCATCGGTGATGTGATGATCGATACCTATCTGTGGGGGAATGTGGCCAGGGTTTCGCCTGAGGCACCGGTACCCATTGTTTCCGGAGTCATTGAAGAGAACCGCCTGGGGGGAGCTGCCAATGTTGCACTGAACATCAGGGCCATGGGAGCCGTTCCCATTTTGTGTTCGGTGATCGGGGAGGACCACAGGGGACAACTCTTCCTGGAGCTGATGGAAGAGCAAAACCTCTCCGATCTGGGACTGGTGATAGACAACCAGCGGGTGACCACACAGAAAACCCGGATTATCAGCGGAAACCAGCATCTGCTCAGGGTGGATGAGGAGATGGATATGTTTATCACTTCTTCAGTGCTTAAAAATTTCCTTGAACTGGTTCTGGATCTGCTTCAGAGCGGAGGCATCGATGCCATGATCCTTCAGGATTATGACAAGGGAGTCCTTGCGCCCAAGGTCATCGCCCGGCTGATCGAAGAGGCAGAAAAAGTCTCGGTTCCGGTTCTGGTGGATCCGAAGTTCAGAAGCTTCCACCTTTACCGAAAGGTTCAATTGTTCAAACCAAACTTCAAAGAGCTGATGCATGGACTGAAAATGGATATCAAGAAATCTGATATTGAGCAGCTCTCCCAGGCCATCATCAAATTTCAGAAAGAACAGCAGATTGAAACATTTCTTGTCACCCTGAGCGAACAGGGGATGCTTGCCTCCCGGGATGGCTCATTTGTACACATCCCTGCAGTTGTAAGGGATATCGCCGATGTGTCCGGTGCGGGTGATACGGTGATCAGCGTAGCAGCGCTTTGTTTGATTGCCGGACTGGGTATTCCAGAAATCGCAGCCATCTCCAACCTGGCCGGCGGACAGGTATGCGAAAAGGCAGGTGTGGTTCCCATTAATTCTGAAAAGTTACTCTCTGAATGCAATCACTACTTTAAAAGTTCATAAAGTTTTGGTACTTTTGCCACCCATTTCGGGGTATAGCGCAGCCTGGTAGCGCGCGTCGTTCGGGACGACGAGGTCGTGGGTTCGAATCCCGCTACCCCGACAAAAGAGAAAAACCATCGCGCCGCAGGCGGGGTGGTTTTTGAGTTTAACGGGACGTCAAAAGCAACAATGAGAAGCATTATGGTTTTTCTCTTTTAGGACACCCCCTCCCCGGTGATCACGAGCGAAGCGAGTAATCCCGCTACCCCGACAAAAGAGAAAAACCATCGCGCCGCAGGCGGGGTGGTTTTTGAGTTTAACGGGACGTCAAAAGCAACAATGAGAAGCATTATGGTTTTTCTCTTTTAGGACACCC
>JAWOHR010000060.1:0-36341 GCA_046485075.1 Bacteroidales bacterium
TGACCAGGAGTTCGATCAATTGTGCAAGTGCGTCCGGAGGTGCAATTTTTCCCAGGGCCCTGATGGATTCTGTACGTACAGATTGATCCGTACCTGATGCTGAAATGAACAAGAGAGGAATGGCTTCAGTGATATTCCTTTCACCGGTACTGAGGATCAGTTCCGCCTTTTTATTTCCGCCGGTCGATTCAATGGCGGCCAATATTGAATCATTGGTGTACGGTGCTGCAAGGATATTCAGGCTCTGTCGCGCCATTTCCTTTTCGGATCCGCGCATCTCAGCCGCTATCCCGGCGAGCAGGGAAGCATCTGACGGCATGCCGACGCCCGGGAGGGCCTTTATGGCAGCCTCCCTGGTAAACGGATCAACATTGTGAATCGCTTTCATGATTTCAGGCCGTACGGAAAAATCTCCCACATCAGCCAGGGTACTGAGCAGGAATATTTTTGACAATTCAGGCAGGGAAGGAACTTCCGAAAAGAGCCTCCCGAGGTTTTCCGGATCCGGGATCATATATACCAGAGAGATGATCTGCCTGTGGAATGCGGGATTCTCATTTTTCAAATGACCTGCAATAAAATCTCCGGGATCTTCATCAGAAGTGACGAACATGCCTTTTAATGCAGTATTTTTCAGGGATAGAGGGGGATCGGATTCAAATACCTGGATATAGTTGTGCCCGGAAAGATCTGCGCACTTCAACCAGGAAGCAGCAACTCTCCATTTATGATCACCCGCTGCCTTGTGAAAGAGATCCTCCAGGATGTCAGCACAAGCCGGATTTCCGATAGTACCCAGTGCGTCAATGGCCGCAGCTGACACCTGGCTATCCGGATCGCCGGTCAGTTCCCTGATTTGCTGAATGTCTTGTATATCCTTTCTGACAGCAATTGAATGAAGAACAGCCAGTTTTGTATTGTTCCCGCTTTGCAGCAAGGCAGCTCTCAAAGCCTCATCTGCAGCTGCTCCGGGTATTTTCGCAAGTGCACGCAGGGCTGATTCACTCAGGCCGGGATCGGACATCATTTTCGAAAGTACAGGGACAGAGGTCTCGCTTCCGATGATTTCAAGTTCCCTGCATATCATACTCTTCCCGGCCTGCGTTGCATCTGAACTTAGGAAATCGATCATCATGCGTTCGGTTTCGAGCCTGAGCCCGGGATCATTGTAGACCCGTTTCATCAGGTCCTGGAATTCCTGCTGCCAGGCGCGGCTCTGGTTATAATCATACACTGAGATCAGCTCCAGGATCCTGCTTATCTCCCCGGATACCTGACCATTGGTTTCATTTTGAGCATCAAGATACATGGGAGATACCCAAAAGGCGAACCATGCAATCATAAAAAATACCTTCAATACTGGAGTCTTCATTATTGGTAGTTTATGGAATTCCGGTTCTATAAATGCCATGGTCCTCTCATGTGTCCGCTGAGCATCCGGTTTGCTTCAGGATTATCTATAAAAGCTTCCTTAACAGGGTCCCATTTGAGTTTCTGTCCAAGCCTGATGGCTATATCGGCCTGATGACAGACCGCATCAGATCGTACTGCTGTCTCAATCGGGGACATGACCGGAGCCGATGTTCTGATGGCATCAAGGAAATTCCTCCTGTGGTCATTGCTCCGGGGAAGTTGTATTTCATCAGGGCCAATAACTGTTTGCAGAAGGGATTTCGGTTCAGCATCCATATATCCCCGGGCCACATAAATCCAGCCTTTTGAGCCTTCAAACATGATGCCCATGGAAGTGGGGATATCAAACCGGGAATCCCGCTGCCTCAGTGAGACGTGATCGGTATGCACCAGCTTCACACCGTTTGAGTAGGTATGAATAGCCTCCCAGTATTGGATGGTATCGTACAATCCATCTTCAGCAATGGTCCCTGTTCCCTCTACCTCAACAGGGCCGGTCAGGTCCGCATCCACAGCCCATTGGGCAATATCAACATGGTGGATACCCCATGCACCGCTAATGCAGCCTACCGAATAATCATAGATCAGTGTGAAATTCCTTGTGCAGCGCAGTGATGTGTATGGCACCTCCGGAGCTGGACCGAGCCAGAGATCGTAATCCAGATAATCAGGGACCTGCTCCACCGGCTGGACAGGGACCTGTTGATAGCTTGCCGAGGCGATGATGATTTTTTCAAGTGTTCCCAGCTTTCCGTTTCTTGCCAGTTCGCAGGCAAAACGGAAACGTTCATCAGATCGTTGCTGCGTCCCAAGCTGGAAAACCACTCCGGACCTGTTTATGGCTTTCCTCATCTCCAGGCTTTCACCGAAAAACCGGCTCAACGGTTTCTCATAATACATATGTTTGCCCATCCGGGCTGCTTCCAGTCCTATCAGCGCATGCCAGTGGTCCGGGGTGGCCATCACGATGGCATCAATATCGCTTCTTGAAAGCAAGTCCCGGAAATCATTATAAACAGTACATGCCTTGTCCCCGTTGTGTTTATTAATGATATCTGCAGCCCCTGAGGCATGCTGCCTGTTCACATCACAGACGGCTGCCACATGCACATCACCATGTTCAATAAAGGACCTTACATGACCTGTACCCATTCCACCCACGCCAATGAATCCCAGGTTGATCCTGTCATTTGGCATTATTCTGCCACTGCCGGCAAACACGCTGGATGGCAGTATGGTGGGGATAGCGAGGGTTCCTGCGGAATATGCCAGGGTTTTTTTCAGGAAGGTCCGCCTGTTTGGATTGCTTTCAGTTGTCATTGCTTAGCCTTATTGTCTTGTTATTAAAATACTCCATACTCTGTCGTATTTCAGGTCTTTCCCGGTCCCAGTCAAACGAATACTCCAATCCGAAAAGGGAAGGCTTGATCCCAAGGTCATGGATCAGTTCCAATACATGATCCAGGTTCAGCACCCCTTTACCCCAGGCAACATCATGCCCTTCAATACCGAATTCATTCAGATCGTGCATCTGGATGGTAATGAGCCTGTCCTTCAGAATATTTACCGCCTCTGAAGGTTGGATGCCGGACCTGGCCCAGTATCCAAAATCACCACAGGCACCGATCAGGGGACTTCGATCCTTGCAGTATTTCATGATATTCCCGGGATTCCACCAGAGGGGTGATATATCATTCCTGTGGTTATGAATGGCAAGCTTTATATGATACTCCATGCAGAACTTTTCAATCATATCCAGGGCTTCCGGTTTCGGTTCTGATATGAAAGTCTCAATCCCCATTTTCCTTCCGAATTCAAAAAGTTTCCTGCATTCACCTTCATCTTCCGGTATATCATGAATATAATAGGTAACAAGGGTTACCCCGGCAGAAAGAAACTTTTTCCTGATGCGGATCAGCTCATCTTCGTCCAGGTGATAATCAAAATTTCCGGCGATCGTTTTACTGACCTTCTGGACATTCAAACCGCCCAGGAAATGGATCCCCATAGCGGCAGCCGTATCAATGGTTTCAAAAAGCGTATTGGTTTTATAGCTGTATGCGGTAAGACCCAGGCGCCAGCCCAGATTTTCCTGAGCCCTGATGGCCGGAGTTACTTTATTGCTGGGTATTGTGGGTGCATCCAGATCCCCCATGGCAAACCGGATGGCATCAAAGTAATGTTGCAGGACAACAGGATTCCAGTTTAAATGGGCATTATGTCCCAGGGAGGTGTAAAAAACCCTTCCCCTGCCGTAATTCCTTACCCAGCTTATGGCAATATCCTTATCTGCACGCCGCTCCGGCAGGATATACCGCTCTTCACTCATATCAGTTCGTTCTGTATCGATGGATAACAGAATACGGAGATTGTCCCTGGAGTATGGTTCGGAAAACTGGAATACCTCATCGCTTACATCAAAGCCTTTTCCGTTAAAAGCCCTGTTAACCGGATGGCCGGGCTCATCAAGTTTTAAGGTAATCCATTCGTCAGGTTTCCATGGATGCCCTCCGTTCTCATATCCCCCGAGCATCTCACCATACTCCGGGAACTGGTCATAAACAGGCCACTGGCAAAAAGTTGCCCCGGCTGCATGAATACCAATGAAACCCTTTCCGCTGTATATATATTCCAATAGATTGTTTCTCATCACCGGATCATCGAACAGTACTCCGGCTGTATTATTAAAGCAAATGGCATCAAATTGCTGCAAAATCTCAGGCTTGAAGATCAGTGTATCATTGCTGAACCAGGTATCCCATTCTCCTGTATCCTCGCCCATGAGCCTGAACATATAATTGGCATATGGGATGGATGGATGGCCATTACCGGCTTTGCCATTCTTCATATTCAGGGTAAAAACAAGCAGTTTCCCCCGCGTTTCGTCTTTGGAGCCAGCTTCCCCCGGAAGCGCATCCCTGATCAGATTTTTTGCAGAGTCAGGGATAGTTGCGTAAAAACTGGCTGCCTCACTGCCCGTTACTATTTTCTGTGCATCTGCAAGGTTGGTACATACAATGAAAAGGATGAAGATGAGCGTTGCTGTTTGACGCATTGTTTTGTATAGTTTAAGTCAGTTTCTTCAAAATACCAACTAAATTTAATACTCTTCATCTAATAAACTTACCTCATCAATTAGTATTTAAATAATTATATTTCCGGATGGTATTCTTGCCCTGACTATTTAATGAATGTTAATGTTATGCAACGATCCGTTTTCTTTTTTTGCCTGCCCCTCCTGTTCCTGTCGGTATCGGGTTTATCTCAGACAGATGTAAATACCGGAATTGAGAAGCACCTGGTTGATCTGGAGCATCTGTACAAGGAGTTGCACCAGTCTCCCGAACTGTCGTTCATGGAATTTAACACTGCAAAGAAAATGGCCGGTGAGTTGCGTTCACTCGGATTTGAGGTGCATGAAGGTCTTGATGGAAATACACTGCTTGGATTATACCGCAACGGGGACGGACCGGTGATCATGGTCCGCACCGACCTGGATGCCCTGCCCATTGAAGAGAAAACCGGGCTTCCCTACGCCAGCAAGGTGGTAACAAAAGACCTGGAGGGCAATGAGGAAGCTGCCATGCATGCCTGCGGGCACGACATGCATATGACCGTATGGGCCGGGACCGCCCGGGTGATGGTCGATTTGAAAAATCAATGGAAAGGTACCCTGATGATGATCGCACAGCAGGCGGAAGAGCAGAGCGGCGGAGCGAAAAATGTTCTGGAGGCAGGACTCTATGAGAGATTCCCGGTCCCCGATTATGCACTAGCCTATCATGTAAGTGAAAAGTTCCCCACGGGTACCATCGGATACAAAAGCGGACCGGTTATGGCAGGAGTCAGCTCGGTAGACATCACCCTTTTTGGCAGGGGGGGGCATGGTGCACTCCCCGATCAGACCATTGACCCCATCGTGTTGGCAGCCAGGATGATCACGGACATCCAGACCATCGTAAGCAGGGAGCTTTCACCGATGGACCCTGCAGTGGTGACTGTTGGATCCATCCACGGCGGAACCAAGCACAACATCATTCCTGAAGAGGTAAAACTTCAGCTGACCATTCGCTATTATGATGAAAAAGTGGGGCAGTACATCATTTCTGCACTAAAAAGAATCGGAAACGGACTGGCTGCCTCTGCCGGATTGCCTCCGGAGAAATACCCGGTGGTGAAGGTACAGGATGAGTCCACGCCCCCTGTGATCAACAACCCGGAGCTCACCAACAGGCTTGTTCCGGTATTAAAGACTGCCCTGGGAGCGGATCATATTATGGAAGCCCGGGCACTGATGGTCGGGGAGGATTTTGGCCAGTACGGGCTCACCCCCGAAAATGTTCCCATCAGCCTGATGTGGCTTGGCAGTATCAGCCCCGGGAGATTCTCTTCAGGGGAAACGATCCCGGGCCTGCACAATGCTTATTATTATCCGGATTATTCTGAAACCATCAAAACCGGAGTAAAGGGGATGGTTGTGATGCTTCAGGAGCTCTTTGGCCGCTAACCTCACCCGGCAGCAATTACTGTTTCAACGCTGCTTTTGTAAAGAGATAATCCGGAATTTCCTGGTCGAATTTTACACTGTTAAACCTGAATTCAGTGCCCTCGCCTTCCTTTAACATATCCTTATAGACAATGGTCATGGGAAACCACCGTCCCTGAATTTTTTTTACATCGGAGAGGGTTGTCCGTTTAAGCAACTGACCACTTTTGGCAAACATTTCCTGCTTCAGAGGGACATAACGTTCGCAATCCACCCACACCTTTTGCGTATGGTATGCCACATTATCCACGTTGGCTGTTAGTTCCAGCACATAAGTGTCCCGGCCATCATACGCTTCATGACCCGAAAGGATAGCTTCATAAACCTCCGTAAGTTTTCGGTCATCCATCATATCCTCGTAGGAGAGGTCGGAACCCATTACCGACTGGCGTAACATATGTCCGGAGATCTGAATGATCCGGTCGGTTGACGGAGAGTAGATCCACAGCTGATCTTCCAGTTTGAGCATTTTGGTTCCTTGCTCCCGGGCAGGGGAGAGATACTCGGTAAATGATTTCTTGTTGCCCACCGAATAGGTTCTGGAACCAATGGTCCTGCTTGACCGGCGTCCGTGAATAATCATTTCCGATTCGAATACCCTGTTTTCAGATGACATGTTTTTGTCGACGGTCTCCAGGATCTCCTTTGCCTCCTGCGCGCAAAGCGACAGGCCAGCTGAAATCAAAATCCCTGCAAATATTACTTTTTTCATCTTCATTTCTTTTATTTATTTAACTAACCACTGATCACTGAGCACTGAGCACTGTACCCTGAGCACTGATTCCTGAGCACTGTTTCCTGAGCACTGTACCCTGAGTACTGAGCACTTCTATACTTCCAGCTCCTTAAACAGCTGAGCGGTTTTTCGTTTATAGATGGCAAAGCCTGCCAGGGCATTCCCAAGAACAGTGGCAATAACCCCCGGAATGAAACCGACCACATACATGGATGGGGTCACCTGTGCCCTGAAAACAGAGGGCAACATCATTCCCATGCTGCCGGTCAAGGCAGAAAAATCCATTCCATGGGTTTGCAGCCTGTAGGCAAGGGCCAGGCCCAGAACCGTTCCCGCAAAAGAACCGATGACCCCGATCAGGATGGCTTCATAAATGGTGGTTCTGTAGATATGCCTTTTCTCCTCCCCCAATGCAAGACGTACCCCAAATTCGCTATACCTGCGAAGTCCCCCGAGAAGTCCGGTGTTCCAGAGAACGATGGACATGGCGATAATGAAAATAAAGACCATGATTCCCACCATATTTTCAGCGATGGCCAGATAATTGGCCATTCCCGTCTCTTCAGCAAGCCTTGACATTTTTGGAGAAAAATCATCACTTTCCACACTGTACCTGGCGTTGAACGATTCGGACAGGTTCCGGGCGGCCAGATCATCGTAAGGTTGATCTTTAAAGAATCCAAGAATTTCGTTGGCAGCATCCTCCATATCAAGGGCCAGCCGGGCATCCTGCAGGTCCATATAGATGGCTCCGCGATCCAGCAGGCTATTACCAAACCTGATTGTGCCGCTCACCTCAAAAGTCTTAAACATCATGCTTCCGTTCATGGTGGAGCCGAACAGGGTAACCTCATTACCCACAGACACCTTAAATTTTTCTGCAAAATCATCACTGATCAGTGCTTCACCCGGTTTTTCAGGCAACTTTCCTTTCACAATGGAATTTTGAATGTTCATTCTTTTCACCTCATTACCAGTCGGATTAAGCATATCAATGGCTGTGACCATGGCCGGTCCCTGTCCCCGTGTCTCTCCGTTTTCATCAGGAACATCCAGCAATCCTCCCGAATGGATCCTTTCGGTCCACTCCAGGTCAGGATACCCGGCCAGGAGTTGTTCTTTCAGTTCGGAAACGCCAAAAAGGGCCAGATCAATGGGTACCTGGTCGGCATTTTCCGAATAGGCCCGTGTGGTAACCTTTACATGACCAGAGGAAAATCTGGCGTTCATATCGATCATATCGGTCATCACCCCTTTAAAAAAACCGCTCATAAATACGGTCAGAAATACGCCCAGTGCCACGACAATCACCGGTAACAGGCTCCGGCTTTTGTCCCTAATTATACCTTTAAACAGAAATCGTATCATTGTAGTTTTCCTTTTAATGCTTCGGTGGGTTTCATTTTTGAGATCTTGCGTGCAGGCAGGTAGCTCACCAGGGTAGCGGTAATGACCACGATCAGAATGGTGATCAGAATCAATCTGAAGCTGTAATAGGGGTAGATTGATTCAGACATTGGCAGATCGAAATTCATCTCCTGGGCATAACCCATATTGATACCTGTTTTATTCAGCCATAGGAAAAGCGGAATACCATACAATGATCCCAGGATGATAGCCAGGATACTGTGTGCTCCTCCCTCCACTGTAAAAATTCCCACCACCTGGGCCCTTGTAAGTCCAAGTGCCATATAGGTACCGATCTCTTTTTGCCTGCGAAAAATGGTGAGTACCTGGGTATCAAAGATGGCAATCAGGGCGATAATCAGCAGCAGTCCCTGGAGAATTGAGCCACCGGCTTTCTTTGACTGGATGATCTTTTGGATATCAGCCAGCAGGAAATCGATGTCCTTGAAATCCCAACCTTCCAGATCCCGCATTTCAAATCCTTCTCCGGTTACAAGAAGGGTGGCCTCATTTTCCATACCCAGCATCTCCTGAAGGTTTTGTATGGAGAGATAGATCTGACCCTTGTCCACGGCTGGAACATCACATTTGAAGATGGATGCGATCTCTATTTCCCGGGCATCAAATGTTCCATTTTTGTCACGCCACCGGACCAGGAGTTTGTCTCCCACGTTCAGTTTGGCCGATTGAGCCATGTTTCTGCCAATAATGGCATAATCGGTTCCGTTTGATGATGTCAGATCCGATGATGTCAGATCCGATGATGGCAGTTTCAGGATGGTTTGTTCGGGATCCACTCCCCGGAGGGTTACACTTATGGATCTCCCCTGCGGATATGCGGTTGCCTGCGTAACTAAAACGGGGGCAAGGTTCTTGTTCTCTATTTCGGCAAGGACCTCATTGGAGAGTGTCCGGTGTGAATCTTCGATGGTATAAGGGTCGAACCTGTCATAGGCGGGATGCCAGAACTGTCCCTCTCCGGTTTCCCATGCCCGGGTATCCCTGCTACCTTGCCTGTTCCATCCATCGATCATTCCATTGTAGAAAATGATCAGGACAAAAGCAAAGGAGAGGGCGATAACATTGAGCCAGGTTCTCAAACCTGCACCCAACAGATTTTTAAATGCCAGATTTAATGAGAGCATGATTTCATTTTTTTGAATGCTTATTGATTTCGTCCTTCACGACCTTTCCGTCTTCGAGTGAGACCTTCCGGTTCAGGTATTGCATCACCTTTTCATCATGGGTGGCAAATATAAAAGTGGTATGAAGCTCCCTGTTCAGATTTTTCATGGTCCGAAGAATATGATGGGAGTTTTTAGAATCCAGGTTGGCGGTCGGTTCATCGGCTAAGACGATTTCGGGTTTTTTCACCATCGACCGGGCTATTGCCACCCGCTGGCACTCGCCTCCCGACAACATAGAGGGTTTTGATTTGATCTTATCGGTCAGGCCCACCCACTCCAGCGCATCCATCACGGCTTTTTTCCTGGTAGTGGCAGAAAGTTTCTGCAGCAATAATGCAAATTCAACATTCTCGTACACCGTATATACCGGCAGAAGATTGTAGGTTTGAAAGATAAACCCGATGTGTTTGTTCCGGAGCCTTGCGGATTGCTTATGACTTAATGAAGCAATCGATCTGTCAAGTACAGTAACCACTCCCCCGGAGGGAGTGTCAAGGGAGCCGATGATATTGAGTAAGGTGGTCTTTCCCGATCCGCTGGGACCTACCAGGCCTAAAAATTCACCCCGCTCCACTGTGAGACTGATGTCGTTGAGCGCAGTGAAATGACTCTTCCCCACAGGGAAACTTTTAATCAGCTTTTCAATTTTAATAATTGTGGAATTTTCCATTGTATTATCATTTAATGATTCAGTACAAACATGATTTGAATGCCCTTTCCGGCATAGAGGTTTTGTTCAATTTCCTGTGTGGGTATTCTGTAATCCTCGGGGTTCCAGTAAGCCATCAGGTAGAGGGAGAAATGCCTGAAGTCCCTCTGCAGGTTGATAAAATTATAGAGACTGGTATTGTTCCAGTCGAAATAGATGATTCCCTGGATATTGCTGAAAAGCCCCAGGGGGTATGAGAGGGAGAGCAGGGAAAAAGAAGTGGTGTTCTCAAATGCGAATGGCTTTTCATCATAGGAGGCCAGCAGTTGTTCAAATATCATGTAAATTCCATTTCCGACTCCGAAGGTGTAATCGATCCCGGCACTGAAAATCTCCTGGTTGGTAAACATGTCAAGGTCTTTATTATGGTTAACCCACGATCCTTCCAGCCAGGCTCCTACAACCAGATCGACCTTCATATCAAACCCGATTCGGTTTTCCTGTACTTTGTCAAACTCAGGGATGGCCGGGTTCACTCCCCTGGTATCTGAAACCCGGTGATGAAAGGAAATGGCTGCTTCACCGGCGGGAACAGGCGATTGAAGCCTTCCTCCAAACTCTGGAATATCCTGGTAGGTTCCTGCGAAATCCCAGCCCCTGGGATTCTTATTTCCATAAAGGCTCCAGAACCAGAGGTTGGCATTGTTCAGGAAGTAATACCTGAAAAGACCGCCCCAAACTCCATCGGTCAGTCCCAATGGGTCGCGAGGGTCCACTTCATCAAACCACATCAGCGGCCTGATCAGTTGCGCAGAACCAAAGTTGATTTTCTGCAATCCCACCCTCACCTCAAACTGCCGGGAAGAGTATCTTCCCCATAGCCGGTATGGCTTGATCATCCCGTCGGCGCTGATTGTATCAAAAGGCCGGAATCCGAAGTTCCCATTCATATTGGCTGAAGCCTCAAAATCGATGAGGTGGTCATTTTTAAGATTGATCTCATAGTTTATCTGGGGAATATACCTTCCTCCCATATAAACCGGCAGGTCCAGGCCGCCATTGTAAAGGGCCCATGCGGAGAGCTGACCCTTGAACATCAGGCTGTCCTGGGCGGAAAGCTTGCCGCTGATCCCCATTAAGAGGCAGGTGAATAATATGGATCTTAACCTGAGCATCTCTCTAATCATGAGGTGAAACGCCGTACACAAAAAGATTGGTGATTTCCATTATCAACTCCTGCGAGGATTCAAAAAAATGCAGTATTTCATCATCCGAATAAATGGGTATGAGTTTTAAGGTGAAGGTCATGAAGAATGGGATATTCAGATCCTTTCTGATCCATCCGTCTTCTTTGCCTTTTTCATAGATCCTTGCGACTTCAGCAAACATGCTGTTGGTCTTTTCTTCTATGAAAGTTTTCAGACCGGTATCGGGAGTGGCATAGAGATCTTTTATAAATTCTTCGCTTATATCGCGGGAACCTTTCGATTTCATTTGCATGATCTTCCTGAGTGTTTTGGCGGTTGATTCATGCTCATCAGAAATTCTTCTGACCTCTTGAATACTTTCGTCAAGTATCTCATCCAGGATGGTCTTGGCCAGTTCAAGTTTGTTGGGAAAGAATTTGTAGAAAGTCATTTTACTCACTCCGGCCGCCCTGCAAATCTCCTCAATGGAAACCCTTTTGAAGCCGAACTTCCAGAATAGTTCTTTCCCGTGGGCAAGAATCTGCTTTCTTTTTGGATTAGACGTTACTTCCATAAATATACGAAATAAGTAATAATAGACTTATAACGTACAAATATAATGTATAAGTAATCATTTGTCAAGTGAAATCTTGAAAATCTTCAAATTTTTGATGGCGCGGCCCCGAAAGTATAATTCCTGCAGGGAATTCCCTTCAAAAAAAAACCGCCCCCTGAAGGCGGTCTTTACTTAAATATATGGCCATCAGAATTATTCCCCGCTTTTCCCATAATTGGGCAGAACCCTTGCGCTGGGGTCATTGACATTGCAGTTCTCCCACTCCTTGTTGGGCATCCAGAAACCGGCTACCGTACGTGAGCGCCCCGGGAAATGAGATTCGAAAATCACCCTGTACATCAGCGACTCCTTAGAGATCGGGGTGGCATGAGTGTATTTCAGTTGTCCGTTCAACAAATCTTCATCACTGTACATCTCTTCGGCGTAGGCTTTCAGGTTGTCCACCATGCTATGGCCCACTGCATCTGAAAAGGCTGCCTTATCCCTGTAAAGGATATCATGGGGCAGGTAGTCTCCCTCAAAGGCTTTGCGCAGGATATATTTCCCAATCCCCGTGAAATTCATCTTCTTTTCAGGTGGGATGCTCATTACATACTTTACGAAATCAAGGTCCCCGAAAGGGACCCTGGCCTCAAGTCCGCACGAGGAGATACTCCGGTCGGCCCTGAGTACATCGTACATGTAAATCTCCTTTAGCCTTTTCTCTGCCTCTGACTGGAAAGCGGAAGGGGAAGGGGCAAAATCGGTATATTTATAACCAAAGATTTCATCACTGATCTCCCCGGTCATCAGCACCTTGATATCTGTGTGATCGGAGATATATTTGCTTACAAGGTACATGCCCATGGAGGCCCTGATGGTTGTAATGTCGTAGGTTTCGATATTATAAATGAGCGTGCTCAGGGTATCGAAAATATCCTTTTTGGTAAACAGGACTTCTGTGTGATCCGCTCCCAGGTAATCGGCAACGATCCGGGCATATTTGGTATCAATGGGATCTTCATCGATCCCCACGGAGAAGGTTCGGATGGGTTGATCCATCATCCTTGCACCGAGGGCGCAAACCAGGCTGGAATCCAACCCTCCGCTAAGCAGAAACCCGACAGGCACATCTGCATGAAGTCGTTTTTCAACTCCTTTGGTCAGCAGATCATTAATATGCTGAAACACCTCCTCCATCTCGTGGTCCACAAATCGTTCCACTTTCGCGATATCCCTGTAGCAAACAAATTTCTCGCCATTGTAGACATATCCCGGGGGAAAGGGTTTTACCTCTTTGCAAAGTTTGCTGAGGGCTTTCATTTCACTGGCGAACATGATCTTTCCATCGGAGGCGTAACCGTAAAACATGGGACGGATCCCCACAGGGTCCCGTGCAGCATAGTATTTGTCAACATCGGCATCGTACAGAACGCATACAAATTCCGCATCCAGGCGGCGGGCCGTCTCCTCAATGCCCAGTTCCATGAACATGGGGATGATCACTTCGCAGTCACTCGCCGACTGAAATTCATATTTTGTGCTGTATTCATCCATCAGTGTCCTGTAGTTGTATACCTCTCCGTTTGCCACCAGGTAAAGCGATTTGTGAACCAGGGGTTGGTTTCCATCGTCCGAAGTATCGATGATCTTAAGCCGGTGAAATCCCATCCATCCTTTTCCCCCAAGGTCGACAACCACGGAATTATCGGGACCGCGGTATCTGATCTTTTGAAACTCGCTGACTACGCTGAGCCGCAGCATTTTGTCATCCCCCGTATACACTGAAAATCCACACATTATTCAATCATTTTATAATAGATTCGTACAAAACAGGCTTCAAATATACGAAATTATAAATTCTAACAAATAAAACGTAACAAAATGTCTAGAAAACGACATTCTATGTGTTAATTCGATATTTTTGTGTGAAAATAATCACAGTTGTGATTATCCGAATTCGGCAATGGATTTAAGCGTCTCCAGGTTGACTATACGGATGGTTTTACCATAAATCTTAAGGATCCCGTCCTTTCGGAATTCACTGAGCGAGCGGATCACGTTCTCGGTGGTCATACCTACATATTCGGCCATCTCTTTCCTGGTGAGTGGCAGGTCAAATTCCTGAGAGAAATATACATTTTCGGAAAAATAGAGGAGCAGGTAGGCCACACGCCCCCTCAGGTGTTTTTTCCTGATCTCCAGTGAATCGAGAATGATGCGGTCGGCAGCCCTGCTCATTTTTTGGAGGAGGCTCATAGCCAGTGTTCCGTTTTCACGCATCATGGATCGCAGATTTTCCAGGTCCAAATTACAGGTGACAGAGTTCTCAAGGGCAGTTACCGAGTAGTTATAGGTGTCGTTTGAAAAAACACTGAGCAGGCTTACATAATCCATGGGTTTGGCAATGGTGATGATCTGCTCATTCCCGGATGAATCCCTTTTAAAAAGTTTAACCAGCCCGCTTTTTAAATAGGTAAATTCCCGGATTTGAGTCCGCTCCTTGATGATAATCTCCCCAACGGCATACTCTTTCTCGGTCTTACTGGAACATAAAGCCTCCATATGGTCACCCTGCAGGGTATCCATAAAGAGCTCTTTGAGTTCGCAATTATCGCAGCTGCACCTTGAATCCATTGGTTAAATGATTATGATGCCGGTTAACATATCCTGAAGTGATAGTTGTCATGTTATGACATTTATCATACAGCCCCTCAGTTCTCCTCCATTTGGTATTGTTATTTTTGTAACAGTAAAAATGATATCAAAAAAGCGAAATTATGAAAAAGATTTTAATACTGGGGGGTGGTACAGCCGGCACCATGATGGCCAATAAACTCTTCAAGGCCCTCGACCGGCAGGAGTGGGAAATTGCGATCGTGGATCAGCACAAAACCCATTATTACCAGCCAGGGTTTCTTTTCATTCCGTTTGGAATTTATAATAAATCAGATGTGATCAAACCAAAGGGTGATTTCTTCCCTGCCGGGGTAAAGGTGATCTACCAGGAGATAGACAGGGTTGTGGGGGAGGAGAACAAAGTCTTTTTAATGGATGGTACCACCCTTACATACGATTTTTTGATCATTGCCACCGGCACCCAGACCCGTCCGGAGGAGACCCCGGGGCTGATGGGTGAAGAGTGGAGGAAATCTATTTTTGATTTCTATACGGTGGAAGGTGCAGTCGCCCTGCAACAATTCTTCAAATCGTGGGAAGGTGGCAAACTGGTCATGTGTATTGCTGAATTGCCTTTTAAATGTCCGGTTGCTCCCATTGAATTTGTATGCCTCGCCGAGGCTTATTTCACCGGGAAGGGGATCAGGGATAAAGTGGATATCACCTATGTCACCCCTTTGCCTGGTGCATTTACCAAGCCGATCGCTACCAAAATGCTTAGTCAGCTCCTTGAGGATAAGAACATCAGGGTCATTCCGGACTTTTACCTGGAGAGTGTGGACAATGAGAAGAAAGTCCTGAAATCGTATGATGAGCAGGAGATCCCTTTTGATGCCCTTACCATTGTACCTGTGAACATGGGTTCGGAAATGATCCTCAGAAGTGGTCTGGGCGATGATATGAATTACGTGGAAACGGATAAGGAGACGCTCCGGTCCAGGAGGTTCGAAAATATTTTCGTTCTGGGCGATGCCGCCAACCTTCCAACCTCCAAAGCAGGTTCAGTTGCGCATTTTGCGTCTGAAATCCTGTTTGAAAATTTGATGAATGCCATTGAGAACAGGCCGCTTACCGCAAAATTTGACGGTCATGCCAACTGCTACATTGAAACCGGGTATGGAAAAGGGGCCCTGATTGATTTCAATTATGACACTGAACCCCTGCCCGGCACCTTCCCCCTTCCCGGAATCGGGCCCTTCGGTTTGCTGCGGAATACCAAGATCAACCATTACGGGAAACTGATGTTCAGGTGGATATACTGGCATATCCTCCTTCGGGGCAAAGAGATGCCCATTGAGGCTCATATGACCATGGCAGGAAAGAAAAATGAGGTAGCATAACAGAGAGAATCATGGGAGACAATACGACACAACAAATTGCCGAGCTGAACCGGAAGGTGGATACCATCCTGGAATATGTAAACCAGCAACGACTTAAGTCACAGGCCCTCGATGACCTTGTGGCAGATGCCTCCATCATAGGGAAAGATGTGTATGACAGTACCGTAAAGGTGCTCGACGAGCATGAGGTGGTGCTTGATCCGGACCAGCTGCGTGAGCTGGGCATCAGGCTTGCGCAGAACGTCGGGAATTTCAATAACATCCTGAATACCCTTGGAAGCGCAACGGACCTGATGAAGGACCTGGGTCCCATCGTCAATGAAGTGATCATTGACGCCACTAAAAAGCTGCACGATATTGAGCAAAAGGGATATTTTGAATTCATGAAGGAGTTCGGCCGGATCATCGATAATATTGTCACCCATTACGGTGCTGAGGATGCCCGCCTGCTGGCCGATAATGTGGTCGCCATGCTGGACGTGGTTAAGAACCTTACACAACCTGAAATGCTAAAATCCTTCGACAATGCAGTCAAGGTATTTGCCGGGCTCGAGATGGAGGATGTTCCTGAGTATTCCATTTTCAAAGTGATCAGGGAATTGAATAAACCCGAGATGAAAAAGAGGATTGGGTTCGTAATGGTGCTTTTAAAGAATCTGAGTAAGGAAACCAATAATTAAAAACCAATAAATAAAGAAGTTATGGCACAAAAAACAATTGCAGGACATGCTGTTGAGGTAAATGATGAAGGATATCTTGTGGACGCTTCCCAGTGGAACAGGGAAATTGCCATTGAGCTGGCCAGGGAGGACGGGATCGAACTGAGCGAAAAGCATTTTGAGGTTCTTGAATTTCTCCGTGATGCCCACGCAAAGGGAGAGACGCTGACCATCAGAAGGGTGGGGAAATCGGGTATAACCGACATCAAGGGGTTGTACGAGCTCTTTCCTAAGGGACCACTGAAACTGTCATCAAAATTTGCAGGAATTCCCAAGCCTGCCAGTTGTGTTTAATTCCTAAAAAACCAATGATATGACTATGAACAATGAAAGTCCATTAAAAAAAGTATGCATCATCTGTGCCAAGGGTGCCATTGAAGATGTATATGCAACCCTGGTATTGGCCAACGGAGCGGTTATGGAGGGTATCGAAGCAAAAGTCTTCTTTACCTTCTTCGGACTTGATGCAATTACCAAAAAGCAGATGAAGAAAATCAAAACCGCCACTGTGGGAAATCCTGCAATGAGGGCACCGGGTGGTTTACCATTCCCTACCATTCTGGGGATGCTTCCAGGCGTGGAGGCCGGTGTATCTGCGATGATGAAGAGTTCCATGGAAAAACTGGATATCCCCCCGGTGGATGAATTTCTTGAAATGATAACTGCCGGTGGTGGGGAGATATACGCATGTAAACTGGCCATGGACATGTTTAAGCTTAAGAAGGAAGACCTCTGGGATGAGGTGAAAGCAGTGCTAACCGTTGGTGATTTTTATGCCATGTGCGGTGGTGAGGGAACCCAGATTATCTTCACCTAATCCTGATAAAGGTTCGCGCAAAAGGAATCTTATGGCAGATCCGGTTTCGTAGCTGAACTACTTACCCCCAAACTCCATAAGGTAGGCCTTGACAAATGGGTCAAGGTTGCCGTCCAGGACCGCCTGAACATTACTGGTTTCGTGGTGGGTACGCAGGTCTTTTACCAGTTTGTAGGGGTGAAGAACATAATTGCGTATTTGTGATCCCCATTCGATTTTCATTTTAGTTCCTTCGATCTCGGCCTGCTTTTCCCTCTTTTTCTGAAGCTCAATTTCGTAGAGATGGGATTTCAGGATCCGCAGGGCGTTCTCCCTGTTTTTTAGCTGGGACCGGGTTTCGGTGTTGTCCACTGTAATTCCCGTGGGGAGGTGGCGGACACGAACGCCGGTTTCCACCTTATTCACATTTTGACCTCCTGCACCCCCCGAGCGGAATGTATCCCATTCAATATCGGCCGGATTGATAACGATCTCGATGGATTCATCAATAACGGGTGTAACAAATACCGATGCGAAAGAAGTGTGCCGGCGGTTGTTGGAGTCAAAAGGAGAAAGCCTGACCAGCCTGTGAACACCCGATTCGCTTTTCATGAATCCATAGGCGTAATCGCCAGTGAACTCCAGTGTAACCGATTTGATTCCGGCTTCTTCCCCCTGGACCATATGAAGTTCCCGGACTTTGTAATTTTGTCTTTCGCCGTAGCGAAGGTACATTCTCATCAGCATTTCTGCCCAATCCTGGCTCTCGGTACCTCCTGCCCCCGAATTGATCTTCAGGATCGCCCCCAGGCCATCCTCTTCATTCTGAAGCATGTTTTTGGATTCAAGGCTTTCAGTAAGTGATAGGGCCAGATCGTATTGCTCCATTACCTCCTGCTCGGACGATTCGCCTGCCTGCAGGAACTCAACCAGCACATTAAGGTCTTCCAAGGCCGATTCCACCGAGTTGTATCCATCCACCCAACTCTTGAGCCGGGCCACTTTTTTCAACTGTTCTTCGGCAGCTTTCGGATCGTTCCAGAAATCCGGCTCCTGTGTCTTTTGCTGCTCTTCTTCTATCTGGATGGTTTTGCCATCCACGTCAAAGATGCCTCCTTAAAGCAGCCTGGCGATCATTGAGGTTTTTAATCTGGTCGGAAGTAATCATATGCAGAATTTGAGGCAAATATAAGAAAGAAAATCCTCTGCCCGATCTATTCCTTCTCCACCATGTCCAGTGCCCTGTATATCAGGTCCGGTTCAAATCCGTATCCCGCTGCATATCTGAATAGCTTTCCCCTCCGGTTAAATGGATTCTCATCTTTAAGACTGGCTGCCTTGCCACGGATCAGATCAAGGCAGGCAAGGAACCACTGCTTCTCATCGATTTGTGAAAGTGCATTTTCAATAAGCTCTTCCCCGACTCGTTTTTGCCGGAGCATATAGGTAATCCGGATTCTGCCCCAGTTGTTGAACCTGAATTTGTCCCTTGCGTAAAAGCCGGCATAACGGCCATCATCAAGAAATTTCTCCTCTGTAAGCCGGTGGATGATTTTATCCTCATCCTCCCCACTTACATTCCAATTTCTCAGTTTTTCCCTGATATGACTGGTACACTGTTCCTGACGACTGCATAGTCCGGCCGCTTTCTGAAGCGCCCTGTCAAAAGGTTCGCCGTCAGATTCTGGCTTTGATGAACCGCTCTTTTTCATGGATATCCTTATAAATGATGATCTGAGTAAAGCCTGAATCTTCCAGCAGGCCGGAAACCTCCCTGCCAAATCTTTCATTGATCTCAAGCCACAGTGTTCCGCTTTCAGGGAGGATTTCAGGAGAAAGACGGGCAATGGCACTGTAAAAAACCAATGGATCATGATCCTCAACAAAAAGGGCGGCATGAGGTTCGTAATCCAGTACGTTTCTTTCCATCAGAGTCTTTTCGCTCATCAGGACGTAAGGGGGGTTGCAAACCACCAGGTCATATTTTACCGGGAACAGTGTGGATTCCAGGGAGAGAATATCCCCCTGAATCCAATTCACTTCCAGCTGGTTCATTTCACCGTTTTTTCTGGCCAGTTCCAGCGCCCGGATGCTGTTATCCAGGCCCGAAACACGTGCGGACGGAAACTCATTTTTTAAAGCAAGGGCGATGCATCCCGACCCTGTACACAGGTCAAGGATATGCAACGGCGGGTGCTTTGTTGAGTGGATGATCCGGTAAACCAACTCCTCTGTTTCAGGTCTGGGTATCAGGGCATTTTCATCGATATGGATGGTCACATCAAGGAAACTGGTCTCCCCGAGAATATATTGTATGGGCCGATGTGTATGAATATCAGTAACAATTTCATTAATTTGTGCAACGGTATTGGCCCCGGGCTGGTGTTGCGGATTCAGGATGGGCCCGGGTGATGGATAACCACAATAATCCATGATCATATTGACGAGGGCATTAATTTCACCTCCTGAATAGAGTTGCGACACCTCCTTTTGAAGATATTTGCGGATATCGCCGAGTGTGGCATGATTTTGGAGCATGATCAAAAATAGTAATAAACAAAGCGACAATTGACGGAGAAAGATAAAATATACATGCGCCGCTGTTTTGAGCTGGCCAGGAAGGGTTTGGGATTCACCCGGACCAATCCCCTGGTGGGCAGTGTTATCGTATATAACGACCGCATCATTGGTGAGGGGTATCATCACGAATTCGGTGGTCCGCATGCCGAGGTCAATGCCATTCGCTCGGTAAAGGATCAATCACTGCTGCCCCAATCCACGCTATATTGCAGCCTGGAACCCTGTGCCCATTACGGGAAGACACCCCCATGCTCGATGCTGATTCAGCAGAAAGGAATCAGGAGGGTTGTGATCTCCAACAAGGATCCCTTTCCCAGCGTGAATGGATTGGGTGTCAGTCAGATGGAACAGGCTGGAGTAATAGTGGATAAAGGTTGCCTGGAAGAGGAGGGGTATCAGTTGAACAGAAGGTTTTTTCATTTTCATCAAAAGAAGCGTCCATATATTATCCTTAAGTGGGCCCAAACGCAGGATGGATTCATTGATGTGATCAGGGATCCCGGTGATCCGATAGGAACTACCTGGATTACAGGGGAGGTGAGCAGGACCCTGGTACATAAATGGAGATCGGAGGAGGCCTCCATCATGATTGGTACAAATACAGTGATTACAGATAATCCCATGCTGAATGTCCGAAGGTGGACCGGGGATCAACCTGTGAGGATCACGCTCGACCGGAAGGGGAGGATTTCGAAGGATTCCAGGATCCTGGACGGCAGTCAGGATACAATCGTGTTTACAGGCGTTCCAGGAAAATATTCTGGTAGAACACGCAGTATTTATGTCGATCCTTCTTACGATCTCGAGGGTTTAATGGAGGAGTTGTATGATCAGCACATCGTTTCTGTATTTGTGGAGGGAGGGGCTAAATTGCTGGAATCGTTTCTTGAATCAGGGCTGTGGGATGAAGCAAGAGTCTTTACCGGGAAGATGTGCTTTGGTCAGGGAGTAAAGGCTCCGGAACCGGGGACAGAACCCATAGAGAAACTCAGGTTACGGGAGACTATGCTTGAAGTCTTTATGAATCACTTCGGAAATTTTAATCATAATTAATGAAAAGGTTGATCACCATATTGATACTGTTTCCGATACTGGGTACCATGATGATTTTCGCCCAGTCATCGAAACAGTACATGAAGGCCGGAGAGGATTTCACCCGAAAGATGAGCTTCGGGGAGGCCATAGAAGAGTACACAAAGGCCATTGAACTTGAACCCGATTTTGATAAGGCCTATATTCAACGGGCCCTTGCCTATACCCAATTGAAAGATTATGAAAGAGCTTCTGTTGACTTCGACAAAGCCATTGTTTTCAATGAAAAGGATGGGGAGCTCTTTTATCTTTCCGGAAACTCCTACTATCAGATGGGAGAGTATGAAACTGCACTGGAAAGGCTGAATGAAGCAATCGATCTGAAGAATAACTTTCTGGAAGCCTTACAGATAAGATCGGTTGTACTCACGGAATTGAAACGATACCAGGAGGCCCTTGAGGATTGTCGGAAATCTCTCCGGATCAAAGAGGATGAGAAGGGATATTTTAACCTGGCCCGGGTATATGATAAACTGGAAATGTACCCCGAGGCCGAAGAGGCTTACCTTAGATCCATAGAGGAAAACCGTCGGGTTATGGAGACTCACTATGCCCTGGCCGGGCTACGCTACAAAATGGAACACTACCCTGATGCGTATGCTTCGGTTACTCAGGTTCTGCAGCTTGATCCCGGTAACCTGGAAGGGGTACTTTTGCAAAGTCAGATTCTTGCAGCTCAGAAGAACTACCCCAAAGCCATAGAGGTGCTATCGCTTGCATCCATTGATTATCCTGGTAATCCAAAGGTTTTTCTTTACCGGGGAGATTACTATAAGGCCATGAACCAGGCTGCCAATGCGATCAGCGATTACACCAGGGTCCTTGAACTGAGTCCCGGCATGGCCGATGTCTATTTTAAACGGGCTGAATCATTCGAAGCAATCCGTGATTACCGGGAGGCCCAGATTGATTATGAGAAAATAGTGGTCATGTCTAAATTCGATGACAATGCAAAAAGGTTATACGAAGAGGCTACCATCAGGATGTTCGAGTTAAAAAGGGAGAAGGAAAAACCTGTGGTAACACTCAGGGAACCACCTTCAAAGGTCGATAACATTGTCGATATACCCAGAGGCACCCAGGTGATTGCAGTAAGCGGAATCATTTCAGATCAAAGCAAAATAAAAACCCTGCAGGTTAATAATTTTTCGGTCCCCGTGCAGGAGATTGACGGGGAATACCAATTCCTTGCCAGTGTGAATGTGCGGGAATCAGACCAGATTATTGTCCAGGTCACCGATGTATATGATAATGCCGAGACCACTATATTTACTGTACGACGAACAGAAATTGACCCACCGGTAGTACAAATCATTGCACCCTACGCTTCCGAGAATAATATCCTCTATCTGGACAATGATGAGCCGTTTATCTACCTGGAGGGACGTGTGGAGGATGAAAGTAAGATCTCAGATATATTCATCGACAGTGTTTCAGCAAGTTACATACCTAGCGATATGAACCCTGGCTTTTCAGCGATGGTCAGGATAGAGAACAAGACCGGTCTTACGGTTAATGTAATGGATGAATTTGGAAATCAGTCGCAGACCCGTTTTACAATCAACAGGGATGTTCATGCTTATGGGGATAATCCCATGGGAAAGACCTGGGCCATCTTCATTGAAAATTCAAGTTACGAGTCATTTACAAGCCTTGGTGGTCCATCGAAGGATATCACCCTGATCAGGGGAGCGCTCGCCAGGTACCAGGTGCACAATGTGATTCACAAGAAGAACATGACCAAGCAGGACATGGAGCGGTTTTTTGCCATAGAACTGAGGGACCTGATCCGAAGCAACAGGGTCAATTCAATTATGGTTTGGTATGCGGGACATGGAAAGTATATCAATGAGACGGGTTACTGGATTCCAACAGATGCCATCCGGAATGATGAATTCACCTATTTCAGTGTAAACGCTCTGAAAGCATCCATGCAATCTTATTCCGAGTCGGTGAATCATACCCTGGTGATTACCGATGCCTGCGAATCGGGTCCAAGTTTTTACCAGGCCATGCGATCTGAGATCGTGGAGAGGGATTGCAATGACTGGGAAGCCGCCAGATTAAAATCCTCCCAGGTCTTTTCCTCGGCAGGGCCTGAACTTGCAATGGATGACAGCCAGTTTACCAGGACATTTGCCAATGTTCTGACAAATAGTCCCGATGTGTGCGTTCCCATTGAAAGTATCGTTCTGAAGGTAACTTCAGCAGTGGAGAACAACAACACGCAGAAGCCACAGTTTGGAAAGATTGCCGGTCTTGAAGATGAAGGCGGAACTTTCTTCTTTATTCCAAAATCCTACTGAGATTCTATAATAGCGCTTCCAGCTTATTGACGATAGTGCTTTTCGGTACGGCTCCTACCTGTTTGTCAGCAATATTTCCATTCTTAAAGAACAAGATGGTGGGAATATTCCTGATGCCGTATTTGGCCGTAATGCCAGGATTACTGTCAACATCAACTTTGGCCACGATGGCTTTACCTTTATAATCAACTCCAACCTCCTCAACAATCGGGCCTACCATTCGGCATGGACCACACCATTCTGCCCAGAAATCAACAATCACCGGTTTATCTGCTTTCAAAACGAGCTCCTCAAAATTGCTATCTGTTGCTTCTAATGCCATTGCTATAAGTATTAATTCTGAGCAAAAGTATAAAAAAAACCTTTACGCTAAACGGAAATCAAAATCCCGCCCCTCTTTGAGGTAGCTTAGAAATTCATCGGAAAGAAGAACCTTCTTCTTGCGGGAGAAAAGGTTTAGTTTCATCTGGCTTTCAGGATCGTGAATCCGAAACTTAAGGACTTTCCCACCTTCATTTACTGTAAAACGTTCAAGTTCTTCCATAAGCCCGGGCCGGATTCTGTTTATATCAATAAACAAATCCACCGATTTTACCAGTTTTTCCCTCACATCTGACAACATGTAAATCATTTTAATTTTTAAGGAGAAGACCTTCTTCTGGGGATCCTCCCTGGGGTTCCATTCGTTGACTGTTGCCCGGATCATAAGGGCCACATCCGGACGAAAATATTGTTTGAAGTTGACATAGTCGTCATTCTTCAGCCTGATGTTGTAGCTCTCGGTGTAATCTTCCAGATGGGCCAGAAGGTAGGGCTTATTCTTCCATTGGTCGACCCCATCCCTGACACTCTTTACCATACCGCAGAAGACCAGGTCCCTTCCCCGGTGGGCTTGAAGGTCGTTCAACTGGTGAAGGGTATTTGGACAGAACGATTCAATTTCAACCTTGTAACGGTCCAGAGGGTGTGAGGTCAGGTATATACCAATGAGTTCTTTTTCACGCTTGCATTTTGTTGAATCATCCCACTCATTTATATCGGGAGGTTCAGGTTTGGTGATGGAAATGGCTCCTATCTCGCCAAAAAGGTTTTGCTGTGGAGTGTCGCGTTCAAACTGGATCTTATTCCCATATTTGATCAGCTGTTCAATGAATGTGGCCTCTTCAGATTCAACGGTTTCAATATACTGGCTTCTTGAAATCTCTTTGAAACAATCCAGGGCGCCGGATATGACCAGCCCCTCCAGGTTCTTGCGATTTACCTGGTGCAGGTCATTTCTCTCCACGAAATCATAGATATCCTTAAAGGGGCCTGATTTTGTTCTCTCCTCTATGATACTCCTGACAGCATTCTCCCCAACCCCTTTGATGGCGCCCAGTCCAAACCGGATGTTTCCCTTTTCATTTACCGTAAAACGCACATTGCTTTCATTTACATCGGGCCCAAGGACCTGGATACCCATCCGCCTGCACTCGTCCATGAAAACCCCGATCTTCTTAATATCCGTGATGTTGCGGCTCAACACTGCGGCCATGAATTCGGCGGGATAGTTGGCCTTCAGGAAGGCCGTCTGATAAGACACATAAGCATAACAGGTGGAGTGGGACTTGTTGAATGCATACTGGGCAAAAGCTTCCCAGTCGGTCCATATCTTATCGATCTTGGCTTTTGAAATTCCGTTTTTCAGACAACCCTCTTCGAACTTTACCTTGAGTTCGTCCATCATTTTCTTGATCTTCTTACCCATGGCTTTTCGAAGCGAATCGGCTTCACCACGGGTAAAACCTGCCAGCTTCCTGGAAAGTAACATTACCTGTTCCTGATAAACCGTAATGCCATATGTGTCTTTCAGGGTCTCCTCCATTTCCGGGAGGTCATATTCAATCTTCTCTCTGCCATGCTTCCGGTTTATAAAGCTTGGAATGTACTCCATGGGTCCGGGCCGGTAGAGGGCATTCATGGCGATGAGGTCCTCAAAGCGATTGGGTCGCAAATCCTTCAGGTACTTTTTCATACCCGGCGATTCAAATTGGAACAGTCCGGTTGTATCCCCCCTCGAGTACAGGTCAAAGGTAGGAGCGTCGTCCATTGGAATATGATCGATATCAACTTTTATACCCTTGGAATCCAAAACATTGGCTATGGCATCCTTGATGATGGAAAGCGTTTTAAGTCCCAGGAAATCCATCTTTAGCATGCCCACATCTTCCACGAAATGGCCATCGAACTGTGTTACCAGAAGTTCCGAATCCTTAAATTTGCATACAGGCAGATGCTGGGTCAGGTCATTCCTCCCAATAATTACCCCGCAAGCATGCAGCCCGGTTTGCCTGACCGATCCTTCGAGTCGCTCTGCAATTCGTAAAGTATTGGAAATAAGAGGATTGTTAGAGTTTCGTTCAGCTTGTAATTCGGGTACCTCGTCATATGCTTTGCTTAGTGTGGTTCCGGGACGCTCGGGCACAAGTTTAGCCAGGCGGTCGGCTTCTGGGAGAGGTAGTTTTTGAATCCGTGCAACATCCCTGATGGCCATCTTTGCAGCCATGGTACCAAAGGTAATAATGTGGGCTACCCGTTCATGTCCATATTTATTCACCACCCACCGAAGTACCTCATCCCGTCCATCTTCATCAAAATCAATATCGATATCCGGCATGGAGATCCGGTCGGGGTTCAGAAACCTTTCAAACAGTAAATCATACCTGATAGGATCGATATCGGTAATTTTCAAACAGTATGCCACGGCAGATCCGGCTGCCGATCCCCGGCCGGGTCCGACCGAGACTCCCATCTGCCGGGCAGCTGCAATAAAATCCTGTACAATCAGAAAATATCCGGGGAAACCCATTCTCCGGATGGTACCAAGTTCAAAGTCGATCCGTTCCCTGATATCATCAGTGATGTCAGCATACCTGAGTTTTGCCCCTTCATAGGTGAGGTGTTTCAGGTATTCATCTTCATTATCAAAGCCCTCCGGAAGAGGGTAGAAGGGCATCACAGGATTGGAATTCAATTCGAACTCCTCTACCTTTCCGGCTACCTCCAGGGTATTCTTCAGGACTTCAGGGTGGTCAGAAAAAATTTCCCCCATTTCGGCCTGTGTCTTGAACCACTCCTGCCGGGTGTAGCGCATCCGCTTGGGATCATCCAGGTCCCTGCCTGTGTTGAGGCAGATCAGATGATCATGTGCTTCGGCATCTTCCATGTCTACAAAATGAACATCGTTGGAAGCAACACATTTTACCCCAAGTTTTTCCCCTAACTCGAACAGTGTGCGGTTCACAAATACCTGGTCGTCGAAGACCAGTTTGTTCATATCGGGATCGCCGGACTGGTGGCGCTGCAGCTCCAGGTAGAAATCTTCACCGAAGATCCGTTTGTATTCAATGATTATATGCTCGGCTTCCTCCACGCTGTTGTGCATGATTGCCTGGGGTATCTCTCCACCCAGGCATGCCGAGAGACAGATAACGCCTTCGCTGTACCGCTCCAGAATTTCCCTGTCAATACGAGGTTTGTAATAAAATCCTTCAGTCCAGCCCAATGAAATCATGGTTATCAGATTCCTGTAACCTAAATGATTCCTGGCCAGTAATACGATATGATCATTGCCATCCAGGTTTTTGTCCTCCTTCAAATGCCGGGAACGGCGGGCAATGTAGGCTTCGCACCCAAGGATGGGTTTGATTCCCCGCTTGGTCGCTTCATTGTGAAACTCCTTAACCCCAAACATATTTCCATGATCGGTAATGGCCACTGCCCTCATCCCGTCGTCGATGGCTTTCTTGAGCAGGTTGGGGATACTGGCGGCTCCATCGAGGATTGAATATTGAGTGTGTACATGCAGATGGCAGAACGCTGTCCTCTCAGGGCTGGCCCCGGGATCTGTATTCAGATCTGATAAGGGTTCTGTCCCTGCCTCGGGTATCTCCGGGGGAGTTTTGAGGGCACCCTCCCGGTTGGAGGTATAAGAAATTCCGGCTTGCTTAATCCTCTCCGGATTTTTGACGAGAAATCTGCTGTATAGCCCGGGGCTAAGATGTATTGATTCCGGGGTGATCACCTTTAATCGGAGCAACTCAAGGAAACAACGGGAAGTGGCCTCCACATCGGCGGCAGCATGATGGGCTTCCGAAAACCGTTCATCAAAAAGAAACTCATAGAGTTCCATCAGTTTCGGGGGCTTGAATTTCCCTCCTCTTCCCCCGGGTATCTTCAGGTAGTCGGTGCTGGAGCGCATGGTGCAGACCTGGGGCAAATCCAGGAATTTGGTCTCAAGTCCGCTTCTGATGAACTCAGCCCCCAACGCGTTCACGTCAAACCGAATGTTGTGTCCAACCAGGACCCGGGTTTGATCAAGTGATTTGTTGAAGATGGAGAGCGCCTCCTTCAGTGGGATTCCTTCTGTTTTCGCTTTTTCAGTGGAGATTCCGTGTACCTTTTCAGCCGAATAGGGTATCTCAAAACCGTCGGGCTGTATCAACATACTTTGATTCCCGGTAAGCTCCCCTGTTTCGTCGTGAAGCTGCCACGCAATCTGCACGACCCTCGGCCAGTTATCTACTTCACCAACAGGAGCATTATCACGTTTTGGAAGACCTGTTGTCTCGGTATCAAATATTAAAAACATCAATGGTAAAGTTAGGGGAAATAGGCCCACGAACCACCCGTGTTAATAAATTTATGGCAGCATTTAAATCATCATCCGATTACCTTTGAATTCCCTGAGGTTTTAAATCCCTCTAATTCTTTGCAAATTATCCGATAAATGCTACCTTTGCGACTCTTAAAAATGTAGGTATTTAATCATTTAAATTTAAAAGAGTATGCCAGCAAAAATCAGATTACAAAGACAGGGTCGCAAATTTCAGGCGATCTACTCTATTGTAGTTGCTGATAGCAGGGCGCCACGTGATGGTAAATTTATTGAATCATTGGGACAATATAATCCCAATACCAATCCTGCTACCATTGTTTTGGATTTCGACAAGGCCTTAGAATGGCTGCAGAAAGGCGCTCAACCTACTGATACATGTAGAGCTATCTTATCTTACAAAGGAGTATTGTACAAGAAACACCTGATGGAGGGTGTAAAAAAAGGTGCTTTTGACGAAGCTGAAGCCGGGAAGAGATTCCAGTCCTGGATGATCGAGAAAGAACAGAAAATCGAGGCCAGTAAGGATAAACTTAAGTCGACAAAAGCCTCGGATGAAAAGAGCCGTATTGAAGCTGAGAGTAAAATTAAGGAGAAGAGAGCGCAGGAGATTGCAAAACGGAGGTCAGAGCTTGTTGCAGCAGAAGCTGCCTCTGTAACCCGTGCTGTGGAACCGGAAGTTGAAGAGCCTGAAACCTTAAATGAAGAAGCTCCTGCAGAAAAAGTTGCAGCCGCTGTTTCAACTAAAGAAGCCCCCGCAGAGGAGCCTGAAGTAACTGAAGAAACCCCTGCAGAGGAGCCTGAAACTACTGAAGAAGCCCCTGCAGAGGAGCCTGAAACCACTGAAGAAGCCCCCGCAGAGGAGCCTGAAGCAACTGAAGAAGCCCCCGCAGAGGAGCCTGAAGCAACTGAAGAAGCCCCCGCAGAGGAGCCTGAGGCCGGGGAACCGGACGAGAAGAAAGAGGTATAATTTCTTATTCTATGACGGTTCAGGGGGGTGTAAAAGCCGGAAAAATCTCGAAACCGTATGGACTCCAGGGAGATATTCATATCTATTTAATCCCTGATGTAGCGCAAAAATTGAAACCGGGAATCCCGCTGTTCATCGATATGGATGGGCAGCGGGTTCCTTATTTTATGGAATCAGTAGAGTTTGTAGCAGCCGGTCAGGCCATTGTTAAAGTTGAATTTATCAATTCGCTGGAGGAGGCCAGGAAGGTGGTTGGGCAGGAGGTTTACCTTGATCCCTGGGATTCCGGCAATAAAGGGGTGATGGCCGTTGCCCCTGGACAGTGGATCGGGTATCTTGCAATCGACCTTCATTTGGGTGAGATTGGTGTAATATCTGATCATATTCCCAATGAACTGAACCCGGTCTGGGTGATCAGACATAAAGGCGGGGAGATCATGATTCCCGCAACAGAGGATTTCATTCAGAAAATCGATCATAAAAAGAAAATACTACTTCTGAATTTGCCCGAAGGTATTACGGAACTGTAACATGCCCCCGGGTTCATCGTCTTTAGGATAAAAATTAATCCTTATCAAAATTTGCAACGATGAAAACAGTTATTCAAACCCTGTCGGGATTTTGCCTGGTGTTTTTTACCTCCGGTCTGTTTGTTAATGATCTGGCCGCACAGGAAACCCGTGTTCTTGACCCTTTTACCGGGATCGGTATGGGTATTGGTGCAGATGTTTTCTATACCCCAGGCAACTCCCATGAAATCATCATTGAAGGAAATTCAGAAGATGTGAAGGAACTTGTAACCAGGGTGGAGGATGGCATGTTGAAGTTGAGGTATGAGGACTGGAATGGCCACAGGTCAAAACTTACCATCCATATCACCTCCCGAGAGCTGGATGAAGTTTCTCTCTCGGGTTCCGGTACATTCAGGTCGGAGATGCCGGTTGGATCGGAGGAGATGTCTATCTCCGTTTCAGGTAGCGGTACAGTATTTTTTTCAAACCTGGAAGTTGAAGAGATGAATGTGAAGATATCCGGATCGGGCGATGCGGTTATTAAAAACGGTAATGCGGAGGAGGCAGACCTGAAGATCAGCGGGTCGGGGGAGTTCAATGCAGAGACCTTTGAGGTTGCCGAGTTTTCAACCGCTATCAGTGGATCGGGGTCATGCAGGATCACTGTCACCGACGAGCTGGCTGCAAAAATTTCCGGAAGCGGAAGTGTCTATTATCATGGGGACCCACAGATCACAAGCACTTCATCCGGATCGGGTAAAGTACGATCCTTATAAATAACGGAGCGCCCCATCCTCCAGGAGGGCGGGGTTACAGGAGCGGTTGTAAAAACAACCACCTGCGGCTGTCCGCGCGAGCGGGCAGCCTTTTTCTTGTTTGCCCGGCATGGGCAACAACTTTAGGGTGCAAGTCCCGAACGCACTTTGACAGTGGGAAGCGTTAGTCTAAGGCAAGGGCGTCCATCGTGAGATGGAGTCTGAAGGAACCGAGGACGAAGGACGAGCTCACGACCGAAGGGAGTAACATTGCCGTCGGCAAAATCCCGGCCTGACGAACAGAAACTGCATATAAGTACTAAGACTGGAGGATGAGTCTACAAGACAAGACAAAGTCCGATACTGTCCGGGTCAGCCAAGGTAAATGCAGCAGGTATATGGGATGAAAGTTGTTGTTCTTAACCGGGGAGGTCTCACAGACGTGTGGAAACGGAGTATGAAACACGGTTGAAACAAGATTTACTGTGAGAAGTCAGCCGAGGCCGTAGTACTGCACCTTTCGACGGGGTGCGGAAAGGGCCGAACCTTAAAGCGTGAGAGTGAATGAATGTTACCAGATGGAGGGTAGAAAGCAGAAAATATCGCAAGATACCTACCGGCAGAATAGTAGGGCGGAACCCGAGGGCTATGCAGGAGGGCAGACCTTTATCTGGATAACTGAAAACAAGCTCACCAATACCGACAGACCTGAATATGGGTTGTTAGAGCAGATCCTGAGTCCTACGAACCTTAACCGAGCCTATAAACGGGTAAGGAGCAACAAGGGGAGCGGAGGAATAGACAAGATGGAAGTCGAATCCTTGAAGGATCATTTTGTCAAGAACAAGGATAAGCTTATACAATCCATATTGGACGGTAAGTACCGACCTAATCCAGTTCGGCGGGTAGAGATACCCAAAGAGAATGGGAAGAAGAGAGCGCTTGGCATCCCCACGGTGGTGGACCGAGTAATCCAACAGGCCATCGCACAGGTCTTATCCCCTATTTACGAGAAACAGTTCTCGGCGAACAGTTACGGGTTCCGGCCCGGACGGAATGCGCACCAGGCATTGAGCAAATGCAGGAGTCATATCACAGAGGGCTACAGGTTCGCTGTGGATATGGATCTTGAGAAGTTCTTTGACACGGTTAATCAGAGTAAACTGATAGAAGTGTTGTCAAGGACGGTACAAGATGGGCGGGTCATCTCGCTTATCCATAAATACCTTAATGCAGGTGTTGTAGTTCGCAACAAGTTCGAAGAGACGGAGAGGGGTGTTCCGCAGGGAGGGCCACTAAGTCCGCTGTTAAGCAATATCATGCTCAATGAGTTGGACAGGGAACTCGAAAAGCGTGGGCACCGCTTTGTCCGATATGCTGACGATCTGGTAATCCTTTGCAAGAGCAAGCGGGCTGCCGAGAGGACGCTATCGAACATTGTTCCGTACATCGAGAATAAACTGTTCCTGAAGGTAAACAGGGAAAAGACCACGACAGCCTATATCTCAAAGATTAAATTTTTGGGATACTCCTTTTATGTAACGAAAGGTGAAGGACGACTGCGGGTACACCCGGGGAGCATCGCAAAGATGAAGGAGCGAATCAGAACGCTTACCTCACGGAGCAATGGCTGGGGATACGCGAGACGGAAGGAGGCACTCAGGCAGTATATTATTGGCTGGGTGAACTACTTCAAACTGGCGGACATTGATAAGATGCTACAGCGTATAGATATGTGGTATCGCAGACGTCTACGTATGGTGATATGGAAACAATGGAAACGGATACGAACCCGAAGACGTAATCTCATGAAACTTGGTATCGATAAATACAAGGCATGGGAATGGGCGAACACCCGGAAAGGCTATTGGCACATCGCCAATAGTTATATCTTGGCATGCACTATCACCAATGAGCGTCTTAACGAGGCTGGCTATATCTTTTTCTCGGACTACTACAGGGCTGTTCGTGTCATTATTTAAGGAACCGCCCTGTACCGAACGGTATGCAGGGTGGTGTGAGAGGACAGATAGGGATTAGATCCCTATCTTCCTACTCGATTCCCAAAAGAATTTTATACATTGTACGCGTGTTATACATCAGATCTATGTAAATAACCAACTAAAAACGATAAAGATGAAAAGAAAATTTACTTTTTTCCTGCTGTGCGGAATGATTGCAGTTGGAGCGCTGGCACAGAGGCCCAGCGTTGTAATTAAAAAAGCTTCTGTTGATCCGGTCATTGATGGTGTGGTTGATGATGTCTGGGCCGAGGCAGAGGCTGAGAATAACATCGATGTGCCTACCGTCGATGCAGAAGGTAACCCTGTATCCCCTACTCTCGGAACATCGGGAGAAACAACCTGGCAGGGTTTATGGACCTACGATGGCATCTATATCCTGCTGAGGGTTACCGATGATGATTTCTATCCCCACTACCTGGTGCCGGGCGCCTACAGCTGGGAATATGATAAACCTGAACTCTATTTTGACGTTAATTATATTCTCGAGGATGCTGGCGGACCCAGCACAGGGATGGGACACTACCAGGTGGCTCCTGAATTTAAGGACGGATTGATTGACGGCACACTTCTGACCTGTGATTTCAATGGTACTGCGGGTAGCATCATTGAATATGCAGAAATGGTTGATGATCCGAATTATATCGTTGAATATTTTGTTCCCTTTTCAAGTCTTCTGGACCAGGATGGAATTGGCGTGGATATTACCGGCGAAATTGGTTTTGATGTGACCATTATTGACAGGGATGAAGGGGATGGCGGAAACAGGCCTGCAGTATGGTCGAATAACAGTGCCGTTGGGTCATCCTGGGTGAATATGGACGATTGTGGTATTATCACTTTCGACGGTGCTGAAACAGGTACTTATATTGAAGATATCACACTTACCGGAGGGGAGATCACTGAAAACAACGGTACGTTGCAAATAGGGGTTACCATTCTTCCTGAGGATGCCTCCAATCAGAACCTGACGTGGTCGGTGGTGAACGGGACCGGGAAGGCCTCTGTTAATAAAGACGGCGTTGTAAGGGGAATATTGGACGGTGATGTCACCATTGTTGGTTCATCCACCGATGGATCGTTTGCGGAGGGTTCAGTGGTCGTGACCATCAGCAATCAGATTGTTTCCATGAGCGAGGTAAATGTCATCCGGAACCCCTATTTTGACCAGACGAATGGTACGGCTGCTGCCGAATGGGGCGGCTGGGGCGGAGATGCCGGCACACCAATGCCAACAGTAGTGGATGGAGTGGCTGTCTGTACCCCCATCGAAGCCGCAGAAGTCTGGCAATATTCATTCAGTCAGAGTGGATTAACAGCTTTGCCCAATATACCCTATGTATTCAGCTTTGTGGCATGGGCTGATGAGACCCGGACCTTCCAGGTGGACTTCGAAGATACCCAGGCCAATAATTATAACAGGTACGGGGCCTCAGGGCATGAATGGTCATCCGGTGGACGAGCCGACTGGACCTTCGACATTACAGATGAACCCACCAGGTACACCTTTGATGTTGTTTTCGATCAGATGGTGGAGACAACGGTTCAGCTGGTTACCTTCCAGCTTGGATTGTCCGGTGTGCAGGTATATCTGGACAGCATCATTCTGGTCAGTGAGGATGACCTGGGCCGCATTACCGATTATCTGCCTGTTGAGGCAATCCTGGTGAGCAGTGAGGATAATGTAACCAGGGTTGAAGTTGGCGGTACATTGCAGATGAGTGCCGAGGTATTTCCGGCTGAGGCCGATTACCCGGCTGTGAAATGGAGTGTCATCAACGGAACCGGGGAAGCAACGATCGATGGTGATGGCCTGCTTACCGGGGTAACTTTAGGTTCAGTCACTGTGGTTGCTTCTGCTGTTGATGACAGTAATCAGAGCGGCGAAAAGACGGTAAACGTAAGCTGGCCGACAGGGATCACTCAAAACAGTGTCAGTTCCATCCAGATCTATCCCAATCCGGCGATGAATGAACTGAATGTTGTTCTGAACAGGGAGAACAGCACCGTTGCCATCTACAACAGTGTGGGTATGATGATGGACCAGGCGGTAGTTAGCGGAACCGAATATATTTTTGATATCAGCAGTTATGCTGCCGGTCTCTATTTTGTCAGGACAGATAATGCTGTTTCCAAATTCATAAAGTAATTTTATAAATAGAAATTTTATTATCCGTATCAGGACCACCCTGATACGGATAATTTTTTATTCTCTGAAAGTATTTAATACATTGTACATGTAAAAAAAAAGGTTTTACGTCATTTCTAACTAAAAACAAAAGCTATGATTAGAAGATTTACTTTACTGGCTATTTGTGGTATGGTGTCCTTAGGTTTACTGGCACAGGGGCCTGCCGTGGTAATTAAAAAGGCTTCTGTTGATCCTGTCATTGATGGTGTAATTGAAGAAGTCTGGGCTGAGGCCGAGGCAGAAAACAACATCGATCAGCCAGGGTTAATTGATGATGTGCCTTCGGTCCCTACACTGGGTGAATCAGGAGAAACAACATGGCAGGGTTTATGGACTTATGAAGGTATCTATATTCTCCTCAGGGTTACCGATGATGCGTTCTATCCAAACTATATGGTTGATCCAATTGGAAACAGTTGGGAATATGACAAACCGGAACTCTATTTTGACGTCAATATTGACCTTGAAGATGGGGCGGGACCTGTTACAGGTGGCAGCGGACACTACCAGTTTGCCCCTGCGTTTGCTGCTGCGACCAATGACGGTACACCTGTAACGGAAAGCAATGGTGTAACCCATGCCTTTTTGGTTGAAGAACCAAATTATACAGCAGAGTATTTCATTCCACTTTCGGTGCTTCTGGATCGGTATGGAGAAGGGGTGGACCTGACTGCAGAGGTTGGATTCGATGTGACCATTATTGACAGGGATCCAGGAGATGAAAGGAACAGGAGCGCTGTTTGGTCCAATGTGGGTGCTGTTGACGGATCATGGAACAACATGGACGATTGCGGAATCATCACCTTTGACGGTGCGGCTATTGATGCTTTTGTTGAAGAGATTACGCTTGTCGGAGGCGAGATCAATGAAAATAACGGTACCCTGCAAATCGAAGCTACAATTCTTCCTGAGAATGCCTCCAATAAGAATTTGTCATGGACCGTGAAGAATGAAACAGGAAAGGCATCCATCGATAAAAACGGGGTGGTTACCGGTATCATTGATGGTGATGTCACCGTGACAGGTTCTTCAATGGATGGTTCCTATGTTGATGCATCGGTTGTTGTGACCATCAGCAATCAAATCGTCTCCATGGGGGAATTGAATCTGATCAGGAATCCCAATTTTGATAAAGTAAATGGTGACGGAACAGCTGCACAATATGGTGGCTGGGGAGGTGAAGCCAATACACCGCTGCCCCGGGTGGTGGGTGGAATTGCTGTTTGTACTCCCATTGAGACTGAATCTGCAGGCCAGTACCAGTTGGATCAGAGTGGATTAACTGCCGAGAACGACATTGAATACTCCTTTGGGTTCGTCGCCTGGGCAGATGAGTCCAGGAGCTTTAATGTTGATTTTGAAGACCCGTCCAATTCATGGAACAGGTATGGGAGGACAACGGATCCCCGGACCTCCTGGGGAGACGACCATGCGGACTGGACCTTTGATATTACCGATGAGCCTACCAGGTACATTTTTGATGTCACTTTTGTTGAGATCCTGGAAAATACTGTTCAGCGGCTTGCATTCCAGCTGGGAAATTCAGAGGTGGTGACTTATCTGGACAGTCTATTTCTGGTCAGTGTTGATGATCTGTCACACATCACAGAATATACACCTGTCGAGGTAATTAAGGTGACCGGGGCAGGTAATGCTTCAGAAGTAGCAATGGGCACCACCTTACAGATGAGTGCTGAAGTATTACCTGCTCTGGCTGATTACCAGTCAGTGAAATGGAGCGTTGTAAATGGAACAGGAACCGCTTCAATCTCTCCGGAAGGGTTGCTTACTGCGGAATCGAGGGGTACAGTTACGGTAATTGCCGCTGCTGTTGATGATAGCGATGTAACCGGAGAAAATGTGGTTAACGTAACCTGGCCGACAGGGGTCGGTCAGAGCAGCGTCAGCTCCATCGAGATCTATCCCAATCCGGCGATAAATGAACTGAATGTTGTTCTAATGAGGGAGAACAGCACCGTTACCATTTACAACAGTGTGGGCATGTTGATGGACAAGGTGGTAGTAAGTGGAACCGAATATATTTT
>JAWOHR010000065.1:0-77283 GCA_046485075.1 Bacteroidales bacterium
CTTGATCCTGCCGATGAATTGTCAGCAACCTTTACCCGAATTGCGGGCAAATCCTATGCCGATATTAAAGCTTCACACACGAAGGATTACACTGCGCTTTTCGACCGGGTGAATTTACAAATTGGTGAAGAAAAGAAGGATCAACTACCAACCGATCAGCGTGTTATCAATTATTCGAACGACCACGATCCCGGGATGGTCTCCCTGCTGTTTCAATACGGCCGGTACCTGCTTATCTCCGCTTCACGTGAAGGCGGACAGCCTGCAAACCTGCAGGGCATATGGAACAATCAGATTCGTCCGCCATGGAGCTCCAATTACACCATGAATATCAATGCACAGATGAATTACTGGCCGGCTGAAGTCTGTAATCTGTCTGAAACAACCGGGCCCATGTTCGATTTAATAAAGGATCTGGCTGTCAACGGAACGATTACAGCCAAAGTCAATTATAACCTGGAGGGATGGTGTTGTCATCACAATACCGACATATGGGCGCAAACTGCGCCGGTTGGCGACTATGGAGAGGGTGACCCGGTCTGGGCGAACTGGTACAACGGCGGAGCATGGATATGTTCCATCATTTCTGAACACTATCTCTATACTGGTGACAGCGCGTTTTTAAAGGAATACTATCCGGTTTTAAAAGGAGCTGCACAATTCAATATGGGCTTACTGACCAGAAACAGGCAGGGATTCATCGAACCATTCTATGGATTTTCGCCGGAAAACACCTATTCACTGAATGGCAAAACGCTGGCCATTTCCGCCGGTACCGCCATGGATTTAGGGATTACCAGGGAATTGCTGGTCGCTTGCAGAAAAGCGGCTACCCTGCTTGACATCGATGCGGGGTTTGCACTGCAGCTGGATTCAGTTATCGCCAATCTGCAACCTTACCGTATCAATCAGGCGAACCGACTGCAGGAGTGGTCGGGCGATTTTGATGAAACCGATCCACAACACCGGCACATCTCTCATTTGTTTGCCCTGCACCCGGGAAATCAAATAAACATTTGGGATACTCCGGAACTTTTTGAAGCAGCTAAGAACTCGCTGACCCGACGGGGCGATGAGGCTACCGGATGGTCCATGGGATGGAAAACCAATTTATGGGCCCGGCTGCTCGATGGCGATCATGCACTTACCATTGTCGAGAATCTGATCAATCCCATCGGATTTGGACCAAATTCGGACAGCAGTGCAGACAACCGCATCGGTTTTAGCGGTGGACTTTACCGGAACCTGTTCGATGCACATCCGCCCTTCCAGATCGATGGTAATTTTGGGGTTACTGCCGGGATCGCTGAAATGTTGCTGCAATCTCATGCAGGTTCCGTTCACCTGTTGCCTGCCCTGCCAGAAGCCTGGAATAAGGGGGAGGTGAGTGGATTAAAGGCTCGTGGAGGATTTGAAGTGTCCATGGCCTGGAATAACGGGGAAATCTCAGGCGGAGAGATTAAATCAAACCTGGGTGGAGTGTGCCGGATCCGCTCGGAGTGGCCATTGTCTGTTACTAATGGGCAGCAGGCTGAAGTGATCACATTAGATAATAACGCAAAAAAAACGTATTTTCAATACGAAATACCCACTGAACCTGGAGAAATCATTATTTTATCAGCTCAAAAACAGAACCCATGAAAAGACAAATAGCACCGCTGCTTTTACTCTTCATTATTTTTCAGCTTACAGGCTGCAAGGAGGAAAAACCGGTCGACAAAATGGACTGGTGGAAAGAGGCCAAATTCGGAATGTTTATACACTGGGGAATCTATTCTGTACCTGCAGGTGTATACAATGGAAATGAAATAGGCGGTATTGGAGAGTGGATCATGAATAACGCGGATATTCCGGTGGAAGAATATGCACAATATGCAACACAGTTCAATCCGACCGGTTTTAACGCCGATGACTGGGTGAAACTGGCAAAAGAGGCAGGGATGAAATATATCGTCATCACCTCCAAGCACCACGACGGGTTTGCCCTTTTCGATAGCAAGGTAAGCGATTTTGACATCATGGACGCCTCACCTTTCAGGCGCGACATTATCAAAGAATTGGCCGAAGCCTGTAAAAAACAGGGGATGCCCCTGGGGTTATATTATTCGCAGGCGCAGGACTGGCATGTTCCTGGAGGGGCTGCCATCGGTGGTCATTGGGATCCTGCACAGGATGGGGATATGGATCAATACCTCGATGAAGTTGCCGTTCCCCAGGTGGTGGAAATACTGAATAATTATGGCGAGATCAAAGTACTCTGGTGGGATACCCCGATGGGGATGACCCCTGAACGAGCAGCAAAGTTTAAACCGGAAATGGAGAAACATCCGGATCTGATTTTTAATAATCGTCTCGGGGGAGGTTTTGATGGTGACCTTGATACTCCCGAGCAACATATACCTGCAACGGGAATTCCCGGTAAAAATTGGGAATCGTGTATGACCATGAACGATACCTGGGGATATAAATCGACCGATCACAACTGGAAAAGTCCGGAGATCCTGGTACGCAACCTGATCGACATTGCATCTAAAGGCGGAAACTACCTCCTGAATGTGGGTCCGACCCAAATGGGTTTGATTCCCGATCCATCCATCGAACGATTAAAAGAAGTGGGCGCCTGGATGAGCATCAATGGTGAGGCCATTTACGGGACCTCTCCCAGTCCATTCCGGAAACTGGATTGGGGTCGCTGCACCGTAAAAAAAGCGGGTAAGAAAACCCTCCTTTACCTTCATGTTTTTGAAATTCCCGGAAGCGGAGATCTTTTGGTTCCCGGTTTGGCCAGCCATGTGAAGGCAGCCTACGCCCTGAAAAACAAAGCAAACAAGCTGAAGATTATAAAGGAAGGTAATTATTGGAAAATAGACGTTTCAGATATTGAAGAAGATCCGTTTGCCACAGTTATCGTTTTGGAAACGAACGACGAGATTGTTGTTTACAACGGTCCTGAAATCATTGCCGGGAACTCCATTTTCATCGATAAAGCGGGATTTAAGATTACCACCGACATTCCAAATTCGGTGATTCATTATACCACCGACGGATCGGTCCCGACCGATGAATCGAACATTGCTGAAACGATCAATACGGTTTATGCAAATGGATCCTTTGTTTTAAAAGCCATCTGTTTTGTGGACGGCAAAGCGGTGAGTGGTCAGGCAGAGAGCAGCTTCACCAAAGAAGAACCAGTTTCGGCCCCGGAGGTAAAAAACAGTGAACCCGGATTACGATACTCTTATTACGAGGGGAATTGGACCCACCTGCCCGATTTTTCAAGCCTACAACCCTTGGAAAAGGGGATCGCAGAATCCATTGATCTGGATGTAAAGAAACGGATCGAAAATTACGGGTTGGTTTTTAACGGGTATGTTCAGGTTCCTGAGACAGGCGTATACAAATTCTCAATCACTTCCGATGATGGATCCAAATTGAGTATTGCCGGAAAAACAATTTTTAATGATGGACTGCATGGAATGGAGGAGAAATCAGTGGAAATTGCCTTGAAAACAGGGCTGCATCCCATTGAAGTGCAGTTTTTTCAGCAAGGTGGTGATGATGGACTGATGCTTGAATGGAAATTGGCAGGAGAAGAAAAAAGGGTTGTTGAGGGATCTGTTTTATTCAACTAAGCAAATGGAAGGAGATGGTGACCACAAATCGGATTAGCTCACAATTTTCATTTGAGAAGGCCCTGCATGATGAATTGGATGAACTGGAAGTCCTTGAAATTCAACCTGGAACGGTTGTTTTGAAAGAACGGGAATTTATCAAGGTTATTCCCATTGTACTGGAGGGATCCATCAAGCTCAGAAAGCTCGATCCCAATGGCCGTGAAATTGTTTTTTACCACATAGAACCGGGGGAGAGCTGCATTCTTTCCATCACCTCCTGTTTGAATCATAAGGTGAGCCAGGCCGAAGCAATCATTGAGAAGCCCACACGTATGATCGCTGTTGAAGCGGACAGGATACGTGCATGGATGGATGAATTCTCCACCTGGCGAAAATTTGTTGTGAACCTTTATTACAACAGGATGGCCGAATTGATGACACTGGTGGATCTGGTGGTTTTCAAAAGTGTTGATGCCAGGCTTATCGGGTATCTGAGGGATCATGCCATAAACAATGAACTGAAGATAACGCATCAACAGCTGGCCGGTTTGCTGGGGACAGCCAGGGAGGTCATATCCCGGCTTTTAAAGCAAATGGAGAATGATAACCTGATCACCCTGGAGCGGGGTAAAATAAAAATAATCAAGCCTTTGTGACCCAGGTCACTTAAAATCCTTTGTACCCTTCATTAATTTTGGACTAAATAAAAACTATTTAGTTATGAATAAAAATATCGGAATTACTGACAGGTGGATCAGAGTTATACTGGGTCTTGTTGCAATGGCTGCCGGAGTATATTTTAAATCCTGGTGGGGACTTGCCGGCGTGGTCCTGCTAGCCACTGCCCTGATCAGAACCTGCCCTTTGTACCTGCCTTTTGGGATTAGTACGAAACGCACCAGCTAGTTTTTACAGGCTCTTATACAGCGGTTTCATTGGGAACCGCTTTTTTTTTGCTTAGTTGCTTATATTTGTAAATCATCACAATCTGTCATGGTCATTCTGTCTACTATCCTGATTACCCTTGCACTTGTATTTTATTCAACTGGGATATGGGCCGAAAGAATCGCCCGGATCCTGAAGCCCTGGCATGTGGTTACCTTCTGGATTGGGTTTACCTTTGATGTTCTGGGTACCCTGGCCATGCATAAAATGGCAGAGGGTAGATTTAATATTCTTGAGCCTCATACCCTGACCGGGCAAATCGCACTTTGGTTAATGTTTGGCCATGCAATTTGGGCCACGATTGTCATCCGCAAGGATAAAAGCTCCATGCTTACAAAATTTCACAAGATCAGCATCTTTGTCTGGCTGTTCTGGCTGATCCCTTACTTTGGCGGTATGTTCCTTGGGATGAGTCATTAGAGTTTAAGCTCCCAAGAAAAAGGGAGTGTACCTTTCAGTACACCCCCTTATTGAGATCAGTGATGGCAGAATTCTACCTCTTCACAAACCTTCTGATCAGCTTCTGATCATCACTGGTTCGCACTTCCAGGAAGTAGATACCGGCATCTATCCCATCCAGTGAAATGATCTGATCATTGCTCTGAAAGTTCCTGTATGTTCGGATGCCTGATCCTAATACATTGATGATTGAAATGGATTCAATGGACTGGTCTGAAGTGACATGCAAGTTATCAAATGCAGGATTCGGATACACCATTAGTCCTGAATGGGATTCGGATGCATCCACCGAACTAACCACGGGTGCATCTTCCAGTCCCTGAACGGCTACCGGCCATATACCCGGACTTGGAACCGAAACCCCGGTGGTATGACCCCTCTGAGAATCTGCACCGAAATAGTAAAGGGGCCATCCCTTATAGGTCAATTGCTGACGCCCAAATACATCAATACTTGCGAACATGGATTTATCCAGTGTTGAAGCCACACCCTGAAGCTCCTCTTCGTAAACGGGCCATACCCCATTGTTGCTGAAATCCTCATTTGTGAAATTGTTTTGATCATAGGTGTCGTTCACAAAAATATAGAGGGTATTGCCGTATTCATCCACGAAATACTGAACCATCTCCTCACCCTGTTCATATGTGCCGGTGTAGGTTACACCATCCTTCCCAATGAGGAGGCCATCCATCAACATGATGCTGTAATCAGGTTTTGCAACAAACCAGACATTCCCCACGGCTTCACCATTTGTCTCTCCCGGATTCAGATCATTGACCCAATAGTAGAGGGGCCAGCCTTTGTAGGTGGTTTGCATTCCTCCTTCCGGATGCTCAATGACCCCGAAGTCTTCCATATCCAGACCTTCCCCAAGTTCGGGATTCTCAACATAAAAGAGAGGCCAGTTATCCAGGCATCCACCTGTACACAGGGATGTATCGGGAAGCGCATCCTTAGTAAAATAATATAGGGTGAATCCCATCCCATCGGTCAGGATCAAACCCAGTTCGGGATCATCCGCCAGCGCGATATCTGGTGAAAACTCCAATACAATCACCTTCCCAAACATTTGTGATTGCACGTGTGGATCGCACTGGTAACTATAAGTGCCAGGCAAGGTAAACACATGGCTGAACACCCAGCCCGAGCCCACCTCATTTCCAAATGACTCGGGATTAGAAGGATATTGGGACTGCGATCCATTTACATTGTGATTTCCCTCAGTGTTTGTCCAGATTACTGTATCACCCATTCTGATGGTAATCTCAGCCGGAGTAAATTTATTGTTTGTTACAACCACGGTATGGGAGGTCTGGCCGATTGCTGCGAATTGTGCTGTAGTAAGCAGCGACAAGATCCACAAATACCGGGTACGTTCTGTTTTGGTAAATCTGTTTTTCATCATTTATGGTTTTTGTTATGTATAGATTTTTCTTTTAATCCGTAAGGAATGTTCTTTTGATTTAAAAGTTTTGAAAAGGAAATTGCGGGGAGGGTATTAAGGCTTTGTAAATGTAGAGCAGGAACAGGCGCAAGTTATGTAACCTAGATCACACAACTGAGAACATTTCTGTTAAAAGTTTGTTAATTAGTTAATTATAAAGTTATACTGTGACTCTGGTTACCAAGAGATCCGGAAAACAGAACCTATTTTTACGAATGTTAACCGTTAAGAAAATACGATGAAAAAATTGCTCATACTGACGTTTATTGTATCAATTATCGCAGGATGTGCCTGGGAAAACGAAGAAACCCTGTTTCCTGAATCAGACCTTTGTGATACCCTTGATGTATCCTATTCCGGGGATGTGGTTCCTATTTTTGTTAACAACTGCTACACCTGTCACAGCAATTCAAATGCCCCTTCTTTTGCACAAGGAGTTGCATTTGAGGATTATGAAGATGCTTCCTCCTATGCCAGCACCATTGTTGGTGCTATCAATCATCTGGAGGGTTTTCCGGCCATGCCAAAGGGGACAGATAAGCTGGATACCTGCTCTATCAATCTCATTGAGGCCTGGGCCAATAAGGGTACCCCCAACAACTAAATGACCTGCATCATGTTGAAATTTATCAGACCTCTGTTTATCCTTGGCGTTCTGCTCCTCTCGGGTGGCACAGGGCTGCCCGGGCAGGATCTTGACTCCCTTCTTCAGGCTTCCATGGAAGAGAAGACCATGTATACCACTGCGACATTTAAGGCTACCAGGATTCTCAACGGGCATTCGATCGAGCGGATGACCGAGGGTCAGATGGATGTAAGGATTTCGCACCGTTTCGGTACGGTAAACTCGGGGGCCTATGAATTTTTCGGCCTCGACCAGGCCCATATTCATTTGAGCCTGGAATATGGCATCACAGACCGGATCATGGTTGGAATCGGTAGGGGAACATTTGAGAAAACTGTTGATGGATTTACCAAAATAAGCTTGCTCAGGCAATCCACCGGATTAAGGGAGATGCCTGTATCGGTATCCTACCTGGCCGGCATCTATGTGAACGGACTGAAATGGAGCGATCCCGAGAGGGATAATCAGTTCTATCAAAGGCTCTCTTATGCCCATCAGATCATGATAGGCCGGAAGTTTAGTCCGGCTTTCTCATTCCAGGTAACCCCCTCCTATCTGCACCAGAACCTGGTTGAGACCGTTGCCGATCCCAACGACATCTTTGCCCTGGGGGCAGGAACCAGGCTAAAACTCTCCAAACGAATTTCATTGAATGCCGAGTATTTTTATCTCTTTAAACCCGATAACGAGACTCTCTCCACAGCCATTTATAATCCTTTTTCACTTGGAATTGACATTGAAACCGGGGGCCATGTATTCCAGATTATTTTTACCAATTCGGTTGGGATGCGTGAGAATGCTTTTCTGGGGCATACCACGGGGAGATGGCTCGACGGGGATATCCATATGGGCTTTAATATTTCCAGAGTTTTTCAGTTAAAGAAATAAATCAGATTGATATGAAAAAAATAGCGATTGGAGGGATGTTTATCCTGGCATTGGCCGGGTTGGTGACCGGGCAGGGGACTTACATGACCAATGAAGGGACCATTGTCTTTTATTCCCATACTTCCATTGAGGATATTACCGCTGAGAACAATGAAGTGGCCAGCGTCATTGATAGTGAGAACGGCGAGGTGGCAGTTATCGTTCAGATGACAGCTTTTAAGTTTGCAAAGAGCCTGATGCAGGTGCACTTCAATGAAAATTATGTGGAATCTGAAAAGTTTCCCAAAGCCATATTCAAGGGCTCAATTCTTAATAATCAGGATGTAGATTATACCTCCAATGGGGTTTACAGTGTCCGGGTTGAAGGCGAACTGACCATTCATGGCGTGACAAACCAGGTTTCCTCAGAGGGAACTGTTGAAGTAACCGGGGAGGGTGTCATTGCGATCACCAAATTCCTGTTGAACCCGGAAGATTATGGAATCTCGATTCCCAATGTGGTCAGGAAAAATATCGCTGAAAATATGGAGATCCGGATTAATCTTATTCACAAGCCCATTTAATGGGTGACAGAAGTAAAAGTTTTTGTAATATCGGATCAGATTAATCAAATCAAATTTTGAGGTTGTGATGATCCAGCAAATGTTTACTGTACACAAGCTTGGCGAATGTACAATTCAGTCACCCATGAAAGGTATTGACTTTATAGATGACCAGGAGCATATTCTTTATGACCGGGATCTCGATACCATTAAGAGCTACCTTGCCAAAGGTGAAGATCCCCCAAGATTTGAGGCAGCCGGACCCAGGGAGAAGATCTTTTTCGACCCTGCAACCCTCTCCTGCGGGATTGTAACCTGCGGAGGTCTTTGCCCTGGTATCAATGATGTGATCCGGGCCATCGTAATGAGCCTGCATTATCATTATGGCGTAAAAAATATTTATGGATTTAAGTATGGTTACCAGGGATTGGTTCCTGATTACGGACATATACCTGTTCTGCTTACTCCCAGGGACGTCATCCAGATAAACGAAATGGGCGGTACCATTCTGGCCTCCTCCCGTGGCAACCAGGATGTTTCCGTGATGGTGAACACCCTTGAAGTGATGAAGATCGGAATCCTTTTTTGTATCGGAGGTGACGGTACACAGCGAGGTGCACTTGAAATCAGTAAGGAGGCAGAGAGGAGGGGCCTCAGGATCAGTGTGATCGGTATTCCAAAAACCATTGACAACGATATTTCGTTTGTTCAGAAGACCTTCGGTTTTGAAACAGCTGTTTCAGAGGCGAAACGGGCGACATATTCGGCACATGTTGAGGCGGTTGGAGCTCCGAATGGTATTGGGCTGGTGAAATTGATGGGTCGCGAATCGGGTTTTATCGCAGCTTATTCGGTATTGGTCGACAACCAGGTAAATTTCTGCCTTATTCCTGAGGTGCCCTTTTCACTGGATGTATTTCTCGAAGCATTAAAAAAGAGGCTTGAACAAAGAGGTCATGCTGTAATCGTTGTGGCTGAGGGTGCCGGGCAGGATCTCTTATCTTCCAATGGGGAAGTAGATGCCTCGGGCAATGTTAAATTGGTTGATATCGGAATTTTCCTGCGCGATTCCATTAAGAAGCATTTTAAATCCATCGGGATGGAGGTCAATCTTAAATACATCGATCCCAGTTACATCATCAGGAGTCAACCCGCGAATCCGCATGATTCTGCCTTTTGTTTGCTGATGGGGCACAATGCTGTTCATGCAGGGATGGCCGGTCGTTCGGGAATGATCGTGGGATACTGGAACAATCATTATACCCATGTACCCATTTCTCTTTCGATTTCCGAACGTAAGAAAATCAATCCCCGGCAACGGATCTGGAACAGCGTGCTTGCTTCCACCGGGCAACCGGCCCATATGATTTAGCTGGTTCTGCTGCTGTGAAAGGTAAAATGCCTGGAAATGGAGATGAATTATGCATTTTCTATGACGAATCTTTCATTATAAGTGATAATCGTTATTTTTAATGATTAGTCCCCGGAAATAATTCCAACCCCTGAAAGGGTGAGTTCAGATCTAAAGTATTGATATTCACCAAATACCTTCCTTAATTGACCCGTAAATCCGGCAAATTTTCTATATTTAACAGAAGTCATTTGAACGAAGACGAATGCAATATTGTTTATATAGGTAAGAGTCACATGGGGAAATATTTTCATATTGGGTTTATATATGCATATGATGCCTGGCAGAAGGGCAGTACTGCCACTCCTGCTGATCTCATCCCTGCTTTTATTCTGTGAGGTACTAACGGTCTCAGCAAAAGATTATACCATCACGGCAACAGCAGGTCCGGGGGGGGTCATCACCCCCTCTGGGAAGGTACGTGTCAAAAGCGGAAACAGTATCTCCTTTTCTATCACTGCAAATACAGGATTTGAGATATCGAATGTGGTGGTTGACGGGAAAAGTCAGGGGGCCATCTCCACTTATACCTTTACCAATGTACGAACGAACCATACCATTTCGGCAACCTTTGCCTCGAGAAAATATACGGTTACGGCAAGTGCAGGAGAGGGGGGTGAAATTTCCCCAACGGGAGAAATAACGGCGGTTTCCGGAAGCGATCTGACCTTTGCCATTCGGGCAAATGAGGGTTATGAGGTTTTGAATGTAAGGGTAGATGATGAGAGCCAGGGGGCAATTACCACTTATACATTTACAAATATTTTATCCGATCACTCCATCCATGCCACATTTCAAAGGGTGGTGCGGATTCTAGGTGTTAATATCCCCAATGCAAGTATGAAGATTGGAGATGTGATCTCTGCGACCCTAACGGTCAGTTCTGATGTCGGGGTATCCTACACGTTAATTTCAGGATCGGTGGGAGGATATCCCCTGGAGGGACTTCACCGCATCTCAGCCACCAGTTATCAGGCAAATTTTACCATAACTGAGGGGGGTAAAAGTTTTACAGCTTCACAGGAAATCCCTGTATCAAACCTGGTTATCTCAGATGGAGAGAGGATGAGTCCTGCTTATAATATTCCAATTATTCAGAATAGCGATCCAATAGATGCGCAGGCTCCCGTGATTTCACGGATGGAGGTGCCCTCCCTGGCGGTAGGTACAGGAGGTACAGTCAGACTGACGATTACCGCAGACGGGACCGGTTATACCGCAACAACCGGTACTGTGATGAACGGGATTCCCCTGGGTTCATCCCGGTTGACCTTTACCCGGCTTGCCGATGGTTTGTATGAACTGACATTTGTAGTTGAAACCGGTGATAATAATGTTGCTCCTGGAGAACTGGAGGCAACCATTGTGATGAAAGACCAGGCAGGAAATGTTGGGAATACCTATCAAATCATCGAGCCTAATACCCTGGAAATCTATACCGCGTTACCTGAAGCGACCCTGGTGGGTCCAACACAAATCTGTGAAGGGGATGAAATACAGCTCAGTGTACACCTGAGGGGAAGATCACCCTGGAGTTTTGATCTGTATGACGGCAACAGCACCCTCGCATTTACGAATATTGCCCTGGCGGATTACAGGATTACCGTAGCCCCGGTCCAAAGCACCACCTACCGTATCAGCTCTGTCAGGGACGTGAACGGGGTGGAAAATCTGAATAATGGGGAATTCATGGTTACTGTGAATGAAATAACGGATGTTGAGATTTTGAACCTGGCCGCCGGTTACGATGTGGAAGCCGGTCCGGTTAAACTTGAAGCAAATGTTCCGGGAGGTATCTTTTCGGGTCCGGGTGTGATCAGTGCAACAGGATATTTTTACCCGGGAATTGCAGATACACTCGATTCACCACATACGATCTATTATACCTATACCAACGACAATGGTTGTACCAGCACCGACAGTGCGCTGGTATATGTGCTGGGGGACCAGGGTGCCATTTTAATACCGGGTCGTGTGGTTTGTGAAAATGACGATCCTTTTGAGATCGCTGTTTTGAATGTTCCGGTAGCAAACGGCTCGTTCAGGTTGTTGAATTCGGCTTCTCAACCGGTAATTGGACTGACCGATCATGGAGATAACACCGCAACCATTGAACCTGACTCGCTCCTTGCCGGAAGCTATACCATAGAGTACCAGTATTTTGACTTGATAAACCTCTATCTGACAGGTGGATTTTCGGTTGAATCAGTAGAACAGCCCCAGATCCTGAACCTCTATGATACTTCATATTGTCAGAATGAAACTCCTTTCAAGCTCCTGTCAAACCTGCCGAATGTAATATTTGAAGGTCAGGGTGTTTCGGGGGACAAGTATGAAGGATTTACCTTCAATCCTTCCGAAATTGACCCGGGAAATATATGGATTACCTGTACCGCCGAGTCAGAGAATGGATGCAAAGCAAGCCACCGGGAGAGTATCTTCATTAAATTTGCACCTGAAGTGATGTTTGGGGTTACCTCCTCATGCATGCCGGAAGGGGGAGAGCTGGTCACTTTTAATAACCAGACCAATGAAAAGTTATCTGTGGAAACCTGGAGCTGGAATTTTGGTGATCCAGGAAGCGGCGCCAACAACCTTAGCAACCTGGCTGATCCGATTCATCACTACCAGGAACCGGGTTTGAAAAGCATCCTCCTGAAGGCAACCTCATTGGATGGCTGCACTGCCTCCTACAGGCTCGATGCCCTCATTGACAGTAAGCCTGTCACAGACTTCGGCTGGATCAGCGATTGTTTTACCACCGAATCGGCTGTTAGGTTTGTAAACAAAACCAGTATAGGATCTGCCACCGTAGATACGGTCATATGGACCTTTAAAACCGGTGATGGCACCATCCTGGACGAAATCGGTTTCACATCAGTCACGGACACAGTCGATTACCGGTTTTCATCCCCCGATAATTTCCTGGTCAGTCTCTATTCCAGGAACATGGGGGGCTGCAACAGTGAATTGACCAGGGAGATCATACTCAGGCCAACCATTCAGCTGGAGAGTGATGGCTACCAGGAGAGCTTTGATGAAACTGAGGGGTTGTGGACCGTCCGATCGGACGACCAGTTGGAAAGCTGGGTCTGGGGTGTGCCTGATTTTAACGGGTTTACACAGGAACCGGGAGATAAGGCATGGTTCACACAACCCCCATTGGGAGCCTCCGGCTATAAAGAAACCTCATGGATCCAGAGTCCGTGTTTCGATTTTAGAAAAATTGACCGCCCCATGATCCGGATGGAAATCATGCGTAGTTTTTTTCCTTATGTGGATGGTGCGGTGCTACAATACCGAGATGCAATTGACCAGGGGTGGATAACCATCGGGGAGGATACACCGGGGAAAGAATGGTATAATATCGAAAATATCATTAATCGGCCTGGCGGTAGCAGTGTGGGATGGGGGCTTGAAGAATTCACCCCTGACACTGAATGGGTAACGGCCCTTCATGACCTTGACCAGGTTGCAGGAAAGCCAAATGTGGATTTGAGGGTTGTCATTTCAACCAACGGGCAAATGGATATCGGGAACCAGGGTTTTGCAGTGAACAACCTGGCCATTACGGAACGTTCAAAACTCTCTATACTGGAGTATTTTACAAACTCCTCGGATCATACCTCCAGGCTGGCAGATGATATTATCGATGCCGTGGCGGGTTCTGATTCAAAGAATGTAATCGATCTGCAATATCATATGGCTTATCCTGGACTTGATATGATGAACGAAAATAATCCTGATCCTTCGTCAACAAGGTCATTCAATTTTGGAGTTACCCAGGTACCCTATGGTGTGCTTGATGGTGGGGTGAGTGCTAATCATCGTTATAATTTTTCAGACCTTGAGAGCAATACCCTCAGGGACCATATTCGCCAGAATTCCCTGGAAACACCTTCATTTGAAATCGACCTGGCTGTGATTTGGATGATAACAGGTCTGGAAGCCAGTACTACGGTTACCTGCCTGGCTGACCGTTTTAACGAAAATGTTCAACTCTACCTGGTTGTTTTTGAGACCTCGGTGACCTCCTACTCAGGAGTCAATGGAGACACTCATTTCAGAAATGTCGTACTTGATATTTTGCCAACACCCGCCGGGAAATTGCTGGGAGAGAACTGGAGTAAAGGAAACAGCGATATCCGGATCAATACATGGGACTACAAACCCTATGTTGAAGACCTCAATGACCTGGCGGTAGCAGCTTTCCTGCAGGACCGAAGTAACGGGCGTATCCTTCAGGCTGCGGTCAACTATAAGGATAAAACTGTGGGTCTGCCCGACCGGGCATCTCCATGGGGGAATCTGAATCTGTATCCCAATCCTGCAAGCCAGATCATATATGTGAACCTGGGTGACATGACCGGAAACCCCGGAATCATTGAGCTGATGGAGATGAATGGCAGGGTAGTGGTGTCTGAGTATCTGCCGGCCGGGCAACAGATCTTCCAGTTGGATATAGAGCATTTGCAACCGGGTATGTATATCCTCCGATGGATCGAGTCAGGAGAGTTGAGGGGAGTGAGCAAGTTTGTGAAAATGCAGTAGGTTCTGGTGATTTTCAATTGAAAAGCTATCTTTAACAAACGAAAATCCCAACTGATATGAAAACCAACAGAAGAAGCTTTTTAAAAAACGGGGGAGCCGCCATTGCCTCTGCTGCCCTTATGAGTTCTATCCCGGTGAATTTGTTTGCTGCGGGCCCGGCTGCCAGGAAGCGTTCATTCGGGTTCCAGGTTTGGACCATCAAGGAGAAGCTGATTGCCGATTTTGCCGGAACCCTGAATGAAATGGCTGCCATGGGCTATACCGAAGTGGAAATGTGTTCCCCCCTTGGTTATTCCACTTCAGGTTTTGCGCCACTTCACCAGATGAAAAATTCGGAAATGAGGGGGATCATCGACCAATCCGGACTGAAGTGTACCAGCTCACACTTCAACGTGGGTGAATTGCGGGAAAGCCTCGACAACCGGATGGAGTGGGCCACTGCCATGGGGATGAAGCAGATGGTACTGGCTTCATTCTGGCTGGGCAAAGATGCCTCTTTGGATGATTATCGAAAGGCTGCCCAGGAGCTGAACGGAATTGGAGCAAAAACCAAAGCGGCGGGTATCCAGATGGTCTTTCATAACCACCACATGGAGTTTGAAAAGCTCGAGGGCAAGCTGATTTATGATGTACTGCTGGAGGAGCTTGATCCGGACCTGGTAAAGATGCAGTTCCAGGTGGCGGTATTTAACATAGGGTACAAGGCGGCAGACTATTTCCGCGCACACCCGGGACGATTCATCTCTGCCCACCTTTCAGACTGGTCGGCCGAAAAGGACTCGCAGGTGGCCATCGGGCAGGGTGATATCGACTGGGATGACTTTTTCAAGGCTACAAAAGCAGGCGGTGTTAAGAATATCTATGTGGAGATGGATCCCTCCACCTTCCCGGAAAGTGCGACTTTCCTGAAGGGCATATAGAATGAGGGCATATGATCATTCAGACCGGCGGGAATTCATCAAAAAAGCAACACTCCTCACCGGTGGGGTAAGTGTGACAGGCCATACACTGTTTGCAATGCCATCCCACAAAAAGAATTTGCAGAATCCACTGCCCATGTGGAAGGGATTTAACCTGCTGGACTTTTTTTCTCCTGATCCAAAAAGAGGGTACCGGAAGACCACGGAAGAGGATTTGAAGTGGATGTCGGACTGGGGTTTTGATTTCGTAAGAATCCCCATGGCTTATCCCGCATACCTGGAGTTTAACCGTAGAAGGGATATTACTCCTGAAGAGGTATATTGCATTAGTGAAGAGGCTCTTGAACAGATCGACAGGCTTGTTTACATGGCGCATCAATATCACATGCATGTAAGCCTGAACCTGCACCGTGCACCGGGTTATTGCATCAATGCAGGGTTTCATGAGCCCTTTAATCTGTGGAAGGATGAAGCTGCCCAGGAAGCCTTCTATTGGCACTGGAGCATGTGGGCAAAGCGCTATAAAAATATCTCCCGCGACAGGATCAGCTTCGACCTGCTCAACGAACCGGCCATGATCAATGACATGAACAACCAGCATGCTGAAAAGACCATCGTACCGGGAGAGATTTATGCACAAGTGGCTGAAAGTGCCGCCCATGCAATCTGGAGGGAAAATTCCGGTCACCTGGTCATCGCTGATGGGAATGAGGTAGGTTCCAAAGTCGTGCAGGAGATTACCCACCTGCCCATTGCACAAAGTTGCCGGGGATATTATCCCCATATCATTTCGCACTATAAGGCACCGTGGGCCATGAAGGACCTGGATAATCTTCCACCACTTAAATATCCGGGTCAGGTGGGTGACCAGTTTCTGAGCCGGGAGATGCTGGAGAGGTTTTATGATCCGTGGATCAAGCTGGCCCGATCGGGTACGGGTGTTCATTGCGGGGAGTGTGGATGCTATATTGAAACACCCCACGAGATTTTCCTGGCCTGGTTTGGAGATGTGGTTGATATCCTGACCTCCAACGGGATCGGTTTTGCATTATGGAATTTCAGGGGCAATTTTGGTATCCTGGATTCAGGAAGAAAAGATGTGGATTATGAAGAGTGGCATGGCCATAAACTGGATCGGAAATTACTGGATCTGATTTTGAAACATTGAAGGAGCTGAAGGAAAGATACGGGTCATGGTGCCTTCTGGCAGGGGCTGCCGAGGGGCTGGGGGAGGCCTGGTCCGTTGCACTGGCGGAAAGGGGAATGAATGTGATCATGGTGGATCACCAGGATGATTTGTTGCAATCGCTGGCCGATCAGCTTGAGTGTAAATACAGGATCCAAACCATCAGACTCCATCTCGACCTGGCGGAAGAAGGGTGTGTCGCCAGGATGCTGGATTCCATCAGGGAGACATCCTGCCGGCTTATGATTTATAATGCAGCATTCAGCAGGATCAGAAAATTCGGGGAGAATACCCCGCACGAGCTCGACCGTTATATCGGGGTAAATGCAAGAACCCCCATCCATCTGGTGTCAGGTCTGGTTTCTCAATACGCTGGAAGCTCTGCTCAAAGAAAGGGAGTAATTTTAATGGCTTCCCTTGCGGGGATGTGGGGTACAAAATTCCTGGCACCTTATGGTGCAACCAAAGCCTATAACATCCTTCTTGCCGAGGCGCTTCACTACGAGTTGAAACCACAAAATTTTGATGTGATGGCCTGTGTGGCGGGAGCCACCTCGACCCCGGCATACCTGGGAACCAATCCCCGGTACGGCAGAATCCGACCTTCGGTAATGACTCCCCGGAAAGTGGCCGATGGAGCCCTGGATGCCCTGGGCAAAAAGGCATTGTATATCCCGGGGATGAGCAACCGGCTGACCTGTTTTATGCTGACCAGGATCCTCTCCCGGAAGGCAGGTGCAGGATTGTTTAACCGGACCACGGGGAAAATGTACCCCGGTGTATAGAGATTGTTAGTAAGTTCTCGATTTATCACTTTTTCAATTCGATAACCCCTTTCATCCTTGACTTATCTTTGTATGAATAACCCGTTCATACATGTATTTGAAATGATTGGTCCGATTTATTGCTTAACGGGAAAGCAGAATCATGAAAATCAATCGGGCCGAGAAGTTCTATAAACTCTAAAATTATTATTATGAAAAGATTAGTGAATGCTTTATTGATTTCTTCCGGTTTAATGGTTCTCTCTATGAGTGCCTATGGCCAGGTGAGTGCTGCGGCCACTGCTTCTGCAACCATTGTTACGCCCATTGCCATTTCTACTGCAACCGATATGGATTTTGGTAATGTGGCTGTCAGTGCTGTTTCAGGAACAGTTGTTCTGTCGCCCGCTGGCGCACGTTCAGTGACTGGTGGAGCAACCCTTCCTGCCGTACCTGGAACCGTTACTGCAGCATCATTTGATGTTACCGGCCAGGCAAATTTAACATATTCCATAACTCTGCCGGCAGCGGCCACAACCATTACCAGTGGAGCCGATAACATGACTGTGGATACTTGGACCAGTTCCCCGACTCCCACCGGAACCCTTGACGCAGGCGGTACCGAGACCCTTTCTGTCGGTGCGACCCTTAACGTGGGTGCGGGACAGGCAGCAGGTACCTATCTTTCTGCAATACCTTTTACTGTGACCGTCAACTATAACTAGGGTCCCATCCAATCAGATCCCCCTCACCGGGAGATAACATGATAGTATTTGTACTGTTTAAGTAGCTGTCTAAATGAAGAGGGTTGTTATATTTATTGTAAATCTGATTATTGTATTTCTCGGAGCTGGTGATGGCCTGTTTGGACAGGCCATTGCCCCTGCTTCTGCCACCGGAGATATATTCGCCGAGATCATCCCAGTATTCTCTGCAAGTGAGACTGCACAGATGAATTTCGGTAAATTTTCTCCAGGACCGCAGGGCGGGGAGATCATTCTCTCTCCTCAGAATTATATTTCCGTTCTGGGAAGTGTCTACACGGGCTCCGGGTTGCACAGTGCTGCCAGCTTCTACATTTCCGGAGATGAGAATGCAATTTACTCCATCTCCCTGCCCAGTGGTCCGGTATTCATCACAAATACCAGGAGCGCACAAACCATGAGGGTGGAAAATTGGCTTTCCATACCGGCACCGGGTATTGGAACCGGGCAATTACAGAATGGATTCCAGGTAGTAAATGTGGGAGCCACTTTAAAAGTGGGGACACTTCAGGATAACCCGGTGGGTATTTACAAGGGTTCCTATACAGTTACCTTTGACTTTAATTAGTAGGGCTAAATTCAATAACTAGAACCATGTCAGGAAACAGAGAAGCAATTTATAAAACAGGCTCACGCAACCGGTTCAGGTTGATCTCCACCATGATGGTGTTGGGATTTTTAGCCCTTCAGTCAGGGGGCCTTTTTGCCCAGGGAAACCTCCTGATCACCCCCCGAAGGGTAGTTTTCGACGGATCCAGAAGATCGGTGGATTTGAACCTGGCAAACTCGGGTCAGGACAGCGCAACCTATGCCATTTCGCTGGTGCAGATCAGGATGACCGAGACAGGCGGGTTTGAAACGATTACCGAGCCGGATCCGGGTCAACGGTTTGCGGATGGGTTTGTCAGGTTTTTCCCGCGCTCGGTTACCCTGGCACCCAATGAGGCCCAGGTGATTAAGATAGAGGTTACCAGGAGAAGCCAGCTGGAGGAGGGGGAATACCGGTCTCATCTCTATTTCAGGGCTGTGCCCAAAGCTAAACCCCTGGGGGAAGAGGATCCGGCGGTGGAGGAGGGTTCCATATCGGTAAAACTGACCCCTGTATTTGGGATAACCATTCCTGTCATCATTCAGATGGGAGAATCCACAACCGGGGTTACACTTTCAGATTTGAAGCTCAATATTACCGGAGATAAGGATCCCAACCTGGAGATGACTTTCAACCGGTCGGGTAACATGTCCGTCTATGGAGATCTGACTGTGGATCATGTTTCACCCTCGGGCGAGATTACACGTGTCGGAATCGCTAATGGTGTTGCAGTTTATACGCCAAATACCATCAGAAAATTCAATCTGAACCTGGTCAGTGAAAAAAAGGTGGACTTTACATCCGGAATACTGAAGGTCTATTTTTCTGCACCGTCGGACGTGGGAAAGGCCCGGTATGCTGAGGCTGAGCTAAATCTGAGATAATATCAGACAAACCCCATCTGCTTTAAACCAGTACCTGAATGATTAGCGAAAAGCAGAAATATAGAATTCTTTTTTTTGTAGCTGTTACCCTGAGTCTGGGTTACACTCTCTTTGCAGCCAACAGGTATTCTGTCGCAACCGGCAATTGGAATGAAACTGCTACCTGGTCAGCCACACCGGGAGGCCCTCCGGGGGCAAGCGTACCGCTTGCCGGAGATGTTGTCTATATCGGGAGCAACCATTCCATAACCGTCACCACTGCGGCAGGGTGTACAAATATCATTTTCACAGGAGACGGGGCTTTGCTCACTGTGAATTTGGGCGTGGCACTATCTGTTTCCGGATCAGTTACATTAGATAATCAAAGCACCTCAAGCACCGCATGCACCATTGCAGGTTCCGGGACCATATATTGTTCCAATGTGGAAGTCGGATCTGCAACCAATACACCCAGTGGCAGCAATGACATCTACACCCATACCATGAGTTCAAGGGTAGCATATCTGAATATTTCCGGCAACCTGAATATCAATAGCTACTATGATAGCTTTAAAACGGCATGCAACGGGGTTTTAAATCTGGAAAGCGGTACACTCACTGTGGGCGGGCAGATCGAAGGGGTTAATCAATCCAACCAGAATCAGTCCACCTTTTCCATGGCTGCAGGAAGTGGCTCGGGGACTTTAAACTTGTACGGGGCAAACCCGATTATTCTGCATCGAATCAGGGATGTGCTCAACCTGAACGGAAATTCTTCAACTGTAAATTATTCCGCTTCAGGGGTTCAGACGCTCTATAATACGGATTATCATAATATTACCCTTTCCGGAAGCGGTGCGAAGACATTTCCCAATCCCGGGAGTACAACAGTATACGGTATTTTTTCACTTGAGGGAACAGCCACTGCCGCTGGCAAAGCGCCCTCTTACGGTGCCAATGCTACAATACAATACATGGGAAGTGTGCAACAAACAACCGGAATTGAATTTCCAGCCACCTTTTCCGGAACTGGCGGGGTAATCATCGACAATTTGAATGGAGTGGCACTGAACGGCAGCAAAACAATCGTGCTGCGGCTGACCTTCGTGGATGGCGTGATCAGCACCGGTGCAAATACCCTGAGAATGGGATCGGGAGGTACTGTCTCAGGCGCTGGAGCCGGAAACTATGTGCTCGGTAATTTTGAAAAGGGCATTGGAACTGCCACTGCTGCAAAAACATTTGAAATTGGTGATGCATCCGGGTATACTCCTGTTGTCTTAAGTTTTACCGGGACGAGCAACGGGACGGGGAGCATTCTTGCCTTTACCACCCCCGGGGACCACCCACAGATCACCTCTTCGGCATTCAATCCTGATTTTACAGTAAACCGTTACTGGACCTTAACAAATAATGGTGTTACCGGTTTTACAAGTTTTGATGCAACCTTTTATTTTCTCTCAGGTGATGCTGATCCCAATACCAATCCCAATTCATTTGTAATTGGAAATTATAATCCTTCGGCATGGACCTACCCCTCTGTGGGCACAAGGAGTGCTGTGAGCACCCAGGCAATCGGGTTGAACACCTTTGGAGATTTTCAGATTGGAGAGTTTTCTGCAATATACAGGAGTGCCACTTCAGGGTTATGGGAAGAATCCTTATCCTGGGAAGTTTTTATCGGCGCGGGTTGGAGTCCTGCGCCCGTTGCCCCCTCCTCGGGCAGTTCGGCCATCACAATCCTTAACACCCACACCATTAGTACCTCCACAAGCTTTGCAGTTGATGAATTAACCATTGATGCAGGTGCTTCACTGGCTCTGGGGGCTGATATAATTGTGACAGATGCCGCCGGGATCGATTTCATTGTAAACGGGACCCTTGACTGTGGTGGATCAAATATCCTTTCCGGCCCGGGATCATTTGAACTGTCCAGTGGGGCGTCAATTCTCCTGGGATCTTCTGAAGGGATTACCTTATCTGTGGCTGCTGGAAATATACAGACCGCACTCCGTTCGTTTAATGCGGCTGCAAACTATACATTCAACGGATCGGCTGCCCAGGTCAGCGGCGATGGACTGCCTGCCACTTTAAATAATCTCACCATTGATAATGCTTCCGGCGTTATATTGACTGCATCGGCCACCATTAATGGAATCCTTACCCTTACAAATGGTGCCCTGGCAACCGGAGCCACAACGCTTGGATTTCAGAATTCGGATATACCCATTGTCAGAGCTGCAGGAACCATCTCAACCAATAGCTCCTCGGATCTGTTTTTTGGTTCAGCAGGAAATACCGGGGGAGCGGCCTTTGTCATTCCAGATGGAACCTTTACATCCGCTCCGATTGTCAATAACCTGACTATCAACCGAATTAATATTCTGACACTAAATGATCAGATGCTTTCCATTGGCGGGATTCTGCTTTGTAATGGACCACTCATTACTGCAGGGAATCTCTCTCTTCTTTCGGATGTATCGGCAACAGCCCTCATAGACGGGGCCTCCACGGGATCGGTAACTGGAAATGTGACCATGCAGCGCTATCTGCCTGTAGGTTTCGGATACAAATACTTCAGTTCACCCTTCCAGGGAGCCACAGTCAGTGAATTTGGCGATGATTTGGACCTTACCTACTGGTTCCCGACCGTTTACAGGTATGACGAGAGCAGGACCAGTTCCGGTTGGGTGGCCTACAATGATCCTGCAGGGATACTGGAGCCTATGAACGGTTATTCGGTAAATTTCGGTTCGGGCAGCGCTCCCGTTACGGTGGATGTAAGCGGTGAAGTGAATAACGGGCCTCTTTCATTGACACTCAATAATAACAATCATACCTATACCCAGGGGATGAACCTTATCGGGAATCCATATCCCTCTGCCATTGACTGGGATGCTGCTTCCGGTTGGACCAAAACCAATATTGACAACGCCATCTACTATTTTAATGCAAGTGCTGCGGATGAGTACAGTGGCACCTACAGCTCATATGTCAATGGAGTATCAAGCGATGGAGTGGCTTCAAATGTAATCCCTTCCATGCAGGGTTTTTTTATTCATGTTTCCGATGGCTCCTATCCTGTAACCGGAACCATTGCCATGAATAACAGCGTGAGAATTACCGACCGGACACATTATTTTGCTAAATCCTCCTCTTCGATCAGGGAAAGAGCGGTGCCCCTGATCCGTGTGAGTGTGATGTTTACAGATGATTCTTTAAGCATAGATCCCTTTGTACTTTACATGGATGAGGAAGCCACATCCGGATTCGATCCGGACCTGGATGCACGAAAACTCCTGAACACCAATTTCTCTGTCCCCAATCTGTATGCCCTTCTCCAGGGAGGCGAGAAGTTATCAATTGACGGGATTCCCATTGTTTTTGAAGCACCGGTAATCATTCCATTGGGAGTAAAGACGAACCGCCAGGGACCTCTCTCTTTTGGAAGGGCTGAAATTGATCCCAGTTTCGCAGATTTTGAACTCTTCTTTTATGATGCCCGGACAAAAGTCAGGCACAAACTCTCTGATGACTTTGAATATGAAGTTCTCCTGGATGCGGGAGAATATCATGACCGGTTTTTTCTTGAACTGCAGGATTTAACAGCCGGTGTTGAGGAGGCGAAGGCAAATGAAGCAATCTTTACAGCTTTTGCATCCGAAGGTCATATTAAAGCAATGATACCTGGCTTCTCCGGAAGCAGGGGAGTCCTCTCCATATACAGCATGGATGGACGCCTTGTATCCAGACAGGAAATCGAGTCCCCCGGAGAATACGAACTTGAAGCGCCCGGTCAGCAGGGCATTTATATAGTCAACTTTATATCCGGGATAAGGGGAAGCTCTGTAAAATTATTCATCGGCAGTCAATGAGAAAATAGACAGATATGAAGAGCGTCTTTAATATGGCATTTTGCCTGGCAGCGGTCCTGGTACTGGTTCAATCATCGCCGGTGACGGCGCAGGAGCCCCCTCCACGGCCGCTGGTGGTTCATGTCACAGCCCAGATGCTTAGTTTTGGAGCCTTTGCCCATGGTGCAGTGGGAGGAACTGTATCCATCTCTTCGGGTGGGATTCGCACCTCCACGGGGGATGTCATATTGCTGAGCCTGTCTTATCCCTATTCCACAGCCCGTTATGAGGTGATTGCCAACCCGGGAACGATTATTACCATTCTGAACGGACCGGATGTTTCACTTCCGGGAAGCAATGGCGGATCTATTACACTGACCATCGGGGCATCCGACCCGGCTTCACCGTTTGTGACAACAACACCGCCGCCTTTACCCACTTATCTGGATATAGGCGGAACCATTACCATTGGCAGCACGGCTGCCAATCCACCGGGAGATTACAGTGGTACCTATGATATAACTTTTGTGCAGCAATAATAACCAAGGACAAGTATATACAGAACGAATGAAAGGAATGAAGGTTTGTAATATAATGTGTCCCACAAACCTGCGGTCAGCCTTGTTTTATCGATTCGGGATCATATTTTTATTGCTTTTTTTTTTATTTCAACCCAGACTGAATGGCCAGTTTGATCCTGAGTACTATGAGATTTCTGTGAACCTTGAAATCCAGCGTGTCGGGGCTACTGAGATTGATGCTGTTATTCATGGCAAGGAGATTTACCTCTCGGTTACCCAGCTCTTCGATTTTCTGAAGATTAAGAATATTCCCTCCCCCGAACTGGAGACCATCTCGGGATTCTTTATCCATCCGGATAATGAATACGTAATTGACAAAACGAATTTACAGATCCGTTTTGGTGATGAGACATTCAGGCTGGAGAGTGGCGAGGTGATGGGTACTGAAACAAATCTCTACCTTAAATCACCCTATTTTTCCACGGTGTTTGGCCTGGAATGTATTTTTGATTTCAGGACCCTTTCCGTTCGGGTTGAAACCAAGCTTGAGTTGCCTCTTATTCGCGAAATGAGGCAGGCGGAGATGCGAAAGAACCTATCCATCATCAAAGGGGAGGTGGAAGCCGACACTATTATCGGCAGAACTTATCCCATGTTTAAGTTTGGGATGGCCGACTGGTCGGCCATTGCCACTGAAGAGATTAACGGGGAATCAGAGGTCCGTGCGAACCTTACTCTCGGTGCAATGATAGCCGGAGGTGAAGCGACAGCCTCTCTTAACTACGATAGCCGTATTCCCTTTGAGGAGAAGCAACAATACTACCTCTGGCGCTATGTGAATAACGATTTAAATTACCTGAGGCAGGTAAAGGTGGGGAAGATTTTTACCAACTCTGTCTCCACCATCTATGATCCGGTGGTAGGCGTTCAGCTAACAAACACCCCAAGCTCCTTTCGCCGCTCTTACGGATCATATACCCTTAGCGATCATACAGAACCCGGCTGGATTGTCGAGTTATATGTCAACAATGTGCTGGTTGACTATGTAAAAGCCGATGCTTCGGGTTATTTCACCTTTGATGTCCCCATCGTGTATGGAAATACAATGGTGAAGCTTAAATTTTTCAGTCCGTGGGGTGAAGAACAAACCCGTGAGCAGAACATCAATATTCCTTTCAATTTTCTTCCTGTAAATACACTTGAATACAATATCAGCGCAGGATTTGTGGAGGATTCGGAATTTAGTAAATTCACAAGGGCCAGTCTGAATTATGGCTTATCCAGGAGAATCACCATTGGAACGGGTGTTGAATACCTTTCATCCCTTTCAACAAAACCTTTCATGCCCTTTTTCAACGGTTCCCTGAGAATCACCAATAACCTGCTCCTTACCGGAGATTACGTTTACGGTGTGAAAACCGGGGGGGCGCTTACCTATAGACTGCTTTCCGGTCTTCAGTTTGACCTGAAATACACCTATTATGAAAAGGATCAGGAGGCCATCAATTTCAATTATCGTGAGGAGCGGAAAGCTACGGTCTCACTGCCCCTGAAGATTAAGAGTTTCAGTGCCTATAATCGTTTTTCCTTTAGTCAGCTGGTGCTGCCCGCATCCACCTATACAACCGGAGAATGGCTTTTTTCCAGTTCTGTCCGGGGGGTAAGTACCAATCTGACCACCTATGCCATATTTGCAGGTCAGACCGATCCTTATGTATACAGCAATCTGTCACTGGCTTTCAGGCTCCCATGGCGCATTGTTCTGATGCCCCAGGCTCAATATGCCTATACCCGGAATATGTTCCTGACAGCCAAGGTGAAGGTTGAGAAACCCCTCTTCAACCGGGCCTTTCTGAATGTTTCCTATGAAAGGGATTTCAGGACCCGGATGCATTTGGCCGAGCTGGGGTTCAGGTATAATTTCTCCTTCGCTCAGACAGGCCTTTCAGCCCGGTATTCAGACAGGGAGACCACCATGGTTCAGTATGCAAGGGGCAGCCTGATCACTGATGCTAAAAGCAGGTATTTCAAAGCCGAGAACAGGCCCAATGTGGGACGGGGCGGGGTGATCATCAAGCCATTCCTTGATCTTAATTCAAATGGGAAAAGAGATCCTGGTGAAAAGGGTGCTCCGGGTTTGAACCTCCGTGCAAATGGTGGTCGTGTGGATAAATCAGAGAATGATACGGTTATAGCCATTCTAGGACTTGAGCCCTATACTACCTGTTTTATCGAGCTTGATCCCAATAGCTTCTACAGCATTGCATGGAGGCTTCCATTTAAAACACTGAGTGTGGAGGTTGATCCGAATATTATGAAGAGTGTGGATATTCCTATTTCAATTGCCGGGGAAGCCTCAGGTTTTGTTACTATAGACCGTAGTGGAAAAGAGCAGGGACAGGGCCGGATCATTGTAAACTATTTAAATGAAAGGTCTGAAATTGTTGCCAGTACATTGACAGAAGATGATGGCTACTATAGTTACTTTGGACTGGCCCCCGGAAAATATTACACCAGGGTGGATACTGCACAGCTTTCCAGGCTTGGAATGATTTGTAATCCCGATTCGATAGGATTTAGGATTGAGGCCATTCTTGATGGAGATATGGTGGACGGCCTGGACTTCATGCTATACATGATAACTCCGGACCAAGTTGTGGAGGATGTGGTAAAAACAAGAATGGATACCACCTATATTGTGGTACATGAGCTGGTTGAAGAACTGATGACCATCACTGAAGATAGCTGGGCCATCCAGTTGGGAGCTTTTAAAGTGAAGAATAACGCTACCCGGTTCCAGAAAAAACTAAGAGAAGAGCTTGGAAAAGATGTGGAAATTGTAATGGAAGATGGATTCCATAAGATACGGATACTTGAAATCAAAGACAGGGTAGAGGTTGATGCTATCATAGCCATGCTGCATGAAACCGGCCATAATGAGTTCTGGGTAATCCACCTTAAAGCAATGCAGCAACTGGTGATTCTTAAGGAGGTAACAGACACAGTTGAACAGGTTGTTGAGATTGTGATTGAGGAAGTGGAAGATATTCGGCCTGAGGAAGCCGGCGTAAAAGATTCCATACCCGAGGTGATTCCGTTGGTGGTGCCTGAAATGATAATGGAGGATACGGTACAGGCAGAGCCAGAAGTTGAAATGCCCAAGATTTCACTCCAGGCTGGTGTCTTCCCGAAATTATCCCTGGCTATGAAGGCCAAAAAGAGAATAGAATCCAAACTGAACCTGACCGTCGAAATTGTCCAGGAATGGGATTACTACAGGGTTCTTGTCAGGGGATTCTATACGGTGCAGGAAACTTACAAGTACTATCCCGAACTGGTGGGCCTCGGGTATGATAAGATCATTCTGATCGACGAAAGGGAGAAGTAAATTACTATCTAAAAATCGTCGTCGTAGTTTTCATTTTCCGACAGATATTCAACATCGGAATGTTCCTCTTCATACTTCTCCTTGATATCGTCCTTCAAAATACCATCATCATCGTAATCTGAATCATCTTCAATGATTTGAATGGCCCTTTTAAACGACATCCTTATCATATATATCTTTTCATCGGTTTCGAAAGGCAATGCAAATACGGTTTCATTATCCTTATTTTTATATTCAACCAAATGTTGACTAAAACCATCGGGATAAACCAGTTTGATTTGCTCCTGAATTTCCTTGCTTACCTTCTCGAAATCCTGAATGACTCTTAATTTATTCTTTTTCATTATATAAATAATGGACTCTCAATATAATAAATATACACATTGCATCATAAAAGTGATTTGATGTTCTCACACCTTTATGTTATCTGACACAATTTACTAAACAGCGGACTACTTTACATAATCGGCATTCAATAAGAACTCAAGGCTTTTTTGTACACTGATCAGGGGAGTATAGCTGTAATCTTCCACCTCAACAATGATATGTTTCATGCCGGCCTTTTTCCTGGCTGCAAACGCTGATTTAAAATCCATTGCTCCGCTTGCACCAACCTCCTTTTTATCCTTGATATGCCACATCTCAAAGCGTCCGGGATATTTGTTGAAATAATCCACAGCATCCTTGCCTCCAACCATAATCCAGTACAGGTCCAGTTGAAACATCACTTTCTTGGGGTCGGTATTTTGCAGCATATAGTCGTACCGGGTTATCCCGTCCACTTCGCCAAATTCCTTATCGTGGTTGTGGTATCCGAAGCGGATTCCCTTTGCATTACACTTCTCACCAACTGCATTGAAATAATCACAATATCGTTTTAGATCCTCAAGTGAACCATACCCTTTTTGATCCATGGATGGCTGCACAATATATTTTACACCAGCGGCCTTGTGGGCATCAATACAGGTGTCCCACCATTTCATTGTTTCATCCCGGTTGTCTGCATCCGGAACAGGGTGTCCTGTATGAGAGGATAGAAAGACCATCCCGTTTTTGTCGACCAAAGCTTTGAATTCTGCAGGTTCCATTCCATAGAATTTTCCATCGTTGTAACCGGCCGCCTCCACAAAGGTATATCCCATCTTGCCAATTTCGGCAATGGTAGTTGCCGCATCTTTACTCATGTCCTCTTTAACGGACCATAATTGCAGACCGATCTCCTTTTTAGCAGATTGTGCACTCAATGCTAAGGCCATGCAGGCACATACTGTGAGAAGGATGCTTCTCTTCACTGATAAATTCATGAATTCTGATTTTAATATTTGACGTTTTAAAAATTTCTGAAACTTACACATATTTTTTTCCCGCAAGGTCATTTTCGTAATTTTTTTTTTGGATTATTTCACTTCGGGTGAACAACTGATTACCTGCCTGCCTCATTATTCAAGCAGCTCATAATCATGCATCTCCTTCATGAATGCGACAAAATCGTCTTTTTTTTCTGAGGCCATCCACTTTAAAGCAGATCTCGGATGCTCATTGAGTGCACCCGTGATCAGGTAGGGAATATGGTAGCCCCATTGGATCTCTTTCTGCAGGGGCTGGATATGATTCTGGATCACATCAAACAGGGGGAGAAGCCTGTATTTGGGGTTCTTCAGGAATGCGATCAGGATCTCCATGGGACAGTTACCTGCACCCCTACCCATTCCAAGGAGGGTAGCGTCCAGCATGTTGCAGTTCTCTTCGATGGCAGTAATGGTATTAGACATGGCCAGTTGCATGTTGTTATGGGCATGAATACCAAGGATTTTATCAGGTAAAGCCTTACTGTACTTCTTAACCAGGTGCTCTATATCCTGACGGTACATACTGCCAAAACTATCCACGATATAGACAACCGGTACCCTGGATTTACCTATATCCTGAAGGGCCTCATCGAGCGCCATTTCATTCACTTTGGAAACGGCCATGAGGTTAATGCTTGCCTCGTACCCCCTGTCCAGGCAAATCTCAGCCAGGGCGATGGCCTTATCGACCTGGTGAACATAACAGGCTACCCTGATCATGTCGATCACAGAATCCCTGGCCGGAGGGATGTCCTCCGGATTTATCCTGCCAATATCGGCCATGGCCGATAACTTCATGGGAGTATTATTTTCTCCTACAACCCGGCGAAGATCCGGTTCATCGCAAAATTTCCAGGGTCCCACCACATCCCTTGAAAAGGCCGATTCGCTGCTTTTATAGCCGATCTCCATATAGTCGATCCCTGCCGTTACGCAGGCCTGGTATACCGCACGGACAAATTCGTCACTGAACTGCCAGTTATTCATCAGCCCACCATCCCGCACGGTACAGTCCATTACCTTTATCTCTTTCCGGTACATTTTAAGCCGTTTAATTAATCACTGATGGTTTTACAGAATGGCAACAGAATCATTGCAAGATATTATAAACTAAAGGAAATTGCCCCAGAGAATTCTATAATAATTAACTTTATCGGTGAGGAGATCAATAAAACCCCATGAACCATGAGTCATTTTAAAGTTCACAACTTAATCCTGTTTTTGCTGATTCTGAATCTGCCCGTGAGGGCTCAGGAGATTCCCTTGCCGGAACATCCCCGGCCCGATTTTCAGAGGGAGCTATGGAAAAACCTGAATGGTGAATGGTCCTTTGCCTTTGATCCGGCAGATATAGGGATTACTGAAGCCTGGTCAGAAGGAAACGAGGACTTTGACAGGACCATCAATGTTCCTTTTCCCTGGGGTTCCAAACTCTCGGGTATTGTAGATGAAGGAGATATCGGTTGGTACATGCGGGAGATTTCAGTCGATCCCCTCTGGCAGGGAAAGAGGGTCTTCCTGACGGTCGGTGCATCCGATTGGGAAACCACCATCTGGCTGGATGGCAGCCTGTTGGGGAAACACCAGGGGGGCTATGTGCCCTTTTCGTTTGAACTCACGGATCATATCCAATTTGGCAAAACCCAGAGGCTGGTAATCAGGGTGGATGATGCACGCCGCGAATTCACCCTCTATGGCAAACAGGGATATGGAGATGCAAGGGGTATCTGGCAAACCATCTACTTGGAAGCCAGGGGTATGGAATACCTGGAGGCCCTTCATTTCACACCGGATATTGATAATGAAAACGCTGGTGTGACTGTTTACCTGGCGGAAAAAAGTGACCGGGATTTATCGCTGACAGTGAAGATCAAAACTCCTGGAGAAGATCTCACTCAAACCGTGATGATCCCTGCCGGAAAAGAGAAGATTCGTTTTGATATCGCGGTTCCGGAGCCCAGACTATGGAACCTGGAAGACCCTTACCTGTATGAGGTGGAAGCCACCCTTGAAGAGGATGCAGTGCAGACCTACTTTGGCATGCGGAAGATCTCGGTTATGGAGATGCCGGGAAGCGATTACCCCTACATTGCGCTTAATAATGAACCCATTTATGTTCAGCTTACCCTCGATCAGTCCTATCATCCCGATGGCTACTATACCTTTCCCGATGACCAGTTTATCAAGGAGGAGATTCTGAGAAGCAAGTCCATCGGCCTGAATGGCATCCGGACCCATATTAAAGTGGAAGTGCCCCGTAAATTATACTGGGCCGATAAACTGGGTCTGCTCGTGATGGAAGATCTGCCCAACAGCTGGGGGGAGCCTGATGAGAGGATGCAGGCCGAAGCAAATTACACACTCAGAAAGATGATCAGGCGGGATTATAACCATCCTTCTATTTTCTCCTGGGTGGTCTTTAACGAAACCTGGGGATTGGTAACGGTTACAGGCAAAGATGAAAATGGCAGGGATATCCAGGAATACCTGCCCGAAACGCAGGACTGGGTTGCCTCCATGTATTACCTGGCCAAGTCTCTGGACCAGACCCGCCTGGTGGAAGATAACTCCATCTGTTGTGGGCGTGGACATACCGAAACCGATATCAATTCCTGGCACGCTTATCTTCCGGGCTGGGAATGGGTCGAGCATTTAAAGAATATTTCAGAACAGACCTACGAAGGCAGCAGTTTCGATTTTGAAGATGGATTTAAACAGGGCCGGCAACCCAATATCAACTCGGAATGCGGCAATGTATGGGGTTATGAAGGCAGCACCGGCGATGTGGACTGGAGCTGGGATTATCACCGCATGCTCAATACCTTTCGGATGTACCCCAAGGTAGCTGGCTGGCTTTATACCGAGCACCACGATGTGATCAATGAATGGAATGGTTACTGGCGCTTCGACCGGACGGAAAAGGAAACCGGAATGGGGGAGATCATGGAAGGCATGAGCCTGAATGACCTGCACGCTGCAGTTTATCTCTCCACCGGCAACGAAATTTGCAGAACGGTTGCAGGTGGTGAGACCATCGAAATTCCCCTCTATATCTCATCCATGACCGGGAAAGATCTGGGTAAACAACTCAATATAGCGTATGAATTATCAATGACAAATTCCGTCGGAGAGACGCATAGCGGGTTCGGGGGAACCCTGTTGGTGGATTACACCCCATGGATGCAAAAAGAGGTTCCGGCGCTTCCCTTGGAGATTCCTGATATGGCCGGAGTGGCCACCCTGAAGCTAAGCGTGAGTGATCAGGCAGGAAAAATTCTTCACCGGAATTTCATGCACTTTGAAGTCCGGTCCGAAGAAAAACTTCCCGGTGTTGAAGTGCTCAGCATTCCTGCTTCAGCGTTTTCCGGGGCCCGGTGGAGCCAAAAGCAATGGAACGTCATGGATGGAAAAAAGGTAAATGGAGCAGGGAGGGGTTTTTTTCAGTATGACATTCCCATTTCGGCTGAATTTAAGGCCAAAAGATTCAAGGAGGCCTATTTCCTGATCGAAGTTTCAGCCAAAGAATTATTGGTCAAGGACCAGGAGGATTATGACAGCAGCCAGGATTTTATGAGAGGCTCAAAAGTGTCCCCCAGCGCAAATCCGAATTCCTATCCCATGACCGACGAAACCCTTTTCCCTTCCGAAATCTCCTTTCTCATTGATGGTAAGGAGGTATATTCCACTGTACTTGTGGATGATCCGGCAGACCACCGTGGAGTGCTTTCCTGGCATCACCAGCTGAAGGACAAAAAACTAAGGGAAGCCGGTTCATATGGATATTTGGTAAGAGTACCCATCCAAAAAAACCAGTTGAAAAGTGCCCTGGAAGAAGGTGCCCTGAAGTTAAAAATCCAGACCGGGGGTGAGGGTGGACTGGCTGTGTACGGTAAGGAATTTGGACGGTATGCCCTGGATCCTTCCCTTGTACTGAAATATTAATTTTACAACCACTTCTTTTTCCTGAAAAAAAACAGCAGGCCGGCTGCTACAAACAGTACAACGATCCAGAATATTAAATAGCTGTATTTAAAACCCAGCTCAGGGAAATACTCGAAATTCATTCCATAGACTCCGGTCAGGAAGGTGAGCGGAATGAATATTGATGAAAAGATGGTCAGCATATTCATGGCCTCGGTGGTCCGGTTGTTGATATTGGTGCTGTATATATTTAAATGATCAGAGATCATTCCATTGTACAATTCAATGGCTTCGGTAGCCTGATTTAGCAGGTCATTCAGGTCCATCAGGAATTGTTTTTGTTTCTCCCGGAACATGGGGGTTTCCGATTTCAGCAGATGACCCCACTCGTCCTTCAGCGGCCGAACCGATTTCCTTAGAAAGGAGAGTTCGGTTTTGAGTTTATAAATCTGTTTCACCAGGTTTTTCTCGGGATGAATGAAAATTTTATCCTCAAGCGCTTCAATCTCCCGGCCAATGGATTCTGTAACCACAATATAATTATCCACAACCGTATCCAAAAGGGAATAAGCCAGGTAATCGGCATCAAAAAGCCTGGAGGTTTTCTTCGCATGGCGGATCCGTTCCCTTATTGCATTGAAAATATCCCCGGGCTTCTCCTGAAGTGTCAGTACAAAATGCTTTCCGAGAATGAGTGTAAACTGCTCAGCAGAAATAAGTTTAATTTTATCATCGTATTCCAGCATTTTTAGAATGAAAGCATCATAGTGATCCCCGTCTACATATTTTGGTCTCTGGTCGGTATCCATTATGTCCTCGAGGAAAAGGGAGTGCAGTTCGAACATCTCGCCAATTTGTCCCATCAGATTCTGATCATGGATTCCGTAAATATTGATCCAAGTTACTGTCCCGGGATCTTTAAAATTGACAGCTTCCCCGATAGCCGATAACTCCTTTTCCACCAGATTCTCCTGATTGTATTCCATCAGCCTGATCACCGGTTGTTCCATCTTCTGCTTGCCGATCAGGATCAGGGAGCCTGGAATCTGGCCATGAGAAGGAGTTCTGTCTGTAATAAATCGTGCCATGGGGATCTGTTTCTTTACCTAAAAGTATTAAAAAGAATAAGCAAGACCAACATACCGCACGCTGTATTGCAAAAGTTGCACTACTTTTGGAAACGAAAAAATAGATGGATATGGAATTTACCTGGTTTGATTTTGTTGTGCTCCCGATCCTTATTTTGATGGCACGGATTGTGGACGTGTCACTTGATACCATTCGGGTGATCATGGTGGCAAAGGGATACCGGAACCTGGCACCCTTTGTGGGATTTTTTCAGTCGTTGATCTGGCTGATTACCATTACCAGGATTATGGCCAACCTCGACAACTGGTTTACCTATATCGGGTATGCAGGAGGATTTGGCCTGGGTACCTATATCGGAATGATCATTGAAGGGAAGCTGGCCCTGGGATATGAACTGGTGAGGGTGATCACCAAAAGAGGAGCCGACGATCTCATCACCGGGCTTCGGGAGAAGGGCTTTCCTGTAACCACAGTGACAGGTATGGGAAGAGAGGGGGAAGTTGGAGTGCTCTATGTCATTATCAGACGGAAGGCTCTCCGGGATGTGATCGGTCTCATCCAGCAGTTTAATCCCAATGCCTTCTACACCATCGAAGACATGCGTTTTGTAAGCAGTCATGCCCTGCTGACCCCTGCCAGGAAGGGGCTACGCATGCCCTTTCGCCACCGGTGATTCCTTTTAAACAAATCCCGGTTCAAAACGTTTATAATTAGTGATAAATCATTTCCCATGAACCATAGAAATCGGATCTTTAGTTTAATCCTGTTTGCTGCAGCCTTAGGTTTGCTTGAATCATGTTCCACCGTTCCCTTTACCGGGCGAAAACAGTTTGTGGCGGTCCCTTCTTCCCAAATGCTGGCATTGAGCGCAGATAGCTATGCCAAGGTGCTCAGTGAGAATAAATTGTCCCCTAACCGGGACTATGTAAGTTCTGTCAGAAGCGTGGGAGAGAAGCTCACCGCGGCTGTGGTGGCCTATATGAAACTGAAGAACCTGGAGTCGGCCATAGAGGGGTATGACTGGCAATACAATGTGATCGTTTCACCCGAATTGAATGCCTGGTGTATGCCGGGTGGGCAGATCGCTTTTTACGAGGGAATCATGCCGGTTTGTAAAGATGAGGCCGGGATTGCTGTGGTGATGGGCCATGAGATCGCGCACGCGGTAGCCCAGCACGGCAATGAGCGCATGTCGCAACAGATGGCCCTTCAGATGGGAGGTATAGCCTTGTCGGAAGCGCTGAAGGAGCAGAAGGAGGAAACCATCGCCCTGGCCATGCTTGCCTTTGGCGTGGGTTCCCAGCTGGGCATTCAGCTTCCATATTCCCGGACACACGAAAGCGAGGCTGATGAACTGGGACTCTACTTCATGGCCATGGCAGGATACAATCCCCAGGATGCCCCGCAGTTCTGGGAGAGAATGAATGCAACTTCAACCTCCCGCCCACCCGAATTTCTCTCCACTCACCCCGATCCATCCAACCGTATCGCACACCTGAAGAAGATTATGCCCAAGGCGATGGAGTATTACAATGCACGCTGAAGGATCCGGGTATATGAAGCATATTGGACTGTTTTTTGCAGGCTGCCTGATCGCAGCTTCTCCCCTGTTTGCTCAGCCTGAAGTCTATCCCTGGGGCAACATCAGTGGCATCCGTTTGGATGGTGAATTGATGGAGCTGAACACTTCCCTGGGATTGGTAGGCCCAACATGGTCGGATGTCAGTCAGACAGCAAAGGAGAAGGCCCGGTATAACTTCCGCAGGGAGGGGAATACCCAGTTTACAAACATCTCTATGGATCCTTTCTATTTTGACCAGTCGGTGGAGAATCTGGGCGGTGGTGATGTCAGTGTCAGGATCAATTTCAGGAACGAGATAGATACATTGATCATCGGGGCATTTTTAATGATGGAATTGCCCCATGCCAAATATGGTGATGCCACCATCCAACTCATCGACCCTGCCCCCGAGCTCATTGAGGGAGGCCTCCCGGCTGCCGGAAACGAGATCCTGCGTGGTTCGGGAAAAGGATTGCGCATAAAAGGGCGATACAGGGATCTGCAGATTGAGATCAATGAAGGGACAAGCATCATTGTCCGAAAAGACCGCACCACTGAAAACAGCCCGGTTGAGCTCTATTTTGCACTGATGACAGGTCCATTTGAAAAGGGCATTTCCGCATTTAAATCATTTGATATCAGTGCCGGCGGAGTGGCCGATGTTTCTCCTCTGGTTGTTACCCTCGACAGCAAGGTTGCGGGCAGGCCATTTAAAGGTTTTGGAGGGAACTTTCGGCTTCAATACCCCGATACGGACCCCGCAGTCATCAGTTATTGTCTTGAAAACATGGAGGTAAGATGGGGCCGCGTGGAGATGCCATGGAGTTTTTGGCACCCAAATATGGACGAGGACCCCATTGAAAAGGCCAATAGTGGGGAGCTGCATCCCCATGTAAAAGCTTCCATGGAGATGGGTGCCCGATTGAATGAACTGGGAATACCGGTTATACTTTCAGACTGGTCGGCCCCCGATTGGGCCATCGTGGGACCAAGGAGCTGGCGACCCCAACCCGGGGGGTTGAGGGGAAATCCCCTGGACCAGACCAAAATGAAACTTATTTATAAATCCATCGGTGATTATATTCAATACGTAAAGGATCAGTACGGTTTTGAATTTGCCATGTTCTCATTCAATGAATCGGACCTGGGCATCAATGTGAGGCAAACGGCCGGGGAGCATGCTGCTTTTATTAAGGGATTGGGAGCCTACCTGGAGTCGAGGGGGATCAAAACCAAGCTGCTGCTAGGGGATACTGCCGATGCAGACGGATGGCCATTTGTCGAGACGGCTATTAATGATCCATCCACCCACCCATACATAGGTGCTGTTTCATTCCACTCTTGGAGGGGCTATTCCGATGAAAACCTTGAAAAATGGGCCAGCGCCGCCCAAAGGATGGAGCTGCCACTCCTTGTGGGTGAGGGGAGCATGGACGCCGGAGCCTGGAGGTATCCGGATATCTTCCTGGAATCAACCTATGCCATGGAGGAGATGAGACTCTACACAAGAATTCTGAAGATCTGTCAGCCCGAGTCCATCCTTCAATGGCAGCTGACCACCGACTACTCCCCGATGACAGGTGGCGGGGTTTATGGTAAATCGGATATCCCGCTCACCCCCACGCAACGGTTCTGGAATTTCAAGCAGATCGCAGATGTGCCTGAGAATCTTTATGCCATGCCGGTTGAGGCCGACAGGGAGAATATACTCTGCGCCGCCCTGGGCGATAACGACAGGGGTATTTATGCCATCCATATTGTAAACAGCGGAGCCTCCCGCCAGGCTACTCTCAGAGGACTTCCAGAGGGAATCCGTCGTGTGAAGGTGTTTGTCACAAATGAAAACCACAATATGTCGCAGCGGGCAACAACCTGGGTGCGCAACGGTGAGGCCAGGTTTCTGGCCGAGTCAAACAGTTTCATTACACTGATTGCCGATGATGAGGTGTTTTGATTATCCTTCCCCAATCCATACCTTTGTGGGCCGATTGAAAGTGCAGGAATGAACTATTTATCAGCAGAGAATTTATCCAAATCGTTTGGGGAACAGAAGCTATTTGAGGGTCTGACCTTTGGCCTGGCGCGTGGGGATAAGACCGCTTTTGTGGCCCGGAACGGAACCGGGAAGACCACCCTCCTGAGGATTCTCATGGGGAAGATGGATTCCGATACTGGCGAATTTACCTTCCGCAAGGGAATTAAAACAGCCTTCCTGGAGCAGTCGCCCGAACTGGATGATTCACTAACCATCGATCAGCTGATCCTTTCGGCCAACACTCCGGTGATTGAGCTGATCCAACGATACAAAAAGGCACTTGACAAGCATTCCCTCCTTCATACCGAAGAGACAACCTCTGACCTGGAAGAGCTCACTAACGAAATGGACCATACCCATGCCTGGGATTACGAAAGGCGTCTGAAACAGCTGCTGGACCTGTTTCGGATTACCAATACATCCCAGATGGTATCCAGCCTGTCGGGAGGTGAGAAGAAAAGAGTGGCCCTGGCGCTGGTTCTGCTGGATGAACCCGAACTTCTCATTCTTGACGAACCCACCAACCACCTTGATATCGATATGATCGAATGGCTGGAGCGTTATCTTTCCACAACGAATCTCACCCTTTTGATGGTCACCCACGACCGCTATTTTCTGGACCGGGTATGCAACCGCATTATGGAACTGAGCCTGGGTCAGCTCTACCAGTACCAGGGTAATTATGAGCTCTTTCTCCAGAAGAGGGCTGAGCGGGAAGAGGTCCGGAAGGTGGAATCGGAGAAGGCCACCCAGTTGATGAAGAAAGAGCTGGAGTGGCTCAGGCGGATGCCCAAGGCGAGGACCACCAAATCTAAATCACGCATCGATGCTTTTGACAGCATCCGCGAGAAGGCAAGGCTGGAGACGGGCCCGGGAGATCTGCGGCTTCAGGTGAAGTCCCCGCGACTTGGAGGGAAGATCATGGAGCTGGAAGGAATCCGGAAAACATATGATTCGGTCCGAATCATTGATGCTTTCTCTTATAAATTTTTAAAGGGCGACCGGGTGGGGGTGATTGGCCGGAATGGCACCGGGAAAACCACCTTTCTGAATGTGATTTCTCAGTTTGAAAAGCAGGATGCCGGTACCATCGACCTTGGAGAGACGGTGGTGATGGGATACTACCGCCAGATGGGGCAGGAGTGGGATCACGGGATGCGGGTTATCGATGCTGTGAAGGAGATCGCGGAGGTGGTGCAGATGGAAGATGGAAGAACCATCTCGGCATCCCAGTTTCTGGAGCATTTTTTATTTACCCCCGAATCACAATATAAAAGGATTGCCAAACTGAGTGGCGGAGAGCTACGCAGGCTGCACCTGCTGACGGTGCTGATCAAAAATCCTAATTTCCTGATCCTGGATGAGCCCACCAACGACCTCGACCTCTTTGCCCTGAATAAGCTGGAAGAGTTCCTCTTCAATTTCAAAGGAGTCCTTGTCATTGTATCCCACGACCGTTATTTCCTGGACAAGCTCACCGATCATCTTTTTATTTTTGAAGGAGAGGGCAGGATAAAGGACCATTACGGGAGCTACCAGACCTATCGGCAGCTTTATGAAGATGCCGGTTCTGTTAGGTCGAAAGTCTACAAAGTCGAAAGCGGGAAGTCGGACGGGTCCATAAAGTCCATCAAGTCGAAAGCCGGGGGTCAGAAGACCAGGCTCACCTTCAGGGAGCAGCAGGAGTATAAAAGGCTCGAACCGGAGATCGAGGCGCTGGAGCAGGAGAAGACTGCCCTGGAGGCAGAGTTGAGCACCGGTAGGCTAGACTATGCCTTACTCGATTCGAAATCGAAACGGGTGGCCGAGATTATCGAAGAGCTGGATACCAGGTTGGAGCGATGGATGGAGCTGGGAGAGTATCTGTAGAAAAGCCCCCCTGTCATCCGACAAGGGGGCCGGGTAACGAAGAATTTCCAGATCGGCCTCTCTTATTGATCCTCTTTCTCCTTTTTACGCTCCTTCTTGTTTTTCATCTCAGCAACCTTTTCCACCAGGTCGGGGACTTTTTCCAAAAGGCTGGAGAGACCGGCTTTCCGGTCCGATGGAACAAAGGAGATCTCGGCTCCCCTGGTCACCAGGAAACCCACCGGTGTAATTCCAATACCTGCTGCGGCTCCTCCGCCTGTACCGCTGCCTTTGCCTTTTAGTTCCTCCCCTGTTCCGGTACCGCTACCGAAACCAGTACCGACCTTAATAACAGGCCTGCAGGTGTATTCACCCATTGTAAACTCATCTCCCAGGATGGTATTGGTATTGGCTATGCTTTTCACATGTTCCGATACCCTGTCTAATAATTCATCAACTTTAATGTCCATTTTGTTTTTGTTTTATTGGTTTAACATTGACTTATATTTGGTTTTTATGATGGCCCATAACAAAGCTCCCATCCGGGTGCGAAGATCGAGCAGCATGGAAGCTTCTCCTTCGAAATTGGCCTGCAACCTGATGTTATCAGAATTCACCGCTGAAAAAACCGGGATCAACCAGGCGTTCAGTGTAAAATCATCTGTATCGATATTCAAATGCAGCTTCCTGATCCGGAAGGCCTGCAGCATATTTCTTCCCAAATTCATTCCAACCGGGGACATCAAAGAGCGCTTTTTGCGCGGAGACTTTTTTAATTGATCTTTTTGTTTTTTTCTTTTTCTGCCAAAGGGATTGAACCGGTAGGGGATGAAGAAAACCGAGCCCCGGACCATGAACCATTCTTCTGCCTGGATTACTGAGGCTCTGAATATTCCGGGCAGGGCTACCGAGTATCTGCCTTCGCCCGTATTTATAAAAATGATGACCGGGCCCAGCATGATCCAGAGCAGGGTGAAGAGGATGATGACTATGAAGAAATACCAAAACATGGGGTAAAACTACGATGGCATTTATTGCACATCCATCATAAATCGATGTAAGTGAGGAAAAAATCGGTAAGCTGTTATTTCGGCCAGATAAGCTGCAATGATGAGAGCCACTGGTTATTCATTGGCAGTTTGAATAATATATCCGATCTTTATCTGTATCATTTATAATTTGCCGTTATGAACCAGGAAATGACTCTCCACAGAAAAACCACCTACTGGTGGATGCCGCTTATATTTGGTATAATATTCATAGCCGCGGGTGTCTGGATATTGGCGGCTCCAACCGAGAGCTTTGAGAAAATCACCAAGTTAATAGGCGTGATCATCCTGGTAAGCGGGACCAGCGGACTATTTCTTAACATGATCAACCGGCGGACCATCCCAGGGTGGGGATACCAGTTAGCAGGCGGGCTTATCGATATGGCCATAGGGCTGATCCTCATTTTTAGCCCCGCGGTACTTCTGAAAATCATTACGATATTTGTGGCTATATGGTTGATTATAAGTAGTTTCATGGTTATCAGGCGAGCCATTGAATTCAGGGAGGGTGATCGGGATATATGGAAGTGGGAGTTAATCCTGGGCCTTTTCCTGTTCGTGCTGGCCATCCTGCTTCTTTGGCACCCCATGATCCTGGGCTTAACCATTGCCATCTGGACCGCCGCAGCCTTTATTGTCCTGGGCGTATTCAGGATTTCGCTTACAATAAGGTTAAAAAGACTCAGTACCAAAGCCAGGCAGGGAACCCTTTGATGGGTGATACCGTATTTATGAAGCACCTCTTCCCAATCTTTTTTATGCTCCTTTTACTGGGAATCCTGGCAGGAGCCAATATCTATCTTTCAAGACGTTTTGCCTGGTACTTTCATGCCATTCAGATCTGGCCTCTCCACGTTGGTTTTGCCTTCATTACCCTGTTCATGATCATTGGTATTGTGGCCTTTACCAATGCCTCGGGGATTGCGGGGCACCTGGTGTACATTGCAGGGGCCACTCTGATGGGTCTGATGCTTTACCTGCTGCTCTCGGTGCTGTTGGTCGATTTGGTTCGGATGGGGGTGAAGCTGCAGCCCCGGATATATGGATTTGCAGTGCTTTTTCTGACAGTATTGGTTTCAGCTTATGGCATTCTGAATGCATTTAATGTTCGCATCAGAGAGATCGAAGTGGAGATTCCGCGACTGAAACAGGAGGTAAGAGCCATGCACCTGACCGACATACACCTGGGTCATTTCAGGGGGCACCGGTTTTTGCAAAAACTGGTGGATATAACCAACGAACAACAGGTGGATATGGTGCTGATCACCGGAGATCTCTTCGACGGGAGGATCAGGTTTTGCGATGAATGTCTCGATCCTCTGAAAAAATTGGATGCCCCCGCATATTTTGTGGAAGGGAACCATGACCGCTACAGCGGGGTTGAACGGGTCAAGAGCGGTTTAAGGAAGGTGGGTGTAACGGTGCTTTCCAACGAAATCGTCACCCGGGGTGAGATCCAGATCATCGGCCTGAACCATATACCGGCCACCATTCAGTCAATCCTGCCGGGTATCCCGACCGATCCTGAAAAGCCCCTCATCTTGCTGCATCATAGTCCCCATGGAATAGAATTTGCAAACCGGAAGGGGGTCGATCTTTACCTCTCTGGTCACACGCATGCCGGACAATTGTTCCCGGTAAATTATATCGGAGAGTTGATCTATCAATACAACAAAGGGATGCACGATTATCAGGGAACAAAAATATATGTGGGGGAAGGAGCGGGAACATTCGGGCCCCCCATGCGTTTAGGTACTCACAGTACCGTTACGATTATCACACTGAGTCCGGGAAAATAGGGATGGCAGATTACATGAAAGGTAAAAAAAGAGGGGGGTTCACTTTTCTTTGCATGCTCCTGGTGAATGCATCCATCGTTGCCCAAACGGATGGTTGGAAGAGCGAATCCACGAAGGATGGAAAGGTTTCCGTCTCCTATATGTTCTCAGAAAGTGTGGATAAGGGTGGTAAAAAGTTCAATGTGCTGGAGTTTGTGGCTGTGACTACAGCCCCTGTTCGTCTGGAGAGTTGCAGGAAGGTACTATTGGATGATTCGAAACACAAAGCGTTCATGGAGGGAACAGAGAATACAAGGCGAATCAAGGATCTGCCCGGGGGTGAATGGGTAACCTACTATTTTTTAAACAGCCGTTGGCCCATGCCCGATTCCGATGTGATCACCAGGTATAAACTGGAAGAGGATACAGCCCGGAAGCGTTTCATCCTTACAGGAACCCCCGCGCCCGATATGTATCCCAGGCAGGATGTAGCCAGAATGGAGCACAACCATACCAAATACACCTTTACCGACCTGGGAAACGGGTCGGTGGAAATGGTAATGTATTCTAAAAGTATCCCCCTGGTCTCAGTACCGAAATGGTTAATTGCCACATGGATTCCCGATGGTCCGGCCGATATGCTCAACGGGATCGCCAGGCTGGCAAAGGCTGAGGATTAGTACTTCTTCCTGGTTCCCTTGTTTTTACCGTGGTAGCTGTTACCGCTTTTGCTTCTTCCACCGTAGTTTTTTACGCTGTGACTGCCTGCACCGGTCTGATCCTGGGAAACGGTTACATTGAAAGTATTCCCTTCATAGGTTCCCTGCCTGAGCTTCGGGAGGACTTTGCCAGCCACCGTTTCATCCACCTCGAAGTATGAAAAGCGCGAGTGTAATTCGATCCGGCCGATCTGGTTGCTTTCTATTCCTGTTTCGGAACAGATCAATCTCACCAGGGCGCCCTTATTCATGTTCTGGTTTTCGCCCAGGTCGAGTGTATATCGTCTCTTGGGACCACTGATGTTCCTGTTAAAAGTACCCTCCTCTTTGCCGGTGTCTTTGGTGCGGCCTCCCTTCTCCTGACTGGCATTCAGGTCACCTGCACCCTTGTAATACTCCAGGTGCGTATTCAGTTCGGTGGATATGAATTTTAAAATGATCTCTTCGGTGGGGAGATCTTTGAGCTTATCATAGAAGACGGGCCAGTAACGGTCGATGGCCTCATCATCAATGGGGGTTTTCACCACCCGGTCCATCAGCGCGTACATCTGCTTCTCGCATATATCCTCTGCTTCCGGGATTCTCCTGTATTCAACGGTGGTATTGATCAGTTTTTCCGTCTGGCGGATCCTGTTTATTTCACGGGTGTTGATCAGGATGAGCGATTTACCACCTTTCCCTGCCCTGGCGGTCCGGCCGCTCCGGTGGGTATAGTTTTCAATATCATCGGGGAGATTGTAATGGATCACATGGCTGATGTCATGTACATCCAGGCCACGGGCTGCCACATCTGTAGCCACCAGGACCCTGACAGTCCTTTCCCTGAATTTTTTCATGGCCGAGTCACGCTGTGCCTGTGAAAGGTCACCATGCAGTGCCACCACGTTATATCCCTCCTTCTCCAGTTTGTCGGCGATCAGACCTGTCTCACGCCTGGTCCTGCAGAAGATCAGACCGAAGATATCGGGATAGTAGTCCAGGATCCGTTTCAGTGCGAAGTAACGGTCCTTCTCCTTCATCATATAGTAACGGTGATCGATGTTGGCAGCCACGCTGTTCTGTTTGCCCACAACGACCTCCATCGGATCGACCATGTAGTTGTTTGCAATGCGTTTCACGGCATTTGGCATGGTGGCGGAGAAGAGCCACACCCTTTTCATGGCCGGGGTTTGTTCCAGTATACTGTCGATGTCCTCTTTGAATCCCATGTTCAGCATCTCGTCGGCTTCATCGAGAATGACCCATCGCACAGTCTGTAGTTTTATGGCCTTGCGGTTAATAAGGTCCAGGAGCCGGCCGGGTGTGGCAACCACAATCTGGGCACCTCTTTGGATCAGGCGGATCTGGTCGGATATGCTGGCCCCGCCATATACAGGAACGATATTGGGTTTGACCTGGTAATAGGCAAAAGAGATCAGATCCTTTGTGATCTGCATGCATAGTTCCCGGGTGGGGCAGATCACCAGTCCCTGGGTATCTTTCGACTCGAAGTTGACGTGTTGAATAAGCGGCAGTCCAAACGCTGCGGTTTTTCCTGTACCAGTCTGGGCCAGTCCCACAAAATCACGCTTTCCGCCGGAAAGAACCGGGATCGCCTTTTCCTGAATCTCTGAAGGGGTTACGAACCCCAATTTGGTGACTGCTTTCAGTATCTTTTCAGGCAATCCTAACTCCTTAAATTCCATATCTTTATATTAGGCCGCAAAGGTACTACAATAAAAGCACAAAAAAAAAGGAGGGTGGCTCTTTTGAGTCACCCTCCTTTTCTCTCAGGGATGCTTATTCAGAAAATCTGCAACCACTAATTGTCAAATTCCCCGATTACCGGGATGCTTTCCAGGATACTCAGGCGTATACTGCTCAGGAAATAATTTTCCAGGTGATAGAATTGTGCAGCGGCTTTTGAGCCTGATGTCTTCTTGATTTTTTTGTAATAGGTCACAATCAGTTTATCAGTTGCACCTGCCAGCTTCATCATTTCAGCCATGGTCATGTCGGTCTGCTCGTCGGTCATTCCATCATATTGCTTTGCATATTTTTCCAGCAGGGCGATCCGCTCTTTCCCCAGGCTTTTTCTTTCAGCTTCATAGAGATCGTAGTTGGCCCAGAATGCATCTTTTGCTGCTCCATCCAGGTTAATGAACGATGCAACCATTGCTTTTTTATCACTTCCGAAAATGGATTGAAAAAAATCAATTTCTTCGGCGTTTGACTGGGCTTTGAGCATGGGAGCCATCATCAGCATTGCAATAACGATTAAAAATAGTTTTTTCATAATTGGAATAGGTTTATGATTAAAAAATAAAAATTAGGATAATTCAACAAACCAGCAGGGCTTTTAGTTCAAAAAATTGATTCAAATAGGAACTATTTTTATTTGATTCCCAACAACTCAATTTTGAAGATCAGAACCGAATTTGGGGGGATAGGTCCTGTGCCCTGGCTGCCATATCCCAGTTCTGAGGGTATATAGAGCATGTAGATGGAACCGACCGGCATCAATTGAACCCCTTCGGTCCAACCCGGGATTACCCTGTTCAGCGGAAAGGAGATGGATTCGCCACGCTCATAGCTGCTGTCAAATATGGTTCCGTCGATCAGGGAGCCTTCGTAGTGGACCTCCACCTCGGAAGTGTCGGCCGGCATGGGTCCTGCTCCCTTCACAACGACCTCATACTGGAGTCCCGATGCCGTGGTGAAAACACCTTCACGTTCTCCATTTTCTTCCAGGAATTGTAAGCCCTCCTGTTGTTTCACGCTGGCTTCTGCGTCGGCTTTCTCCTGTTCCCTTTGCTGAAGAGTCATCTGTAACTGTCTGAAAACGGATTCAGTGACCTGCTGACTAAAACCGGTGGTCCCTTTCATTGCTCCTGCCAGTCCCGCGATAATCAGATCGGGATCGGCCTGGAACGGGAGGGATTGAAAATCGTATCCCAGGGTGAGCCCCAGGAAATAGCTGACTGAATCAAGTTCATTGTTCAGTATAGGATCCTTTCCGCTGGTATCATTTTGTGCAGCCAGGGCAACAGTGGTCAGGAGCAACAGGAAGGTCAATGCTTTTTTCATAATTTATAGTGTTTAGTAAAAAAAATCAGGCAGGTATTTCGATAATAAAGTGCACGCCATCCTCCCTGTTCTCTGCCCGGATGGTGCCATTGTGTTCCCGGATCAGCGTATAACTGATGGAAAGGCCCAGTCCTGTTCCCTCCCCGGGAGCCTTGGTGGTAAAAAAGGGATCAAAAATTTGCCGAAGGTGCTCCTCTCTGATGAGCGGACCATTATTGGTTATATCCAGAACCACATTGGGCCCCTCCATGCCGGTGGTGATGGTAATCAGCCGTTCTCCTTCCTTATTCAGTTTTGTGGCAAATATGGCATTGTCGATGAGGTTCAGGATTACCTGGTGGATCTTATCCTGGAAAACGGGTACCCATTCAGTGAGGTTATATACTTTCCGAACCTCTATCTGACCGGTCATTTTGGATTGAAGGAAGAGAAGGGTGTTGTCGATAATATCGTGCAGGTCCGAGAGATTCTTTTTGGACAAGCCCCTGTGGGAGAAGGTCATCAGGGCCTTCACAATCTCCGTGGCCCTGTCAAGTCCGTCAAACGCCAGCTTTGTGGCCTTTTTACGCCTGGTCAGCTTTTCGTCATCCGACATTCCGTTCCCCTTTTTGTCGGTTTCCGCGATGATGCCGAGCCCGCCGGAAATGAAATTCAACGGATTATTTATTTCATGGGCAACACCGGCAGTCAGGGTTCCCAATGAGGCCATTTTTTCAGACTGGACCAGGTGTTGCTGGGTAGCCTTCAGTTCCTCAATCACACTCTCCAGTTCACTGTTCTTATCCTGCAGATCCAGAGACTGGGTGCGGATTTTTACATTTGCCCTTTCAAGTTCATCCTTCTGCTTCTCCAGGAGTACATTTCGCTCCCTGGTTTTTATATCCGACCGGACCAGCAGAAACACGATGGTCAGCAGCATGATGAATCCGGCGATGGATCCGTAATTGATGATTTTCCGCTGCCTGATCTTCAGATCCTTAAAACGGTTATCCAGGGTAAGCCTTTCAATCTCAACCTCTTTTGACTGAAGGTCGTAATAGATTTCCCGGTTGGCCAGTCTCTCCTTAAATGCTGCATTGTTCAGGCTGTCGTTCAGGCTGGTGAATCTGATATAGTTGAACAGGGCTGATTGGTAATTGCCTTCAATGGAGTCGATGCGATAGAGGTTGTGATAATACTCCCGTGTTTCTGTCAGCCGGGTATAACTGTCCAATGCAATCCGGGATTTTTCTGCATATCGCTTGGCCCATTTCAGATCACCTTTCTTCAGGTGTGCCAGGGTAATGGAGTTATACAGGTTGCTTAGATGCTTAGAGCTGTATTCCTCTACGTTATAGTTGTTCTCCAGGTCATGAAAAATTCCCAGGGCATCGTCCACGCGACCCGAGTAGAGATTGATATCTCCCAAATTATAATAGGTCAGGATCACCTGTTCGCGGCTGTCGATCTGCCTGGCGAGTTCGTTTGCCTGTATGAAGAGGATCAGCGCCGAATCCAACTGACCCGTATTGCCAAAAACCGCCCCCTTTGCATTGATTCCACTGATGATCAGGATGGTGTCGTTGAGAGCGTACCCAATTGCCGAAGCTCTTGTGTAGTACCTCAGGGCTGCATCAAACTGGTTCAGGTACCAGTAGGCATTGCCGATCAGCATCAGGGCCCGGGCCTGTTGTTCAGGCATTCCCATTTGTTCGAATACTTCCAGAGCCTCCAGGATATAGTCGATGGACTCCTCTTTCACCCCGAGATAGTCGTAGAACAATCCTATGGAAAGTTTTGATTCAGCTACAAGCCTGGTTGCTCCAAGCTGTTCGGCCTGGCGAAGAGCCTCCCTGGAAAGCTCAAGCGCCCCTTTAATATCTTCGTTGGCGATCTCACCTGCAATCCGGAGCCTGAGCTCAACCTGCTGCAGGCTCACCTGGCTGGTGTCCAAAAGCGCCCGGAGTGAATCGGTAGGGTCGGTCCCCTTCAGGGAGGCTGAAAGCATTCCCAGTGCAAGGATGATGTAGATGAATTTTGAAGGCATCATTTAGAGGACGTAATTACAAGTTTAAAAGTGCGCAAAAAGCACAGAATAAAAAAGGAATGGCCTTTAAAATATAGAATCATTATATATTATCAGTCATTTAATTAAAATTGTAAGCGAATATTATCTTTAGCCTTCAATTTTTAATTAAACATTAATTATTACCATGCAGGAGATTAAATTTTACAGCAGACCGGGTGTTCCCGTAGAGCTTCACAAAGTGAGGATTGTACAGAAACTTCATTTGAAACCCATCGACGAACGCCTGAAGGCGATCAGGGAGGGTGGATTCAATACGTTCCTGTTGAATACAAAGGATATATTCCTGGATATGCTCACCGATAGTGGTACCAATGCCATGAGCGACAACCAGGTCGCTTCCATGTTGCAAGCCGATGATGCCTACTCCGGCTCGCAGAGTTTTTACAGGATGGAAGAAGCATTACGTGAAGTTTTTGGAAAGCACTATGTGCTGCCGGTTCACCAGGGACGGGCTGCTGAAAATATAATTTCAAAGGTATTTGTCAATGAGGGTGATGTGATCCCGATGAACTATCACTTTACCACCACCAAGGCCCACATGGAGATCAACGGGGGTAAGATTCTGGAAATTTATACAGATGAGGCCCTGATCATCAAAAGTACCAATCCTTTTAAAGGAAACATGGACCTCGTTAAGCTGGAGGAGGTCATTGCCAGGTATGGTGTTGAACATGTTCCCTTTATCCGCATGGAGGCTTCTACCAACCTGATTGGCGGACAACCCTTCTCCATGGAGAACCTGAAGGGTGTGAAGGCCATTGCCGATAAGCATGGAATAATGATCGTACTGGATGCCAGTCTGATTGGAGAGAACGCCTATTTCATTAAGAAGAGGGAAGCGGCCTACAAGGATGTCTCCATCAAGGATATCCTGAATGAGATGTGTGCAATGTCGGATATTGTATACTTCTCCAGCCGTAAAGTGAGTTCCACCCGGGGTGGCGGGATTGTCACTGACAGCAAAGAGCTGATGTTGAAAATGAGGGATTTGATTCCTCTTTTTGAAGGATTTATGACTTATGGGGGAATGTCGGTCCGCGAGATCGAAGCCATGGCCGTAGGTCTGAGGGAAACACTTGACGAAACGGTGATCAGTCAGTCACCCGGATTTATTGAATATGCAGTAAACGAACTTGATGGCATGGGAATTCCAGTGGTTATGCCTGCAGGTGCACTGGGATGTCATATTGATGCCCTACAGTTCCTGCCTCACGTTCCACAGCTTGAATATTCAGCCGGAGCTTTGGCAGCGGCACTCTATATAGTCTCGGGTTGCAGAGGCATGGAGCGTGGTACCATCTCGATGGACAGGGATGCCGATGGAAATGATGTTGCCTCCGATATGGAGCTGCTCAGATTGGCCTTTCCACGAAGGGTGTTTACCCTATCCCAGACCCAATTCCTGCTCGACAGGTTGAAGTGGCTGCACGAAAACCGGGCACTGATCGGCGGACTCAGATTTGTCGAAGAGCCTGCAGTTTTGCGTTTCTTTATGGGTCGCCTGGAGGCAGTATCTGACTGGCCGGATAAACTGGTTGCCAAATTCAGGGAAGATTTCGGAGACAGTCTCTAAATCATTCGACCGGCCTTAGTTGTATACTCCTCATGTTCAGGATCAATTGATCTGAGGAGATCAAAGGATCTGGCCCACAATTTTTCTCCTTCCCGGACCTCATAAACCTTGGGGTCCATTTTTTTTGGATTAAACATATGCAGGTATTCATTGGTTTTACCCTCGTAATCGGTTGAGATAGCCATGTAAACAACCGGTAAAGCTGCTTTGGCGGGTGACTTAAATACGATCCGGAAAATGCCCTTCAGGGTCATTCGAAGAAGCCAGGGCGCCTCCTTTACAATATTTGAAGCCACAGGACCGGGGCATATCACATTGATGCTGAGTTTAGTGGATTCCCTGTTTATCCTTCTTGAAAGCTCAGTAGCATAAGTATTCAACACCAGCTTGAAGTAGCTGTAGTTGGAAATGCCTTTTGATACCCCGTATTTAAAGTAGGTTCCAAATTCTTTGTAATCAATGTGGGTGGCACCCTGGTGGGAATCACTGGAGATAAAGATCATTTTTGAAAGGGGAGACTGCTCTTTCAGTTCAACAACACCTTTGCTCAGCAGGAGCTGGGTGAGGATGACATTGGACAGGTAATTCACCAGGAACATTTCATCCTGGCCGGAGGCTGTTTGTCGTGATCCCGGCAAAGCAGTGGCAGCATTAAAAATGCAGATATCAATCTGAATCTTCTCCTCGGCAAGGCTCTGAACAAACTGGTGGATGGTTTCAATTTTACTAAGATCGAGGTAGCGTATTTCCACCTTCTCTGAACCCGAGAGTTGCTTCACCTGGTTGCCGGCTTCGGGGATCCTGCTTCTTCCGGCCATCATCACCCTGGCTCCCCGTTTGGCAAATTCAACGGCAAGGCCGAAGCCCAGTCCGGAATTAGCCCCGGTAATCAAAACGGTCTTATCATCTGCCCGGTCCTTCTCTGTAAACCTTGAGGCCAGCTGCTGTTTTGCAAAAAAATCCTTAACCCCTGCCAGTGAAGCTACAACGGGGTTTGTAAATCGACCTTCAGCCATCTTTAGTTTGATTTCATGATTTGTTTTTCGAGTTTCTCAGACAACTCCCATAAGCGGCTTCCATTCAGGGGATCCGTAGCCTTGCTGTCCATCTCCTTTTTTTGCATCAGGAACAGATAGGTGCCGCTTGTGCCTTCAACCTCTTTTGAAGCTGCAAGATATAGGATCGGACTGCATGCCTTTTTGGGTGAGCGAAAGAATATCCCGAAAACCAGTTTGAGCAGGGGCTGAAACAGTTTTGGCGCCTCCCGTGCAATGTTCGAATTTACCGGACCGGGACAAAGCGCAAACACGGAGGCCTTCATTTTTCCATCCGGGTTTATCCGGCGGGATAATTCATTGGCCATGGTCAGGAGCAGCAATTTGTAATAGCCGTACATGGCAACGGATTGTTTAATCCCATAGGATCTGAAACTGCCAAATTGTTCCCATTCAAAGGCTGATGGATTTCTGTGACTTTCAGAAGCCACAAAGATGATCCTTGGTAAATCAGGACCGGCATGATTTAGAATATCGCCATTCAAAAGGCGTTTGGCCAGTAAGAATTTGGCAAAGTAATTAACCACAAACATTTCATCAAGGCCCTCTTTAACAGCCCTGCTGTTTTTTGCCACCATGGCCGCATTGCACAGGATGATATCGACCGGACCAAAATTCTGTCTGACCTTTAGTGTGAACCCTTCCAGCGATTCAAGGTCGGAAAGGTCCATCCTGATCATCTCTACCTTAGGCGATCCGCTTCTTCTTTTTACCTCCTCCCCTTTATGGGGGATGCCGCTTCTGACGGCCATGATCACTTCTGCTCCCCGTTTGGCCATCTCCACGGCAGTTGCAAATCCCAGGCCCGAACTGGCCCCTGTGATCAGCACCCGCTTCCCGTCCATGGAGGGCAGACCCTCCAGGTCCAGCTTTTTTCCCGCGGGTTTAAAAAGATCGGAAATGCCCGTGAACAGGGCAGCAACCGGACTGCTGTAACGGTTGGTTTTATCACCTTTTTTCTTCATTTTAATCCCCCGTTGGTCCTCTTAGTGTATTGAATAAATTCAGGTATGACCTGTTTTTATGGATGAGCTCCTCCCGGCTCAGCCCGAAATCGGAAAGGTTGTATCCATGTCTTCCGTATTTGCCCTTGGGATTTTCTGCATCGGCCCGTTTAAACCTTTGTCGCAAGTTTTCAGAGATGCCATCATACCGCTCGTAAATTTTCTCCAGCTGACCCATGGGGTCACTTACAAGATCTTCATACATGATGTCGGTAAAGTTAGTATGATTCGCCCCATCCTGCCGGTATGAAAGTGCTTTTTCGAGCATATACGCAGTCTTTCTGACCCAGTGATCGCTCACCTGACTGGTAAGAACCTCATCGCTGAACAAGGCCCTGCTGTGGCATACCATACTCAAAAATGAAGGGATGCATTCGGCAGGGTCCCTGTGGGTCCAGATCAGGTGCGGGTGACCATAATATTTTTCGATCAGGGGAAAAAACTCAAGATGGTGCGGCGATTTTAATACCCAATGCCGGCCAGGCTGTTGCCATTGCAGGAGACGCAACAATTTGCTTCCGTATGCATAGGCAAGAGATTGATCCGTCTTTTCCAGCCAGCTGGAGTAGGAGGGAACATGTGATGTGGCCTCCGGGGTTGTGCTCAAAAAAGATACATCCAGCAGCAGAATATCCTCTTCAGGTGCCAGATGTTCAACAGGATGAATGGCGAAAAAACCGGGGGTCATCCATCGCAGGGCCTTTTCGCTGATCCTGGCAATCCTGATTCGTTTATCCTCAAGGGTTCCGTTCACTTTAAAAGGGGCCGGATTAAGAGCTTCCCAGCTTCTCAAAACCCTGTTGTCGGGATCCGCAGTAAGCAGGCGATGCAACTTGGTGGTTCCGGTACGCTGCAGTCCTGCGATGACCGTGGGAGGATAAACCTCCTGCTCAAGGATTTCAGGAAATTCTTTAAACCAGTGTTCCGCCCGCAGTCGAACGTTCAGAAGGTTCATCAATCTTTTGAAGGTAATGAAGTTTCCTATGGGATGTAACCTGGCTTCATGGTTATAGGATTCGCAAAGCCGGTCGAGGGGTTCATCCCAGAAATCTTTTCCCAGATCATGCAATCCTGATTTGCGACGGGCAGTCCTGATCAGCTCGTCTTTATTCAAAAGGGGTGCTGCTCCATTTGAGTAGGTCCTCTTCCACACTTTGTTGAGGGTTGAGAACCATTTTGCATGGTTCATGAAATCTGCTGAGGTGATGACTCTTTCTTGCTTCATGCGGGTTTAAGTGCACTTATTTTAACCACGCTACAGGAGGGTTCAATGGCTTCTGATCCGGGATGGATCCGGTACCAGCGCCAGCACATGGTCCCCTCGCTGTGATCTGCAGTTTCAATCCAGTTGGGCAAACCCGGGTCCGCATGGGCTACGACCACCCTGACCTTCCCGTCCGGTTCATAACTGGCACTGTGTTTATTAATACAAATGTTGTGGTAACGATAGTCCAGTGATTCCATCCAGAAATTATTCAGCTGGAAATTCCATGCATCGCAATCCGGCGGTTTGACTTCAATCAAAAGTGCTTCATCGGGCTCCAGCTTCCAGTAGCTGTGGTAATAAATAATTGTTTCATCCCCGCCGGCTGCATTTGATTTTGCAGGGTCAAACAAAGGGAGCCGGTTGGTATGTTTTTTAAAATCTCTGGCCCAGCGGGTAAACAGCATGCTTGCTCCTCCGACCAGCAAGGATGCAGCTTTAAGTCCGTCATCCATTTGCCTGGTGGTGAGCGGACCGGGCTTTTCAATCCCCGACAATGAGATCATTTCCATATCAGCCGGGACCTCTTTCGACCGGTCGGCGTAGGTCTGCCGAACCATGATGAGTGTGGTTTTCGCTTCGGTTTTCAGCCAGTTCTTACCCCGGGGCTGGCGGGTCACAAAAATCTCAAAGCTTCCGTCCTCTTCAAGCACCAGCTCGTTGTTGTCGAGTTTGCCACACGGAGCAAGACCTCCGGTAGAACCGTATGATCCATTTTGCGTATGAAAACTGATGTAGTCAATGGTATTTCTTTTCCCGGTGATTTTGTATTCATATTCGCCACTGATCTGAGCATTCATGTAGTAGTTATCAGGATTGTCGGCACCCATCTTGATGGTTTCGTGAACCATTCTGCGCAGGCGCGGGAAGGAGGGATCGGGGTATTCCACATGGGCTTCAAGAGCTGCCCTGGTGAGCCTGGAAAGATACCTGGTTCCTTCGGCCTGTTGAAATGGATCCAGGGGAGCTCCAGGGGAAAACAGTACATTCCCTGCAGCCTTCAGCTCATCGCAGAATTCAGACCACGATTGGCCCGAGGAAATGCGCTGGTCGTGAAGGTCCTGATCAGTTTTCCCCCTGATCCGGAGAAAGAATTTTTGAAAGACCCCCATGGCCCTGAGATAAAGGAACAGAAGTTTTCTCATATAGAGGTTCCGCTTTTAAGATGAATTTCCGTTGCAAGATAGGTCTCTATTCTCTTCATATCAATAAATGAAAGGGTATCCGTTAAAACCTGGTACATATGGAGGGGTACCTTGAGGGGTGGACCAAAAAAGATGAGTGGATTTAAAAGATCGGATGCCCTCTGAAACTGTTCCTCCACAATTCCATCATACCATATCGAATCGCTGGTGATTGAGCTGGAAACAACGTTCCTGTTATAATTCCACAGGGGGTGGAGCTTCAGGGAAAGGGGAGTGTGCCCATCATGCCAACGCTGCAGAAATGTATCCTGATCGAGCCCGGGTTTTCTGTGAAAAAGGGTTAAAAGGCACTCACCCGGAGTTGGATCCCCGTCGTCCCAGGTTTTTTGGTAAGCCACCGGTATGACCTCCTCCACCACATATCCCCCTCTGAAGCCTTCTGAACTGATAACCAGGTCCATTTTTTCGAAGGTAATCCTGTTCACCGACAATACTGCTATTTTCTTCCTTTTGAACGGGATGATCGAAATACCGGGGGGCGGTTTTACGGTCAAACTTACCTTCAGGGTTACAGGATCATACTGATCAAGGAGACTAACGGAGAGGTTGATGATCCTGTTTTGGAAGCTGCTGTAATCCTCCGATGGCTTACCGTTGAGAATATATATCTCTTTAAGCATGGACCGTGTGCCTGATTGACTATTTTTAGGGTTCTAAAAATAGAATTAGTTTATAAATATCCAATCAAATCATTCTTCACAATGCAATCGGGTTATAACATTCTGTTAACCGGTGGGGCAGGGTTCCTTGGAACTGCCATTCTGGATGAGCTTTTTGCTGCTTCATCTCCTTTACCGGTAAATGAGGTGAGGGTTCTTGATCTGAAACCTGTTACTAAAATTGAAAATGAGCGAATTACTTTTATTAAAGGTGATGTGACAGATCAAAATGTTGTTTTGAACGCCTGCAATGGGGTCGACCTGGTTATTCACTCTGCGGCTATAGTGGATTGGGGAACAAAATCAGAAAAGGAGATCATGTCCGTCAACTATGAAGGTACCCTCCATGTGATTGAAGCATGCAAAGCCCGGCAGGTGAAAGCCCTGGTTTTTACCAGTTCGCTGGATGTATTATATGACGGAAATCCCCTGGTTAACGTCAATGAAGAGACACCCTACCCGGAGCGGCACTCCACCTCCTATTGTGAGAGCAAATACCTTGCCGAGAAGAAGGTGCTTGAGGCCAATGGTGCGACGTTAGGAACCTGTTCAATACGCCCTTCTGATATCTTTGGAGAGGGCGATCCCTACCACATTGGATCCCTCATTAAAATGGCCAGGGGTGGTTTTTATGTAAGACTGGGTAATGGCAAATCCCTGTGCCAGCATGTTTATGTGGGGAATGTGGCCTATGCCCATATACTCGCCTCGGCAGAACTTCTTAATGGGAATAGCCCTGTAAATGGTCAGGCCTACTTTATAACGGATGGACCTCCGACAAATTTTTTTAAATTTTTTGACAGTTTCGTTGAAGGCATTGGCTACACGATATGGCCAAAAAACCTGTGGCTTCCCCGTCGGATTGCTTTCACCCTGGGTTCCATTTCAGAAGCCATCGCATACCTGATGCGCCCCATTCGAAAATACTCTCCCAAAATGAGCCGTTTTGCGGTTACTTATACCTGTACCGATTATACTTTCAGTTCCGGTAAAGCCAGGGATGATTTCGGGTTTGTTGCCAAATACAGTCCCCAGGTGGCATTTGACAGAACCATCGACTACTTCAGGAATGTAAATTAAATATAGTACCTTTGCGGACTTTTTAACGTCAGCAAGGTAGCATGGAAATAAGAAATATAGCGATCATCGCACACGTCGACCATGGCAAAACAACTATGGTCGATCGCATTCTGCACCAGGTAAATCTTTTCAGGGATAACCAGGTTGTGGGGGACCTGATTCTCGACTCCAGCGACCTGGAGCGGGAGCGGGGCATTACCATTTTATCAAAGAATGTATCGGTCCGGTACAAGGGCACCAAGATTAACATTATTGATACCCCCGGACACTCCGATTTTGGCGGGGAGGTCGAAAGGGTTCTGAACATGGCCGAAGGAGTTCTCCTGCTGGTGGACGCCTTTGAGGGCCCCATGCCCCAGACCAGGTTTGTTTTGCAGAAGGCACTTGAGCTGGGTAAGAAGGTGATCGTAGTGATCAACAAGGTAGATAAACCCAATTGCAATCCGGAGGAGACCGGTGAACTGGTTTTCGAGCTGATGTTTGCCCTGGATGCGACCGAGGAGCAGCTGGGGTACCGCACGGTTTACGGTTCCTCCAAGCAGGGATGGATGGGTCCTGACTGGAAAAATCCGACCGATGATATGGCCTACCTTCTGGATACCATTGTAGATTACTTTGATCCGCCGGCGGATAATCCCGGCACCCTCCAGTTACAGATCAGTTCATTGGATTACTCCTCATACATGGGGCGGATTGCTGTTGGGAAGGTCCACCGTGGCAGCATTCAGATGGGCGACCAGGTTTCCATCGTTCAACGGAACAGGCTGATTCATAAATCGACGGTGAAGGAACTCTATACCTTTGAAGGATTGGGAAAGGAGAAGATCAAGGAGCGGATTAAATCAGGTGAAATTGTGGCTGTGATGGGACTTGAGGATTTTGATATCGGCGATACCATTGCCGATTTCGAGGTGCCTGAAGCCATGAAGCCCATTTCCATTGATGAGCCTTCCATGAGCATGCTCTTTACCATTAATAACTCTCCCTTCTTTGGCAGGGAAGGGAAATTTGTGACCTCAAGACATGTGCGTGACCGCCTGTTCAAGGAGACGGAAAAGAACCTGGCCCTGAAGGTGGAAGAGACCGATTCCCCGGAACGTCTGATGGTTTATGGCAGGGGAATCCTGCACCTGTCGATCCTGATTGAAACCATGCGGAGGGAAGGCTATGAACTCCAGCTGGGCCAGCCCAGGGTGGTGATCAAGGAAATAAACGGTTTCAAACACGAGCCTGTTGAATTACTCTACATCAATGTAGACGAGGAGTTCTCCGGGAAGGTCATTGAAATTGTAACGGGCCGGAAGGGGGACATTCTGAGCATCCAGAAAAAAGACGACCGGGTAAACCTTGAATTCAAGATTACAGCAAGGGGACTGATCGGACTTCGACAGCCCATCCTGACAGCCACCGAGGGAAGTGCGGTCATTTCTCACCGTTTTTCCGGATATGAGCCCTGGAAAGGAGAGCTGGTTAAAAAACGCAACGGTGCGCTGATTGCCAGCGAAACCGGCACCTCCATCGCCTACTCCATCGATAAACTGCAGGACAGGGGCAAATTCTTCATTGAACCCATGGAACCCATTTACGCCGGCCAGGTGATTGGTGAAAACAGTAAGTCTGACGATCTGGTAGTCAATTTGACCAAAACCAAGAAGCTGACCAATATGCGTGCTTCAGGCTCGGATGAAAAGGTTGCCATCATTCCGGCTATCAGGTTTTCCCTTGAAGAAGCCCTGGAATATGTGGGAGAGGATGAGTACGTGGAGGTGACACCAAAGTCTATCCGGCTCCGTAAGATTCTGCTGGCCGAGCACGAGCGCAAGCGGACAAAGAATTCCCAGGGATAATTCCTGAATTTTGGCCGAATTTAATGGTTAATCCGGACCAGAACACCTATTTTTAACAGAAAAATATGATTCTGCTCCTGGTGTTGGTCCTGGCCCTGTTTAGCTCCTGCAAGGAGGACCGGGCCAAGCAACCCAACATTCTCCTGATCATGGTGGATGACCTTGGGTTCTCAGACTTTGGTTGTTATGGCAGCGAGATCAGGACCACAAATATCGATGAGCTTGCCCGAAACGGATTGCGTTTCACCCAGTTCTATAACACTGCCAAGTGCCACTCCTCCCGAATCTCACTGCTTACCGGACTTTACCCCACCCAGGCAGGCGATGAAAGTCTTTCAAGAGCCGTTACCATAGCCCAGGTGCTTGATACCGCAGGCTATTTCACATCCATGGCCGGGAAATGGCATCTCTCCGGGCAACCTACCGATTTCGGGTTCATGCGGTATTGGGGTCACCTTTCAGGGGCTACAGACTATTTTAACGGTGACAACACCTTCCGGTACAACGGAGAGGTCTGGAATAATTTTGACAGGAATTTTTATACAACCGATGCCAATGTGGACTACTCCATCGCATTCCTGGAGGAGGCCATAGCCGGCGGGAAACCCTTTTTTCACTACCTCGCCTTTAATGCCCCCCATTATCCGCTCCAGGCACCCAGGGAAGATGTGGAAAGGTATCTGGGTTTGTACGACAGGGGGTGGGAACGGATCCGGGAGGAACGGTTCGGGAGACAGCTGGAGTTGGGGATTTTTGATCCTCATTCTGAACTGCCCCCTTTGCCTGACCATATCACTCCCTGGGATTCTCTTACAGATGAACAAAGGGAGTATGAAAGCTTCCGCATGGCTGTCTATGCAGCCATGATCGATCGTCTGGATCAGAACATTGGAAGGCTTGTGGCCTTTCTGGAGGAGAGGGGCGAACTGGAAAAAACCCTCCTGATGATCTGTTCCGATAACGGAGCCTGTCCCTTTGAACGGAGCAGGGATCTGCAAATTCCTCCATGGGAGGGGGGCTCTTTTCTGCTCTATGATGCCAGCTGGGCAACAGTAAGCAATACACCGCTGAAGCATTATAAGCAGACCCAGCATGAGGGAGGGATTTCATCTCCATTGATTGTACACTGGCCGGGGAAAGTCAAACATCCCGGCCGTTGGGAGCGCAGTCCCGCTCACCTTGTGGATGTGATGGCAACCTGCCTGGATGTGTCCGGGGGAGTTTATCCCCAGAGAAAGGATTTGCAATCCTTGCAGGGCATCTCGCTGAACCTCCTTTTTAATGGAGAGTCAAGAGAGCCTCATGAGGACCTTTACTTTGTTTTTGACGGTTGCCGGGCGCTTCGGCGGGGCGACTGGAAGGTGGTCAGTTTTTACGGAAGCCGGTGGGAGCTCTATAACCTAGCGGATGACCGTTTCGAACAACACGACCTGGCCGGCCGCTACCCCGAAATTGTGGATGAGCTGGCCGGGCAATGGTACGAGAGGGCCGAACATACCGACCTGCTTCCGGAGAAGCAGAGAGCCCCTGTGAGCGATCAGCCCTCATCCAATACACTTCCCGGGTGGCACAGGCCCGAACTGACCGGATCATGGTCTCCCGGTATGCATGAATAGCTATTTCACACATTTATATCATGAATAATCTAAATCAATTCAAAATGAAAATCAGAAAAATGGCTGCAATGATGATTGCGGTGTTCTTATTTACAGGGATGGTTCAACTGGAGGCCCAGGATGACCCGGTCGCTCCCTTTGTGGGCATGTGGGCGCTGGAACTGGATTATGAAAATGACCATGCAGGGTGGCTAGAGGTAACCCGGGAAGATGGTTACATCGATTCGAAGATCCTCTGGCGCTGGGGAAGTGTTTACCCGATCGATTATTCCATGATCTTCATGGGGAACCTGCTCCTGGTACATGGCCAGGATGTGGTTCTAGAAAAGGATCTCCAGGGGAACCCATTACGGGTACAGCACCCCATCTACTGGTTTGATGTGGAGAAGGTTGAATCTGACGAGATTAAAGGTTCAGCTAATTTTCCCAATCCGGATGGCATTGAACTTGAATCGGTAAGCTTTACAGGGAAGCGTATCCCAACCCACGGAGAGGCTCCTGATCTGAAGAAAATCAAATACGGCAAGCCTGTAAAATTATTCAACGGGAAGACCCTGGAGGGTTGGGAGTTACTGGATCCCAATGCGGTTAATGGATGGATTGTATCGGATGGTGTCCTTTCCAACCATCCGGTTCAGAAGGAGGGCCAGGAGCATATCTCTTTCGGGAATCTGCGAACCATTGATACTTTTGAAGATTTTAAACTTTCACTTGAGGTGAATGTGCCTGCCGGAAGTAACAGCGGGGTATACCTGCGGGGCATCTATGAAGTGCAGGTAGTGGACAGTTACGGAAAGGCGCTGGATTCGCATAACATGGGCGGACTATACAGCAGGATCACTCCATCTGAAGCAGCTGAGAAACCGGCAGGGGAGTGGCAGGGAATGGAGATGACCCTTTACAAACGACACCTGACGGTTGTATTGAACGGGAAGACCATCATCGATAACCAGCCTGTAAAAGGGGTAACCGGCGGGGCCATGAGCGCCGATGAGTTTGTCCCCGGACCCATTTACCTGCAGGGCGATCATGGAGCGGTCAGTTACCGGAATATTGTTTTAACGCCAATCGTGGAGTAGGTAACCATAGCAGGACTTATCCTTCTCTGGCGTTCACCGGGATTCTGTATTTGATTTCAATTCCCTGATCTCGATATCTTTAAATCGTATTTTGGTCTGGTCGTTCTTGTGTATCTGGAGAGCGATATGCCCTTTAAGTCCCACATCGTACCTTTGATGGGCCTGGTCATCAAGCACCCCGCTGCCGTTGTAATCGGAGACAACAATGTGGTTGACCACGGTTTTGATATGGGTTCCCCTGCAGATGATGGTCAGATCGTTCCAGCCCGGGCCCTCATCAGGAAAGTATTGAACCACTTTTGGCGGAGCGTAGGTGGCCGAGTCGATCACCCAGTTGTCGAGGCTGGGACTGATCCATCGCTGGTGGCCGCGTGTTTCATCGTAAATGAGTCCGGTTCGCCACGGACCCGGAGGATTAATATCCACCTGGGGACCATTGAGCCAACCTTCTGTATCATCATAGCGACTTCTTATTTGTACTCCTGAGTTACCCGGACTTTCCCGGGAGGGTTGAAACTTCAGCCTGAGCTCGAAATCGGCATACTCTTCCCTGCTTTGAAGCCATATGTAGTCATGTTCGGTATTACCCATTGAGTTGGCAAGGAGGGTTCCGTTTTCCACACTCCAGAATTCATATTCCCGGTCCCTGTCCAGACACTTCACACTCCATCCCTCCAGGGTCTCTCCGTTAAACAGGGATTTCCAGCGGTGATTGGAAGAAAACAGTTCAATGGAGTTCATGTTACCGCCGAAGGGGAGCGGATTTGGCAGGGTCAGAAAGACGATCAGGTTGAGGAGGATGATTCTGTGGTACGACATTGGGTCTGTTTTAGGATTGAAATTCGATTTATCAGGAATGAAATTAATAAAATAGAATGAAACCACTATTTTTGGTCAAAACCCCAGGGCATGCAAATTCAAAAACTGATCAGCCTTCCACCCGGTATGGTTTCACATTTTCATCCACTAGAAGGAAAGGATACCGGGCAGTGGTATTGTGATTCTGACCCCATAGACAAAAAAGTTGGATCGGGAGGAGGCACAGCCGCTGTGCTTGCCTCCGCATACAGGGCTGACAGGTTTGCAGGGACTTTTTCAGGGACTTTTGCCGAATGGCTGTTGCAGAAAAAGCGAATGGTGATCCATTCGGGAGGAGAGAGCCGGCGTCTTCCGGCATACGCGCCATGCGGTAAGTCGCTTTTGCCCATGCCGGTGTTTCGATGGTCCAAAGGGCAATACATGGATCAGAAACTTCTGGATTTCCAGGTCTCTTATTATGAAAAGATTCTGAAACGGGCACCGGATGGTTATACAACCCTGGTGGGAAGCGGAGATGTGATGTTCATTTCGGGCGACCGGTTTAATGACCTTCCGCAGGCCGATGTACTGATCTTTGGGATCTGGGTGGATGACGAAGTAGCCTCCCGGCATGGTGTGTTTTTCAGTCCCCGGAAGCAACAGACGCAACTGGCTTTTGTAGCCCAGAAGCCGACACGGGAGGCGTTGGGGGCATATGCAAAGGATTACTTTTACCTGATGGATTCGGGCATTGTACTTATGAATGCAAGCACCACTCAAAAACTTATGAAGAAATCGGGGTGGGATGAAAACAGGGAATCCTTTATCGGGGAAACCCCGCATTTTTATGACCTTTATGGTGAGATGCTGACCTCCTTTGGTACGGAGGCGAAAGATCCCGACCCTGAACTTGCAGGGTTGGATGTAAGGCTGGTCCCTCTTACTGAAGGAGCGTTTTATCACTTTGGCAGCAACCGGGATCTGATCGAATCAACCCTTAAGCTGCAAAACAGGGTCACCGATCAGCGGCTGAAGTATACCCCTGAAGCGGATCATCATCCCTCTATTTTCCAGCAGAATTCAAAAGTCGGCTTTAAATTTACGGAGAGCAATCACCACCTCTGGATTGAGAACAGCCATGTACCCGGAACATGGCAACTGTTCCACCATCATATCATTACAGGGGTGCCTGAGAATCATTGGAATCTGGAGCTTCCTGAAGGTATTTGCATGGATGTGGTTCATCTGAATGATGACCGGTTTTGTCTGCGGCTCTATGGTTTTGATGATGGATTCAGGGATTCCATTGATGAGGAGGTTGTCTGGATGGGAAAACCGGTAAAAGACTGGCTGGAGGAGCGTTCGGTAGATGCAGGGGCAGCCGGCATCCACTTCGGGGATTCCATATTTGAACTGCCCCTTTTCCCGGTAGTTGGGAAGGATGAGATTCCTGCCATGGTGATCTGGATGGTAAGGGGAGGCGGGATTGATTCTGACTGGCAGGCTGCAGAAAGACTATCAGCCAGGGAACTTTCGGAAAGATCTAATCCGGTTTCCCTTTATAGTCAGAGGGAGAAGTTGAAGGCGTATTCCCTCACCGAACTGGCCAGGAACCATCATAAAAGCATTTTTTACTACATGGACCTGGAGAGGTGTGCCGCCGATTTCAGGATACTGGGACTTGACCTTCCCGGGGAAATTCCGGCAGGGGAATCCATTGTGAAACAGATCAGTGATCACATGTTCAGGGCCAGGGTTAGTGAGGACCCTTCCATTTCAGGAGTTCATGAGATGCAGGCTTTTGGGATCCTTCGGGAGGAGATGATCGATACATTGCGGTCACAGCGGATCGATCCCGTGCGCAACGTTCTGGATGATCAGATCCTCTGGGGCAGGAGCCCTGTGCGGCTCGACCTCGCAGGCGGGTGGACCGATACACCTCCTTATTGCATCCTGGAGGGAGGAAAGGTGGTCAACCTTTCAGTCGAGCTGAACGGGCAACTTCCCCTCCAGGTATTTGCCCGGCCCCTGGCGGAGCCTAAGATTGTTCTCAGGTCCATCGACCTGGGGGAGAAGGTGGAGATTAACTCCTTCGATGAGCTGAAGGGCTATAACCGGGTTGGCGGTGGATTTTCGATTCCCATGGCTGCCCTGGTGCTCGCCGGATTCGGTCCCGGTTTCTCCAAAAAGGAGTATCCCGGGCTTCCGGAGCAACTGAAGGCGTTCGGATGCGGGATCGAGATGTCGCTGCTGGCAGCCATTCCCAAGGGATCGGGACTGGGCACCAGTTCCAACCTGGCCGCAACAGTGCTTGGTACCCTCAGTGAGTTTTGCGGGTTGAACTGGGACAAACATGAGGTGGCCTACCGGACCCTCATCCTTGAACAGATGCTCACCTCAGGCGGGGGCTGGCAAGACCAGTATGGTGGAATATTTCCCGGTGTGAAATTGCTGGAAACCTCTCCCGGAATTTTGCAGAAACCATCCATTAAATGGCTCTCCGACCAGCTCTTTTCCAACAGGGAAACCAGTGAAATGATGCTGCTTTATTATACGGGGGTGACCCGTGTGGCCAGGGATATCCTCAGCGAAATTGTCAAGGGGATGTTTCTCAATTCCTCCCGCCACCTGGCGATTTTTTCAGAAATGCAGGAACATGCCAGGGAGACCTTTGAGACGATCCTGCGAAACGATTACTTTGGAGTAGCAGCAAGGGTGGCCCACAGCTGGGATCTGAACCAGCGCCTGGATGAGGGGACCAATCCCCCGGTCATCCGGGAAATCACCGGGATGGTGGATGACCTTCTGCTGGGCTATAAATTACTGGGGGCAGGCGGGGGAGGATACCTGCTGATGTTTGCCAAATCGGCCGAAGCAGCGATCAAAGCGAAGCGACTGCTCGAATCGAAACCGCCAAATAACCGGGCACGTTTTGTGGATTTTCGCGTTTCAAAAACCGGTTTCCAGGTTTCCAGGTCCTGAGCCTACCGGATCACGAACTTCCTGGCTTCCGATTGCAGGTTCCCGGTTCTGATATGGTAAAGGTAGGTTCCTGAGGCCAGCTGACCGGCTGGAAGAAAAACATTTCCAGTGGATTCAGTAACGGGGTAACTGAGCATTTCCCGGCCGTTCATATCAACGATTTCGAGGGACCCCGAATGCACTCCATCGGGCAGCGGTACCGGGATGGTTACCATTTGACTGGCGGGATTGGGGAACGGATCCCCGGGATTAAAACCTGTAACAGTAAAGCTTAAAGATGGCCCGGTGGTTTCAGGTAGCTGGTAGACATGGGTATAGGTGCGGTAAGGTATCACGGAATAGTCGTACTGGTAAACCAGGAATTTTTTTCCATGTTCGGCGGTTTCGATGATGTTGGTGAAGCCGGCGCCAGGGAATGTCAGGAGGGTCAATCCGTTCTCGTTGATCAATTTGGTTTCAAATGTGAAGTAGTAGGAGTACTCGGTGGGTACATACCTTGAGTAGATGTATATCAGTTCCAGCAGGTTGTCATCATTGAAGAGGTTTGTGGATAAGAACTGGATATCCTCCAGGTAATAACCTTCCGGTACCGGAAGCGGAATGCTCCTGATAAGGGTGTGGTCCATGCTATAGATCAGGCAAAGCCTATTGATCACATCCATGGAATAGTAGACCTCCCCCAGGCCTTCAAGGGTCACCATATTGGCCGATTCGGAGTAGGTGTGCTCAAATACCGGTTGGGAATAGATCACCAACCCGGATAGCAACAGGGCAATCATCAGTTTAAGTTTCATGGGTGCTTTTTTTAAGGATTAAGGCAGATCCAGCAGGTCGAGCCCCTCCATGGCCGAGGTTCCGCCCGGGGTATGCAGCAGGGCTTTCTGAAAAAGCACCTTTGCCTCCCGGATGTTATTCAGCTTGAGGCAGGTCCAGCCCAGCATGGTCAGCGCATCGTAATCAAAAGGAAAGAGATTGGCCACCTTTTCAAAGTATTTTTTAGCAGACTCGTAGTCCTCTTTCCCATAGAGGATCAGTCCGAGCCGGTGCATGGCTATTGAGTTATTGGGGCTTATTTCGAGTATCTTTTCATATTGTTTCATCACCATGGTCCAGTTGCCCATGGCTGCTCCCGGATATACAATTCCAAACCGGGGTTCAATGGCATAGGGCATCAGGTCAATTGCCTTGTTATAATAGGCGATGGATTCGGTAAAACTGCCGGCCTGGTAGCTTAGCCATCCAAGGCGCAGGTTGATCTCGTAAGATTTTTCGCTATAAACCTTTTTCAGGCTGTTGATCGCGGCTGTTACCTCGCCCGTAGCCTCCTGGATATAGCTTTGCTGGAAAGCCTCTTTTGTCTCTGCAAAGCTCTGACCCGACAGGGTGATGACACCCATCAGCATACCGGCTGCAGAGAGGCAGCGAATTGATTTTAGAATTTCCATGATACTCCTCCGTAGATTGATAATGCGTTATATTTTATTGAATTTGCGACCTCCCCTGAGGCCGGGTAAAAGGGATAAAAATGGCTTTGATGTGCCGTCCATCTTCCCCCCAGGTAGATCAGCGATCCCTTTTTATCAACGGGGATTGAAACTGTAAGACCCGCTTTTTTCTGAATGATTTCTGAAAAGCTGTTAAAGACGATGGATCCGTTCTGCTCCAGGTAGTTTGTCATCTCACCAAAGGCACCATTGAAATCGAGCCACACCTTTTGTGCGATTGCAACACCGGCATGCAGCTCGGGAATCCACCTGATGATCCCCGTGGAATCGGATATTTCATACTGGCTGTTGATGAAACCTCCCACGTACAGGTTCAGATTGCCCAGGGGATACCAGGTGAGACCCAGCCTGTTCTGAACCTGCAGGTTATTGTTCAGGTTGGCATACCAGGCCCCCAGCCGGAGATCCACGGTCCCGGCTGTTTTTATAATATCCAGTCCGCTTGCAAATTCCAGTTTATCAAGGTACTCCCACGCCACCTGGGGATTTCCGCCCTGGAAACCCGGACTAAATATGACGGGTGCCTGATAATGAATACTCAACAGATGGATCACGGGCATAAATGTAAAACCCGTTTGCGTGGTAAAAGTGGGGGAGATATAGTACTGGTACTGGTTCACATGCTGCGGGTCCATATGAAGCAGGTAGAGACCATCGTTGTAATACTGGAAGTTGCTCTTGGAAAGGTAGGTAAGCATATGGTTCAGCCTGATACCCGGAACGATACGGTTGCTCAATGAGAGGGAGACGTTGGAGTAATGCCGGGTAACATACTGCACCCCCGGTGGCAGGCCTGAAAAAAGCTGGTCGGGATCCGAAAGGAGTTCGTCATTTAATGCCTTACAGAAAAGGTATTCCCCCCCGGTCCGGTCTATGACTTTTCCCCCGACCGGTGGCAACCTGAGCGCCAGGTCACCTTTGAACTTCCCGCGCACAATGCCCGCCAGTTCAGTTTGTCCGGAAAAAAGCAGGGCGAAGTAATGGTATTCAAGGGCAATGGGATCTGCCTCATTAAATTCCAGGGCCTTCCTGAAATGATCAGACGCCTGCCTGTATTTTTCCTGGTTATACCGTGCGATCCCCATTCGCATCCGCAAATAGAAGAAATCCATATCCTGTTTTAGTGCAATGTTCCCAAGGATGATGACACTGTCCCATTGCTGGTCCACGTAGAGCCGGTAGGTTTCTCTGTTTAATTGATTGAAATCCATTGTTTCCTGGGCCCCGGCCCCGGTTACTGCCATGAGAAACAGCCCTGTGGAGATGACTAATCTGAGCATACGGCTTCCAGGTGAAGATTTTTCGATACCACGGTAAGTTTATGGATCCCTTTCTGGTGGATGAGCAGGGTAAAGCTGAAGCTCCTTAAGGCTTTTCCTGCGAAGGAATTCCTGGCCGAGGAAACCAGCCTGATCTCCGAGGGGGCCATATCGCTGTCAATCCAGTCGTACCTGCATTGAAAATCGGAATGAAGGAAGATCCTGAAGGGTGCGATCACATCCTGCAATCCAAGTAGGGGCTGGTTGTAAATCAGGTTCAGGGGATACCGGTCGGTGATGGTAAGATCCTGGTAGAATCCTTGCTGTACCTGGAAGGCAGCCATGAAGAAGTAGTACAGCAAGCAATTTTTTTCGCCCGAAAAGTGGGTAAAATAGAACAGGCTTCCGTCATTGATAAAGTAAGCCATGGCACCCGACTGGTCGCACTTTATAAAGGCATTGTTATAAGGATCGGTATTCACTTCCCAGCTGGATTGACTTCGCACCCCGTTCATCATCACATCAAACAGATATCTTTTCCCGGGAATAAAATGAAATGCATTATAAAGCAGCTCGGTGGTCTCTATATTCGATACCAGGTCGTTTAATCCCGGATATTCGAAGGATTTCAGGCTGAATCCGGCCTTTGAATGCCGGATGTAATAACTGATGGGGTATTCCATTGTTACCGATCCGATATATGGAGTCTCCTGCACCTGGAAATGGAGGTGGGGATAGGGGGACCGCCCCGAATTTCCGCACCGCCCGATCACATCACCCTCTTTAATGGGATCACCCTCCTTCACCTTGACAGATCCCTCTTTCAGATGGCTCAGAGAGGAGTAGAGGTGGTCGTCGTGCTTGATGATCACAGTGTTTCCCCAGTTCTCTTTCAGGTTCACCTCGCCCACCACATTATCGGCTATGCGGTCCATTATAAACTCAACGGTTCCGCCGGCCGGTGCCAGTATAGGTTTGTCATAACAGTAGTAGTCGGTGAGCAGATCGCCGCTACCTGTGTATTGCTTATTCTCTGTATCGGTGATCACAAAATCCCATGCATGACGGAACTCATCCCTGTGAGTATGTTCACCCTCGTGGGCCTGCGATACGCTCCACGAGCCCAGGAAAGGTAACCTGATGTGCACCTTTCCGTGCTGTCGGAAACGAACCACATCATTGTGGAATGCATAGAGGTTTTTTTCCGGAGAATTGTGTTGAATAAGCACCTCCGACAGGGAAATGGAGGGTTTCATCCTGAATTTCAGTGCGTAAAGGAATAAAAGCACCACCATGTTAAACGGGAGCGAATAGATGGGGAGGCTGAAAATGGCAAACACCTTCGACAGGCTGATGGTGATCATGGCAACGATTGGAATCAGGATCACCACCCACAGGTAGGAGCGTTTGGAAGGAATGATAAAAAACCCGCCCACGGCGATGGAGGTGAGGATGTAGTTAAATCCTATGTAGCTGTAGCTCAATTCTGAAATATTGGCCCCGATGAGGTCATAAAAAAGGAAAGCAGTGTAGAACCCGATCAGTGAGAGGGTAAAAGAGATTCTGGAAAAGAGCAACAGCCCGATGGACAGCAGGATTCCCGATAGCAGGTTAAACTGGAACAGGATGGCTCCGAGTGAAATAAAGTAGACACGGAGCGATCTTGGCAGGTGCAGCCGGTTCCACCACTCGTAAATTCTGACGAGCGGATCACCCCCGATGGTATAGAGGTCATTGAAGGTGTATATTCCCCGTTCACTGATCCCCAGCGATTCAAATTCCCTTGTGGCGAGGGTCATGATCCAGATGGAGATCAGGAAGGGGATGGAGAGGTAGGGAAGGGCATATTTGCCGATAACGCCCTGGAGGGTTACCGAAATCAACAGGGTGAGGATGGCACCCATGATGATAATCAGCAGCAGGTGATAGCCGGGTTCAAAATAGATACCCAGCCCAAGGCCCACCAGCAGGCTGTTGAAACCAAAGACTCCACGTGATATGGTTTTTTTATCAAATCCCAGAAGGAATCCTGCCAGGTTGGTAACAAGGACAGAGAGTAACCCGAACAGCCCGGCATAAAGATCGAAAAATGTGACCACCAACAGGATAACCGCAAACATGCGCTGGTCAGAGAAGAAGACCTGTCCGTAACTGTTGGGGATCGCCTTAAGAAAGAGCTTTATGTCGTTACCGGGTTTCATTACTTCAGGTGATCGGGTATTACCTCCTGCTGCCTGATCAGCTCCATGTTCTCCTCTTTGCGGATCAGATGCACCTTCCCTTCGGTATCGATCAGGGTCACGTTGGGGCGCAGGGTGATAAACTGCATCCACTGGGTCATATTGTATGCCCCGATTCTCTTAATTACAAATTGATCGCCCTTCTTCAGAAGGGGAAATGCAATGGCCTCCCTGATCACATCGATGTTCATGCAAAGAGGACCGTATATGGTGGTCTCCTCCATATGTTCAGAAACGGGGGCTGCCGGGTAGACTTCGTGTTCGTACCAGAATGAGGTAAACAGGAGGTTGATCCCCACATCCACGATGGTGGCCCGGTTGCCGTTGGAAAGGCGTTTGTTGGCGATGACCGTTCCCAGCAGGTACCCGGCATCATCAATCAGTGCCCTCCCTGTTTCCAGGATCAGGGTGGGCAGATTCCTGGGATTAAGCTGGGAATTGATAATGGCCGATGAAATGGCTTCAGCATATTCATCGATGGTGGGAACGGTGTCGGTTCCAGGGTAATAGGCTCCCTTCAGGGTATTGTGGGATGCAAATCCCCCGCCAAGATCAAGGTATTTGATGTTCACTCCATATTTTCTTTCAATCCCGTAGGCAAGGTCGGCCAGTTTCCCCGCTGCCACTTTATAGGCATTGGTTGCCAGCATATAGGTTCCTATATGGGTATGCAATCCCACCAGGTCGAGCTTTTCATTGATCATGATCCGGTTAATGGCATCCCAGGCATCGCCGTTTTCATAATTGAATCCGAACCGGTCCCACATGGGGTAAACCCCTGTATCCATGTTGACGCGAATGGCAACCTTGGGCCGCTTCCCGGCATTTTCTGCAATGGCGATGATGGAGTACATCTCGTCGAAATGGTCGATATGGATCAGGGAGTCGTTCTCAATGGCTTTTTTCAGTTCCTCATCGGTTTTGTCGGGTCCGTTGAAAATGATCTGACTTCCCTTCACACCGTTCTGCAGCGCTTTGTCATATTCAAATCCGGATACCACTTCGGCCCAGGAGCCCTCCTGGTGAAATACCCGGCATACGGCATCCAGGTAGTTGGTTTTGTAGGACCAGGCAAACTGTACCCTGGGATAGCGGGTGGTAAAGGCATGGTTCGCTTTTTTGTATTTTTCCCGTATGGTCTTTTCTGAGATTACGTACAGGGGTGATCCGTAGTTGGCCAGCAGGTCGGAAACTGCCACATCATCAATGTGTGTAATGGGCTCGGCCTGGCTCTTCATCCCAAATTTACTGGGCATCCCGGCCTGTAATCTCTTGATGAATGGTCTTTCAAATTGCTTTTTTTCCATAACATAATCTATTATAGTTCTCCAAGGGTGGAGAGTTTTTCAAATTCTTTTAAATTGGTAATAAGGTCATAGGAGTAGCGAACAAACATCTTCCCAACCTCGTAGGATTTAAAGGGCTCAACCTCGATGCCCATTGCCAGCTTAACCAGCGCCTCGGGCAGGTTCTGGCCGGCGCCCACAGCCAGGTATACCCATGCCGGGATTCTTGGATTGATCTCGATGATGTAGCGTTCATTTTTATTCGTCTTTACCAGTTCCAGCTCCATTCCTCCCCGCCATTTCATGGCTTTTATGATCCTGTAGGTCAGTTCCAGTAATTTGGGATCATCCAGGGTAATCCCCGACCAGGCCTTCCCCTTGTCGGTAATGAACTGCTTACGCATGGGAACTGCCCCGATGGTGTTTCCATATCCATCTCCCAGGGCAACCACATTGACCTCGGTTCCCTTGATAAACTCCTGGATGATCACCGGGAGCCCCCATTTGGCACTGATCTTGTTGTAGTTCATTCTCACCTGCTCCTCGTTGTAGGCCAGGTATGCATCATAGAATTTACCCTTCACCATCAGCGGGTAATCGAAGTCATCTTTCAGCTTCTCTATCTCATCGATCCGGTTTATGGGTTTACTGTATGGAATCAGAAGTCCGTACTTCTCGCCAAACTGGGGCAGGTTTGATTTGTGGCGCTCTTCGAACTGTTCAAGGGTGGGGAGAAATGTTTTAATGCCGGCCTCCGCCAGAACCTTTTCTGAACGCATAAAGGCATAGAGTTCTGCATCGAAGTTCGGGATCAATACGTCGATGGGATCCTTTTTATGGATCTCCAGGATGCGTTGCACCAGGATTTCGGAGCCCTCCGAAGGGTAGGGCACCTGGTATGTTTTATCCGCTACCCCGGGCATATAAATGCCGGGTTCCAGGTTCTCATATGCCAGCCCGATGATCCGTGGGTCAAAATATTCCGATTCACGGATCCCGCGGATTACAGGAACACCCGGCCCGGGATTATCCGTATTATTCAACCCGGTTATGGCGATGGTAATTTTAGTTTTCATCTTCTTCGTCAAGGAGTTCAAACTGTTTCAGCATGCTGATAAAGTCGTAAAAATACTTTTCAAAGCTGGAGGGGTCGATATCGTAAAGGGTGGTCATCAGGGAGGTAATCTCCTCAGTGGACTTCTCCTCCCTGAGATAACCCAGGATCTCCTGACCTACCCTGTTGATTGAATAGGAATCACCGGTGGATGGGTTAAATATAAAACCGGTTTCACTGATGGCAATGTTTTTTCTGATTTGCATCTGTACAACGATTCTAAGTTAGAGTGTAAAATTGAAGATTCTCCCGTAAAAGGTTGTTACACTTTTCCGCTAAAAAGTTACTAAATTTAGTACAGTTTAGCTTTCCAGTGAAAACCACGACCATCCATATCAAAAACATGCTTTGCCTTTGCTGCCTCAGGGTGATCAGGGAGGAGTTTGAAAAAGCCGGATTGGTTGTGAACGAAATCAGGCTGGGCAAAGCCACCATCAGCTATGACCCCGGCACGGTTTCCATGGAGGATGTGCGTACCATTCTGACCGGACTGGGGTCGGATCTCATCGATACCCGGGAGCATCGCCTGGTTGAAGAGATTAAACGGGCTGTGGTTGAACTTATTCACCAAATGAATAACGTGGATTCCATTGTCCGGAAATCCGATTACCTGGTGGAGAAAACGGGCCTCTCCTACACCTATCTGTCGAGGATCTTTTCGTCCCATGAGCATATCACCCTTGAGAGATTCATCATCCTCCATAAAATTGAACGAATCAAGGAGCTGATTGACCAGGAGGAGCTTACCCTTAGTGAAATTGCCTTCATCATGGATTACAGCAGCCTGCAGTACCTGTCAAACCAGTTCAAACACATGACCGGGATGACCGTGAGCGAATACAAGGAGAGCGACCGGTCCTCCAAAAGGCCCATTGATCAGTTGTACTGAGTTCTGATTTCATAACATTTTCTCCGTATTTCATTACATCCGCCCTCCAACAATGTTGGATATTTGTATCTGTACATATATAGATAAATGCATAAATAAAAAATCATGAATACGAGAAAATTCAGGTTGACAGGATTGCCCGTCACCATAATGGTTTTGACGCTTTCCTTTACACAGTGCTCTGATTTAACCGGATCAGAAGAAAACCCAAACCAGGAAGATGAATTGTCCATGGCTGAAAGCAGCGGGATTCTTTACATGCGGGAGGAGGAAAAACTGGCCAGGGATGTATACCTATATCTCTACGAGATCCATCCCCTCAGGCCCTTTTTGAATATCAGCAAAAGCGAACAGGCGCATATGGATGCAATGCTGTATCTGATAGATACATTGAACCTGGTGGATCCGGTGGGGGAAAATCCGGCAGGGGTTTTTCAGAATAAGGAGTTACAGCTGCTCTATAATGAACTTATTGAGCGGGGCAGCAAAAGCAAGGAAGAGGCTCTTAGGGTAGGTGCCCTGATCGAAGAGGTGGATATAATTGACATTCAGACCGAACTGGAGGAAAATGCTTACAATGAAGAGGTGGTCAGGGTTTATACCAACCTCTGCAGGGCCTCGGAGAACCATCTGCGTGCTTTTGTAGGCGTTCTCAAAGTCCTTCATGTGGATTATGAACCAGTCTACCTTGACCCTGAACAGTTCCTCCTGATCATTCAGGAATAGCTTCCAGGTAGGTATCCCTGATACTCCTCACCCGGATCTTTTGGGTGATATCGCCGGTGGTTGCCGTGGTCAAATCAATGACCCTGGATTCGCCGGGCAGAAGATCGAAATAGTTATCTGAGAAGAATCCCTCCTGATCCATGGACAGATAAACATTTTTGGCCAGGTGACCGGTTCTCAGTTCGAGCAGGTATCCATTTTCCGTTTGATTGGCCGCTAGGGTGATTTCCGGTTCGGGAAGTTCAATCTCTTTGACCGGGACGAAGTAGAATAGGTTGGAAGAGACCTCCATCCCTTTTTCCAGCAGTTTTGCCACCAGAAGCACCTGGCTGGCATCATTGCTTCCCAGCAGCTCGTTTACCGGGATTTCAAAATGCAGGGCACTGGTAATAGAAGCGACCTCGATGGTCCGTTCCTCGCTCCAGGAAGTTTCTCCCGAAAAGTCCAGCAACTTCAGAGAAAGGATTGCCTTAAACGGGGTAAGCCTGTCGGAGACCACATGCACCTTAAGGATTCCATCCTCGTTTCTGGGCGCAACCAGGACCTCTGCAAATGCCTTTTTTGAATAGTACTGGAGGGCCTTCCATCTGACATAGTAGTCGGTGCTTGACCACGAAGCCACAGGCCAGCAGTCATTGATCTGCCAGTAGAGACTGCCCATTGTGTAAGGCATGGCGATCCGGTGCCCCTCCATCGCCTTCTTAACCCCCTCAGCCTGAAGCACATGACTCAGGTAGAGGTAGGATTCAAAGTCGGCCGGTTTCCTGTAATCCCTCAGCATGTAGGTCTCGATGGTTACATTCCCGATGGAGGAACGCTGGTGTGATTGCATCACATCGGAATAGATGTCAAAATCCTCCTCCACGGCATACTGCTTTACGGTTTTTAGTTCAGGGAAGGACTGGAATCCGTATTCGGACATGAAACGGGCAAGGTAGGAATGGTACCTTCCGAAGGGCTCCTTTCCCCACCAGACACCCCAGTAATGGCTATCACCGTTGGCAAGGTCCTCCGGGATTGTATCACCTGATTGCGGACTTGAACCCCAGTAGAAGCGGCCAGGGTCATACCTGGCAACTGCCCCGGGGAGAATATCCAGGAAAATGTCCTTATAGGCTTTCCACTGGGCGTCTGCCCCGGCTTTGTTCTCCTTTTCTGCCTTTTCCTTCCAGCCCCACAGCCACCAGGCCGACAATACCTCGTTATTTCCGCACCAGAGCGCAATGGAGGGATGATTTCTCAATCTTTTGATGTTGTCGGCAGCCTCCCTGCCCACACTCTCAAGGAATTCCGGATGACCAGGGTACATGTTGCAGGCAAACATGAAGTCCTGCCACACCAGCAATCCGTGTTTGTCGCACAGGTCGTAGAAAATATCTTTTTCGTAAATTCCCCCTCCCCAAACCCGCAGCATGTTGAAGTTGCACTCCTTGGCCGTCAGGATGATCTTTTCATATTTTTCCGGAGTAACCCGGTCAGGGAATGCATCACCGGGAATGTAGTTGGCTCCCTTCATAAACAGGGGATGACCATTCAATTTCATGTAAAACGAGGTGCCATCCTTATCTTTCTCCCTCACTACTTCAAAGGTTCGCAAGCCTGTGTTATGGGAGACCTGCTGCACCCCTTCACCTGTTTCCAGGACCCCCGATACATCGTATAGATAGGGCTCTCCCAACCCGTTGGTCCACCATCGCCGGGGATTCTTAATCTCAAAGTTCACCATATAGGTATGGTTACCCTTTTGGATCTCCACCTTTTTGGTAGCAACCGTTGACTGGTTGACAGCCATGGAGAGTGTTCCGGTGAGGGTTTCCTCCGATTTAATTTCAAAAATACCTGACAGGGTGGCCAGGTTGTCATCCAGGGTATTCTGTACAATATTCAGATCGACAATCCTTGCTCCGTTCCATGCAATCAGCCGGACAGGTTTCCAGATTCCGCTGGTGACCAGCCTGGGCCCCCAGTCCCATCCAAAATGACACTGGGCCTTGCGCACATACGGACTCACATGCTTCTCCCCGGGGACCTGTCCGATCTTTGCCAGATCATTATCCGAAGTCTCCAGGCGGTGGGGATAGTTATCATAAAGCTCTATCCCTCTAAGAACTGGTGAGTGTAACAGGACCTTCAATTCGTTTGAGCCCGGCAGCAGGATTTCCTTCACATCCACCTCCCAATCCCTGAACATATTATCGGTTTCCAGGATCAATTGTCCGTTCAGGAAAACCCCGGCGTAGGTATCAAGCCCTTCGAAACACAAGACGATCTTCTGTTTTTCCATGAGTGCCCTGGGCACTTCGATGCTGGTTTTATAGATCCAATCGGTCTTGTCGATCCACTGGACATCATGTTCATTCAGCCTGAAAAACGGGTCTTCGATGATCCCGTTCCGGATCAGGTCGGTGTGTACACACCCCGGAACCACCGCCTCCATCCATTGGTTTTTGCCTTTTTCACTGAAGCTCCAGTTTTGATTGATTTCGATCATCTCTTCATGATTTTTTACGGATGTGTTGGAACAGGAAAACAGGATGACCAGGCAAAAGGCTCCGGAAATCCTTGAAAAAGTCCGGCGGGTATTCATAAGTGGGGATCTTGGTTGAACCTAAAATTAAACATTTAATGGCAGATATTGATTTTAGTATAAAAACTGATTAAATTTGTAATGAGTAACACGAAAATATAAAATAGTAACACCCTAACATTTTTTGAAATGATAAAGCACTTCGTTCCTTTTCTGCTCATCCTTTGTTCCTCAATCCAGACTTTTTCCCAGGAGGCGGGTATCAGCGGTGTCGTCCGCTCATCCGATCTGAACCAGGGAATGCAGGGAGTCAATATCGTGTTAAAAAGTAGCGGTCATGGTACCATATCGGGTTTGCATGGAGAATACCTGCTCGGGAATATTCCCCCAGGTGAGCAGGTGGTGGTATTCTCGTTCATGGGATATGAGACCTTTGAAAAGAGGGTATTATTTGAAGCGGGAGAAAAAAAGCTCATGGATGTTGAGTTGAAGCCGGGGAACATTGATCTTTCCGCTGTAACGGTGGAGGCCCGTCGCCCATTCTCGGCCGCCTCTTCCAAGGCTGTCAGGGATTTTGACCTGAAGATTAAACCGGTCCGCTCGACACAGGATATGTTACAGATGGTTCCGGGACTGATTATCGCCCAGCATGCAGGAGGAGGGAAGGCCGAACAGATCTACATGAGGGGTTTTGATGCAGATCACGGCACCGATGTGGGAATCTATGTGGATGGCATGCCTGTGAATATGGTGACCCACGGACATGGCCAGGGATATGCCGATCTGCACTTTATTATTCCCGAGATTATTGACGGACTCGAGGTTTATAAGGGGCCCTATTTCAGCAGGTTTGGAAATTTCGGAACAGCCGGGTCTGTTACACTCACCACCACCGATCATCCTGATCATAATCTTGTAAAAATGGAAGGGGGTATGTTCAATACCGCCAAAGCAACAACAGTACTGAAAATTCCCGGGGGAAACAGTCATCAGAGTGCGTACATTGCGGGTCAATACTACCATACTGACGGTCCGGTTGAGAATCCTCAGGGCTTTAACCGGGCAAATATTTTTGGAAAATTTCATACCCACCTGAGCCCTAAAAGTGAACTGGGCCTTTCCATGGGTGCATTTTCATCCGGTTGGAACGCTTCCGGCCAGATTCCTCAAAGGGCTGTTGACAAGGGTCTGATCACACGGTGGGGCGCCATCGACCCCCTGGAGGGCGGAACAACCGGCAGGTACAACATCTCGGTGGATTATCATTTCATGGAAGGATATGAGCACGATTTTCAGCTGCAGGCATTTGTCTCCCGTTATGATTTCAGGCTTTACTCCAACTTTACCCTCTGGCTGAATGATTCCGTAAACGGGGATATGATCGAACAGAATGATCATCGGCAGATGATGGGTATCAATGCACGGTACAGCTACTACCGCTCTTTTGGGCGGTTAAAAACCTACACGAGGGCAGGAGGAACTTTCAGGGGCGATCACATCGACCTGAGTCTGTGGAAGAGTCCGGACCGAAACCGGATGACTCCCGTCAACGACCACTCAGTGGTGGAATCGAACATGGCTTTCTGGCTTGAGGAACAACTTATTTTCAGCCGGTTGTTCAGGATGCAGTTTGGGCTGAGGGGTGACTATTTTGTATTTGATGTAACGGATCACCTGGATCCGGGCACGGGAGCAGAGGAAGGGGTCCCCCATGGATCTGGTTACGAGCAGTCGGCTATTCTGAGCCCCAACCTGAACCTGGTT
>JAWOHR010000075.1:0-49560 GCA_046485075.1 Bacteroidales bacterium
CCCGCTGCCAGCCCCACACCGAAAGGACCGGGAAAATGACCACCAGGCTCCCCATCTTCGGCCTCATCTGTGCCTTGGCCGCCCCTCCCGGCTCCGCTCCATAGAGCATGTGGAGATCATCCGGATCGGAACCAAGGTACCTGTGGTACTCCCGCAGCGGATCACACCAACTTTGGTTAAGATGCTTAAAAAATATCATCCCCTATTTATGAGCATCCATTTCACCCATCCTGAGGAGATTACCCCTGAAGTTGAACGTGCCTGCAACGCACTTGCTGACGCAGGTATTCCTCTCGGGAGCCAGACCGTATTGATGAAAGGGATCAACGATCAGGTTGAAATCATGAAAAACCTTTATCACCTTCTTCTTAAAATGAGGGTCCGTCCCTACTATCTCTACCAGTGTGACCCTATTCCGGGATCTGCACATTTCAGGACACCAGTGGAGAAAGGTCTTGAAATTATCAGGGGGCTGCGCGGATATACCTCAGGTTATGCCATTCCACACCTGGTGATCGATTCGCCCGGGGGAGGTGGTAAAATACCCATCCTGCCCAATTATATTGCTGAACACAATGATAAAGGGTACGTTCTGAGGAATTACCTCGGGAAGGAATATCTCTATAAGGAAGTCCCGGAGGGTTAATAAAGTTTTTAATGCTAATCATTAGAAAGATCTCGGACAGTTTACTGCCTGCTGATAAAAATGCCATATTGCAGGTACAACAAATCCTTAAAAGCAGGTTACCTGAATTACGGGAAGAGGAGATAAATGGTATTCCGGAGCATCTGAAAAATCCTTTGAAATTCCGATTCCGTACCACATTGCTGGTTGCTGAAAACCGAAAAGGTATGGTGCAGGGTTTTGCAATGGTGATGTATGCTTCTGATCTGAATTTTTGTTTCCTCGATTTTATTGCAACAAAAAAGGATATCGTAGTCAGCGGAATTGGCAGCTCACTGTATGAGAGTGTCCGGGAATTTGCTCGTGAACTGGGGGCAACAGGATTGTTTTTTGAATGTCTTCCCGATGAACCGGCTGTGTGCAGAAACGAATCAAAGCTAGAACAGAACAGGCAGAGACTCAAGTTTTATGAGCACTTTGGTGCATTTCCCCTGGTCCATACCCTTTATGAAACCCCTGTTGTTTCGGAAGAATATGAATGTCCACCCTACCTTGTGTGCGATCTGCTGGTTGCAGGTTCCACACTCAGTAAAACAGAAGCTCAAAAGATTATCCGTGCCATCCTTGAAAGAAAATATGCCTCTTTATGCCCTAAGAACTATATCGAAAGGGTAGTGGCTTCAGTTACCGATGACCCTGTTCAATTCAGACCGCCAAAGTATCTTAAAAAAAGGGCCCTGGAACGGACCTTTTCGTATGGGAAAAATGAAAAGTTTATTAGCCTTATTGTTAACGACAAGCATTCCATTCACCATGTACGTGACCGTGGGTATGTTGAATCGCCGGTGAGAATTTCAAGCATACTTACGGAGATTCAGAGGACCGGAATCTTCCGGGAATTTCCCGCAAGGAATTTCCCGGAAGAATACATCCGTGATGTCCACGAAAAGAAATATATCAATTATTTTAAAAGGGTTTGTGAAAAATTACCCGAAGGGAAATCAATCTATCCCTACGTGTTTCCGGTCCGTAATACGACCCGGGCCCCCGTTGATGATTCCGTTCTGGCTGGCTATTATTGTATTGATACATTCACGCCCCTCAATAAAAATGCATTTCTTGCAGCCAAACGTGCGGTGGATTGCTGTCTGACTGGCTCTGTAAGGCTTCTGGAAGGTACCAGTGCGGTTTATGCCCTGGTGCGTCCACCAGGCCATCATGCCGAAAAAAAGGTATTCGGAGGTTTCTGTTACTTTAATTCTGCAGCCATTGCTGCAAATTTCCTGAGCCGTTACGGTAAAGTTGCCATGCTGGATTTGGATTATCATCATGGTAACGGACAACAGGATATATTTTATGACAGAAAGGATGTGCTGACCATCAGCATACACGGACACCCTTCATTTGCCTATCCATATTTCTGTGGTTTTGCTGAGGAAAAAGGAGAGGGGGAAGGTAAAGGATTCAATATAAATTATGCACTTAAAGAGCAGCTGAACGGCGATGAATACCTCGGGGTACTTCAAAAAGCTGTGGAAAAGATACGGAAGTTTAAACCATCATACCTCATCCTTCTTCTGGGACTCGACACGGCCAATGGTGATCCCACCGGGACCTGGAGTTTGAACGCTAAAGATTTTAATCGGAACGGGCAACTTACAGGATCGCTTAAACTTCCCACCCTGGTGGTGCAGGAGGGTGGATACAGGAACCGGCTACTTGGCGTCAATGCCAGGCATTTTTTCCAGGGCTTCCACCAATCAATGAATAGCAATTAATTGAGATCTTTATGATTATAGGATTGACTTATGATCTTCGGGATGAATACCTGGAAATGGGATTCAGCGAAGATGAGACAGCAGAATTTGACCGCGAGGATACCATCTCCTCTATCGAAAATACCCTTGCTGAGCTTGGATACGAAACCAACCGTATCGGGCATATAAAGAACCTTGTCCACCGGTTAAACCAGGGTGAGAGCTGGGACCTTGTGTTCAATATCGCGGAAGGAATGTACGGGGCAGGAAGGGAAGCCCAGGTACCTGCGCTGCTGGATGCCTACAGGATCCCATATGTTTTTTCAGGTCCCCTCGTGCTGGCGCTGACCCTCGACAAGGCCCTGACAAAAATTATCGTGAAGGATGCCGGGGTGGCCACTCCCGACCATGCGGTTGTTTATAACAGGGATGATATTCAAAAGGTGAATCTTCCCTACCCGTTGTTCGTAAAACCCCTGGCCGAGGGCACTGGCAAAGGAATAGACCCCGAATCGGTTATTACAGGCCCTGAAAGCCTGGAAAAGAAATGTATTGAACTGCTCGAACGCTACCGGCAGCCCGTGCTGGTTGAAACCTACCTGAGCGGGAGGGAATTTACTGCCGGAATTGTGGGAACCGGCAACGAGGCAAGGTGCATTGGAGTCATTGAGATCATCCTCAGGGAGAACGCCGAAAAGGGCGTATATTCTTATGTAAACAAGGAAGAGTGTGAGGAACGGATCATCTACACACTCACCGACCCGGATGCCGTTAAAGCCTGTTCTGATCTGGCATTGCAGGCATGGAATTGCCTGCATGCCGAAGATGGGGGCAGGGTGGATATCCGTTTCGACCACCTGGGAAAACCCCACTTCCTTGAAATCAACCCCCTCGCCGGTATGCACCCCGAACACTCCGATCTTCCGATTTTAGCCGGGCTTAACGGGATTCATTACCGGGACCTGATGAAAATGATCATGGATTCTGCGGTCAGAAAGGTTAAAAATCGTCATTTATGAGTGACCTGCTCATCCTGATTAATTCAATTTCCTTAACCCCTTCAGAGGATGAACTGGATGTTCTTGTGCAGGCCGATGCCATTGAGCAAGCGCTTAAAATACTCGGGTATAAACCCAGGCGCGCCTCCTTCGGGCTGAATCTTGAGCCGGTGGCAACAATCCTTATAAACCACCCTCCCGACCTTGTCTTTAACCTGGTCGAATCCGTCGGTGGAAAAGGATCCCTGATCCATCTTTGCCCCTCCCTTCTGGATGCCTTTGGTGTTCCCTTTACCGGTTCGGGAACCCATGCACTAATGGTTACGACTGACAAAACGGTGACAAAACAGATCCTTGAAGATCACGGAATTCCCACACCCGGCTGGCTCCTTCCGGGTATTGGGGTGATTCCCCCGAAGGATAAAAAATACATACTGAAACCCATCCGGGAAGATGGATCTGCCGGAATATCAGATGATTCTGTAATGCAAGGGAAAGATCTTGATTTGATTAGTTTATCAAAGAAGGGATTATTAAAGGAAGCCTTCCTGGAAGAGTATATCGAGGGGCGGGAATTTAATATCTCCCTGCTGGCCGGCAGCAGTGGTCCTGCTGTCATGCCAGCTGCTGAAATGCTCTACGTGGATTACCCTGAAGGAAAACCAAAGATCCTGAATTATGCCTCCAAATGGGATGCGTCCTCCTTTGAGTACCACAAGACCGTGCGGACATTCGATCTTTCCCCGGCTGATGAATCACTTGTGGATCAAATGTCGGAGATAAGCCTCCGGTGCTGGAAGATTTTCAATATGAAAGGATACATCAGGGTTGATTTCAGGGTGGATGCCCAAAACCGGCCCCTGGTCCTGGAAGTAAATGCCAATCCGTGTCTCTCGCCTGATGCCGGTTTTGTGGCAGCATGCAAGCATGGAGGGGTTGATTATACTGAAATGATTAAAAGAATTATAACCGCTGCATTGTGAAAAAGAATCTGCAAATCACCCTCCGGAGTGAAGTCACACCAACTGATCCGGAAACGATAAGAATGATCGTCTCATCAACCGGTTTTTTCAGGGATGATGAGATCCCCGTTGCTGCCGAGCTGGCCGAAGAACGCCTTGAAAAAGGTGCCGCCAGCGGGTATGAATTCCTCTTTGCAGAAATTGCCGGAGAAACGGTAGCCTACAGCTGCTACGGCCTGATCCCCTGCACCCTCCACAGCTATGATCTGTACTGGATAGCCACCCGCCTTGATTATATGAACCGGGGTATCGGAAAACGCCTTTTGCAGGAAACCGAAAAAGCCATATTCATGGCCGGCGGACAAGGAATTTATGTGGAGACCTCTTCGAAAGAGCAGTATGCTCCTACAAGAGCCTTTTACGAGAACAACCAATACCAGCTTCAGGCAAGGTTTGAAAATTTTTACGCTCCTGGTGATGACAAGCTCGTCTATGTGAAAACCTCCCGGTGATTGAACCGATGACCTAATCCCGGCTCCAGGAGGTGGTTATCGAGTAGCTGTTCATCTCGGCATCCACGTAAGTCTCAATGTACTTGAGCTCCTTCTTGGAGAGTGTTTCGATATTGGCCGTGGAGGTAATATTGTCCTCACCCTTAAAGATCAGCTGATCCTCACCCACCAGGGACCAGGTCCCTGTTTGGGAATTCTGAAGCAAGGGTGCCGAAAGGATGTAGGTTTCATCAGCATTAATCTCCAGGGTTCCATCGGTCAGAATCGCCTTCCCAAGGGTCACAAAGGCAATGATATCCTGATCCTCACTATCGGTGGTCATATTGCTGAATTTCCATACACCGTTGGTAAGCAGGGTTTTATTATCGGTTTCACATCCCGTGAGGGAGAGCAGGATTATGGCGATCATGGCGATCCCTGGAAATATTCTGTTCATCATTTCTAAAAATAGGTTTTGGCTGCTTATACGAAAATCCACCCGCGGGGTTACAAGGTTTTGAATCTCTCATTCTGAAGCTGAAAAAAAAGCATTCTCAATGTGTTCGATTTCGATGCCTGTGGGATGGTAACTCACCCCGATCACATCGAATCGTGTGGGACGCCGACAATCGTAAAAACGGATAAAAGCATCGGTGGCCAAAACAATATTCCGCTGCTTGGCAGGGTCTACCACCTCCCAGGGGAGATTCACCTGGTTGCCCACACGCGCCTTCACCTCTATGATTACAAGCTCATTGCGATGGAGGGTCACCAGGTCCAGCTCCCTTTTGCCCCAGCGCCAGTTTGACTTCCATATCTGGTATCCACGGGCCCTGAGGTACTCAGCGACCAGCTGTTCTGCCTTTCTACCTGTAGCACAATGATTCACCATAAAAGGTTTTCCCGTTGATGTGTCCGCGAGGAAAGAATCAGCCTTTTATCATTATCTTTGTGCCACTCAATCCCAGTTGACATGACCACAAAGAATTATAAAAGACACCTTATTACCTCCGCATTACCCTATGCCAACGGCCCCATCCACCTGGGCCACCTGGCAGGTGTCTATGTGCCTTCCGATATCTATGTCAGGTACCTGCGAAGACGCAACCGGGATGTGATCTCCATTTGCGGTTCGGATGAACACGGGGTTCCCATCACGCTAAAAGCCAGGAATGAAGGGATCACCCCCCAGGCCGTGGTAGACCGGTACCATGCCCTCAACAAGAAGGCTTTTGAAGATTTCGGAATCGCATTCGACATCTACTCCCGTACCTCCAACAAGGTACACTACGAAACTGCCTCAGAAATATTTAAGACACTTTACGATAAGGGAGTCTTTATTGAAAAGAGCTCTGAACAGTATTATGACAGTGAGGCCAAAACCTTCCTGGCCGACCGCTATATCACGGGGACCTGTCCCCATTGCGGGAATCCCAGTGCCTACGGCGACCAGTGTGAGCAGTGCGGAACATCTTTGAGTCCCACCGATCTGATCAATCCCGTTTCCACCATCAGCGGGAGCCAGCCTGAACTAAAAGAGACCAAACACTGGTATCTTCCGCTGGACAAATATGAGCCCTGGCTCAAGGAATGGATCCTGGAGGGACATAAGGAGTGGAAGCCCAATGTATACGGTCAGTGCAAATCGTGGCTCGACCTGGGATTACATCCCAGGGCAGTAAGCCGTGACCTGGACTGGGGCATTCCTGTGCCTGTGGAAGGAGCCGAAGGGAAAGTGCTTTATGTCTGGTTTGATGCACCCATAGGGTATATCTCTGCCACCAAAGAGCTGACATCCGACTGGGAGCTTTACTGGAAGGATCAGGAGACGCGCCTGATCCACTTCATAGGAAAGGATAACATCGTATTTCATTGCATTGTCTTTCCCACCGTACTGAAGGCGGAAGGTACATACATCCTTCCCGAAAATGTTCCGGCCAACGAATTCCTGAACCTGGAAAACGACAAGATTTCCACTTCCCGGAACTGGGCAGTCTGGCTGCACGAATACCTGGAAGATTTCCCGGGCAAGCAGGATGTGATGCGCTATGTGCTCTGTGCAAACGCGCCCGAGAACAAGGATAACGATTTCACCTGGAAGGATTTCCAGAACCGTAATAATAACGAACTGGTGGCCATCCTTGGAAACTTTGTGAACAGGACCTTTGTGCTGACCCACAAGTATTTTCAGGGCAGGGTGCCGGAGGTAACCTCTCTGCTGGATTCGGACAGGCTGGTACTTGAAGAGATCGGAAAGATCGGGAAAAGTGTGGAGCAGAGCCTGGAGCAATTTCGCTTCAGGGAAGCCATCAAGACCGCCATGGACCTGGCCCGCCTGGGGAACAAGTACCTGGCGGATACCGAACCGTGGAAGGTGATTAAAACAGATCCTGAAAGGGTAAAGACCATCCTGAATATTTCATTGCAAATCACGGCTAACCTCACGCTTCTGCTGGATCCCTTTCTTCCCTTCTCCATGGAAAAGCTCAGGAACTTTCTGAACTTTGAGCCCACCGCCTGGGAACTGATCGGTTCAAAGGAACTGATCATGGCAGGACACAAGATTCGTGAAGCCGGTTTGCTTTTTGAAAAGATTGAGGATGAGCAGATCCAGACCCAGATTGACAAATTGCAGAAAAGCAAAGAGGGGAACCGTGAATCAGATGGAGTGGCCCCGCAAAAGCAGGAGATCACCTTTGATGATTTCATACGCATGGACCTGCGGACCGGAACCATTCTTGAGGCCGAGAAGGTAGCCAAAACCAAAAAGCTGCTGCAACTGAAGGTGGACCTTGGATTCGAAAAGCGTACCATTGTATCGGGCATTGCCGAATACTACGATGCGGCAACACTTCCCGGTAAAAAAGTGTGTGTGCTGGCTAACCTTGCTCCCCGGACTATAAAGGGGATTGAGTCTCAGGGGATGATCCTGCTCTCCGAGAATCCCGATGGTTCACTGCATTTTATTGAGCCGGCCGGGGATGCCATCAATGGTTCGGAAATAAATTAGCTATTCGTTGGATAACAACCAGCACGACTCCAACCCTGGCTGGGATTTAAACCTCGGTAAGTTTCTTTCGGCCTCTTCGCTTGAAGGATAGGATGCCACACTCACCCTGTACATCCGGTTTTCTGTGATCATGACCTCAGCCTGTAAACCCCTGGCCTTCAGCTTATCCTGCAATTCACTGGCATTGGCCAGGTTTTTGAAACTTCCGGCAATGATGAAGAAATGATCGGGCGGTTCGGTCACAGGAAGGGGTTCCGGATCAACCTCCTTCACAACAGGTTTCACCGGTTCTGAAACGGGGGCTGTTTGTTCCGTAACTCCTGGTTTGATTGCAGGACTCTCCGACTGAACAGGCTGTTGATGATCCTTCTTCCGGGAAAGTCGCGACTTGTCTGCCGGAATTAGAAGCAGAACCACCAGTAAAACAATCAGAATCCCTGTGGTGATCCATATCACCCTCCATAATCCGGACCGGCGATCTCCTTTCTCCGGTTTCGAAGCAGATTTTGAGGCCTTTGGGGGAACCAGTTTAGCAACAGGTTTCCGGTCCGGTTTTTCAGCTGGCTTCCGTTCCGTTTTTTCAACTGGCTTCCATTCCGTTTTTTCAACTGGTTTTCCCCCGGGGATTTTTTCTTCCGGTTTTTCTTCCGGTTTGACGACCTTCTCCTCACTTAACTCAGGTACCGAAATACTGAAGGATTCTTCCTTCTCAGCCGGCAGATCCTCAAGTTCCAGCAGCTCCATGGAGCCGAGGCCGTACTGATCCGGTTCCAGTAGCCATGCAGGATTGGGTTGAAAACGGATTTTACCCTCATCATCCCTTCTGAAAATACCGGCATCATTAAGTGCATAGGGCTCTCCCCTGTCCAGTGCAAAGCGAATGGCATCCACCAGCTCCAGTACCTGCTGTTCAGCCTCCTCCCTGTCCACTCCGCCTCCCTCCGCAAAAGCATTTGCCAGCAGCCCGTCATCCTTGCTGAAACTGCTGTCGAACTTTATGTTCAGGCCCGGGGGGTCGATCCGCTTTGAAGAGGATGAAACGGCTCCGCCGGACTCTTTAACTTCCAGGTTTCCGAATCCGGGGAGAATCACCCTTTTGCGCTCTTCCAGAAGTTGTTTGATGATTTCTCCAATGGTCACTTTTCACACTTTTATATGGTAAAAGTAGTCAGAGAAGAGCCCTTTTCAAAACCAAGTTATCAACCCGCAATTTTTATTATATTCGTACATGGAACAGATCGCTATGGTTGACCTTCACGGTCAGTATCTTAAAATCAAAACCGAGGTCAACGATGCCATTCAGCAGGTCATCGATTCAAGCGCCTTTATCAGGGGTGAAGATGTAATGGCATTCCAGAATGAACTTTCCAGGTACATGGATGTGCCCCATACCATCGCCTGTGGAAACGGCACCGACGCCCTACAGGTAGCTATGATGGCCATTGGACTGCAGCCCGGCGACGAGGTGATCACCACCCCCTTCACTTTTATTTCCACCATTGAAGTGATTAAGCTCCTTGGGCTTAAGCCGGTCCTGGTGGATGTACTGGATAATACCTTTAACCTGGATCCCGGTCTGCTCGAAAAGGCAGTGACAGATCGTACCAGGGCCATGGTACCGGTCCACCTTTTCGGACAGTGTGCCGATATGGACCGGATCATGGATTTTGCCAGGAGCATTGGCATTTATGTCATTGAGGATAATGCGCAGGCTATCGGGGCCAATCATACTTCGGGCGACGGAACCATCCGGAAAGCCGGAACCATCGGGCATATCGGAACGACCTCTTTCTTCCCTTCCAAAAACCTGGGGGCGTTTGGAGACGGGGGAGCCCTTTTCACGAGGGATGAACGTTTTGCCAGCAGCCTTCGCTCACTGATCAACCACGGCATGAGCCGTGAAAGATACTTTTACGACCAGGTGGGTGTAAATTCGCGACTGGACACCATTCAGGCAGCGATCCTGAGAGTAAAACTGAAACACCTGGATGAGTACCACTCTGCCAGACAGAAAGCTGCCGCATTTTATGACCGGGCCCTGTCAGACATTCCGCAGATTCAGACACCCGTGCGCTCACCCTTCTCCAGTCATATTTTTCACCAGTACACCATCCAGGTTCCTCCCGATCGAAGGGACTCTCTGAAACAATATCTGAACGAAAATCGTATACCTTCCATGGTTTACTACCCTGTTCCCCTTCATCTTCAGCGTGCTTACAAAGATCTCGGGTACCGGGAAGGCGATCTGCCTGTATCGGAGCAGCTCTCCCGCAAGGTTCTCTCACTACCCATGCACACTGAACTGAAAGAGGAGCAGCTGGACTATATTTGCCGACAGATTGCTATATTTTTTAAAGGATGACCATGCAAAAGTTTTTCGCGCACGAAACGGCTGTCATTGACGAGGGAGTTGAGATTGGTGCAGGCACCAGGATCTGGCACTTCTGCCACATCATGACCGGCAGTGTCATCGGAGAGAACTGCAACCTGGGGCAGAATGTGGTGGTATCACCCGGGGTGACCCTTGGCAACAACGTAAAGGTCCAGAACAATGTCTCCATCTATACCGGGGTGATCTGTGAGGACGATGTTTTCCTGGGCCCTTCCATGGTATTCACAAATGTGATCAATCCGCGGAGCGCCATCAGGCGAAGGGAGGAGTATATGAAAACAGTGGTGGGAAAAGGAGCAACCATTGGGGCCAATGCCACCATCGTATGTGGAAATAATATTGGTGATTTTGCGTTTATCGGGGCAGGAGCGGTTGTTACCAGGGAGGTCCCCCCCTATGCCCTTGTTGTGGGTAATCCGGGCAAACAGGTAGGTTGGATGAGTGAATACGGGCACCGGCTTATATTTGACCCCGATGGCAGGGCCACATGTGCTGAAAGTCACGAGAAATATATTCTTGAAGGAAACAGGGTAAAAAAAATTACAGGGTAACATGGAGGAGAAAGCAAGGAATTTTGCATTAATCGGTGTGGCAGGCTACATTGCAGTAAGGCACGTGAGGGCCATTCGAGAAACAGGAAACCATCTGGTGGCTTCTCTGGACAGATTCGATAGCGTGGGTTTCCTCGACTCCTATTTTCCAGATGCCGATTTCTTTACTGAATTTGAAAGATTTGACCGCCACATCGCCAAACTGAACCGGCAGGGAACAAACGTGAATTATGTAAGTATCTGTTCGCCCAACTATCTCCACGATTCTCACATCCGCTTTGCATTGAGAAACGGGGCCGACGCCATCTGTGAAAAACCGCTTGTGCTCAATCCCTGGAACATTGATGCTTTGGGCGATTATGAGAAGGAGACCGGGAAAAAAATCTTTAATATCCTGCAGCTGAGGCTTCACCCATCCATAATTGCACTCAGGGAAGAGGTACAGAGGGGCCCCTTTGATAAAATCTATGACGTGGATCTTTCCTATATTACCAGCCGCGGTAACTGGTACCACTTCTCGTGGAAAGGAAACGAGGAGAAGTCGGGGGGTGTTGCCACAAACATCGGGGTTCACTTTTTCGATATGCTTTCCTGGATATTCGGAGCAGTAAAGCAGAACGTGGTGCACATGTTAAAGAAGGACAAGGCTGCCGGATACCTGGATCTTGAAAAAGCCCGTGTGAGGTGGTTCCTTAGCATCGATTACAACGATATTCCGTTGGAGGTCAAACGCAACAATCAACGTACATACCGTTCCATCAAAGTGGATGGACTGGAGATTGAATTCAGCGGAGGTTTCACCGACCTGCACACCACCTCATACGAGAAGATCCTGGAGGGAAAAGGATTTGGCCTGGAGACAGGGCGCGATTCCATCCAGACTGTATACAACATAAGAAATTCAACGCCCATTGGACTAAAGGGCGATTATCATCCCATCATTAAAAAAGATTAGACATGATTTATGATGACCTGCTTAGCGGGAAGAAAAAGATGGCCGTCATCGGCCTGGGTTACGTGGGTCTCCCCCTCGCCCTTGAATTCGCCAGAAAAATATCTGTGATTGGATTTGATATCAAACCAGATCGGGTAGAGCTAATGAAAAAGGGGATCGATCCCAGTAATGAGCTCACTTCGGAGGATTTCAAAGGGTGTGACATTCAATACACCTCAAACATTGAGGATCTGAAGGAGGCCTCTTTTTACATAGTGGCAGTTCCCACGCCCATTGATATTCATAAAAAACCGGACCTTATCCCCCTGTTGTCCGCAACAAAAACTGTGGGGAAGGTACTTTCCGAAGGTAACTACGTGGTGTATGAATCCACTGTTTACCCGGGTTGTACCGAGGAGGACTGCATACCGTTACTGAGCGAGATGTCTGGACTGAGCTATATCGATCAGTACAAGGTGGGGTTCTCCCCGGAGCGAATCAACCCCGGAGACCGTGAGCATACACTGACCCGGATCACCAAGGTAACCTCCGGATGTGACGAAGAGTCGGCCGGGGAGATTGCAAAAACCTATGAGCTGGTCATTAAGGCAGGTGTTTACCGGGCATCCTCCATCAAGGTAGCCGAGGCGGCAAAGATCATTGAAAATACCCAGCGCGACATTAACATCGCCTTCATGAACGAACTCTCCATGATCTTCAATAAGATTGGGATCAATACCTATGAAGTTCTGGAAGCAGCAGGAACCAAATGGAATTTTCTGAAGTTCTATCCCGGACTGGTGGGCGGACACTGTATCGGAGTAGACCCCTACTACCTGACCTATAAATCCATGAAGTTCGGTCACCATGCCCAGATCATCAATGCCGGCAGGGCGATCAACGACTCCATGGGTGCCTATGTGGCCAGGCAGGTCACACTGAAACTCTCCGCAACATTTCCCAACCTGAAAGATTGCCGCGTGCTGGTAATGGGTGCCACTTTCAAAGAGAATGTGAGTGATATACGAAACTCCAAGGTGGCCGATGTCATTGACGAACTGAAAGAGTTCGGGGTCTCAGTGGATGTGGTTGATCCGCATGCATCTCCCAGGGAGATCAGCGAGGAGTATAACTTTGAACTCGCCGACTCCATTGTGGGCCCCTATCACGGGATCGTGGTAGCCGTAAGTCACAAAGAGTACGCCGGTCTGGACGAGGCCTATTTCAGGAGCATCGCACACCCGGGGGCTGTATTTGCAGACCTGAAAGGAAATTACAGGGGTAAGATTAACTCGTTTAACTACTGGAGCCTTTAGATCATGTCGACCATTCTGGTTACCGGCGGAACAGGATACATCGGGTCTCACACTACAGTGGAGCTGTTGGATGCGGGAATGGAAGTGGTGATCATCGACAACCTGGAGAATTCAAAAAAGGAGGTACTCGACAGAATCACGGGAATTACCGGAAAAGCTCCTAAATTTGAGGAGGTGGATCTGCGAAACCGCACCGCAACATTTGAGGTATTTGAAAAGTATCCCGATATCGAAGCAGTGATCCATTTTGCTGCCTATAAGGCAGTGGGTGAGAGTGTTGAAAAACCCCTCGCCTATTATGAAAACAACCTGTTCTCCCTGGTAAACCTGCTGGAGGCCATGAAGAAGTTCAATGTTGCCAACATCGTCTTCTCATCCTCCTGCACCGTTTATGGTCAGCCGGAAAAAATACCGGTTTCTGAGGATGCTCCCATTCAGGTGGCGACCTCACCCTATGGCAATACCAAGCAGATTGGCGAGGAGATTCTCCGGGATGTGATTGCAGCTGATTCCGGAATAAAGGTGATATCACTGCGCTACTTCAACCCTGTGGGGGCACACGTTTCTGCAAAGATCGGGGAGCTGCCCCTGGGTGTGCCGGCTAACCTGGTTCCGTTTATCACCCAGACTGTGATCGGGATCCGGGAGCAGCTCAGTGTATTTGGAGATGACTATGACACACCTGACGGATCGGCCATCAGGGATTACATCAACGTGGTGGACCTGGCCAGGGCACATGTGGTTGCCATCAGGCGCCTGATCGAAAACAGGCAGAAAAAATCCCTGGAGGTGTTTAACCTGGGAACCGGAACCGGACTTTCAGTACTGGAGGTAATCAAAGCTTTTGAATCGGCCACAGGGGAAAAGGTAAATTACAAAATAGTAGCACGACGCGAGGGAGATGTGGAGAAGGTATACGCAGACACCCGTTTTGCCAATGAAGAACTGGGATGGAAAGCTGAAATCGGTATTGAAGAGACCCTCCGCTCGGCATGGAACTGGGAGAAGAGTCTTCGAAATTTAACGTAGCTCAATTGTTGAACGGATGAAAACTATACTGGTTACAGGCGGCGCCGGCTTTATTGGTTCTCATGTGGTAAGAAACCTGGTGATAAACCATCCCGAATACCACGTGGTCAACCTTGACCAGCTCACCTATGCAGGGAACCTGGAGAACCTTGAGGATATCAGGGACCAGCCCAATTACCAGTTTGTTAAGGGGGACATTGTAGATGCATCCTTCCTGTCCGGACTCTTCGAAACCCAGCCCATCGAAGGGGTGATCCACCTGGCTGCCGAATCACATGTGGACCGCTCCATCGAAAATCCCCTGGATTTCATTCACACCAACATCCTGGGAACGGTCAACCTGCTCAATGCCTGCAGGAATTCGTGGAAAAACCAGGGTGAAGGAAAACTGTTCTACCACATCTCCACCGATGAGGTATACGGGAGCCTTGGGAAGGAGGGACTTTTCACGGAATGGACCGCCTACGACCCTCGTAGTCCGTATTCGGCCTCTAAAGCCAGCTCCGATCACCTGGTAAGGGCATATCACCATACCTACGGGCTTCCTGTGGTACTTTCAAACTGCTCGAACAATTACGGGCCCAACCAGTTTCCCGAAAAGCTGATTCCCCTGGCCATACACAATATCATCCACCTGAAACCCATTCCCATCTATGGAAAGGGAGAGAATATCAGGGACTGGCTCTATGTGAAGGACCATGCAAATGCCATTGAACTGATCTTTCATCGGGGGGTGACAGGCCGGACTTATAACATCGGGGGAATGAATGAATGGAAAAACATCGACCTGATCAGGTTGCTTTGCCGCATCATGGACCGGAAACTTGGACGTGTGCAGGGCACTTCCGAAGGTCTGATCACCTATGTGAAGGACCGGGCAGGCCACGACATGCGATATGCCATCGACAGTTCAAGGATTACCGGTGAACTGGGATGGTCCCCTTCGGTAACCTTTGAGGAGGGACTGGAAAAGACCGTAGACTGGTACCTGGAGAACCAGAAGTGGATGGAACGGGTCACCTCCGGTGCATACCAGACCTATTACCAGAGGCAGTACCAGGAGCGCTAAAAACCTGTCCCGGGTTACTCAACAGTAACCGACTTGGCCAGGTTCCTGGGCTGGTCCACATTACATCCGCGGATCACTGCAATGTGATAGGCAATCAGCTGAAGGGGAATCACCGAGGGAATGGCCACCAGGGTTTGATCGGTCTGGGGAATTTCGATCACATGGTCGGCCATTTTCCGGATGGTGATATCACCTTCCGTTACAATGGCAATAACCACACCGTTGCGGGCTTTCACCTCCTGAATATTGCTCACGATCTTCTCATAGGAGCTATCATGGTTGGCAATAAAAACCACAGGCATCTTCTCGTCGATCAGGGCAATGGGACCATGTTTCATCTCAGCGGCAGGATACCCTTCCGCATGGATATATGAAATCTCTTTCAATTTAAGGGCCCCTTCAAGGGCCACCGGGAAAGAAACACCGCGCCCAAGGTAGAGGGCATTGGTAGAATCCTTGTATATTTCCGCGATCCGCCTGAACTCATCATTTTGTTCGAGGATCTTTTCAATCTTGCCTGGAATGGCATGCAGTTCACGGATCAATTCGGAAAGCCGCTCATCGGATATAAGTTTTTTCTCCCTCCCGATCATAATGGCCATCATGGTAAGGACGGTCACCTGGGCCGTGAAAGCCTTTGTGGAAGCCACACCAATCTCTGCTCCGGCATGTGTATACACCCCCGCATTGGTCTCCCTTGATATGCTTGATCCGGCAACATTGCAAATTCCCAGTACCAGGGCTCCGGCGTCCTTGGCCAACTGAATGGCAGCCAGGGTATCGGCGGTTTCACCGCTCTGACTTATGGCGATCACCACATCATCGGGACCGATCATGGGATTGCGGTACCTGAATTCTGAGGCATACTCCACCTCCACTGAAATCCTTGCCAGGTCCTCCAACAGGTATTCACCCACCAGTCCCGCATGCCATGAGGTCCCGCAGGCAATAATCACGATACGCTTTGCATTGACAAGCTGGTCTTTAACATTGTGAAGTCCTCCTAGCCTGATCTCGTTGGTATCGGGGATGATCCTGCCCCGGAAAGTATCCTGGATGGACCGTGGTTGCTCAAAAATTTCCTTCAGCATGAAATGCTCAAATCCCTGCTTCTCGATCTCAGAAATACCGAGGTCAAGGGTCTGGATATTTACACTGGTTGAATGGCTGGTGAGGTTCTTCAAAACCAGCTCATCCTTTCGGATCAGTGCAATGTCATCGTTATTCAGATAGATCACCCTGTCGGTATATTCCACGATAGGGGTGGCATCGGATGCAATAAAATACTCCTTATCTCCAAGCCCGATCACCAGGGGACTGCTTCGCCGCGCGGCAATCATCAGGTTGGGCTCTTCCCTTGATAGTACAACCAGGCCGTATGCACCGATCACTTTTTGAAGAGCCATCGATATGGCCACCTCCACAGTCACCTGCTGACTGATATAGATATACTCAATCAGGTTCGCAAGTACCTCGGTATCGGTCTCACTGCTAAAGGTCATTCCCTGATCGATCAATCCCTGCTTCAGCACCGCATAATTTTCAATAATCCCGTTATGGATAATGGTGAATAATCCCTTCTCCGATTGATGGGGGTGTGCATTTACGTCGCTGGGTTCACCATGGGTCGCCCAACGGGTATGTCCAATCCCGATGGAACTCAGGGTCTCTTTGCCCCTGATAAAATCTTCAAGCTCCTGGACCTTTCCCTTCTTTTTATAGACGGATACCTCTCCATTGAGCAGCGCAACCCCTGCAGAGTCGTAACCACGGTATTCAAGCCTTTTCAAACCCTTTATAAGGATCGGGTAGGCATCTTTGCTCCCAATATATCCTACAATGCCGCACATCAGAATTTACAATTTAATGTATACTATTTCCAACCTTATACGTTTGGGATTGGTATAAAGGTTACTCCATACCTTGGTAATTCCCGGATTTCTTTTAGCGTTGTAGAGCTGCAGAATAAATTTGTTCTTAATATCGGCCCCGTCTACCATTGACTGAAAATGCAGGGGTATGTTAAACTGGTACCGGTAGGTGGTATCAAAAAACATCCCTTTGGAAACGGCGCGAAGCTGACCGCCAAACTGGCTGTCATCTCCACTTGTACCCTGGTAAATTGCCAGGAAATCGTATGGGGGAATCAGGCTGTCCTGGCCGCTCTCCGTATACAACATCAACCGCGTTGCCAAATCCTCTAAGGCTAAACCTCCATTTTGTTCCGGGTATACATCAAAGATTATCCTTGCCGAATTGACAGCCACCTTACCCCCTTCAATCCACTCCTCCAGGTCACCAAAATAGAAAGAGGTATTCACACCTCCCATCCCCTGAACATAACAAACGGGAGTCTCGATATCAGGATTGTCAATGATCTTTTCTAGGCTCACCCCCGAATAGTCATGTTTGAAAATATTGATCTTTTGGGAGGAGAACTCGTTAATGCTAAAAGTGGCCCAGCGAAAATCCCGCTCAACAGTTGAATCCACCTCGGTACTGTCGTTGGCATATTTCACAGATAACCTGGTGATGATGCTGGACGGAACAACCATGGCAATGGCTCCATCGCTCGCACTGGAGGAGGCGGTCAGGTAGAACCCGTTGAAATAGTCCTTGAAAACACTGTCGCTATAAAACAGGGCGGTATCGTCCTGAACATCCAGAAATTTCTGGATGAATGCCTGGTTTTGAATGAGCATCGCAACCGTATCTCCCGACTGGGGGGTAATGGTCGCTTCGGCAAGGATCTCTGGATTGTAGGCTCCCTCCATATCGAAGTTGGAGTAATAAACCGAGTCCATGTAAATGCGCCTGGTGGCTTCGTACAGTTGAATGTTGAAGGGCTCATCCATGTTCCCGAAATAGCCCGTTATATAGAGAGAAAACACCATGGAGTCGATTTCTGTGTTGAGCGCGGCCTTGTAGCTCGTTGTGGGATTGAACTGAGTGAAAAGAGCAGCTTCAGATATCCCTGTGATGGTATCTGCCATTTTACCCAGCATGAATGTCGTGGTAGGAGATAAGGACCTGTCAGAAGTCTCAACAGGGGCACCGGAAACAGTGTATGCAGGAATCTCGAAAATGGTGTCATGAAACAGGAACACCCTGTCACCCGGAGGGAGCAGGTCCTGCCCCAATTCCGGCTCCCACGAACATGATGAAAATAGCAACAGCGTGGTCAGGATGACCATAATAACCCACAAATTCTTCTTCATCTTAATTCAAATGCGATTAATCTTTGAGAATACTGTCATAGAAAACGGAAAACTTTTCTACATATTCTGTATCAGCTAAATAATCAAGCGTCGGTTTACCCGACTCTTTCATCACCTTCAAAACAGGATCGGGTAATTTACTGCTTCCCTTGACCAATCCGTCGGAGTAAGTTGCAGCAAGGGTGACCAGGTTTTGGTAGGTTGGGTCCTTCACCACGGAGACATGGTCTGAAGAGACACCATCAACAAGAAGTTTTTCTTTAAATGCAGGATCCAGCGGCTTGTCAAAACCATTGTTATAAACGGAAAAAACCACCTTCGATTCGGCAAATAAGGGATCCTCCCTGTAAGCTTTCTTAATATAGAGCGGAACCAGGGAAGTGAACCAGCCATGACAATGCACCAGATCGGGCGACCAGCGCAGCTTTCGGACCGTTTCAAGGACACCCCTTGCAAAAAAGATCATCCGTTCGTCATTGTCTTTGAAGAATGCACCCTTGAGATCTGAAACTGTATATTTACGATTGAAATAGTCGTCGTTGTCAATAAAATAGACCTGCATTCTTGCTGCCTGGATGGAGGCAACTTTAATAATGAGTGGGTGGTCTGTATCATCAATAATCAGATTCATCCCTGAAAGTCGGATCACTTCGTGAAGCTGATTCCGGCGTTCATTGATGCTCCCGTATTTCGGCATGAAGGTTCGAATCTCCATACCTGTCTCCTGGATCGCCTGAGGCAGGTTACGGCCAATCTGGGAAAGTTCGGTTTCTGGTAAATAGGGCGTAATCTCCTGAGAAACAAATAATACCTTTTTGCTTTCCATCGTGTAGCCTGCGTTTGAAAATCATGCAAATTTACTAAAAAAAATGACACCAATTTATCTATCTTTGGGCGCACGCAAGACAGATGAACGTTTACAATACAAAAGAGGAGCTTATCCGTCACCTGGATAACCTTCGGGGGAAGCAGAAAAGCATCGGGTTTGTTCCTACAATGGGTGCACTTCACAGTGGGCACCTCTCACTGGTTACCAGATCGGCCCTCGAAAATGAGTGTACCGTGGTATCCATCTTTGTAAATCCCACCCAGTTTAATGATCCTTCCGACCTGGAAAAATATCCCAGGACGCCTGAAAAGGATCTTAAACTGCTGCAAGGAAACGGGGTTGATGTGGTTTTTATGCCCGCGGTGAATGAGATCTATCCGGAACCCGACCAGCGGCAATTTGACCTGGGAGGACTCGACCTGGTGATGGAGGGCGCCACCAGGAAAGGACATTTTAACGGAGTTGCCCAGGTCGTCAGCAAACTCTTCCGCATAATAGAACCTCACCGGGCCTACTTCGGACAAAAAGATTTTCAGCAGCTGGTTATCATTCGCCACCTGGTAAAACTCCTGGAGATGAAAATTGAGATCGTGGCCTGTCCAATTGTCAGGGAGAGCGACGGACTGGCCATGAGTTCAAGAAATATACGGCTGGGTCCTAAGGAGCGAATGGAAGCCCCTTTTATTTACCATACGCTTCAGGAGGCAGTCGGATTGAAAGAAGAATGGTCACCAAGGGAAATTAAGTCGTTGGTCAGATCACGGTTCGAACAGCACCCCCTGATGGAGTTTATCTATTTTGAAATTGTTGAGGATAAAGCACTTAAATCGGTAGAATCGTGGCGTGAGAAAGTGAACAAAGTGGGATGCGCAGCTGTCATATTGGGTGGAGTGAGGCTGATAGATAACATGATTTTTGATTAACTTTGCACAAGAATCTGGCAGACATGAACATCCAAGTTATTAAATCGAAATTACACCGGGTAACTATCACCGAATCAAACCTTAATTATATTGGCAGCGTTACCATCGACGAGGATCTGATGGAGGCAGCCAATCTTATTGAGAATGAAAAAGTTCAAATCCTTAATATCAACAATGGAGAGCGGCTTGAAACCTATGTGATCACAGGTGAAAGAGGGAGCGGACAGATTTGTATGAACGGGCCTGCTGCCCGGAAGGTAGCCGTTGGGGACATTATCATCATTCTATCTTACGCGTCCATGGATTTTGAGGAAGCAAAAACTTTCAAACCCGCCCTTGTTTTCCCCGACACGGCCACCAACAGACTAATCTGATCCCATTTGAAAAAAACAGTTTTACAGATCCTAAGGGTCGCCGGATTCCTTTCGCTGGGCATTCTGCTCCTTTATTTTGCCTTCAGGGGATTCGCCTTCAACGAACTGGCCAACACACTCAGGGGGGCAAATTTCTGGTGGATCGGGCTGTCCCTGTTCTTCGCTTTTCTGAGCTTTTTTTCAAGGGCCCGGAGATGGGTTCTGCTTATTGAACCCCTTGGATTCAGGCCCTCCTTTAAAAACACATACCATTCTCTGATGGTGGGATACCTCGCCAACTTTGCACTGCCCCGCCTGGGGGAGGTGACCCGTTGTGTTACACTTGGGAAAAGGGAGAAGATCCCGGTCGACTCTCTCATCGGTACAGTAATCATTGAGAGGGTAACCGACCTTGCGATGCTGATGATGATTATGGTTGTACTGATTGTCAGCTGGGCCGAAAAATTCGGGGTCTTCTTCAGGGATAACATTTTCGATCCCATGCATGAGAAGATCACTGCCACTTTCGGTGGATTATTCATTTTTTGGCTCCTGGTAACAGGAGCCTTCGCCTTAGTAGTGACGCTGCTCTATCTTTTCCGTATGCCTCTTGGAAGAATTGGCATTGTGCGTAAAATTGCAGAATTTCTTAAGGGAATTCTGGACGGACTGAAAACCATCTACAGGATGAAGCGGAAGTGGGAATTTCTCTTCCATTCGGTCCTGATCTGGTTCCTTTATATTATGATGACCTGGGTGGTGGTATTTTCAGTGAAAGAGACCTCTTCCCTTACCTTCGTCGACGGAATTTTCCTCCTGGTAATCGGTGGACTGGGAATGTCGGCCCCCGTAACGGCGGGGTTTGGAGCATACCACTGGATTGTCTCCAGGGGACTGGTATTTGTTTACGGGCTTACCCTCGAGCAGGGAGGCGCCTTCGCAATCCTCTCCCATGAACCCAGCTCCCTTTTCACCATACTGCTTGGGGCAGCCTCATATTTACTCCTGATGGTATCCCATCAAAAAAAGAGTCCTGAAACAACCTGAAAAAATGGTGACTTACGAAGAGATTATCCGCAAACTGATCACACTCAAAGAGGCCACTGCGCTCTTCTCCCCTCCATTCAGAGCGAAAAACAGGATTGTCTTTACCAATGGATGTTTCGATCTGCTGCACCGGGGTCATGTCTACTACCTGTCAAAAGCCCGGGAGATGGGTGATCTGCTGGTAGTCGGGCTCAACAGCGATCGTTCGGTGTCAAGGCTGAAAGGTGAAGGAAGACCGGTGAACAACCAGCAGGCCAGGGCTGAAGTCCTGGGGGCACTGTGTATGGTGGACTATATCATCCTTTTCGAGGAGGATACTCCCCTTGGGCTCATTAAAGCTGTAAAGCCCGATCTCCTGGTCAAAGGTGGCGATTACAGGGTTCAGGAGATCGTGGGTTACCAGGAGGTCACCTCCCATGGAGGCCAGGTGGTCACGATCCCCATCCTTGAAGGTTACAGCTCCAGCTCAATACTCGGCCGTAAATAGAAATGGCTAAGACAAAAACCATATACCTCTGCCAGAGTTGCGGGACTGATTCGGCTAAATGGCTGGGACGCTGCCCCTCGTGTGGAGAGTGGAATACCTTCGTGGAGCAGCGGATCTCCTCAGGCCCGGTAAGATCATCCTCCCGGGAAAACCGGACCCTGACATCTCCCCAGCCCATCGAACTGGTGACATCGGAACAGGTGGCCCGAATCGACCTGTGCAATGGGGAATTTAACCGGGTTCTGGGAGGAGGGGTGGTCCCCGGATCCATGATTCTTATTGGAGGAGAGCCGGGTATCGGAAAATCTACACTGGCGCTTCAGGTTGCCCTGCAAATTGACAAAAAGACCCTCTATATTTCAGGAGAAGAGAGCCCTCAGCAGATCAAATTACGAGCCAACCGGCTGGGAAAAGGAACCGGTCAGTGCAGCGTACTGGCCGAAACCAGCCTCCAGGTGATCATCAACCAGATTCGTGAGGATCGTCCCCAGTTACTGATTATCGATTCCATTCAGACCCTCTTTTCAGAGGAGGTGGAATCGGCCCCCGGAACAGTCTCACAGGTGAGGGAATGTGCCGCACGCCTTTTAAGGGAAGCTAAAGAGTACCACATGCCGGTGATCCTGATCGGCCACATCACCAAAGATGGAACGATTGCCGGGCCCAAGGTACTTGAACATATTGTAGATACGGTCCTGCAGTTTGAGGGAGACTCCCACCACCTCTACAGGATCCTTCGGGCCAGCAAAAACCGGTTTGGATCCACTTCGGAAATCGGGGTGTTTGAAATGACAGGAACGGGACTTCGTGAAATAAACAACCCGTCGGAGCTGCTGATCAACCAGCAACCCCCCGATCTGAGCGGGTCGGCCATCGCAGCTAATGTGGAGGGAGTGAGGCCTTTCCTTATTGAAGTTCAGGCTCTTGTCAGTTCAGCAGTGTACGGCACCCCACAACGCACCTCCACCGGATTTGACACACGCCGGCTAAGCATGTTGCTGGCAGTCCTTGAAAAGCGAGCCAGTTTCAAACTGGCCAGCAAGGATGTATTTATCAATATTGCCGGCGGCTTAAGGGTTGATGATCCGGCCATAGACCTGGCTGTGGTGGCTGCCATCCTTTCATCCACAGTGGATATCCCGGTAGAACAGTATACCTGCTTTGCCGGAGAGATTGGATTATCCGGCGAGATCAGGCCGGTGCACAGGATTGAACAACGGCTGGGTGAAGCAGACAAGCTGGGCATGAAACGAATCCTGATGCCGGCCTTTAACCGTAAACGGGTTGATGCCTCAAGGTTCAATCTGGAGATCATTGAGGTCTCAAGGGTACAGGAGATCCCAAAACACCTGTTTGGATAAAACCCCTGCGAGACCGGGTAAATCCTCTTTAGAAATCTTCTAAATTGCTATTGCTGTCAGCCTCCATGATATCGGGGCAATCCATTTTAACGTAAAAATCGAAAGGCTTCAGGAAATCATCCTCCTGGGTGATTCCAAGGGTTGTGTCGGCATAGACCCTCTGAAGAAATTCGGCGTAGATAGGCAACGACATGTTTCCCCCGGCTCCCATACCCAGCTGATCGAAGTGAACAGAGCGATCCTCTCCGCCCACCCATGCAGCAGCGGTCAGCTTTGGAGCAAGCCCGATATACCATCCGTCACTCTGGTTCTGAGTGGTCCCTGTTTTTCCGGCCAGTTCTCCGTTAAACTGATACCTGGACCTGAGGCGGATTCCCGTACCGAAATAATTTATTCCCCGGTACGTTCCATGCATATCAACCACGTTTCGAAGCAGTGTCAGCATCAGGTATGCTGTCTGTGCACTGATGGCTTCGTTTTCATTTGGAAGAAAGGTCGAAATGACATTCCCGTAGCGATCCTCAATGCGGGTTACATAATTGGGGCTTACGTAAATTCCACTGTTGGAAAATGTGTTAAATGCACCTACCATCTCTTCCAGCGAAATATCAGAAGTTCCATAGATCATGCTGGGAACAGGATCGATGTAAGAGGTTATGCCCATTTTGCGCATGAGCTTGATCACATTGGCCGGATTGAAGTTCTTGAACAGCCATGCCGAAACCCAGTTATGTGAGTTTGCCAGGCCCCACTTCAGGGAGACCTTTTTTCCGGCAAACGGATTGGGTGGCGGGACGGTTGGGGTATAGGTGGTATCCTTGTTGTTCACAATGTTATGAAAGGTAATGGGAACCAGTGGTATCATTTCACAGGGTGAGTAGTTTTCCTGCATGGCCAGAAGGTAGAGGAAGGGTTTGATGGTGGAACCCACCTGTCTGCGCCCCTGGTAAACATGTTCATACTGGAAATAGTTGAAGTTGTGTCCGCCAACAAAAGCCCTTACCTGTCCGGTGGCCGGATCCATGGCCATGAAACCGGCCCTGAGGATGTGTTTCATGTACTTGATGGAATCCATGGGAGTCATCACCGTATCCACCGGTCCGTCCCAGGAAAAGATTTGCATTCGTACCGGCTGGTTAAAGGCAAAAAGAATGGAATCCCACGGGACTCCGTTTGAGGCCAAATTTTTATACCGATCGGTCCATTTAACAGAGCGATAAAGGATCGATTTGATCTCCTCCTTGGAAATATCTTCAAAAGGAGCATTGGTTCGTCCCTTTTTTTCCCTGAAAAATGCGGGCTGAAGGACCTCCTTCATCTGTACATCAACCGCTTCCTCGGCATACTGCTGCATCTTGTAGTTGATGGTAGTGAATATCTTCAGACCATCACTGTAAAGGTTATACTGTGAACCGTCGGGCTTGTAATTCTTATTAATCCAGCCATAAAGCGGGTCATCGGACCACCGCAACGAATCACGCCTGTATTTTTCAAGTGCCAGATTGCCTGCATTTTTACCCGGAGGCAATGGTCTTGTTTCATTCATGAACGTGGCCAGGAAAGCGCGAAAGTGCCTTGCACTGCCTGTAAGGTGACTGGCCAGATTATAATCGACCGACACGGGGATCTGCCTCACCGAATCGGCCACTTCAGGTTCAAGGTATCCATACTTCTCCATCTGGCTGATCACTGTATTACGCCTGCCAAAGGCGCGCTCGGGATTGAGTCTCGGGTTGTATGCCGTTGGAGCCTTAAGCATTCCCACCAGGGTAGCTGCCTGTTCAATGGTTAATGAATCGGGTGATGTATTAAAAAAAGTTTTGGCAGCCGAATTGATTCCGACGATCGACTCCCCGCCAAAGGGCACCGTGTTAAGGTACATCGAGATGATCTCCTGTTTTGTGTAACTCCTTTCCAGTCTCACCCCGGTATTCCACTCTTTGAACTTATTAACAGCCAGGTGACCGGCCCTCCCGATTTTATTCTTTCTGATGGTTGTATCCCTGGGAAAAAGATTTTTCGCCAGTTGCTGGGATATGGTGCTACCGCCTCCCTCATTCTTACCAAGCAACACCGAATAGACCAACACCCTGGAAAGTGAACGGATATCAATTCCCGAATGCCTGAAGTACCTCACATCTTCTGTGGCGATCAGTGCATCAACCAGGTGGGGGGCCAGATCATCAAAATTCACATAGGTCCGGTTCTCAATAAAATACTTTCCAAGTTGTTCCCCGTCCTCGGTAATAATCAGCGTGGACAGGTTGGTCTGGGGGTTCTCCAACTCCTCAAAATCAGGCAGAAAACCCAGCTTTCTATGACCAATCAATACCATGATCAGAATGAACATTAACACCAGTAAGGTGTATAACGACCAGAGGATGATTAAATATTTTGTAGTTTTGCCTGATTTTTGGGCCATGGACAACTCGGTTTGCGTCAAAAATAGTAATTATTTATTTTGTGGCCCTTTCATTAACGAGGAAGCAGGAAAAATATGATAGAGAATCTGGTAATAGTTGAATCACCCGCCAAGGCAAAGACCATTGAAAAGTTTCTGGGCAAGTCATATACGGTGAAGTCAAGTTTCGGGCACATCCGCGATCTGGAAAAGAAAAACCTGGGTATTGACATTGAAAAGGAGTTCACACCAAAATATGTGATTCCGGCCGATAAAAAAAAGTTGGTCAAGGAGTTAAGGGAGCTGGCCAAAAATTCTGATATGGTCTGGCTGGCCACTGACGAGGACCGTGAAGGGGAGGCCATAGCCTGGCATCTTTTCGAGGAACTTGAACTGGATAGTGAGAAATCCCGAAGAATTGTTTTCCACGAGATTACAAAGGATGCAATCTTCAATGCCCTTGAAAATTCAAGGCATATCGATACCGACCTGGTCAATGCCCAGCAGGCTCGCCGGATCCTTGACCGCCTGGTTGGATTTGAACTTTCACCCCTGCTCTGGAAAAAAGTGAAACCCTCCCTGTCAGCCGGAAGGGTACAATCTGTAGCCGTGAAACTGATTGTTGAAAAGGAGCGTGAAGTGCAGTCATTCAATACCAAAAGATACTTCAGGGTATCCGGTCTTTTTAAAACGGATGGCAAAAATGGTGCTTCCGTTTTAAAAGCCGAACTCTCCAAACGGTTTGACTCCTCTGAAGAGGCAGAAAAGTTTCTGGCCATTTGCAGGCAAAGCGCTTTTTCGGTTGAGAAAATAGAAACAAAGCCCCTGAAAAAATCACCATCACCTCCCTTTACCACCTCCACCCTCCAACAGGAGGCGAGCCGGAAACTTGGTTTTTCAGTGAATCAGACCATGTCCGTGGCACAGCGACTCTACGAATCGGGTAAGATCACCTATATGAGAACCGATTCAGTAAATCTTTCGAAGCTAGCCATTGGAAGTGCCGCTGCTAAAATTCGCGAATTATTTGGGGACCAGTACCTGAAATCAAGAAATTTCAGTACCAAAACCAAGGGTGCACAGGAAGCTCACGAAGCGATCCGGCCTACATACCTTGCAAATTCATCCGTGGAAGGCAACCGGGCCGAACAACGATTGTACGAACTGATCTGGAAACGGACCATCGCTTCACAGATGAGTGAAGCCAACCTGGAGAAGACCACCATCACCATTAACATCTCCAAAGTGCCGGAAAGGTTTGTAGCCAATGGTGAAGTATTAAAATTCGACGGATTTCTGAAGGTATACATGGAATCGACTGATGATGAGCAGGAGGAGGAGACCAAGGGAATGCTGCCTCCGCTGAAAATAAATGATTCACTGGAACGTGATCTGATTGAAGCCACGGAGAAGTCAACCCAGCAGCCTGCCAGGTACACGGAAGCCAGCCTTGTTAAAAAAATGGAAGAACTGGGAATCGGCCGTCCTTCCACCTATGCCCCCACCATATCGACCATCCAGCAGCGGGGGTACGTGATTAAAGAAGACCGTCCCGGTAACCAGCGAGAAATGCAGCTGATCGTATTGAAGGGAGATAAAATCAGCAGCAAGATGATCACTGAAAATTACGGATTTGAAAAAGGGAAGCTCTTCCCAACGGACATAGGAATTGTGGTAAACGATTTCCTGGAACAGAATTTCGAAAACATCATGGATTTCAACTTTACGGCATTGGTTGAAAAGGAGTTTGATGAGATTGCAGAGGGGTCTCTCAACTGGCCCAGCATGATTGAACGGTTCTATAACCCTTTCCACGCAAAAGTGAATTCCACAACCCAGACCACCGAACGTTCCAAAGGAGAAAAGGTATTGGGAACCGATCCGGAATCGGGGAAACCCGTCAGTGTAAAAATTGGCCGTTTTGGTCCCATTGCACAAATTGGTGAAGCCAAAGATGATGAGAAACCACAATTCGCAAGCTTGCTGAAAGGACAGAGCCTGGAGACCATTACACTTGAGGAGGCCCTCGACCTCTTCAGGCTTCCGAGGAGCATCGGGTCCTTCGAGGAGGATGATCTGGTGATCGGGGTTGGCCGGTTTGGACCGTATGTTCGTCATAAAGGTAAATTTTACAGTCTTGCCAAAACCGATGATCCCTATACCATCCAGGAAGAACGCGCCATTGAAATCATCAGCGAAAAGAGAACCCAGGAGGAGAACCGCAATATCAAACTGTTTGAAAAAGAACCCGATTTGCTGGTCCTTAATGGCAGGTATGGCCCATACATCTCCTTCAAGAAGAAAAACTACAGAATTCCCAAAGGAACCAATCCAAAGGAACTGAGCCTTGAGGATTGCCGGGAGATCATCGCAAAAGCAGACAAGAAAAAGAAATAGCACTGAGCACTGAGCACTGTACACTGAGCACTATTCACTGAGCACTGATCACTAACCCCTAAGCACTATATTATGGACTTAAACGGATACTTCGATCCTGTCAGCCTTGAGCGGCCTGCATTTGAGTATATCGATAACAATGAGTCGTTCAGCCACCATATCTCCATCCATACTCCCGACCTTCCCATCAGGGAGCTGGACAGGCACCAGGTAGCCATTATAGGAATTCCGGAGGACCGAAACGGGTTCATTAAAGGAAGCAAAGAGGGGCCAAATGCGGTAAGAGATAAGCTATACCAGCTTGCAGCGATCAGCAGGGCATTGAAAATTTACGATCTGGGGAACATCAAGAACGGAGGCACGGTTCAAGATAGCTACTTCGCTCTCAGGGATATTCTTCTGGAGCTAAAAGAGCGTGGAATCATCTCCCTGATCCTGGGTGGATCCCAGGACCTCAGCCGAGGTGTTTTCCTGGCCCTTGAAAAGGAGCCTGGGCTCCACCATATCCTGACGATCGATTCCATGCTCGACTTCTCAGAATCCCCTGAAATTCTCCATTCAAGAAACTACCTGAACCAGCTATTAGTGCCCGCACTGTCAAAACGCATCAGCTTTACCAACCTGGGTCACCAGGCCTATTTCACAACCCAGTCCCAGATGGATCAACTGGAAAAATCATACCTTGAGAGTATCAGGCTGGGTGCAGCACAAAGCGACCTGAAACAGTCGGAACCGCTGATCAGGGATTGCGAATACATCAGCATAGACCTGGGTGCGGTGAGACATTCCGATGCCCCCGGGGCATCCATCCCTTCACCCAATGGTTTTTTTGGAGATGAACTTTGCCAGTTTACCCGATATGCCGGTTTGAGTGAAAGGGTCAGGCAGATTGGTTTTTTCGAATTCGACCCTTTAAAAGATGTAAATGGACAAACGTCCCACCTCACTGCCCAGGCAGCCTGGTATTTTCTGGACGGACTGGCCCACCGTGTATGGGAAAACCCGGTTGATACCCCGCAACACATTAAAAAGTTCATCGTCAACCTCGATGCGGCCGGACACGACATCACCTTTCATAAAAGTACACTCTCCGAACGGTGGTGGATGGAAATTCCTGTAAAGAATCCTGCTACAAACCATAACTTTTTTGTTTCGTGTTCGTATGAGGATTACCAGCTGGCCTGTAAACAGGAGATACCGGAACGCTGGTGGCGTTATTTGCACAGGTTGGGCAATGAACCGGAACCCCCTGGCTTATGAACAATTGGCTGTTAACAATATTTGTTTGATAGAACTATTTTTACTTATTTTACTATAGCTAAAAGCAAGCCTGATAAAGCCCGTAGGAGAATGATTTCCTGAATGAAGAGACTGCTGATTATAATCGTTTTTGGATGCCTGTCGGCCGGTATTTTGGCTCAACAGGACCCTAAATTCACCCAGAATATGCTTCTCGCGCCCTACTTTAACCCGGGCGCAGTGGGCAGCAGTGATAAGATCTGCCTTTCTGCTGCATTCAGAAACCAGTGGACCGGTCTCCCTGATGCTCCCACCACCACGACCTTTACAGCCCATATGCCATTCAACCTGCTGGGGCGTAAACATGGTGTCGGCATCAACCTTATGAATGACCGGCTGGGTTTTACCAATGATTTCATTTTCAGCGCCGCTTACGCTTTCAGAATGGATGTGGGAAGCGGGAACCTGGGTATTGGCGTCAATGCCGGAATGGCCAATCCATCCCTGGAACCCACCTGGAACGGGGCCGATGTGATTGATCCGGGATCCGATCCATCCATACCAACCGGAGGAAGCGGAATTGGTCTCGACATGGGACTGGGCATCTATTATAACACCGAAAAGATGTACGTTGGCATATCCGCATCGCACCTGGTCAGCAGTGTCGTTTTACGGGGCGATGAAAGAGACTTCGATGCCAGTTATGTCAGGCATTACTACCTGATGGCAGGATACAATATTCAACTCTCCAATCCCATGTTCGAGGTTATGCCCTCGCTGATGGTTCAGTCAGACGGAAGATCTCACAACCTCTACCTGAATACTAATGTGAGATACAATAAAAAGTTCTGGGGAGGAGTTTCTTATTCAGTCAGAGGCGCAATTTCGGCTCTGCTTGGATTAGATTTGATGAACGGACTCGGGATCGGATATTCATATGATTTCGAACTTTCACCCATGATGGGATACAATAGCGGTTCCCATGAAGTGACGGTCCGATACTGCTTCGATCTCAGTGTTGACAAGAGTCCCCAAAAGTATAAGAGTTTAAGATTCTTGTAAATTATGTCTATATTTCGAGAGTTTTTTTTGCACCTATTAAGCGTTGTACTATGAAACGTATCTGGATTTTAGCTGTTCTTGGAACACTCATCGTTGGTTGTAGCACCTACAACACCGGTGAACTTGTGGGAGTTGAGGGTCGAAGGGCCTACGCCGAACCTATACCGCACGGAATGGTCCCCATTCCTAACGGCTCCTTTGTCATGGGGCCCAGCGATATGGATGCATCGTGGACTCAGAATGCCATGTCCCGTACAGTGGCCGTAGATGCCTTCTGGATGGATGAAACTGAAATCACCAATAATGAATACCGTCAGTTTGTACACTGGGTACGTGACTCCATCATACGCAAGGAACTTGCCATTCAGGACGCTGACCAATTTGCCCTGAAAGATGCTGAAGGACAACCATTTGAAGACAAAGACGGAGAATATATTATCGACTGGAACGCACCTATTGATCCCAAGAAAGACAAAGAGGGTAATACACAGCAGATCATTGATGACCTGGGGATTTATTACAGCGGAGCTGACAGGCTCTCCTACATCTCCAAGGAACTCAATGTGACAAAACTGATTTATAACTACTACTGGGTGGACCTGAGGCAGGCATCCTCTTCAGCCAACAGGTTTAAGCTCGACTATTCAGGTGGTTCCACCGATCCTGTTCTCACCTATGAAGGAATGGTTACCCGGCCCGACGGGACCCAGGAGGAGGTAGTGGGCAGGTCGTCATTTGTGAACAAAGACTGGGTTCTGGTCTATCCCGACACACTGGTCTGGATAGCAGACTTCACCTACTCTTACAACGAACCGATGACCAATATGTACTTCAATTCACCCTCCTACGACAACTATCCGGTGGTGGGAATCACCTGGAAGCAGGCCAATGCTTTCTGTATCTGGAGAACGCAATATCTCAACTGGGCCCTGGTCAGAAGCAACCAACCGATTGTTCAGGATTACAGGCTTCCCATCGAAGCTGAATGGGAATATGCAGCCAGGGGTGGCCTGGACCACAGTATGTATCCATGGGGCGGGGTTTACCTGAGAAACATGAGCGGTTGTTTCATTGCCAACTTCAAACCGCTTCGTGGCAACTATACAGACGACGGGTCCATGTACCCCTCAAGGGTGGCGCACTATTCGGGTAATCCAAATGAGTATGGATTGTACGACATGGCCGGCAACGTGGCTGAGTGGACCATCACGGCATATGATCCGTCCGCCTATGTCTTTTCTCATGATATGAATCCCTACTATAATTATAATGCCAAACCTGATGACCCGCCGGTGATGAAGCGTAAAGTGGTCAGGGGTGGATCCTGGAAGGACATTGCACGCTACCTTCAGGTAAGTACCAGGGATTACGAATATCAGGACTCTGCAAAATCCTTCATTGGATTCAGATGCGTACGGTCATATTTAGGGGACAACTAATTAAATACTTGATATAATGGGAATTACAGAATTAGTTCAAAGTTCGGGCTGGAAGAATTTTACGGCTAAACTTTATGGCTTCGGTGCTTCTGTAGTAATTATTGGAGCTCTTTTTAAACTCATGCACTGGCCAGGAGCAGCCATAGCGCTAACCTCAGGCCTGCTGATTGAAGCAGTTATCTTCTTCTTCTCAGCATTTGAACCACTCCATGAAGAGCTCGACTGGACTCTGGTTTATCCTGAGCTGGCCGGGATGTCCGATCCGGACGAGATTGATGAGTACAAAGAACAGGCAATTGCCGACAGGAATGTCGGACTGCAAAAATTCGATGAACTTTTTCAACAATCCCAGATTAATGCTGAAGATGTTCGCAGTTTAGGTAAACACCTGAATACCATATCTGCCACCACAGAAACCATTAGCGACATTACATCCTCCTCTCTTGCAACGAAAGAGTATTTCGATAAGATGGGAACAGCGGCCAAGAATATGGACACCGTGGCTACAGCATATGGAACAAATACAGGTGCACTGAACGAATCGGTAAATACCCTGGCCACTTCCTACAAGAATACGGCCAGCCTGATTGATCAAAAAGGCAAGGATATCGCAGAAAAATTTGCCTCTTCCAGTGCCAACCTTACAGCAACCTACGAGGCAATGTCGGGTGAAGTCAAACAGGAGCATTCCCAGATCTCCCAGAGTCAGAAGCAGTTCAACAGTCAGTTGGAAGCTCTGACCAAGAACCTTGCTGCACTGAACAGCTCCTATTCCGAGCAGGTGAAGGGAAGCCAGGGCCACTTGCAGGGTACCACAGGAGTATACAAGGGTCTTAATGAGATGATCGCCAATCTGCAGGCTTCCGTGGAGGAGACCAATAAATACAAAAGCGAGATCGTTAAACTTAGTGAAAGTCTTTCTGAATTGAATAGCGTATACGGCAACATGCTCTCGGCAATGAGCATCAGAAAAAAGTAAATCAATCCATTAATCCTCATCTATGGCACACGGTAAAGAAACACCGAGACAAAAAATGATTGGCATGATGTACCTCGTGCTGACGGCAATGCTTGCATTGAATGTGTCCAAGGAGGTATTGAATGCTTTCGTTTTGGTCGACGAAGGGCTTGTTACCACCACCGAGAATTTCGCTGCCAAAAATACAAGTCTTTACAACACCTTCGCCACAGCGTTTGAATTGAATCCGACCAAGGTTGGCGACTGGAAAGACAAAGCGGACCAGGTGCATTCACGCTCCGATGATCTTTATGATTTCATGCATGAATGCAAGATCAACATTTTGGAAATAAAGGAGTCAAAGGCCATAGTGAACGGAGAAATAGACTGGAATGAGGTTCAGGGTAAGGATAACATGGATCATCCCGGACAGGTGATGATCATCCAGGGCAAAGGAACGGAACTGAAAGGAAAGATTGATGAGTACAGGAATTACATGCTTTCGCTGATCAATGACAAAGAGAAATACGCCCCGACAGTTGAAGCCATTGAAGGGATACTGACGACGGAGCTGCCTGATGTTCAATTGGAACACGGAGGCAAAAAAGTCGTACCCACCTGGGAGAGCACCTATTTTGATATGCTGCCCCTGGCATCGGTCATAACCCTCCTTTCCAATATGCAGGCCAATGTCCGAAACGCTGAAGCTGAAATGCTCAATTTCCTGATGGGACAGATTGGAGCCGGCGATGTTCCCATTAACACACTCAAAGCGGTGGTAATGCCTGAACATAGCCTGGTATTCCCCGGTCAGGAATATAAGGCACGGGTCTTCCTGGCAGCCTACGACTCCACCAATGCACCCGAGGTGATTCTGGATAACGGAACGGTTCTGGATGTTGAAGCAGGAATGGGAGTCTATTCTACCACCAGTAATTCACTGGGCATTAAAAGTTGGGGGGGTATTATCAGGCTGGACAATGACGGGCAAATTATCGAACGTAAGTTTTCCACTACCTACGAGGTCGCCGAAGCAAATGCCACCATCTCCGCAACAGCAATGAATGTATTCTACCGTGGTTTGAATAACCCGGTGGCCATCTCTGCAGGTGGGGTATCTGAAAGTTCGGTGGATGCCCAAATTACAAGTCCGCACAGCATTCGAAGGGTCAAGGCAGGTGAATATGTGGTAAAACCGGGTGTGCAGGGAGATAAAGCCACTGTAAGTGTTTATGCAAAAATTGACGGCTCATCAAAACTGATGACCCGGATGGATTTCAGGGTGAAGGACCTGCCCACACCAACTGCCAAAATTGAAGGGTCCCGCGGCGGTAAAGGCAACCTCACCGTTGGACAACTAACAGCCCTGCAGATTGTGGAGGCCGAAGCCGAGGATTTCCTGTTTGAAGTTGAATTTGAAGTAACCTCCTTCACCATCGGTTTCAATGATGCTGCCGGCATATGGGTGGAGCGTGAAGCCAACAGCAACAAGTTTACATCGGAGCAAAAGTCGATTTTCCGCTCAATGAGGGCAGGTCAGAGAATTTCCATAGAAAATATTAAAGCCATCGGACCTGACGGAAAGGTTCGCACGCTTAGTCCAATTAACATAACTGTGAGATAAAATGATGATGAGAAAGGTAATATTTGGAGCGGCGGTTTTAGCCGGATTCGCAATAACTGCATCTGGTCAGAACGTAAACACTTCCATTACCCCTGGAAGCGCGCCGGTTATGGCAGGGCGACAGGCTCCTTCAACGGATGTCTACACAAAGGAGACCATCATCCCCGAGAAAAAACCGGTACCCTACCCCTACATTAGGGAAGCAGATGTGATGTGGGCAAAAGATGTCTGGCGAACCATCGATCTGAGGCAGAGAATGAATTTTCCGCTCAGGTACCCAATTGAGGGTAAAATGTCTGGCGGAGACCGTTACAGCCTTTTCGGTCTGCTGATGGAGGGTATAAAAACCGAGGAGATTACCCCCTATGAATATGTGCCCAATATCGGTTGGAAAGATCCCTTTTTAAAGCTCACCACACTTTCCAACATTTATGCAGATACCGGTGGTGATACCATTTATAATGATGACGGATCATTCGATGATGTACTACAGGGAACAAGTTATATCTGGCAATTCATGGTCCAGGAGCAGTGGTTTTTTGATAAGAAGCATTCTGTGATGCAGGTCCGGATCGTTGCCATAGCACCTGTCTACTTCAACCTGTTCGATGAATTCGGACAACGGCTTCCGGAACCCAACAGGAGCATTCCGTTTATTGTCCATTTCCCCCAGTGCAGAAGGCTGTTTGCCACCAATGCTGTATACAATGCAAACAACGATGCACAACCCATATCATTTGATGATCTCTTTTTCCAGCGCCGTTTTTCCAGCACCATCATGGCAGAATCCAATGTTTACGGAAACAGGGCGCTGACCTCATACAAGACCGGGCAGGACATCCTTCTTGAAGCAGACAGAATCAAGAACGACCTGTTCATCATGGAACACGATCTCTGGGAATACTAGACAGCAACAAACCACTATAACCAAGAGGCTGTCTCAAAAGGGACGGCCTCTTACATTTGTACCCTGACTATAAATAGGGTTAATTTGTTTAGTTAAACTATACATTTTGGCCTTAGGGAGCGAGAGTAGGTTTGTTTGCCAATATTATTCATTTGGGAGTAGATTAAATGTTATTTCATTAAATTCATACTGGAGTATTCCGTAATTAAGTGAAAAGGAAAAGGCTTCTATACTGTCGTTAACAGTACCATTTTGTATAATGACATCATTATACTTAATTCCGTTGATTTCAACCTGGAATTTCTCTTCTGAAGTATAATTAAACTTAAAATAGTCGTGCCTATTTCCACCATATTCGAAGATCACTTTTACTATTGTATCTGGGGCGATAGTAATCCGAAAATACTTCTCATTTTCACATGAATCTAAGACAACATCATACAAAATAGGATAGTAATGATCTTGTCTGCCGCAAAAATCTCCATAGTCAAAGATAGAATGACCAGTATCTATTCTACATACAAAGTAATTCTCTTCAGATTGCAATTCTGGACTATAGTATTTTATCGCGACATTTTCATTGTAGTATTGTATTGCTTCCTTTGGGAACCAAAAGTAACTATCGCCCTCTCGGCAACATGAACTGATAAAAAAAATACATAATCCACTAAGAACAAAAATTCGGCTTTGTCTTTTCATAATTTCTAGATATTGTATTCAGAGATAAAGTTGCATTAAAAAAGTAATCGAAAACAAAGTTTATAGTTGAACTAGAGAATCATCATCTTTGTATTCTAAATAAATTATTCCTTTAAAACCATATCTTTCAGTTGCTTCTCCAGACCATTGATTCTAATCTTTTGCTCTTTTATTGCTACAAGGAGATATTGGATTATCCCAATGTAATCAATGGCTAATGTTTCATTCTCATCTTCGCCAACCAGTTCAGGGAACACTCTCTGAATATTCTGAGAATACCGTCAATCTGTTTAATTTTCTCCATTGATGAACCTTGTACAGCATAAATAGAATCTCTGTTTGGGATGGTTTCCTCCCTGTCGGTGATCATCGTGATGGGGCCAAATGGGTATGTGACGACGAAGCCTTAGCTGGCCAGGCCAGGTGATCGTTGTGATGGGGCCATATGGGTATGTGACGACGAAGCCTTAGCTGGCCAGGCCAGGTGATCGCTGTGATGGGGCCATATGGGTATGTGACGACGAAGCCTTAGCTGGCGAAGCCAGGTGATCGTTGTGATGGGGCCATATGGGTACGTGACGACGAAGCCTTAACTGGCGAAGCCAGGTGATCGTTGTGATGGGGCCAAATGGGTATGTGACGACGAAGCCTTAGCTGGCGAAGCCAGGTGCAGCGAGGAGGTACATACCCATTGGTCCAGGAAGCCTTAGCCAGCCAAAGGCTGGGTGCAGCGAGGAGTTACATAGCCATTGGGCCAGGAAGCCTTAGCCAGCCAAAGGCTGGGTGCAGCAAGGAGTTACATAGCCATTGGGCCCCTGTTATAACATATCATCGCCGATCTCGGCTTTGATTTCGTTGACAAACTGCTTGATCTTCTGCTCCTCCTCGAGACGGCAGACCAGGATGACGTTATCATTCTGTACCACGATGTAATCGTTCAGGCCATGCAGTACAACCAGTTTATCATCCTGCACATTTACAATATTCCCCGATGAGTCGTGCAGAAACACATGTTTCCCGGTCACTGTATTCTTCTTCTCATCCTTCTCCAGCTGTTCATAAAGGGAACCCCAGGTTCCCAGGTCCGACCACCCGAAATCAGAAATAAGGACATAGACATTCTCTGCCTTTTCCATCACTCCGTAGTCAATACTGATATTCCGGCAATTGCTGTAGGTTTTTTCAATAAATTTGGCTTCACCGGCTGTACCGTAGAGTTTCTCACCTTCCAGGAAAAGAGAATGGATCTCGGGCAGATAGGATTCAAATGCACGCATAATGCTTTTGAGCGACCAGAAAAAAATACCGGCATTCCAGTAAAAATCCCCGCTGTCCAAGAAAACCCGGGCCAGTTCCAGGTCAGGTTTCTCGGTAAATGTCTTCACCTTTCGTAATCCGGTTGATTCATAATCCTTAACCTTTCCCTGAAAAGACTGGATATAACCATAACCGGTTTCAGGCCTCGAAGGAACAATCCCCATGGTTAGCAGGGCGTCATTGTGCTCCACGAAACCGAAACCCTGCTGAACATATTCAAGAAACTCTTCCTCTTTCACAATTAGATGATCAGACGGGGCCACAACAATGTTCGCATTCTGATTTTTCTGGTAAATGCGAAAATTTGCATAGTCGATGCATGGAGCTGTATTTCTTCTCAGTGGCTCCAGCAAAATATTCTCTTCCGGAAGATCCGGAAGCTGATCAATGATCAGCTCTTTATATTCCAGGTTGCTAACGATAAAGATGTGGTCGGCAGGCATTAACCGGATAAACCTGTCGTAGGTCTGCTGAATCAGGGTCCTTCCCATTCCCAGGATATCAAGAAACTGCTTTGGCCGTTCTGTTCTGCTCAGTGGCCAAAAGCGACTTCCGATCCCGCCTGCCATAATTACACAATAATTGTTGGTATTCATCTATTTTCCGTATGTTGCGTTTCCTTTAAATATAGCAGGTTTTTGATTAAAGCTGTGTTTCTGAGATATGTTTTATACAATATTTGATATATTTCGCAATCTTCCGGTTTAATGCAATTGCTCCACCACATAGGATCCTATTTTCTCCTTATGAAGAGAAGTCTCAGCCGGCCTGAGAAATTTTCCATCCTCTACCGGCAAACCATGAAAGAGATTGAAAAGGTGGGTATCAATTCATTCCCCATCGTGGTGATTATCTCACTATTCGTCGGGGCTGTCATTACCATTCAGACCAATTTCAACATCGAAAACCCGCTCCTTCCCAGTTATCTTGTGGGTGTAACGGTTCGGGACTCCCTTTTGCTTGAATTCTCCTCTACCATGGTGGCACTCATCCTGGCGGGGAAAGTAGGATCGAGCATCGCATCTGAACTGGGAATGATGAGGGTCACTGAACAGATCGATGCCCTCGAGGTGATGGGGATCAATTCGGCCTCCTTCCTGATCCTGCCAAAAATGATTGCTGCCATCTTCTTTTTTCCCATACTCTGCCTTCTGAGCATGATCATTGGCATAGGCGGTGGATACCTCTCCTGTCTGCTGGCCAATGTAATCCCGCCCGCCGAGTATATATACGGAATCCAGTATGCCTTCCAGCCTTATTACATCTGGTATGCCCTGACTAAAACCGTATTTTATGCGATCATCATTACCTCCCTCTCCTCTTACCTGGGCTACAATGTCCGGGGAGGAGCCCTTGAGGTTGGGAAAGCGAGCACCAAATCCGTTGTCCAGAGCAGTGTCCTGATACTCCTGGCGAACCTCATCCTCACCAGATTGATCCTTCAATGATATCGGTAAAGGGCCTATATAAAAGTTACGACAACAATCATGTCCTCAATGATGTGAGTGTTACTTTTGAAAAGGGAAAATGCAATATGATCATCGGTCGGAGCGGTTCAGGGAAAACGGTACTTCTGAAATCAATTGCCGGGCTCACCAAAGTGGATCGGGGAGAGATCTGGTACGACAACCAGGAGTTCACTCAAATGAATGACAGGGAACAACAGAATATCCGCAAAGAGATGGGTATGCTTTTCCAGGGAGCCGCCCTGTTTGATTCCTTAACGGTGGAGGAAAATGTGAAGTTTCCCCTGGATATGCTTACCTCTCAGACCAGGGCTGAAAAACTGGAGAGGGTCAATTTTTGCCTGGAGCGGGTTAAGGTATCCCGCACAAACCATCTATTTCCTTCCGAACTTAGCGGAGGGATGAAAAAGAGGATTGCCATCGCCAGGGCCATCGCGCTGAATCCCAGGTACCTTTTATGTGATGAGCCTAACTCCGGTCTTGATCCCGAAACAGGAATTGTGATTGATAACCTGATTAAAGAGCTTACCCAGGAGTTCAATATGACCACTATTGTGAATTCGCATGATATGAATTCCGTACTGGAGATTGCCGACAATGTGGTATTTATCTACGAGGGTTGCAAATGCTGGGAGGGAAGCGGAACTGAAATCCTGAATACCGATAATGAGGCACTGAACAATTTCGTTTTTGCCACTGCCATGGCCAGGCAGCTCAAACGGAGCTAGCCCTCTCCATTTACTGGACCAGGGGAAGATCCGGTTTATCCCTATATCCAAACATCAGGTTGAATCCGAACCATAGATTGGCAGATCTCGCCTCTTCGGGCCAGAATAACACATTCAGTGCATTGTCGGAGATCAGGTAGAGATTTACAGGCCCTGCATTCAGGGATATTCCCGCGCCAATATTCTTAAAATAGGAATTCATATAAGAGTAGCTCAGGGTCAGGTTCAGAACCCGGCCTGCCCTGAAGTTGGCTGATGCGGTCACCTGTTCCGATACTTTCCCTTTTAGAAAGTCGGTTCTTGAAAGTACTCCGAAATTGATATTAGGTGTCACGTCATAGGAAGCGCCCACATATAGCTTCGTATTGAGCCTTTTACTGTAGATGATTCCGGGAGTAATCTCCAGAAATCCTGCAAGACTATCGGCCAGCTGGTTTACTGAACTGTCCAGGTAATCCTGGAATGTATATTCCTCGGACAGGTCGAATGGATTAAGCTCAAAACCGGGAAAATCATATTCCATCCTGTAATCGGCCTGGTGCACTTCATCTTTCCAGCGAATGTATCCCAGATCAAGCAGACTCAGGCTGATGTGCAACTTTTCAATGGGCCGGTAGTCCACCCCCAGGTCCACTCCAAATCCAAGATTCTTCCCGTTGAACATATATTTTGAAATTGAGGAGTAAGTGGGATTTTCCAGGTTTTCGTCAAGCACTATGTCCTCGATCATTCCTTCGTCATCATAGGTTACCTCCGCAAATGGAATGGATGCATTGATCCGCATATCGGACTGGATCCTCCAGTTATCCTGTGAGGTGGTCAATGAGAGATCAGAGTTCATGGTGGAGAGGTTTCCGATCCCGAACAACACCTTGGCTTTTGCCCCTATGGTGAGGTTATCCAGGATCTCGCCCGACCAACCTGCCGAGATCTCATTAAAGGCCGTCAGATCGGCTCCCACACCATCCAGGTTGTATGTCTCACCTTCACCGGAACCGGTAATCAGGAGTTTTGCCAGATCGCCCGGATAGTAAATATTACCATCCCACCGGCTGATCACATCCAGAGTAAAAAAACCCACACTGGTTCTGAATCCTACCGAAATCATGGAGGTACCAAGGTCTGAAATTACCCTGTTGACCGGTTTTAGCTTATTCAGAAAAGCCTCTTTACTTCCCTGGGGATGAAGGAAGGTAATCAGGGAATCCGGCTGAACCGGGTTGTGATATACCACATCCTCCCAAGCCAGTGAACTGGAGGACAAATCGGTTCGGATGGGTGACAAAAACGGGATTCCTATATAGAACTGGCACTGGGGCTGATAGGCAGGATTCACACGGTTTGACTGCGGTACTCCCTGCATATAGTAGAGGGTGTTGTTCACCTGTGCATGAAGGGATATACCCAATGACAGGAAAAAAACAAAAGTAATGATCGACCTTGTCCGGGGTTCTATAGATAACTTCATTAGGTTCAGTTTAAGTCTCCGGTATTCATTCTGGTTTCAGCCGTTAACGACATCTCATAATTGATGGAGTAAGAAGAATAGATTTTTACAAAATCCGCTTCACCCTTTGCAGCATGCATCCCTGCTTTAATCCTCAAATAGGCTATGTCACCCAGAATGCTTATTTTATATGCATCAAAGGTTGAGCTGCTCTCATCCACTGTGACATTTACAAGCTTTCCATTGCTATCGATCTGGGCTGGATCCAGGACAATACCACGGTCATCGAATAACGAATCAAGTACCACATGGTTTTCATCCTCCAGGTAGACCTGGAGGGCCATTCTTATGGCTAACTCATTGACCGAATTTACTTTTAACTGCAAATAGGTTACCACATCCTGATTCAATCCACTAATGAAATCGACTGATTCATCGACCCAATAGATCGTATCGGGATAGACCAGATAATAGGGTACCCCGTTTTCGTCCTCCAGGGAATAATCAACCGTATCCATGACCTCCGCCAGGTCATCCATGTTGAAGGATCCAAATATGAGCGGGACCACAAGGCCCGGCTCAATCTCCTTTTCATCTGATAACAGGTCGAGATCAAAATTATCCTGCATGCAGGAGGTTACCAGCAACATTCCTGCGAGAAGGATACTGAATCCGAAAATGAGTTGTTTCATGGCCTACTCTATTGAATAGTTATATAAAAAATTGTTTGCACTACCCACTATAAGGTTGAACCTGCTGTCCGACCCCGCGAAATAGCCAATACTGAACCGGGTGGCCCCTTCGAGGGGAAAGCCTTCATAAAGAGATCCATCGGTATTGATCAGGTAAATTCTGTTCCTCGATTGGTCAGTAATCCCAATTTTAATGTCACCTGCCGAGAATTTATAAATATCGGGCATCTCACTGATCCGGCCCTTTACACGGTAACTGAGCAGCTTTGTTCCATCCTGTTTCAGGAGACTCAATTCATCGCCATCAGCAAAAATGTATTCGGGGACCCCATCCATATCCATGTCCTGCATCCTGAACAGATGATCTGTGGAAAGGTTCTGCCGGAGCAGTGTGGATACCGATCCATCCATATAAATGGATACCACATTCCCCGAAGTATCCGTTGATATCCACCTGGGTTTCTCCTCCCTGATATTCATATCGAGCGTGAACAGATTCCTTTCAGAGAAAACCACACGGGTCTTGGGTTTAATTCGTTCATTTCCCTGGCGATCCAGGAAATAGGCCCGTGTCCTGTCCTTTACAACGATATAGTCTTTTACCCCGATTCTGAAGTGTTGGGGTTCTGTGGTGACCACCGATTCCGTTTTCCCAAATTTCCAACCCGTTACTACGTTACCCTCTGTATTATATAGATAAATTTTCCTGTCTGTCCCGGGTATAAAAATCCGGTAATCCCTGCTTTTGTCGTAGTCAAACAGCGCAAGCGGCGCTGTAGCCTCCGATCTGAGCGAAACAGGATACCGCTCCACATAGTTACCATTGCGGTCAACCAGGTGGAGTTTCCCGGCTGTATTAAACAGGTATTGCAGCTTTCCGTTTTTGTAGAAATCCACCTGGTGCACCTCCCCAAGCAGGGGCCCTTCCAGATTTAGCTTCCACAGAATCCTCCCGGAGCTATTGATCAGGTATATCCTGTTGGAAGCATCCTGTACAAAGATCTCCTTCTCACGCGTGTTGTGGTTGTCCACCAGCGAAGGTTTAACAATTGCTGTGGAATCCAGCAGACTTTCCCATACAGTAAGTGCCTTCTCTTTAATCTGTGAGGTATATTTAAAGCTGATGCTTTGGTAGAACATCCCCTCCTCCGAGCTGTATTGAACCACAACCCCGGGAATTCTCCTCAGAAAGAGCTCCATGGCATCCAGCCGTTCCGAAGTTTCCGCATTCAGAATCGCCCTCCGGTAGTCCAGGTACTGGTATGGCCTGAAGAAAAATGTTACATTGCTTCGGTTGGAGAGGTAATCCGACATCTCCTTAAAAACAGGATCGCTGATAAAGGTCTTATGCAGGATGTTCTGATAGAGCACCCTTGACAGGACTTCCACCGAGGGGCCGAAAATGAGGTAGTTCTCAAAGAGGGTGAAGTAGCTGTTGAACAATTTCCCGGGCAGGAGTCCCTGTGGGTAGAAATCGGGCATCCTGTAAATGTTGAAGCTTGTCTGTTCATCCAGTTTATAACGGAAACGATATGAGCTCATGTCGAGGGCATTCACCTGAAGGTACTGCTCCATCCATTGCATTACCACTTCATAGGTCTCACTCTGACTCCTGGTTTCAATCACGAAGATCTCCTCCTTCGGATGACGGGTGACACCTTCCAGGGAGAACCAGACAAGCTCATCATCAAGGAGGGTTATGATATCCCCCAGTGGATCAACCCCAAACTTCTTTTTCAATAACTCTTGTTCCTTCGCGATATTCACCCACATACCCAATTTGGTGAGGTAATCCTTCATCTGACCGGCGAATTGCTCCCTGTCACTGATTCCCAAATGCAGAAAGGATGAAGTGCCCGAAGGCATCATCTCGTGAAGTTCCATTTTTACGGGCGACTGACTGGCAAAAACCTCCAGGAAAAGAGATGCTTCGCTCCCGGCAACCGACATACCATTAAGGATCAGGGCATCCTGCTTGATATCCAGGTCCAGTTCACCCTTTGAAGCCATTCGTGAGATTCCAAGCAGCTCTGACCAGCTATCCTCTTTCAGGTAAGGATAAAAGAGCTTATGGACCCTGGAATAGTCTATGTAGATATTAGCATGAACATACCGCCCTGCCGTGGAGCGAACCTTTTCCAATGCTTTGTCTTCCAGAGGATCGTTACCGGAATGGATGGTCCTCACCGCCTGTTCAACCAACAATGAGGAGGGCCCTGCCAGGAGGATTCCGTTTACACAGGTGAAGGTGAATTTACCGGGAATGATTGCAGGATTCCCGGAAACATCAAAGAGTGTTTCAGATTCATACTTTCGATCATTCACAATGGATTCATCTCCAATTAAACCTAGCACGATCTGTTCAAAATCATGATCACTGTAGTGTCCGGCATATGAAATATAGACCAGTGAAGTAAGCTGTTCCTTCCCCTTCAGATGCAATGAAAGACTGATCCCCTCCTTGATGAGAAGATCACGCAAGACCTCATGGGAAGCAACCTGGGCAAGAAGGTTCCGGACCATGGAATCAAGGCTGTTGCGACCGGTTGTATTGACAAAATCAATCCAGATACGGTTTTCGGGAAGAAACTTCTCTGCAATAAATTCGTAACCTATATCCTCGATAAAGAGCAGGGCGTCATCCGGGACTGCCTGATAGGCCTCAACGGGTGTGATCTTATCCAGTTTTTTCAGAAGGATCATTCCCACCAGGCCCAGGAAAACAAAAGCGAATAGCCCTACATATATGTACTTTTTTAACATATACGGCCAATTTGAATCAAAAATAGGCATTTAGCAAGCAGGTTTTAGGGAAAATTACCAACATAACAATATTCAAAATAGGATAAAGCTGGAAAGTGAGACAATGGTATAATTTTTGCATGTTATTGCGTGATTTTTTAAGTCATGACCCATCGCATAAGCTTCCTGGTAAGTGCCTTGTTTTTGTTCAGCTCTCTGAAAGCCCAGCAGATCATTGTTATCAACGCTTCTGACAGGATTCCCATTGAAAATGTGGCTGTATTTAATACCACCCGCGGGAGTTCGGCAATCACCGATTCCATTGGAACGGTCGATCTCTCCAATTTCTCCCGGTCCGACACCCTGATTTTTCAGCATCCCTCCTACATCACCTCTCATATCCCTGTTTCAAAACTCGGGATGATGAGATTCGTTGAGATGGAGAGGAAAAATGTTCTGATTGATGAATTTGTGATCTCTGCTTCCAGGTACAGGGAAAGCAAACTGATTATACCCTATGTAGTAGACGTAATGGATGAGGCCATACTCAGGGAGAGTACCGGCCAGACTGCTGCTGAGATTCTGGAGGGCACCGGAAATATTCTGGTTCAAAAGACTCAGGGAGGGGGGGGAAGCCCGATACTTCGTGGATTCGAAGCCAATAAGATTCTCCTGGTTGTGGATGGCGTGAGACTCAATAATGCCATATATCGCAATGGCCATATCCAGAATTCAATCACCATTGACAACTTTATTCTCGAACGAACCGAGGTGGTTTTTGGCCCCACCTCCATCATCTACGGAAGTGATGCACTTGGCGGGGTTATACATTACTACACAAAAGATCCCCAGCTGGCCGGGGAGAAATCCCCGTTGGTTAAAGCCAATGCCTATTCTCAGTTCTCTTCTGCAAACAGAGGGTTCACCGGTCACCTGGATTTTTCAGTTGGAACCAGGAAATGGGCTTCTCTTACCAGTGTTACCTACAAGAATTTTGGGGATATCCGTATGGGTTCCCGGAGGGACCCAACCCTTGGGGAGTGGGGGAAAATGATCCACTATGCGGACCAGGTGGACGGAGTGGACTCAACCCTGTCAAATCCGGATCCCCTTCTCCAGAAAAATACAGGATACAGCCAGATGGATCTCCTGCAAAAAATACGCTACACCCCTTCTAAATACGTTGACTGGATTTTGAATCTGCAATATTCCACCTCTTCGGACATCGACCGGCTGGATATGCTGAACGACTATAAAGGGGTGAATCTGAAGTATGCCGAGTATTATTATGGACCGCAAAACAGGCTCCTGGCCTCCCTGAAAAATGTCCTGAAAAAGGATAACCGGTTCTATACCAACATGACCAACCTCATCGCCTTTCAGAAAATTGATGAGGACCGGTATTCAAGGCAATTCAGAAATGATGAAAGGCTCATCCAGATGGAGGATGTATATGTGCTCAGTCTGAATACTGATCTCCTCAGGATCTGGGGGCCCGTTCATAAATTAAACTATGGACTGGAGCTTAATTACAACCAGGTTGGTTCAGAGGCCTGGTATGAAAACAGGGTTGGCGGTGCGCAGACCCCCACACAAACCAGATATCCCGAAGGAGGCAGTCAAATGTGGAATGCATCTGCCTACGCAAGTTACAAGTGGATCGTTGGTGAAAAAGGGGTGATAAACGGAGGGGCCCGGTACAGCAGGGCTGCTCTCTCATCGGAATTTACTGCGGGCGTATTGCCCTATGACCGGATACAGACCAATAACGGTGCATTAACAGGAAGCCTGGGCTTCATCTATACACCCAATGAAAACTGGCAGATCAACACGATTCTATCCTCAGGATTCAGGAACCCCAACGTGGATGATTTCGGAAAGGTCAGGGCCAAAGATGATTATATAACCGTACCCAATGAAAACCTGTCGCCCGAATACTCCTACAATGCTGAAATCGGGATAAGCCGCGTATTGGACGGCTATATTAAAATCGAACTTGTGGGCTTCTATTCCTACCTGAAGGATGCCCTGGTCAGAACTGACTTTCAGATCAATGGAATGGATTCCCTTTTATATGACGGGGATTATTACAAGGTTAGTGCAAACTACAATGCCAACCAGGGTGTCATCTATGGAGGATCCATGCGAATTACCTCCAACCTGAACAAAAATATCACCCTGAACGGTACCCTGAACTATACCCGCGGACACAATATCACAGATGACGTTCCGCTTGGGCACATTCCCCCCCTCTTCGGTCGCACTTCCATCACCTACCGGCGCGACCGGTTTTTCCTCGACATCTACGCCATTTACCAGGGTTGGAAATTGACTGAGGAGTTTTCGCCGTTCGATGAGGATAATGAGGGTGAAGCCATGGAGTACGGGTTCCCGTCATGGTGGACCCTCAACCTGAAAACCGGATTTGACCTGGGTCACAACTTCTCTTTGATGATTGCAATGGAAAACCTTCTCGATGAGTTTTACAAACCCTACGCCTCGGGGATAAGTGCCCCGGGTAGAAACATCATTCTTACTGCCAGGTTTTTCAGATAAATGACAGACATCAATCCGCATATCGAAGAGGGATGGAAAAAGATCCTCTGGGAAGAGTTCCAGTCACCCTATTTCAGGGAACTGAAAGCGTTCCTGGTTGAGGAAACCGCATCACGAACCATCTATCCTCCGGGGAAACTGATTTTTAACGCCTTTCAGCACACCCCCTTTAACAATGTCAAAGTGGTGATCCTGGGACAGGACCCCTATCATGGAACAGGCCAGGCACACGGGCTTTGCTTTTCTGTTCCCACCCCTGTCAAGCCACCCCCCTCGCTGGTCAATATCTTCAAGGAACTTCATTCCGATCTCGGGATTGCTGTTCCCTCCCACGGAAATTTGGAGAGTTGGGCCAACCAGGGTGTGCTGTTACTGAATGCCACACTGACCGTAAGGGCCGGAGAGGCAGGGTCACACCAAAACCGCGGTTGGGAATTATTTACCGATGCAGTGATCGGTAAAATCTCCCAGTTGAAAAGCCATGTAGCATTTCTGTTTTGGGGACGATACGCCCAGGCAAAGGAGAGCCTTGTGGATGGGGATAAACACCTGGTCCTGAAGGCTGCCCATCCATCACCCCTTTCTGCCTACAATGGCTTCTTCGGGTGTAGTCACTTTTCAAAAACCAACTTTTTCCTGGAGCAAAATGGAATTGCCCCGGTTAACTGGACCTTGTAGGACGAATCATCACCTGACTCCACCTTTGGCACGTAATTTGATATTTAAGAATTGACAGTTCATCCACCATATTCCCGATTCATTCCGGGCCAGGTCCGTCTCAAAAAGGCGGACTTTTATTTTTCTAAAAGGGTTTGTAACCCAGGATTTCGCGAACATCACGTACAGTCTTGGATGCGCTTTCGCGGGCCTTCTCAGCGCCCGTCTTTACCACCTTTCGAAGGTAGTCGTTGTCATGGTAGATATCATTGATTCGTTCCCTGATCGGTGTGGTGAAACCAATGATATCTTCGGCCAGGTGTTTTTTTAAATCCCCGTAGCGAATGGTACAGTTGTTGTAACTGTCGCGAAAGTGTTGAACCGCATCAGGGGATGAAAGCAGGTCTAAAATGTAGAACAGGTTGGCAATTGGTTCGGCCATTGGGGAATTGGGTTTCTTTGGACCTTCATCGGTCACTGCACGCATCACCTTTTTACGAATCACCCCGGGTTCATCGGCCAGGTAGATGCCATTCCCTTCACTCTTGCCCATTTTACCGGTTCCGTCCAGGCCGGGTACCTTGATCAGCTCCTCCCCGAAATTATAAGGCTCGGGCAAATTAAAATAGTCCACCCCGTACATATGGTTGAAACGCTTGGCAAACTTGCGTGCCATCTCCAGGTTTTGCTCCTGGTCCTTTCCCACAGGCACCTTGTCAGCATGATGAACAATGATGTCTGAACACATAAGCACCGGGTAGGTAAGCAGACCGGCATTCACGTTTTCGGGTTGCTTGCGGACTTTCTCCTTAAAGGTGGTAGTGCGCTCCAGCTCACCCACATAGGCATTCATATTGAGTAAAAGATAGAGTTCAATGATCTCAGGGACATCGCTCTGTATGTAAAGGGTCGCAACATCGGGATCCAATCCGGCTGCCAGGTACTCCGACAAAACCTTTTTTATGTTGTCATGCAGATTCTCCGGTTTTGGATGGGTAGTGAGGGCATGATAATCCGCCACAAAAAAGAAACACCTGTTCTCATGCTGCATTTTAACAAAATTCTTCACCGCTCCAAAATAGTTGCCCAGATGAAGATTCCCTGTCGATCTGATCCCGCTCAATACTGTATCCATGCTGCAAAACTATAAAATGTTATTGAAAAAACGTACTTTTGCAGGGATGACAACCACCCGCCAACACAAAGTATCAAGGCTACTGCTGAAGGAGCTTGCAGATTATTTTCAGAAACACGGTTCGGAGATCACCGGTGGAAAAATGGTCTCTGTCACCGTGGTGCGCATCAGCCCCGATCTTGGGGTTGCCAAAGTATACCTCAGTATCTTTCCCAGCCAGGGGATGGAAGCTGCTGTCAGATCCATTTCCGAACTCTCACTCATGGTGAGAAGCGAAATGGGCAAAAGGCTGAGGAACCAGCTAAGACATATTCCGGAATTTATTTTCTACCCCGACGACTCCCTCGATTACATCAACAAAATCGAGAACCTCTTAAATGATTGAGAATGAAGTATGATCCCATTAAACGCAGCCTGGGCAGCGTTTTCAACACCACCCCATTTCTCAGGATTCTCTTTTACCGTTTACTGGACCTTCTGCTGCTTCGTTCCTGGCATATCCGCCGCGAGCTCAGAAAATTGAAACAGGAAGGTTTTAAACCGGGCAAGATTGCAGATGCAGGTTCCGGTTTTGGACAATATGTCCATTACCTTTCGAGGAACTACCCCGAAGCGATCATCACCGGTCTGGATATCAAACAGGAGCAGGTGGATGACTGCAATCATTTCTTTACAAAGCTGGGAAAACAGGAGCTTGTAACCTTTCGTTACGCCGATCTGACGCAGATGGATTCAAAAGAGG
>JAWOHR010000057.1:0-31437 GCA_046485075.1 Bacteroidales bacterium
GATCGGGGAGTCGGTATTTGCCAGGTGTCTCTCCTCCCTAAAAGATGAACGGGTCGCTGCCTCAAAAGTGCTTTCCGGACCGGTTCCTTCTTTTCAAGGTGAAAGGAAGCAGTTTCTGGATGATATCCAAAGTGCCCTGTATGCCTCCAAGATTGTCTCATACGCCCAGGGTTATACCCTGTTGAAAGAGGCGGGTAAAGAGTATAACTGGGAGCTGAACTATGGCAATATCGCTCTTCTGTGGAGGGGTGGCTGTATTATCCGATCGGCATTTCTTGCAAAAATCAAGGAGGCTTTTGACAGCAATCCGACCCTGGCCAATCTGTTGCTTGATCCCTTCTTTAAGGAGAAAGTTGAGGCCGCCCAGTCAGGATGGAGAAGGGTGGTTACAACCGCTTTGTTAAACGGTATTCCGGTACCCGCGTTTACGACGGCGCTCAACTATTTTGACGGATATCGGTCTGAGCGCCTTCCGGCAAATATGATTCAGGCACAGCGGGACTATTTCGGAGCCCATACCTATGAGAGGATTGATAAACCGCGAGGGAAATTTTTTCATACCAACTGGACAGGCCGGGGCGGAGATACCAGTTCATCCACTTATTCAGTCTGATTTGGGTAGTTTTCCCAACCGCTGAAGCTATATCCATCGGCAACGGCCACAACAGAAACCTTTGCCCGTAAAGGAAAGGAATCCAGGGCAGCCTGCTCCGGATTTTCACATGTATTGCTGTTCGTCCATCCCTGGGCCATGGGCAGGCACAACGGTTCTGCGTTCCACAGGACCAGGCCAATCCTGTAAAGATCCCCGGGCCTGCTGAAATTAACAGGTTTGTCCGGTTTTAGCTGCCACCAGGAGGCCGGACTGCCAAGGTCTGATTCCATTCTCGTGCCGGCCCCGTTTTCCAACCGGAAACGGCCGGAGATGGCCTCTGAATGTCCGCTCTCCCCCGGGATATTCTGCCAGAATCCAAGCTGGATGAAAAAAGGTTGATCTGTGGGCTGCACGAGGATTTCAAACCGGAGATATAAATGGCCATGTTCAAAATCATAGGGTTTTTCCCAGCAATCAGTGGGCATTTCGCCCAGGTTGACTACCCCCGGATCCGTGTTGTGCCAGCAGTAGAAACTGTTTCCGCCATAGAACTCTCCCAATTCCCAACCCAGTCAATGGTCTCTGAAAACATCAGAACCTCCGGTGATCCCGTGTTTTTCTTCTGGCAGGAAAGAACTGTAATGATAAGGAAGATTAAAAAAAAAGAAAAGCGACTGGCTTTTTCATGGAAGCGCATCCTATGCACTGAGCACTGAGTACTGTTCACTGAGCACTATTCACTGAGCACTCTTTTTATCCATTAAAGCCACCTACACGGCTGTAGCTATCCTGGGCATTGATGTAAAAAGCCTTGTACTTGATATAGTGGTTTCCTTTTTTGAACTCCCAGTGTACATTCTTGGCTTTGAATATTTTACCGATGCAAGCTTCGAAAATCAGTGTATAGTTGATACCGGTGACCTGCTCAGCCTCGATAATATTTTTGAACTCGACACTTCTGTCTGCAAAATGTCCGATGACCGGGAGATGGTATTTTTTTTGCATCCTCTTCTTCATGGCACCATCGTTGATGATGGGATATCTCCTTGGTATGGCTGGGGTTTCCGACATATGAAATGTTTTTCTGTAATACGTAAATGTATATCAAAATGTTATGTCACCTGTAAAATTAGTAAAAAAATAGATTGCAATTGAATTGGTTTTATAAACAGAAGTGTATTTTTGAGCTGTGCCAAAAACATTGATTGCATATTCCACCACGCTGGGCTGTACCGAACAGTGTGCCTCCAAGCTGAAGGATGATCTCGGTGAGGGAGTGGAGATGATCAGGATTTCCAGGCGCCGGCGGTTCAATCTGAAGAACTACGATACGATCATTATCGGAGGCTCCATTCATGAGGGGATGATCCAGAGGTCGGTTCATAAATTCTGTGAATCAAACCTGGATGAACTGCTAAAGAAAGCGGTCGGGCTCTTTGTCTGTTGCATGGATCCCAATGCCAACGAGCAGGAACTCATTCAGAGGGCATTCCCTGAAGCTTTGTTGAAACATGCGCTGGCCAGCGGTTTTTTTGGTGGTGAGTTGAACATCAAGAAGATGAACCTGCTCCAGAAAATTATGACGCGAAAGGCCGCCAGGTTGCAGAAAGAACCCGATATTGACTTTCAGAAGATTCTTGAATTTGCCCGAAAGTTGCAGGATCTTTAATCAGGGTTTTACACGAAAGGTTCCGTCGAACACCCTTACCGCTGGTCCGGTCAGGTGAATATCGGTGAACTGTGTATGATGCATCGCCCGGAATGATACATTAAGATTTCCCCCAGGGGTATGCACGTGATAGGAATAAATATCGGACTTGTGATGATAATAGGAACAGATGGCAGCCGCTGTAACACCTGTCCCACACGAAAAAGTTTCATTCTCAACACCTCTTTCATAGGTTCGTACCGAGATTTTATTGGCACTTTCTCCATCCTCCACAAAATTGACATTGACTCCTTTCCTTCCAAACCTGGACTGGTTCCTTATTTTTCGACCCTCCTGCTCCACATCCAGATCTTCCAGCATGGATACAAATTTAACAAAATGGGGTGAACCGGTATCCAGCATGTAGCCATCTTCCATCCAGCTGATACCCTCCACATCCTTTAATTTCAGCCTGATCTCATCATTTGGTAAAAGGGTGGCCGAATGGATGCCGTCGATACCCTCGAAGGTAGTCTCCAGGGTGATGATCCCCAGGTCCTTTGCAAAGGCAGTAATGCAACGGCCCCCGTTTCCGCACATGCTCCCCTGATGACCATCTGAGTTATAATAACTCATTTTAAAATCGACGGTTTCACTTTTCAGGAGTACGATCAGCCCGTCTCCACCTATTCCAAACCTTCGGTGACATAAGAAGCGGATCATTCGGTAGTCCAGAAAAGAGAATTCCTGTTCCCTTCCATCGATCATGATAAAATCATTTCCGGTACCGTGATATTTTGAAAATTGAACAATCATCCCAGTTGTCCGTTAAAAAAGGTTAAAACGGAGTGGTTGCTTCATTTAAAATATAAAAACCTGCAACTATCATCGTAAATTGCGATCCAGTTGGAGTATACAAAGTTAATTAATTAAAGGAAACAGATATGAAAGCAAGGAGGATCTTAGGTTTATTCACAGTTGCCCTGGGGGGTGCCCTGATTGCGGTTGCAATTTATGCCGGTTTTGTCACTCCTGAGTCAACGATTGTGGAGGTACCTGTAGAGAGCAAGGTCCGATATGTGAACCTTCCGGGTTCAGAGCCGGGAGGCTCTCTTGATTTTACGCAGGCGGTAGCAATGTCCATCGATGCAGTCGTCCATGTGAAGACAAAGGTTTTCAGGGAGTATGCCGTCAATCCACTTTATGAATTCTTTTTTGGCGAGCAGGAGCAATCAACTCCTCCGCCCATCCTGGGATTTGGGAGTGGAGTGATTATTTCAAAGCAAGGATATATTGTAACCAATAACCATGTCATTGAAGGTTCGGATGAAATAGTGGTTGTTCTCAACGATAAGAGGGAGTACGCCGCCAAACTGGTAGGTGCGGATCCCACCACCGACATTGCCCTTTTGAAAGTGGATCAGAAGGATCTTTCTTTCCTGAATTTTGGGAACTCGGAGGATCTTCGTCTGGGAGAGTGGGTGCTGGCAATCGGGAATCCATACAACCTTACGAGTACGGTAACTGCTGGAATTGTCAGCGCCAAAGCCAGGAATATTAATATACTTGCCTCGCAGGAGTTCAGTATTGAATCCTTTATCCAGACCGATGCAGCAGTGAATCCCGGGAACAGCGGGGGGGCCCTGATCAATACCAAAGGTGAACTGGTTGGGATGAATACGGCTATCGCATCCCGTACAGGTGCATTTACCGGTTACTCTTTTGCGATCCCGGTGACCATTGTGCAGAAGGTTGTGAAGGATTTGATGGAATACGGGGCCGTTCAGAGAGCGATTCTGGGAGTCACCATTCAGGATGTGACGGCAGAGCTTGCTGCCGCCAATGAACTTGACGTGCTTAAAGGTGTCTATGTAAATTCCGTTCGTGAAGGTGGTGCTGCCAAGGAGGCAGGCATTAAATCCGGGGACGTCATTCTATCCATAGATGGTGTCGAAGTCAACAGCAGTGCCGCATTGCAGGAGCAGGTCTCCAAACACAGTCCGGGAGAAACGGTAACCGTTGAATTAAACAGAAAAGGGACATTGAAACATTTGGAGGTTGTTTTACGTAATCTTGAAGGCAGCACGGAAATTGTGAAGCGTGAAGAGGTCATGGAAGTTCTGGGTGCAACCTTTGAACCGGTATCTGATAAGGAGAAGCGTGAATTGGGAATCAGGAACGGTGTAAAAGTGGTCTCAGTAAAATCGGGAAAATTTGCACAGGTGGGTATTCAGGAGGGTTTTATTCTGACTTCCGTAAACAAAACTCCGGTGAACAGTGTTAAGGAAGTGTCAGAGATACTTAAAAACTCCGAGGGGGGAGTCATTATTGAAGGTGTGGACAGGAGCGGATCTAAGTCGTATTACGCATTTGGGATATAAACTCCCTGTTCAAATATCATCTCATATTTCAAAGGGGACCTTTCAGGGTCTTCTTTGACTATTTTCAGACTTTACCTTATTTAGTTTGATTAAAGATTAAATTGAAGGTAAATTTGCAGGGAATTATTAATAATAATTAGATTTTGAGGAGAAGTAAATGAGACAGCTAAAGATCACCAAATCTATTACCAACAGGGAAAGTGCTTCGTTAGACAAGTATTTACAGGAGATTGGTAAAGAAGAGTTGATCACTGTTGAGGAAGAGGTAGAATTGGCTCAACGGATCAAGAAGGGCGACAGGCTTGCCCTTGAAAAACTCACACGAGCAAATCTGAGGTTTGTCGTTTCAGTTGCCAAACAGTATCAAAACCAGGGGCTTAGCCTTCCGGACCTTATTAACGAAGGGAACCTGGGATTGATCAAGGCAGCAGAAAAATTTGATGAAACCAGGGGTTTTAAATTCATCTCCTATGCCGTTTGGTGGATCAGGCAATCGATCCTTCAGGCACTGGCAGAGCAATCAAGGATCGTACGCCTTCCATTGAACCAGGTCGGTTCACTAAACAAAATTAACAAGGCGTTCTCCAAGTTTGAACAGGAGTATGAAAGAACACCCACGCCAGAGGAGCTTGCAGAGGCACTTGACCTGCCCAAGGAGAAAGTGGCTGACACGCTCCGTGTTTCGGGAAGGCATGTATCTGTTGATGCACCCTTTGTCGATGGTGAAGACAACAGTCTTCTGGATGTATTGGTGAATAACGATTCACCGGATGCTGACAACACACTGATTAATGAGTCCCTTTCAAAGGAGGTGGACAGGGCTTTGGCCACACTCACCGAGCGGGAGCGGGATATCATTAAATTATTCTTCGGAATAAGTACCCAGGAGATGACCCTGGAGGAGATTGGCGAGAAATTCGGACTGACACGTGAGCGCGTACGTCAGATCAAGGAAAAAGCGATACGCAGACTACGCCATACCTCAAGAAGTAAATTACTGAAAACCTACCTGGGCTAGCGGAACATCATTTTAATCGTAAAACGGGGTTGTCAAAAGCAGCCCCGTTTTTTATTGCTCTCCTTTCAGTCCATTGAGAAGTTGCTGGTAGGCAAACATCTCATCCCTGAATCGCGCTGCTTCGATGAAATCCAGTTCTTTGGCCGCTTTCTCCATCTGTTTTTTGGCTTTGTCAATCGCCTTTTCCAATCCCTCTTTTCCCATATACCTGACCACAGGGTCGGCAGCAATATCAGCCTTTGCCTGCCCGCCATAAGCATCATTTTGGTAAAACTCATCCCTGTTCAGGTCAAAAAGGGATACAGTCGAACGGATGATCTGTTTGGGTGTGATGTTATTCTCCTGGTTGTAATCGAGTTGCTTCATTCTTCTCCGGTTGGTTTCATCCACGGTGCGTTGCATGGAGCCGGTCATTTTGTCGGCATACATGATTACCTTCCCGTTCAGGTTTCTTGCAGCCCTTCCTGCCGTCTGGGTCAGGGCCCTGTCCGAACGAAGAAACCCCTCCTTATCCGCATCCAGTATTGCCACAAGGGATACCTCCGGAAGGTCCAGTCCCTCCCTGAGCAGGTTGATCCCCACCAGGACATCAAAGTCCCCCCTGCGCAGTCCTTCCAGGATCTCAACGCGTTCCATGGTAATCACATCCGAGTGAATATACCTCGTCTTAATGTTCAGTTTAATCAGGTAGCTGGTGAGCTCTTCAGCCATCCTTTTGGTCAGCGTTGTGACCAGCACACGTTCCCTTTTACCCACCCTTTTATTGATCTCCCCGATTAGGTGATCGATCTGGTTCAGGCTGGACTGAATCTCAATGACCGGATCCACCAGCCCGGTGGGCCGGATCACCTGCTCCACAATTACTCCCCCGCTTTTCCCCAGTTCATAATCTGCCGGGGTGGCACTTACAAAGAGGGTTTGCCCGATTATATTTTCAAACTCATCGAATTTAAGCGGACGGTTGTCCACTGCAGCAGGCAGTCTGAATCCATAATCCACCAGATTCCTTTTCCTTGAGAAATCTCCACCGTACATGGCATGCACCTGGGGAAGTGTAACATGACTCTCGTCAATTACGGTGATGAAATCTTCAGGAAAATAGTCCAGAAGGCAGAAGGGCCTTGTTCCCGGGGATCTTCCATCGAAATAGCGGGAATAATTTTCGATGCCGGGACAATATCCCAGCTCCCGGATCATCTCCAGGTCATATTCCACCCTTTCCTGGATTCGCTGTGCTTCGATCAGTTTCATTTCTGCTTTGAAGAAGGCCACCTGTTTGACCATATCATCCTGGATCTCTTCAATGGCGGCTTTGGTGCGTGCCTTTGAGGTGATGAATATATTGGCCGGAAAAATGACTATCTCTTCAAATGTTTCAATGGTATGTCCCGCAACCGGGTGGATCGATTTAAGGTTGTCGATTTCATCTCCCCAGAATTCTACCCTGTATCCCTGGTCCGAGTAAGCAAGGCGGATATCCACCGTGTCCCCCCTGACCCTGAAAGTACCCGTCTTGAAGTCAACTTCATTCCTGGAGTACAGCGCATCCACAAGTTTTCTTAAGAAGACATTTCTGCTTAGGGTCTCTCCCTTTCGGACCCTGATGGTGGAGTTGTGGAAATCGGCCGGGTTTCCTATGCCATACAGGCATGATACCGATGATACCACCACCACATCTCGCCGTCCCGAGAGGAGGGAGGAGGTGGCCGAGAGTCTCAGCTTTTCAATTTCGTCGTTGATCGAGAGATCCTTCTCAATATAGGTATCGGTTACGGGAAGGTAGGCTTCCGGCTGATAGTAGTCGTAATAACTGACAAAATACTCCACGGCGTTCTCAGGAAAGAACTGCTTAAATTCACTGTACAGTTGCGCTGCCAGTGTCTTGTTGTGGCTGAGTACAAGCACGGGTCTCTTCAGTTCACTGATCACATTGGCCACAGTGAATGTTTTGCCCGACCCGGTAACCCCCAGCAGCGTCTGAAACCTGTCTCCTGCATTGAAACCTTCAACAAGTTGCCTGATCGCATCAGGCTGATCTCCCGTAGGACTGAACTCCGATGTGAGCTTAAAATCCATATCAGAAGGTAAATACAACGTATACCGGGAGGTGATCGGCGGGTCCTCCAAAATATTCAGTTCCTCCGTAAGTAGCCGACGGGAGCATTTCACCATATTTTTCGCTCAGGTAAAGCATCCACTCCTGTTTCAGTATCGCCCCTCCATTGTAGGTTGTGGAAAGCCCCTTTTCCTGATTCAGAAGGTTGAAAGAGATGATTACCTGGTCCAGCATGTTCCATTGTCCCCTGAAGTTATAACTCCCCTGGTTTTCCAGGTTATGCATATCATAAAACAGGTTGTAGTGATCTCCGAGATTGATGTTTTTTCGTTTTCCCGAAGCTGATAAACCATTTGTAATGCTCTGGTTGGTGGGTTCATCATTGAAATCACCCATAACGATTACCTTATATCCGGACTCCCGGGAGAGCAGCATATCCAGCTGTTTGCGCAGGGTAATGGAAGTGAACATCCGCTGCTTTTCGGTCTCCTGGGTCCCCTCACTCCTGGATTTCCAGTGGTTCATAAAGAGGTGAAGGGTTGAGCCGTCGGCAGCAATGCCCTGTACATGAAGGATACCCCTGTATAGATAGTCCGGATTTAAAGGGTCTTCCACCGGAATGTACTTATGAGATTTGTACCTGAACAGATCGGGCCGGTAGAGCATGGCACATTCAATGCCTCTCGGATCGATTCCATCCTCATGGATGATCTCATAATTGCCCCGGCGCAATCCCCTGTTGTCAACCAGCTCCTCAAGTACGGTCCGGTTCTCCACCTCGGCAAGTCCGATCAGGGCAGGCAACTCTTTCTCAGGGATGGAGGATATAACCCGTGCGAGGTCATCCAATTTCTTCTTATACCGGTCCCATGTCCAGTTTTTTATCCCACCCGGTGTGAAATCTTCATCCCTGGTCGAGGGTGCATCAACCGTATCAAAAAGGTTCTCGACATTGTAAGACATCACCACGAAGATGTTCTCTTTTTTCTGAGCCTGGGTCTTTATCAAAAAAGGGCAAATCAGGAGGATAACGGCTATGAGTCTTTTCATGGTGATTCTATTTAAAGCAAAGTAAAGATATCAAAACAAAAAAAATGGATTTCTCCGAAAAAGGATATAATTTTAGTGGATATGGGACAGCAGCAGGATGAGCTTTTAAAAAGGATACAGAAACTGGCAAAACAGAACCAGGACCTGATCAACAGGAATGAGAAACTCCAGAAGGCTGTTACAGAACTTTCCGGGCAAAATGAGGTGATGAAGCTCCGCCTGAAGGAATCCAGGACGGAGTTAAAGGATGACTTTCCCGGTGAGGGAGAGGAACGGTTGAAGAAATATAAGATGGCCACGGTGTTGTTCGCCTATATCGGCGGATTTAAACACCTTACCGATGCGGTCGATTCAGAAGTGATTATGGATCAGCTGGATGAAGTGCTCATTGAGTTTGACCGAATCCTGAAAAAGTATAAAATCCATAAGATCAAGACCATCGGTGATACCTACATGGCTGCAGGCGGAATCCCGGATAAGAATATCACCAATCCGATCGATGTGGTCATGGCAGCCCTGGAGATGAACCTCTTCCTGGATCAGCTTCGACGGATTGACGGGAAACGATACTGGAACCTGAGCCTGGGTATTCACACCGGGCCGGTTACTGCCAACGTTTCAGGAAAGAAGAAAATTACATACGACATTAAAGGTGATACGGTTAATATTGCCCACCGCATGCAGGGGGTTGGCGATAGCGGCAAGATCCTCATATCGGTGATGACCTATGAGATGATCAAAGAGTTTTTTATTTGCGAGTATTACGGGAAGATGCCGGTTAAGTATAAAGGTGACCTGGAGATGTTTGTGGTAAATGGAATCAGGCCAGAGTTTTCAATGAAGGGAAGGGGAGTGATGCCCAACGCCCTTTTTGATACCAAGTTTAAACTGATCCAGTTCACCGACATCCAGGAGCTGATCCTTGACAAGCTGGAGAACGAACTGCCGGCTTATCTATACTACCACAATGTAAAGCATACCGTTGATGTGGTAACCGAGGTGGAGCTGATTGGATGGGCAGAGGGACTCGATGATGACGGGATCCTGCTGCTCAAGACAGCAGCCCTCTTCCACGATGCAGGTCACACCGTCTCCTACGATGATCATGAGTACCAGGGTACCATGCTGGTAAGGGAGTACCTCCCCGGATTTGGCTATTCCGGAGAGCAGATCGAAAAGATCTGCAATATCATACTGGCAACAAAACTTCCGCCGCAGCCCAATGACATTTACCAGGAGATCATCTGTGATGCCGATCTCGATTACCTGGGCAGAAGTGACATGATACCCGTCTCCAATACACTCTACAAGGAGCTGAAAGAGCAGGAGAAGATCGGGACTTTCAATGATTGGAATCGAATGCAGGTGCAGTTCATTTCAGGACACTCCTATTTTACCAAAACAGCCCGGAGCCTTCGGGAGGTGAATAAGCAAAAACAGATCGAACGCATAAAAAGATTAATTACTGAGGATTAACACTATCTTTCGCACCGAAATGATGTACAAACTAATGATTTCGTTCCTGATCCTGGGTTCTTCCCTGCTATCCCTCTCTTCACAGGAGATCAAGACCAGGAGCCATGAAGAGGAGGATTGGGACCGCACCAGGACAATCCTGGATTGTGCCCCCAGGCTGGTGGACAAAAGGGACCTGGTAGAAGATAATTTCAGCCATCGCTATGTAACCAATAACCCGAGGGACATTGAGGTGGGTTATTTTTCAGTGGAGCCCATCACCTATATGGAGGAGGGAAGGCGTTTCTGTGAAGCAAGTCTTCCGGCCGCCGGAGTAAGTGAATCCTATTTCAGAGGCTGTTATGTGTCCACCTATAAGCTTCCCGGAATGGGGGTATACCAGGTTGAAATAGAATCCAGGGCCCTGGTTTACTACAACGAATTGCTGATCATCAATGCTCAGCATTCACAGGGTGAAATTGACGCTTCTCACAGGTTGGAAATAGAGCTGGATACCGTCCTGAATCAGGGATCACCTTCGGATATTACCTACCTCAGCAACCCGGTATTCAACTGGGAGGTGGAGATCGATCAATCGGGTGGGTGGCATGGAGAATTAATGCCAGGGAGCATTGAACTGATCGATTCGGAGCTGCCCGCAGGGATATCAACCCTGGAGATCAAAAGGAGGGTAAAAGGACCGGGTACCATAACGATCAGGGAATCGTTGGTTTTTAATGTGAATTCAATCTCTGCTTTCAAATACGATCCCATCTTTCAGGCTGATTGCCTTTTCAGCCTCGATCCGCTGGGGATTACCACCAGGGTGTTCCCCTGCGAGTAGGAACTTTCCCTAGATAGGCATTCCGAAGCCGAAAAAGAATCCGTGGCTATTGATGTTTGTCAGTATATATTCAAACCGAAGGACCATATCGTAATAGGTTACAAAATCCACACCTAATCCCCAGGAGTATAGCATCTTGTTATTGTATGGATTGTAGGCACCATAAAAATCGTCGGCCATATAACCCACATCGGCTATCAGGTTGAGGTAGAAAGCATAGGGAACACTCCTGAATTTACTATCCTGGTGCTTCTCTTTCCTGGGCTTCTTTACTGCCGGTTTGATCAGATTGTACTTCAGGTTGCTCCTGAAGTAGTACATATTATCACCCCGCAGCGCATAGTAATCATATCCTCTGATGAAATCGTCTCCCGAGGTCAGATTCTGTTTGAAGTAGTAAGGGATGTTTTCGCTGGAGGAGGTGAGCAATTTAAACATCTCGGCGGTAAACCAGCGATCACCAATCTGTTGGTAAAAGTGCAGGTCAACCCCGTAGTTAAAGTAGTTCACATCATGGGAAAGGATCCCCAGCCCCTGCTTGTTTACAAACCCCATCAGGTAAGATCCATATAAAGGATAGGAATGGCTGTTCCTAGAATCATACCTGTATTCAATATATAGGGTCAGGTAGTTGATTTTCTGCATTCCCTCGGGAAGAAAGCTTGCAATTGATTCGTCGAGGGTAAGGTTATACAAACTGTCCGAGATGCTGATGTTATGGGCAGAAAGCCTCACTTTGCTGTAATTGTACAATCCGGGCCTGAAAGAGAGGGTACCCACGAAAGAGTAGTTCTTCATGGATCCCTTCTCATAAATCATCTGCCTCTGGTTATCCAGGGATCCATACTCAACCACCGAGGAGTTTCGGTAGCCACCGGCCAACAGCAATCCTGTCTTTTGTCCCTTTCCGATCCAGGGAATATAATACCCCAGTCCAATTCCCTGGGAAGAACCGAAATAACCCTTTAAGGAGGCCTGGTGTCCAAGCCCCCAAAGGTTATTATGACTCATGAATAAACCCTGCGTAAACTGAGAAAAATCGGGATGCTTCAGCCAGTCATTAAAATTGGGATAATCAAGCTGGATGATTGGAAATACCCAGAAATACCAACGCTCATTCACATCAATCCTGAGTTTGTAATACTCCCCCACGATCTGTTCGAGATAGAGATCCACTTCCAGGAAGAGTTTTGTATTGATGATATTTTCCCTGCTGTAATTCATTCGCACCGCTACCTCGCTGGAATCTGCCCGTGCAAATCTTTTTTGCCCGATCTGCAGGGAGTATGCTGACTTATCGTTCATGGTTGCAAGGCTGTCTCCAGGAGTAAAATCAAGCTCCCGGATGATAATCCTCTCTTTTGTCAGTTTGTTACCGGTAACCTCAATTCTGGAGATCTTCACATAGGGATCGGAGAAATAATCCGGTAAATGGACCTCACCATCTTTAGTCTGGCCATGAAGCGTGGAAGACAATAGGAAGATGATCAGTATCATGAACCCCGTAATGGAGGTCCTATGGGAAGCGTTCAGTTTCATGAAATAAATGTAAGAAAAAGTGTCTATAATGACTGCAGCCTTATATTTCTCCACCTCACCTGGAACGGGGTTGAATCGTTGCCCACATCGTGGACCTGGAGTCCGATGATTCCACTCATGCTCAGGGCATCCCTGAAATCGGCGATCACCATCCCGTTTACAAGGGTCCGGATGGAATCACCCCTGCACTCGATGCGGTAGGAATTCCATTTTCCATCCAGAAATGCTTTACCCTCTTTAGAGTCTTTCCCGGGCCACCACGGCATCATGGCCCGACGGGCCTCATCATATACCCCGCCGGCACCGCCAGCCCGCTGCGCGGCTATCTCCACCTGGTATCCGTATACCCGGTCAGCCGGGATGGTGTTGGACTGGTATTTTCCCTCCTCGTCCCGGAACCAGAATGCAAGCTCCTGTTGGGCGATCTGACTTCTGAACTGGACTCCCGAGTTGAGCTCAGGATCCTCCAGAAGCACCTCAAACTCGAGAATAAAATCACCAAACTCCCGGTCGGTGCAGAGAAAACTGTTTGGACTTCCCTTTACAGCCTGCCCCACGATGGTGCCCTCCTCCACCCGGTATTTGGCAAATCCGCTGTGGACCGTCCACCCGTTTAGGCTCTCTCCGTCGAACAAATTAATCCAATTCTCTTGCTGTGCCTGAACCTGGCAGGTACATACCAGGATTGTCCCAAGGGCAATGGTTTTAAAGATTATTGTTTTCATTGTTATCATGTATGGTTATTCCCGTTAAAATTATGAATTATTCTAACCTTTCAATATATTTCTCCCACTTACCGGCTTACCTGCTTGATAATTTTACCATTTTCCCTTTTACCTTTCTCAACATATTTGTGTAGTTTTATCACTCTGAATATTATATTTCATCAATAAATAAAACCAGCAAGATGAGTGAGAACAGAAGAGATTTCATAAAAAAAGTTACTGCAGGATCAGCAGTTATGGCGATCGGCGGTTCCGCAATGGGAATGTCTGCGCACAGTTACCGCAGGATCATTGGAGCAAATGACAGGATCAATATCGCTATTGCCGGACTGGGACGAAGGCTGGGCGCCTATATCGAGCCCATTGCCGACAAGAAGAATAATGTGGAGCTGATCTATTTGTGCGACGTGATGAAAAGTCAGCGGGAGAAAGCCGCGGAGGTTTTTTCCGGACAAATTAAGAACCAGCCGAAACTGGAGAATGATATCCGGAAAGTGATTGCCGATGCGGAGGTGGATCTGCTGATCAATGCCACCCCTGACCACTGGCATACACCTGGGGCCATTCTGGCTGTGGCAGGGGGAAAACATGTCTATGTAGAAAAGCCGGCTTCCCACAATATGAGGGAGAATGAATGGATTGTCGCTGCACAGCAGAAATACAACCGGTTGGTGCAGATGGGAACCCAGCAGCGTTCTTCCGCTCACACCATTGAAATTATCGGGGAAATTCATAACGGGATCATCGGGAATCCTTATAAAGCGGTGGCTTTTTATACAGCCAACAGGGGAGTAGTCCCGGTTCAAAAAAGCGTTCCGGTGCCTGAGGGACTGGATTGGGATCTGTTTCAGGGACCTGCGCCGCGAAGGGAATATACCCAGGAGACGTGGGATTATAACTGGCACTGGTACGGCTGGGATTATGGCACTGCCGAGTCGGGGAACAACGGTACCCACGAGTTCGATGTGGCCCGCTGGGCACTGCAGGTCGACTATCCCAACCGGGTCGATGTAGAGGCCGGTAAGCGGCATTTTGTGGAGGACGGATGGGAGATGTACGATGATATGGAGGTAACCTTCCGGTTTGCCGGCAATAAGGTGATCGAGTGGGACGGAAAGAGCCGGAACGGCTACAAGACCTATGGTTCGGATCGTGGAACAATTATTTATGGAAGCGAAGGGGCGGTTTACATCGACCGGGAGAAATATATCCTTTACGATCGAATGGGAAAAGTGGTGAAGGAGAGCGGTTCGGTTTCAAATGAAACAGGGACTGCATTGGGTGGCGGAGGGGATATGTCCACCGCACATGTGGTCAACCTTTTTGATGCCATCCGCGGCAAAGGGGAGCTCACTGCACCAATCTCCATTGGCGCCATCACCATGGCCATGGTTCACTACTCCAACATTGCCTACCGGATCGGGAAAGGTTTCGATATTGACGATGTCTCGGGAAGAATGTTCGACCGGGATGCCATGAAACTCTGGGGTCGTGAATACGAGCCCGGGTGGGAGCCTGTGATATAGTACCTGAAACTACCTGATTTGATTGTCTATTCACATGGGTTTTTTGCCATGTATACCCGTTTTGCCATGGTTATTCCCGGGATCAGGAAAGAGAGAGGGGATCAACTGTCCAGGCGGGTGGAGGATATTGTTGAGGATTGGGAACAGTGTCTCTCTTTGTTTCGTTCGGGGGCCGAACTTCAGATCATCAATGAACTGGCTTCGAAACGGGCGGTCAGGGAATCAGTATCCATGACCAGGGTCCTGGATATCTGTAACCGTTACTACATGATGACGGATGGGTTGTTTGATCCTGCGGTGAACCAGGCCAGGAGCCGATGGATCGATGTGATCCGGGACCGGAACGAGGGAACCATTAAATTCACCAATCCCGGCGTTAAACTTGATATGGGTGGTATCGGGAAGGGTATTGCCCTTGAGGATGTGGTGGTTTATCTGAAGTCGGAGGGTGTGAAAGATGCATTTATCAGCTTTGGTGAGAGTTCCCTTGCGGGGATGGGAAAACATCCCCATGGGAACGGATGGCTGGTGGGTACCGGGGAGCGATTCCTGTTAAGGGATGAGTTCGTCTCCGTTTCGGGTCTTCAGGATCTGCATGGCCGTGGGGAGGCTGAGAGAGTGGCCCATATTTATCACCCCGTTAAGCGGGAATTGATCCGTGCAGATCGGAGCGTTATGGTGAAGTGTGACTCTCCCGTGGAGGCCGACGTGCTTTCAACCTGTGGTTATATGGCAGATGAAAGAGAATTTGAACGGCTGAAGAGCCAATTTCCCAATGCACAGTGGCGTATAGAGGCTCATCTATGATTCTGGCCGGCCCAGATTTCACTCAGATTCCCACGTCGTATTGAGTGTGGGTGGAGGGACGGATCATCTGGTTGATGTGATCTGCTGAACCGGGGTTGCCTTTCAATAATCTTTCAAACCATTTAACGGTGGTTGATCGATCCGCCGCAACCCTTGTACCTGTACTGATGTCCCTTAAATCGATGAGAAATCCTGAGAACATGTCCGGTATGTCAGTTACGATATTCGTATTCAGGTAATTGAATTCATGATAAATCCGGTGGTAGTTACCCTCTGATTTTTCGATCAGCAGGGTGCCCTTTCCAGGATGTTGTAAGGATGAGGATTTATGACAGGATGGGACACACTCCTGATCAACCTGCTGCTTTTCACACCCGGTTACCTGGTGAAAAAGGCACTGCCGGCTGATCATCAGTTCAATGGGATGATAGATGCTGTAATAGAGTCTGAAATTTTCAGCTCTTTTTACCCCCTGAATCTGCTGCCGGTTCATCTCGTTTGAAAGAAAGGCTCCTGAACAGTTGAAATTCTCAGCCAGGCACAACAGGCTGTAGGAGTTGGTAATGTTCATGCGGGGGCCGGCAATCCATGGGATCCCCATTTTATCTGCCTCATAAGCGATTCCGCTATTTTCGGTTACGATTTGTTCAGGATGAACCTCCTGCAGAAATCTGACCGCAGCACTGAAATCCTTTCCAATGATCACCGGGGGGAACCAGGGGAAGATTCTTCTGTTTTTCTCAAAGAGGGTGATCAGATCAGAGATCCTTTTCCCGGGAGAGTCCGGGAGCTGATAAAAGAGTTGGGAAGATGTATCGTTGAAAAGTTGCAGGTCACCCGGAGAGGAAATCAAAACCAAAAGGGTGGGGGCTCCGGATCGGCGATCCGGCCTTTTCAGGCGGGGTATTTTTACCTGGGTAACATGCTCTTTTGAATCACGCAGGATGAAAAGGATCCGGTTTTTCAATGATGTGAGTTCCCTGAACGGGATAAAAAGACCCGGCTGAAGATTTTTTAATTCCATATGTTCAATGAAGTACTCCGTATCATTGATTGCCTTGAATCTTTTGTTGATCTCCCCCATGTCGAGTGTCAGCCCGTCCCTTTTTTCCAGATTCATTTCCGAGGCGACAGCAAAAGAGGAACCGGGAGTCCTTATGGCAATCACCAGAGGCTCACCGGCCCTCCCTGACAGGGTGATGACAAGAGGGGCATTTCCGGTCACAATCGGATCGATCAGGCTTTTCACATAGGTTCTGATTCTTCCCCTTTGATCATAAAGCCCGGTGGTGCCGTCTGACCGTTCAGCCAGGTACGGTGTCGAATGGTCCCTGGGATTATCTGTAAACATATCCCTGCTGATTTCTCCCCTTAAAAAACCGTTAGAGAAATCGCGGTTGAATACCTTATGGAGGCTTCCGCTGTCAATACCTTTATTGTAGGACTCAACCACGGTATATACGTAATGAAACTTCTTGATTCTTCCCTCTATTTTAAAAGAGTCAACTCCCGCTTCAGAAAGCTCCTTCAGATCAAAAAAGGCGGAGTTGTCTTTGAGATTCAGCGGGAAATAGTTGCCTTCGGGGGTAACCACATATCGCTCCCTGCACGGTTGACTGCACCGGCCACGATTCCCTGAGTTTCCGCCGAAAAGAGAACTCATGTAGCATAATCCGGAAAAGGAGATGCAGTAGGATCCGTGGACAAATACTTCGGATAACATCCCGTTTTGATGTGCAACCGTGGTTAAAGTTTTTACCTCCTGCATATTCAATTCCCGGGAAAGATTCACCCGGGTGGCATTCAGTTGGTTTAAAAACCTGATCTGACCCTCATTATGGGTTGTGAGCTGGGTTGAAGCATGAATTTTAAGCCCTTTAAAATATCCGGAGAGCAGATAGAACAGTCCCAGGTCCTGGATAATGACTCCGTCGATGCTTGTATTTACCAGCTTATTGAGTAAACGGATGAGGTCGGGGATCTCACTCTCAACGACGACAATATTGAGGGTTAGGAAAAGTTTACAATGATTGCTGTGAACCCATCTTAAAATCCCGTTCAAATCCCCGAATGACAGGTTCGTGGCACGGTTTCGGGCATTGAATTTATGGATTCCGCAATATACTGCATCGGCTCCTGCAACAATTGCAGCCTTTATCGAATCCAGATCTCCCCCCGGTGCCAGCAGCTCAATACTTCTCATTATTTTTTTTCAACCCATCATCAAGGATCCGCAATTTAGAAAATAATGCCAAAATGGCACCATCTGTAAACTGGCTCAGGATTTGTTTTAAACTCCGGGCGTGATGCAGAACTTAAAATGATAAACCTATGGACCTGAATAAATTTACCATCAAAGCCCAGGAGGCTGTTCAAAGGGCACAGCAACTTGCTTTAGAGAATGAAAACCAGGCTATTGAATGCGGACATATTCTGAAAGGTGTGCTGCTGGTGGATGAAAATGTTGTACCACACCTGTTCCAGAAATTATCGGCCAATTTGAAGATTTTCACAGTTGCACTTGATCAGCATATCAAGAGCTATCCTGTGGTAACGGGAGGAAAGCATTATTTGTCTGACAATGCTGAGAGGGCATTGAATCATGCGCTGACAAGCAGGAAAGAATTTGATGATGAATATGTTACCCTGGAACATGTGCTGCTCGGGATCCTCGCCACAAAAGATACTGCCAGTCAGCTGCTCAAAGATGCAGGCATCACGGAGAAGGAGTTGAAAAGAGCGATTCATGAGTTTCGCAAAGGAGCAAAGGCACAGAGCCAGTCGGCCGAGGAGACCTACCATGCGCTGGAGAGATATGCCATACACCTGAACAAGCAGGCGGAAAACGGAAAACTTGATCCGGTCATCGGGAGGGATGAGGAGATTCGGCGTGTGCTGCAGATCCTCTCCAGAAGAACCAAGAATAATCCGATCCTGGTGGGTGAACCCGGAGTGGGTAAAACTGCCATTGCAGAAGGTATTGCTTTTCGGATTGCAGGTGGTGATGTTCCCGATGACCTGCTGAATAAGGAGATTTATTCACTGGATATGGGGGCTTTGATTGCCGGTGCAAAATATAAGGGGGAATTCGAGGAGAGACTGAAATCTGTGGTCAACGAGGTAATCGGATCGGAAGGACGCATCATCCTTTTCATCGATGAAATCCATACCCTGGTGGGTGCCGGAGGAGGCGGAGAGAGTGCAATGGATGCTGCCAATATTTTAAAACCTGCACTTTCCCGTGGCGATTTGCGTGCCATTGGAGCCACGACACTGAACGAATTCCAAAAATATTTCGAAAAGGATAAAGCACTGGAAAGGCGTTTTCAGAAAGTAATGGTAGATGAGCCCTCAGAGGAGGATGCAATCTCCATATTAAGGGGGATCAAGGAGAGGTATGAGAATTTCCATAAAATACGGATCCGGGATGAAGCCATCATCAGCGCCGTTCAGCTTTCCATCAGGTATATCAATGACCGGTTCCTGCCCGATAAAGCCATTGACCTCATCGATGAAGCATCGGCGCACCTCAGATTGGAGATGAATTCAAAGCCTGAAGCGATTGATGCGCTTGACCGTAAAATTCAGCAACTTGAGATTGAAAGGGAGGCTTTTAAGCGTGAGAAAGATCAACCCAGGGTGGAGCAGATCGGTAAACAACTTTCCGTCCTGGAGGATGAGCAAAAGCAGCTCTCGGCCCAGTGGCAGAGTGAGAAGAGAATGGTTTCAGATATCCAGAATACCAAGCAGGAGATCAAAGAACTCACCTTCAAGGCAGAAAAGGCCGAGAAGGAGGGTGATCTGGCCCGGGTTGCTGAAATCCGTTACGGTCAGCTGCCCCAGGCAGAAGCGAACCTGGCAAAATTCATTGGAGCGTTGAACCAGGACCATTCAAATGGGAAACGGCTCCTGAGGGAGGAGATTACCGCTGAAGATATCGCAGAGGTGGTCTCGAAGTGGACGGGTATACCGGTAACCAGGATGCTCCAGAGTGACAGGGAGAAACTGCTGCACATCGAAAATGAATTGCATCACCGCGTGGTTGGACAGGAGGAGGCTATTCATGCAGTTGCATCTTCCATCCGGAGGAGCAGGGCGGGACTTTCAGATGAAAAAAGGCCGGTGGGTTCCTTTCTCTTCCTGGGTACGACAGGTGTAGGCAAAACCGAGCTTGCAAAGGCCCTGGCCGAATACCTTTTTAATGACGAATCGCTGTTGACACGCATCGACATGAGCGAATACCAGGAAAAGCATGCAGTCTCACGCCTGGTTGGAGCTCCTCCGGGATATGTGGGTTATGAAGAGGGTGGACAGCTAACCGAGGCTGTCCGCAGAAAACCCTATTCCGTGATTTTGCTTGATGAGATCGAAAAGGCCCATCCTGATACATTTAACATTTTGCTGCAGGTACTCGAGGATGGTCGCCTTACCGACAATAAGGGCAGGATGGCCAACTTTAAAAACACAATTATCATCATGACCTCAAATATTGGATCTGAAATCATTCGTGATAATTTCGAATTGATGAATGAATCCAATATGGACCGGGTAATGGAATCCACAAAAATTCAGGTATTCGAATTACTGAGGCGAAGTTTCCGGCCTGAATTCCTCAATCGTATTGATGAATTGGTGATGTTCAAACCGTTGACCAAGAATAACATGGAAGGAATAATCCGGATCCAGATCAACAATCTCCGGGGACAACTTTCCAAACAGAATATTACCATCGAGCTCACCGATGGTTGCAGGGATTACCTAATCAATGAAGGCTTTGATATGCAGTTTGGAGCAAGGCCGTTGAAGAGGCTGATTCAGAAAAAAGTACTGGATGGGATGTCCATTGCCCTGCTCGATGGGAGCGTTCTGCCCGGGATGCATGTGATCGTGGATGAGAAGGATGGGAAGATTTTGTTTCAATCGGAAATCAGAAATTCCTGACTCTCAAAATTTAATATAGCTTTGAAACATAAGATGAACGAAACCTTATTGTTTTGGGACTGAATATACGAAATGATCTGTTTTTTCTTCTGGGGGTGATTGCCTTCTTTCTCCCTTTTTTTATCTCCAGGGAGGTTTTCGACGCCTATTATCAGTTTAATTTGGAGCATGGCCTGGTGATGAGCTTTATCAAGTTCTCCATCCTGGCCACTCTTGGTGAGGTCATCGGCCTCAGGATCAAGACCGGCAAATATCATCAAAAGGGATTTGGCCTGCTCCCCCGGGCCATTGTATGGGGATTTCTTGGAGTCTCCATTTATATGGCATTTGCGATTTTCGCTGAAGGGACGCCTCTCCTTCTTGAGAAGGTTGGCTTTAAGAATGCGAGCCTTCTGTTGCATTCGGACCTGAGCTGGAAGAAAGTTCTTGTTTCATTCAGCATTGGTACAGCACTGAATCTTTTTTATGCTCCGGTGATGATGACTTTCCACAAAATTACCGATATCCATATCCTGGAAAATGGAGGAACCTTAAGGGGATTTTTTAAACCCATACCTTTCGCCAGGCTGTTCAGGGAGATTAACTGGGATGTGCAATGGAATTTCGTGTTTAAAAAGACCATTCCTTTTTTCTGGATCCCTGCACAAACGATCACTTTCCTTTTACCTGAAGAGTACAGGGTATTGTTTGCTGCCTTCCTGGGGATCATCCTTGGAGTGCTTCTTGCCATAGCGTCATTAATGGATCGAAAAATATGAAGCTATTAATTGTTGAAGATGAAACCGGTCTGCTGGAATCGTTACTTTCCTATTTAACAGGGGAGGGGTATAGCTGTGAGTCTGCTACCACTTTGAACGAAGCGGAGGAGAAGAATTCGCTCTACCTGTATGACTGCCTGCTTATCGATGTGAACCTGCCTGATGGAAGCGGGTTAGATTTGATCGAACCGGTAAAAAAGCGAAATGCCAACGCCGGGATCATTATTGTTTCTGCAAGGGAGACCCTCGATGACCGCATCAAGGGCCTGAATCTTGGAGCCGATGATTACATTGTAAAACCCTTTCACCTTTCCGAACTAAATGCCAGAATCCAATCGTTGCTCAGGAGAATCAGGTTTGACGGCGATGATCACATCATTTTTAATGAAATGGTGATCAATCCTGTGGAGCGGCAGGTTACCATTCATAACGAACCCCTGAAACTGACCAGAAAGGAGTTTGATCTGCTGCTCTATATCATTTCGAATAAGGACAGGATTCTGACCAAGGAGTCCATATGCGAATATTTGTGGGGCGATTATGCTGACAATGCCGATTCCCTGGATTTTGTCTATACCCACATTAAGAACCTGAGGAAAAAAATCACCGATCTTGGTGGAGAAGATTACATTCATACCGTGTATGGGGTTGGATATAAATTTGTCTCAAAGTGAAACTTCTGAACCGGACCATATACATTTTTATAACCACGATGCTGTTTGTCTTCTTCATTGGCAGCATGGTCTTTTATGGAATCCTTAAATCCACCACCGAGAAAGAGATCAGTGCTGAGCTTCTTTCCAGAATGGAGTTCATCACCGAAGAGATTAAAAACAGGCCGGAGAATTACCTCAATCTTTCAATTCCGGCCTACATAACCGTTGACGCAATAGCGCCCGAAGACAAATTACCTGCAGTTTTCATGGACACCATTCTTCTCAGTCCTGATGAAAATTCATATAAACTGCACAGAACACTTCGTTTTGATGTGGAAACCCCGGCTGAAATATACCGTGTTGTTATTTACAAATCCCTCATAGAATCCAATGAATTGATTGAAAGAATTGTTCTGATCGTTACCCTCATAGTCATCCTTTTTATTCTTTTCTTATATCTGATCAACCGCTTCATGTTCGGACGGATATGGTCAGATTTTTTTAAGACGGTCGAAAAATTGAAAGCCTATGATGTAAACACGGTGAAGAACATAGAATTCGGAGCATCTGAGATTACGGAGTTCAAATTGTTGAATTCAACATTGAATCAGATGATAGCGAAAATTCGACTGGATTATGAAAATGTCAAGGAATTTACGGGGAATATCTCCCATGAGATTCAAACGCCACTCTCCATCATCAGGCTTAAATGTGATCTGCTCCTTCAGTCTTCACCCCTGAACAGTGAACAGGCAAACCTGATCCGGGATATCCAGAAAACCAATTCCCGGCTATCGAAACTGAACAAAACACTGGTGTTGTTTACTAAAATTGAGAATAATCAATTTACAATTAGGGAGAAAATTTCATTGAATGAAGTAGTGGACAGGCACCTGGAGAATTTTACCTCCATTGCGGAAGCAAAAGGTATTTCCATCCATTGCACGAAGTCTGATGATTTTTTAGTGGAGGCGGATCCCATGTTGATTGATGTTTTAATGGTGAATCTGATCAAGAATGCCATCGGGCATAATATTGAAAATGGCATTGTAAACATTGAAATCGGGAAGAGGGAAATTCTCATCTCAAACAGCGGACAAAATGCTGACCTGTCGGACCAGGAGATCTTTGAACGGTATAAAAAAATAGGTAAAAGCGACGGGACCTTTGGATTGGGATTGTCGCTCTCAAAAAATATTTGTGATCTCTATAATTTAAAATTAGTCTATCATTACGCAGACAGGCTTCATCATTTCACATTGTCCTTTCCATAGATAAGCCGGTCCAAGTATCTCTTTTGTTGTGATTTATAAAACATTTTAAGCCATTTTTCCGGTGAATTTACAATCTGAATTCCCAGGATTCCGGCGCTTTAATTCCCATCTGCAGATTTTCATCTGGTTTTCTACAGATTTACTACAGATTTGTTGATTAGCCTTGCGCCATGTATGATATCGTTATCAAATTCCATTATGTGATCAGTGCCATTTTTATCATTCTTGCACTAATAACCACTGCATGGGCACTGATCGGATGGATCAAAGACATACCGTGTCCCCGTTCATTTCTGAGATTGTCCTGGGTATTTATTCATTTCCTTTACATCCAGCTGTTTACCGGAATTGCCCTCTACTTCTTTCTGAAGCCTGAGGTGGATGCAACCAACATCTCGATGGAGGAGGCTCTTCAACAAAATTCACTCAGGTTCTGGGCAATTGAACACGTTTCGCTCATGCTCTTTGCCTTAATTTTTTCTCAGGTGGGAAGGCTGATCATTAAACAGATATCATCCGATCGAAAGAAATACCGTGCAGCCACTTTTTACTACGGGATCTCTTTACTGGTTGTAATGAGTTCCGCCTTCATGGCAATATTTAGAAATCTTTAAACTTAAATAATGAATTAAAATGAAAAATCTGATCTACCTCTTTCTTGCAATTTTTGTACTCACATCGTGTGATGAAACAGTCGAACCCGATCCGCAGGTAAGCTTTGCCGATTCCATCAGCATGGGTGCCGGGTATGCCAATGAAATTTACTACAGTATGGAGAACGGGATTGTCAGTTCGGCTCCACGCTCCGGATGGGATATCGCATTTTCCACGAACCCCATGAGTTCTACCATATTGATCAATGAAGGCTTTGGAGTTGAACTCTATGCCTATCCGCTTGGAGACATGAATGCGTGGGATGCTGTTGACACTTCGCAGATGGCAGGGTGGCCAGCACTTTACAATTCCGATACGACCTGGCTGAATGGCGCATTCGACCGAAATGCAACGGGTCATCCGGATTACGGCTGGGGGGTTTATAACAGCCAGACTCATGATGTGATCGGAGACTCGCTCTTTATCATCAAGCTGAATGACGGTACTTTGAAAAAGATATTTATTGAGAAGAGGGCTGCCATGACCAATTCTTTTACCATTAAATACGGTGATATCGAGGGCGCTGGTGAAACAAAAGAGATCAGCTGCAACCCACACACAGGTAAGAACTTTGTCTATTTCTCGCTTTCATCCGGTGAGGTTCTGGACCATGAGCCTGAATCGGATTCATGGGATATTGTTTTTACAAAGTACTATGATGAGTCCATTCCCTACATTGTTACAGGTGTACTTTCCAACATGGAGGTGGAAACAGCTGAAGTCAGAGATATTGATACCGATCTGGCTGACCCCTCCACTGCCATTTTCTCGGAATACATCTCGGTGATTGGCTCTGACTGGAAAACTTTCGATATGGGTAGTTACACTTACCAGGTGGAGCCGGACCTTTGTTACTTTGTGAGAAAAGGTGAAAATACCTATAAAGTTGTTTTTACAGCAACCGACGGAAGTGTATCCGGAAAAGTGGTTTTCAATGTTGAGAAGCAAGATTAAATAGTATATTCAGGTCTTACAGGCATGTGGAAGAGGGTTCTCTTAAGTCTTTTACTGACAGGGATATTCGGTTATGGAGTGATGTTCTCACAATCATCCATTGTCATCATCGACAAGGAGACGGGGAGCACTCTTCCCAATGCACACCTTTGCTTTGAAAGCCTGGACAAACAGAATACCTCCTATTCGCTTACCGATAAGAATGGTGCCCTGGCAAATAACATCCGGAAAAGATCCCTGGTTTCTGTCTCATTCATAGGATACCAGACACTGATCGATACCATTGATCCCGGGGAGTCAGTGACCCTGTATCTTATTCCTTCGATGTACAAGGTTGAAGAAGTGGTTGTAACTGCCCAGTTTTCTCCCAAAAGAGTCGACCAGTCTATTTACAAGGTAAAGGTTCTTGACAACAGTGCAGTGGAGAAAAAAGGGGCAACCAATTTGTCTGAACTGATCTCTAATGAATTGAATTTCAGTCCTGTCAGGGATGCTGCCCTTGGCTCCTCCGTAAGGATTCAGGGACTCGGGGGTGAGCATGTGAAGATCCTGGTGGATGGTGTTCCCATGGTTGGAAGGCAGAACGGGATACTGGACTTATCACAAATCAATGTCTCCTCCATAGATCACATTGAAATCGTGGAGGGACCCATGTCGGTGGTCTATGGAAGCAATGCCATGGCCGGTGTGATCAATATCATTACAAAGGAGAATCAACGGCAGAGTTTGACGGCCGGGGTCGAGGCGTATTACGAAACGGTGGGTGTTTATGATTTTGATGGAAATTTTTCTTTAAACAGGGGTAAAAACAGCGTGGGATTATCGGCGGGACGCTATTTCTTCGACGGGTATTCGGAAGTGGATACCTCCAGGGCAAAGGAGTGGAATCCAAAACTTCAGTATAATCTGGATGGCTATTATGCGTTCAATACCGGCTCCTGGAAAGCCAAATTATCATCCAGCTATTTCACGGAAGAGCTAAGAGACAACGGAGATCTGAATCCTGATCTGAATTACGAGGGAGCGTTTGATTATTACCATTTTACCGACAGGTGGGCCACAACACTGGATCTGAATAAGCAATTTGGAGATAGGCAGAACCTCAAGGTTACGGGAGCCTACTCCTTGTACAGGAAATCCAAACTTACCTATATAAATGACCTTGTAAACCTGGAGAAAACGGTTGTTCCCACTTTATCGGCCAATGACACCACCACTTTTCATAACCTCTTCAGCCGGGGGACATACAGTAATGAGGAATCGGACAAGTTCAGTTACCAGGGAGGATATGAGATGAATTATGAAGCTGCCATCAGTGAACGTTTGGAAGGGACCGAGCAGATGGGGGATATTTCCGCCTTTTTAAGCCTGAATATAACACCTCACGAGAAACTTGATATTCAACCCGGAGTGAGGTATATCTACAATTTCAAATACAAAGCTCCGCTGGTTTATTCCTTTAACATTAAATGGGATGCTTTCCAATTTTTGAGTTTAAGAGGCTCGTATGCGAAAGGGTTTCGGGCTCCGTCCATTAAAGAGCTCTACCTGGATTTCCAGGATATTAATCACAATATCAGAGGGAATCCGGACCTGGATGCAGAAACCGGTAATAACTTCAACTTCTGGCTGGATCTTTACCTTGGGAAAGGCAGTAATAAATTCCAGATTTCCAATAATATCTATTATAACAAAATTGAAAATAAGATCGAATTGCTCTATGATCAGGATGATCCCACCGCGGCGGTCTATTTTAATGTACCGGCAGGTGCGATGATCTCCAAAGGTTTTTCATCGGATATCATATATAAGCTTCATCCGAGACTCACCCTGAACGCAGGCGTGTTTCACAATGAATTATCAAGCATAATCAATGCCAGTGAATTTACCACAAGTACAGATTATGTGTCAAATTTCAAGTACAAGAATGTAAAATACAGGTTCGAAGTATCCCTTTTTTACAAATATACCGACCTGTATACCAGGTATGTGGGTTCCATGGATATGGAGACCGGGGAGATTTATGATGTCTCGTTAAGCTACCTGGACAGTTACCATAACATGGACGCAACATTCAGCATTCCTGTTTTCAATGATGCAGTGAGATTAACAACAGGGGTGAAAAATATTTTCGATAACAAATCCATCGGCTCCTCCGGAGGCGGAGCGGTTCATTCCGGAGGTTCAGGAGACAGTACCCTTTTAAACTGGGGACGCACCTATTTTCTGAAAGTCAGTTATCTGTTTCATAAATTTAAAAAGCAGTGAAGATGAAGTTGGGGCCTCTGGCAATATTGATTTTCATGGGTGTACTCCTGGTTTCATGTTTTGAGGAGGACCAGCCGGTACCACCCTATGTTCAACCCGGGGATGTGGAATCGGTATCTGTTCAAAGCTCCATCTATACCAGCCAGACCTATTTCGATTTCAGTTCGGGGAGTATTGTGGCAGAGAACAAAAACAGTGAGTGGGTATTGGGATTTGAATGTGCGGCTGGCGGGTTTCACATTCGAATAAACTCCTCGGACCTTTGGGGAATTGCTCATACCGGCTCTACCGAATGGAGTGCTGATTTTAGTGGCAAGGGAGCCTATGCGTTTATTTCCGACAAATCGGACGGGAATCCGGATTCCACGGCGGTTGGTGATTGGGTAAGTTTCCCGGGCGGAGAGAGTGTTTATACCAATGAGGTAATGTTGCTGGGTCAATATGACGGCATTGTTTATAAGGTAAAGAAGAAGGTGCAGTTCATCAGCGTAGATGAAGCTTCATATCAATTCCTTGTTGGTGAGCCTCAGGGGAGCATCCCTGACACAGTCGAAATTTTAAAGAATGAAACTTTCAATTATGTGCATTATTCCATTGAAAACAATGAGGTTAAGCAATTGGAGCCCGCAAAAGGAGAGTGGGACCTGCTGTTTACCCAGTATTATACCATTCTTTTAACCGACGACGGGATACCGACACCCTATTACGTCAGGGGAGTCATGCTCAATCCAAACCAGGTTGAATCGGCCCTGGATACAACCACCCATTTTTTGGATGTAACCGCCTCCACCGCGCTTTCTCTGGATTTTTCCTCGGCACAGGATGCGATTGGTCATGACTGGAAATCCGTGGAGGTTGATGAGTCCACCAATGCGGCAGAATACAAGGTCAGGCCCGGCTACACCTATATCGTTCGGGACACGGATGAAAGATTGTTTAAATTTCGATTCAGGAGTTATTTTAATCCATCCGGGGAAAAGGGATTCCCCTCCTTTGAATATCAAAAAGTCAATCCATGAAGCCACTCGCAATTTTTGCAGCCTCTGTTGTCACCATCGCATTAATATCCTACTCCATTGCCATTATCACCGAGCAGAAAAAAAGGCTTGTGATCAACCGGGTTCTTGTCTTTTTGTCCCTGGGAGTGGTGCTGGATATCTCCTCCACCCTGATGATGATCATTGTTTCCGAGAACAGTCCCTTTACCCTGCACGGTATTTTAGGCTATTCCTCCCTCACATTGATGATCATCGATGCAATACTGCTATGGAGATTCCGTATCCGGAAAGGAGCGGCTGAAATCGTATCCCGCCCTATTCACCTTTACTCCAGGATTGCATACATGTGGTGGGTAGCGGCGTATATTACAGGTAGTCTGATGGTCATGCTGAAATAGAACAAACATGTATCATTTCAATTGTCAACAATGGGCTACAAATCCATACAAATAAAGGTGTCCACTGATTATTCAGGGGAGCAGCTCAGAAGTGATATTGAAAAGCAACTTGGAATAAAGGATTTTACCTTCCAGATTGAGAAGAAGAGCCTGGATGCCAGGAAGAAAAATGACATTCACTGGTTACTGGGAGTCGTTGTTTTTTCAGAAAGCATAGAAGGTGATACATTCAATGCTCCGGAACTACTGGAAATTCCATATAAAAACCGGTCCGAAAAAATTGTGGTGGTGGGTAGCGGACCGGCTGGCTTTTTTGCAGCTCATGTTTTGCAATCCGCAGGTTACCAGGTAACCATTATTGAACGTGGATCAGAGGTGGATCAGCGCTCCAGGGCAATCGAGGTGTTGGAAAAAAGGGGGGTATTCAATGAACAGAATAATTATGCTTTTGGAGAGGGGGGGGCCGGGACCTTTTCAGACGGGAAGCTCACCTCCCGGTCCAAACACATTTCCAGGGAGCGTGGTTTTATCCTTTCCGAATACGTAAAAGCCGGAGCGCCCGGTGAAATACTATACATGACCCACCCTCATGTGGGAACCGACCATCTTAAAGTCATTGTGGTAAATCTGCGTCAGAGGTTTCTTGATAACGGAGGATTATTCCTGTTTGAGACGCAACTTACAGACTTGGTTCTGAAAGGAAACAGGGCAACGGGTATCGTTTCCGGTAAGGGGGATCTTGAAGCCGATCATATCATACTAGCTACGGGTCATTCTGCTTATGACACGTACCGCATGCTGATTAAAAAAGGGGTTGGTTTTGGTACCAAGAATTTCGCCATAGGTCACCGGATCGAACATCCCCAAACGCTTATAAACCTGGCGCAGTGGGGCAGGGAAGCATTGCCCGGGGTTAAAGCGGCAGAATACCGGTTAAGTGCAAAGTCGAAATCCGGACTGGGTGTTTATACCTTTTGCATGTGCCCTGGCGGAATGGTGGTGCCGGCCGCAGCCTATCAGGAAAAAAGTGTCGTCAATGGAATGAGCCATTACCTGCGCAACGGTCCTTTCGCCAATGCAGGTTGCGTGGCAGGGGTTCATCCTGACCAGTTACTGGGACACGCGTGCTCGCCGCAAGAGATACTGGACTGGATGGACCAGCTGGAGGGAAACTTCTTTGCCTTTTCCGGCAGCTATACAATACCCGCAAACAGGGCAGCAGATTATATGCGAAAGAGTGAATCAAAGACCATATCCAAAAGCAGCTACCCCCTTGGACTCCAATCGGCGCCTCTTTTTAATCTGGTTCCCGGGATGATTAGCCAGGCTATTGCCGATGGAATAAAGGATTTTAGCAGGAAACTGCATGGGTTTGACCAGGGTCTCCTGATGGGGCTGGAAAGCAAAACCTCTTCTCCCATCCAGGTTGCACGCGACAGGGACGGGAAATGCACCGGTTTTGATAATCTCTATTTCGTTGGTGAAGGCAGTGGATTTGCAGGTGGAATCATCTCCAGCGCAGCCGACGGTGTTAAATGCGCCCTGACCCTGCTTTCATAGCATTCATTACCGCATCAGAGGTTTTCAAGGTGATTGCTGCTCATGTAGATATTCTCAAAAACGATCATTCCCTCTTTATCAAAATCATGGGAGATCATAAATGGAAATTCATACATCTTCCCCTCCTTTTTCACAACCATCTTCCACCAGGAGTAAACGATATAATTATCACTCTTTTCATAGTAAATGCAGTCAGGATAGCCTACCTGCTCAACCTTGAATTTCAGATCTTCCCTGAAAAACATTTTCGACATGGCCTCTTTATATTCCTCCAGGCTATGTGATTCATCCGGCTGCATGGATAGATTGCTAAATAAGGCCTTAGGTGAATAGAAGCTTAACCATTTCTCCATATCTTTTTCCACGAAAGCATTCATAGCCTTTCGAACGGTAACTATGTAAGGGTGATTAATAAATAACTTGCCATTTTCCCTGGTGGTCTGGCTGTTGGCTATTTCTTCAAATACATCATTCTCGAAATAGCTTATCATGGCGGTGATTTTCCCCTCCTCATTAAATTGGTATAGGTTATGTAAGGGCAAATTCAGGATTACCCCGGTATTTTTATGGACTCCGGTCAGCAGGAGCCAATCCTGAACCCAGGTTCCGCCTTCTTTATATTCCATGGCATCGGGATAAGCCGGGGGTTGATTTTCAACCTGAAAATGCTCATAATTACCTGCCCAGGTTGCCACACTTTTACCAATTTGTGCATGGGCCGTTTTTGGAGCAGGCTTGCCGTTGTTTATCAGATAAGCACTGTCTGCAAAGAAGCTTCTGTATTTTTCAACATCACCAATTGCGAAGGCTTTCCATAGTTCTTTGGTTTTTTCAATGGATTCATGCTCAGAGAAGATGGTTCCGCTTTTCTTTTGAGAAAAGGAATTCACTCCTAAAAACAGGAGCAGGATGAATAATGTTGTAATTTTCTGCATCACGCTAATTTTTTGGTTAAAAATCTGATTTTTTTGCCTTAAGGGGCTTGTCAAGGGAGAGGTATGGTTCAGAATATTTTATTAAAAATACGACCTATTATATTGAAAGTCAATATTTGTCACATCAATTTAAAGGCTTACCCGAATTTCCATTTCATGTCCCCGATATTTTAATAACTTTATATAGAGCAATTTCATTTTACAGAACTTAATATTCATTGTAATGGAAATCATTCGTGTAAATGCATTGGAAATTCTTGACTCCCGTGGAAATCCTACGGTGGAAGTTAATTTAACACTCGAAGACGGAACTGAAGCCAGGGCAGCCGTACCAAGCGGTGCTTCGACTGGAGAGCGTGAAGCGTGTGAACTGCGTGACGGTGATAAGAAACGGTAT
>JAWOHR010000131.1:0-2801 GCA_046485075.1 Bacteroidales bacterium
AGCAGCCAGGCCATTTTCGAAGCCCTGAGCAAACGATTGGAGAAGCTGGTGGCTCTGCAGGCGCTTGTGGACAAGACCTCCGACGATTCGGAAGCCCCGGGGGTCTGGGCCAAAACCACACCGATCTGCACGCAAGGTTGTATCTCAGTATCGGCGGACTCGAGGATCAAAATGCGATCACAGGTTTGAATGAGATGGCGAATGTTCTGGAATCCCGGAATTATCCCAACCTGGATCTACGGACCCAGATATTCGAGGGGGAGTGGCACAGTTCCGCTGGCGCTGCATCCATCATGAGGGCATTTATAAACCTTTACGGGGAATAAAAATTCAAAAACTTCAATGAAATGAAACTAAAATTCTCAGCACTCATCATCTGCCTGTCTTTCCTGAACACCCCAAGTGGAATCAGTCAGGAATCCCAGATACTCTCAAAACCCGGTCTATTCCCGGAAATACATGGAGTTCTTGAAAAACCATCCACGCCAGGAGTTCATCCGGCTGTGATTATCCTGTATGGAGCCGGGGGGTGGGGGCCGGTGTATGCTGCCATTGCAAAGGATCTTGCCGATTCGGGATTCGTCGCGCTTGCGCTTGATTATTATGCTTATAAAGAAGACAATCCCGGACAGGCAGAGGATGAAGCAAATTGGTCAAGGTGGCAGTCTTCGGTTCGAAGTGCAGTCACTTTTTTAATGGAAGAGACCTCTGTAAAGGGATCGGTCGGTCTGCTTGGGTATTCACTCGGTTCCTTTTTGGCCGTTTCCGTTGCTTCTTCCATTCCTGAGGTAAACGGGGTTGTTGAATATTTCGGAGGCGGAAGTTCAGAAAAGGATGAGCTTGAATCCCAGGTCGCAGGTTTCCCTCCTTTGCTCATTTTGCATGGTGAAGAAGATCAGTCTGTACCAGTTTCAATGGCCTATGACCTGAGGAATGCAGTATTGGCCCAGGGTGGAGAAGTCGAAATGAAAATCTACCCCGGTGCGCCCCATGGATTTAATGCAACCTGGCTCCCAATTTACAATGAAGCGTATGCAAATGACTCCTTTCAGCGAACCGTTGATTTCTTTCGCAGGAAATTATAGCAGTGTTGGCTCCGCTAACTTTACTGACGTTGTTTTCCAAAGGCAAATGGATGTTCATCCGTCCTGATATAAACCAAATTGCTCATGAACGCTTTATTAAATTAATGATATGTCAGCGCATCTGCTCCCAGCAATCAATAAATGGATAGAGCGTTCGGTTTATAATCCCGGAGACAGCGAAGAACTTTACCTGCTAAAACGTATCCACTGGGTTTCGTTACTTATGTCTCTTTTTCTCGTTTTTCCTTTAATTCCGATATCCCTGACGCTTGGTATCTCACGCTGGGCTGTCATGGGGACAATCTATGTCAGTTTTCATCTCATCCAGCTGTCTATTTTTTATAAGGTGCATCGTGGAACAGAATGGTTTGGTCTTATCAGTCAACTGTTTCATGTATTTTTTTCTTTTATTATGGTGCTGCTATCCGGAGGAATTCTTTACTCGGGAGGGGCAGTTTTTATAGGCTTGATAGGACCTTTGTATGCCCTGGTTTTTCCAAACAGAAAACGGGCCGTCATAATGTTGATCTTTTATTTATTTACTGTTATTGCTGCAGCCATTCTTCAGCCTCTTATACCTCCCTACCCGCCCATAACACCTGTAATTAACATAGCCATGTTCGTTATACAGTTTTTGGTCGTTGTTGTTGTTAATTTCATTACACTCAGGTATTATGCGAACAAGACGATTCAGATGAAAATGATGGAATCATCGCGGTTAAAGGAGCTTGATGATATGAAAACAAAGATCTATACCAATATCACGCATGAATTCAGGACTCCATTGACCATCATACTGGGTATGGCGGATCAGATTGCCGTGAATCCGGCCAAAAGTCTGAATGAGGGATTGCAGATGATAAAACGAAACGGGAAAAACCTGTTGCACCTGGTTAATCAGATGCTTGATCTGGCAAAGTTCGAAGCAAAAGCCATGACAACAAATTATAGTCAGGAAGAAATAATCAGTTACATACGCTATTTGTTTCACACCTTTGGTTCTCTCGCTGACAGAAAAAATATAAAGCTGAATTTCATTTCCGCTGTTGATCAGCTATCCATGGATATGGATCCGGATAAGATGATGCAAATACTATCCAACCTGATATCAAATGCCATTAAATACACTCCTGAAGGCGGCGAAATCCAGATGATGGTTGAACTTCAAAAGAGCAACGGGAATGATGAACTGATGATAAGAGTTAAGGACAACGGCATTGGCATTTCTAATGATAAGCTACCTTACATATTCGACCGGTTTTATAAGGTGGAAGACAATACATCAGCCAAATCAGAGGGGACAGGTATTGGATTGGCACTGACCAGGGACCTGGTTGCATTGCTTAAAGGAACGATTCATGTGCAAAGTGAACCGGCAAAAGGGACAGAATTCACGATTATACTGCCCGTATCCCATCATGCAGCAACAAAACAGAAAATGGATTTGGATAGGCTCAGATCCGATATTTCATATTTTATTCCTGAGCACACTGAAAAATATGTAGAAGCGAAAGTTGATGCTGAAAAAGATAAAGACAACAGGAAAGATCTGCCCCTGCTTTTAATTGTTGAGGATAACCGGGATGTTATCCATTACCTTGAATCCATTTTGAATAAGGAATATGCCATTAAAACAGCCACCAACGGACAGGCAGGTCTTGATCTGGCCATTGAAATTATACCGGATATTGTTATCAGCGATGTGATGATGCCCAT
>JAWOHR010000134.1:0-10849 GCA_046485075.1 Bacteroidales bacterium
ATATTTCTCATACTGTAAGTATAAGTAATATTTTTATTACTTTTTAAGGAAAATAAATCAAAGGATGCCCTGGCTGCTTAATGGGATCAGTTATCCGATGATCAGCTCATCGAGGCTGCGTTTGGGAACGTGATGAACGCCTTTCTGGTCGCGCCAGTATTTGATGTCGCCACCGGTAACCTCGTCGATGACCACCGTTTCGGCAGGTTTGCCCAGGGCTATGACCTGGATGATCTTGTATTGGTCCGGAATATCCAGCAGATCGCGAAGTTTCTCACGCTGCACCGATCCTATGATGCATCCGCCAAACCCCTGCTCCACCGCGGTGAGAAGCATGCTCTGGGCAGCGATCCCGTCGTCGCACCACCAGTCGTTGGAGAGATCGAGGTCACCCATCTGTACAATATAGGCCGAAGGGCGCTCGCCTTCCGCCGGACCAGGCCACTCCTTCAGATAGCCTGCCCAGGCCAGGGTTGAAAAAATCTTCGAGCACGATACTGCATCGTTGAACAACATGTACCTCAGGGGCTGCATGTTTCTTGCCGAGCCCGAAAGGCGGGCTGCCTCCACCATTTCACGCAGCAGTTTCATGGGCACAATCACCGACTGATCAAAGCGACGGTAGGAACGGTTTTTCAAAATCAGATCTTTCAGCATGGGGCTTCTGCTATTTAATATGGTGCTTCTACTATTTATTATGGAGCTTCTATTATTTATTATGGATCTTCTGCTATTTATTATTGTATTCATTCATGGTCCTCTGCAGTCCGATCACTCCAAAAGATTTGATGATCTCCCCTGCCATCTCCAGGCGTTCGGGAAGTTTCCCGGCCTCCTCTCCTTCCCAGCCACCCAGCACATATTCCACCTGCTGTCCGGGATGAAAGTCGTTGCCGATTCCAAAACGGAGCCGGGCATAGGCGCTGGTTCCCAATATGGTATTGATGTGGGCCAGTCCGTTGTGACCTGCGTCTCCACCCTTGGCTCTCAGGCGCATTGTACCGAACGGGAGGGCGATGTCATCGACCACTACCAGCAGATCCCCGGTGGTAAGCTTCAGTTTATTGAGCCAGTAGCGAACTGCGTTTCCACTCAGGTTCACATAGGTGGAGGGCTTCAGGAGCCAGAAAGTACGGGCTTTGAATTTATACTCGGCTATAAACCCGTAACGCCTGTCCTTAAACGATACACCGGACGCCCCCGCAAGGGCATCCAATATATCAAATCCTATGTTATGACGGGTATGAGCGTACTCGTTACCAATGTTTCCCAATCCGACTACAAGGTATTTCATCGGAAAAAGAACATTTAGGCTTCAGCACTCTCCGGGGCAGCCGCGGCTGCTTCCTCCGCAGCTGCTGCTGCTTCAATCTCATTTTCTCCAGCCTCCATACCTTTGGCACTAACCCTTGAGGATACGATGGAATAAACCATGGAACGGACAGGATCCAGAATATCCAGGTTATTAAACTGGAGGTCACCAATCTTGATTACATCGCCGATCTTTACATCGGTGATGTCAATTTCAAGTTTATCGGGCAGATCCTTGAGAAAGCCACGCACTTTAAGTACCCGTCTCCTCTGGCGGGGTTTTCCACCATCCTTTAAACCGATGGCTGCTCCTGTCAGTTTGATGGGAATCTCTATCACGACAGGCCTGTCCTCAAAAACCTCCACGAAATCGATATGGACCAGGTGGTCGTTTACCGGGTGAAACTGAAGGTCTTTCATTACAGCCTTGTGTAGCTTACCGTTGAGATTGATCTCAACAATATATGCATTGGGTGTATAGACCATGTGCCTGAAATCATTTTCGTGGGCGTGGAAGTGAATAACTTCGGCTCCTCCGTACATGACACATGGAACATGATTGGCTTTTCTCAGATCGCGGGTAGATTTTTTACCCAGTTCGGCACGCTTTTCAGCGTTAATTGCAATAGTTTTCATGGTTGTGCTACTCAGAATTAAGTGAATTGATTAATTCCCCATCACACTGTGGGAAAATTTGCCACTATGGCAAAACGGCTGCAAATGTAATGAATTAATTTAGAAAACTGTCGCTGATCGACTTAAAATTGTAGACCTTATCGATCACATCGGCAAAGTGTTTCGCCACCGAAATCACCTTTATCTTTTCGCTCTGCCGTTTCAGCGGAATGGTGTCCGTTACAATCAGCTCGTCGATCGGTGATTGTTCAATCCTTTCGTAGGCGGGTCCTGAAAGAACCGGGTGGGTAGCCACTACCCTCACACTCAGGGCTCCTTCGCTTTTCATCATACCGGCAGCAAAAGTGATGGTCCCGGCTGTATCCACCATATCATCAACGATCACAATGTTCTTTCCCTCCATTTCGCCAATGGCTTTGATCTCCTCAACCACATTGGGCCTCTTGCGAAGCTTGTAGCAGATTACCATGGAAGCGTTCAGGAATCTTGAATAGGCGTTGGCCCTTTTTGTACCGCCCATGTCGGGTGCGGCAATGGCCAGGTTATCCAGGCCCAGCTGCTGAATATAGGGTACAAACAGGGAGGATGCATAAAGATGGTCAACAGGAACATCGAAGAAACCCTGCAGCTGGTCAGCATGCAGGTCGATGGTCATAATCCGGTCGACGCCGGCTGCTGTGAGCAGGTTGGCTACCAGTTTGGCTCCAATGGAGGAACGCGGCCTGTCCTTACGGTCCTGCCGGGCAAAACCAAAATAGGGAATGACTGCCACCACCTTATCTGCCGAGGCCCGTTTGGCGGCATCAATCATCATCAAAAGCTCCAGCAGATTATCCCCCGGGGGAAAGGTCGATTGTACAATAAAAACTGTACGCCCCCTAACACTTTCATCGTAAGCTGGTTGAAATTCTCCGTCGCTAAACTGGAATACACTGGATCGCCCAAGATCGGTACCAAAATTCATTGCAATTTTTTCGGCCAGGTAGGTGGATGCCCGGCCTGAAAAAAACTTGATGGGTGCAATCCTTTCCATATTGTGTGCAAAAGTAACAATAATTTAATGTCCCTGCCGAAGGGCTAATAATTTTTATATTGAACAATCTGTTAAAAGAGACGTTAAATAGAATGAAATTAAATAACCTTAACCACAACCTATCATGGCAGAAAAAATGCCCACCGTATTGTTGGTCGAAGACGACCCACAACTGGGGCCTATGCTGAAAGATTCCCTGGAGCTGAAAAATTACCGGGTGGACCTTGAAACTATGGGAGAGCGTGCAATCCAGCTTTTCATGGCAGCCAAATATGATATCGTGTTGCTTGATGTTATACTGCCGGGCATGAATGGCCTCGACCTTGCTAAAGCAATTCGCAAAACCGATTACACCACCCCGATCCTGTTCATGTCTGCCAAAGACAATGACAAAGACATGATCCATGCATTCTGTTCGGGAGGAGACGACTATGTCATTAAACCGTTCAGTGTTACCGAACTGTCACTCAGGATGTATGCCCTCTTAAGACGTACCAGGCCGGACTTTGCTGAAAACAACATGCCCGATACCCTTAAATTCGGGATATTTACATTCGACTATCCCAACCGGGTGCTGTGCAGCGAACAAGACCAGGTGAACCTGACCAAGAAGGAGGCCGATGTGCTTCGGATGCTGGCCACCAATGTGAACAACGTGGTAAAGCGTGAAAAAGTGCTTACTGATATTTGGGGGGAGAACGACTACTTCATGGGCAGGAGCATGGATGTTTACATCGCCCGCCTGCGGAAAAAACTATCTGAGGACCGTAATGTCTCCATCATTAACGTTCATCGCATGGGCTTTAAGCTGGAGGTGACTAACGGGGTACCGGTTTAGGCTGAACCCGTGACTATTCAACATAGGTCTCCCGGATTGCCTCTTTCAGATTACGAATTTCGGGATTGGACAGGTTCCCCACCCGGGAGATCACCCTATTGCGGTCCACCGTCATGATCTGGTCGACCACGATCCAACCGCTCTTCTGATCATGCCTCACTTTGACCCGTGTTGGATAAGCCCTTGGACTGGTAGTCATGGGTGCGATCACCATGGTGCTTAAATGCCGGTTCATTTCATCCGGTGAAATCACCACACAGGGCCTGGTCTTTCTCATTTCGGCTCCGGTGTTCCCCTTATGATCCCCTATGCTGAGATCCACCAGAACAATATCATACTGGACTATTTCCATTCTTCCAGGAGATCATTATCCGGCAATTCATTGAGAAGCAAATCATTGAACAACAACCTGTCGTCACCCTTTCGGTGCATTTGCCTGAATGCCTCATCCCATCCCTGTCGTGGCGAGGCTGCAGGTTTCAATTCAAGATAATCCTGTTTCAATACCATTTCCGCTTTATCCTTAAATCCATATCGTTCCATCACGGTCTTGCTCAAAAGAATTCCCTTTGAGTTTCCTATTTTTATGATTGGAATCTTCATTTTCGGTTTTTGAATGTTATAACAAAGTTATAACTTTCACCCCTTGATTCCAACTCAAATTACAGGTTGATGTGATAAAATCTATTTTATCAGCTATTTTTGCAACTCATAGTCAGGAGGATGACATACAGAGATAAAACCGTCTGGATCACCGGGGCATCATCGGGGATTGGTGCCGAACTTGCAAGGCAATTTGCAATGGAAGGCGCCCGGGTGATTATTTCATCCCATGAGGCTGAAGAGCTGGAAGGTGTGCGCAAGGAGCTGGAGCCGGTTTCGAAAGATGTACATGCCGTGGTCTTCAACCTAGGCTATCCGGAAGAGGTGGCCGATACAGCCAAAATGGTGCTTGAGAGGTTTGGCCGGGTGGATGTGCTGATGAACAACGGGGGAATCTCCACCCGCTCTGAAGCCATGGATACATCCCTGGAAATGGATCGCCGGATCATGGAGATCGACTACTTCAGCGGGGTGATCCTCACCAAGGCGCTGCTTCCAAAGATGATCGAAAACGGTTACGGCCACATCGGCGTCACCAGCTCCATTTCAGGGAAGTTCGGATGGCCCTACAGAAGCGCATATGCGGCTGCCAAGCACGCCCTGTTCGGTTTCTACAAAAGCCTTTGGGCCGAGAATAAGAATAAGGGAATCCGGGTTACCCTCTTCAGTCCGGGACGGGTCCGGACCAACATCTCATTCCACGCCCTGGATAAGGACGGAAAACCACAGGGTAAAATGGACCCCGGACAGGAGAAGGGTATCTCGCCGGAGGATTGTGCCCGGAAAATGATCAGGGCCATGAAACGAAACCGCAAGGATGTGCTGATCGGAAGCACCGAACTGGTCATGGTCTGGATCCATAAATACTGTAAACCGCTCTACTACCGGTTGGTGGGTAGGATTGAAGCTAACTAATCCGGCCATGCCTGTAAGAATTGATAAATACCTGTGGGCAGTCAGGGTCTTCAAAACCCGCTCCCTGGCTACCGAAGCCTGTAAGAAGGGAAAAGTGCTTGTGGATGAGATCGCGGTCAAAGCCTCACGGACCGTAAAAACAGGTGATGTGATCAGGGTGAAAAAGATGCCTGTGATCTATTCGTACCGTGTGAAGGAGACCATTGAAAAACGGGTGGGCGCCAAGATCGTACACAACCATGTGGAAGACATCACCCCTCCTGAGGAGCTTGCCAAACTGGAGATGCAGGATGATTTTTACATCAAACGTGACCGTGGCACCGGGCGGCCCACTAAAAAAGAGCGCCGTTTGCTGGACGACATTTCCGATTAAATCATCCTAATGGCGGATGATCTCCCTGGTCATCTCAATAATCTCCTCCCTCAGTTTCACAAGCGCAACAGCCTCGGCATCGCCATGCCGCAGGCGCCGGTTAAACCAGCTTCCCCGTACCGTCTTCTTCCACCAGAAATACCAGCGAAGGGCAAACTTGCCCATGGGAAAGAGGGTGACCAGGAACAGAAGCGGTATCCACCAGGGACCGGTGAAAATCATCACCAGCAAGGTCATGATGAAGTAGAACAGCGGAAAGATCACAAGGATCCCAAGGCCTGCCTTTATGGATGAGTGAAACTGTCGGTCCTTGATGTTCCGCGACAGGTGGACCGGAAGCCAGAAAGGGATGATATTGGTCAGGTATCCATAGAGAAAGAACGGGAAGGTTGGGATCAGCCAGGCGTAACGACCCAGGCTCCGGATCACACCGAACCCTTTATCACGTACAACCCAGTCGCGAATATTCAACTTCTTCACCCCTGCCGTGTACCTCTCGACCTTCTCGGCCAGGGGTTTGATCCTTGAGGGCGGCGCCGGGGACGGTTCCTGGGATGTTGCCTGGGCCGCTTCCTCCTCCCCGGCAATCACTGCATCGAGCCGTGCGATCATCGCCTTATCTGCCCTGAAACGGTCGTGAAGCAGCGATCCTTCCATCCCTATCTCCGCACGCATGGTATCGTTAAAGATCTCGCGAAGGGACATCACCACCTCGTAGTACTGGTCGGTTTCGATGTGGATCATCAGGGGCTTCAGATTGTCGATCAGATCCTTCTTGGCAGCATTCAAAGCACGGGGGGGAGACTCCTGGTAAAGGTTCCAGTAATCCGACATCTCCATGGGTTCACCGAAGTTCAGAAAGAGGGATGCGTTCTGTTTCACATAATCCCCCATATCGATCCCCACCGGTATGATCTTTACAAAGGGTTCGGTGCCATAATCCTCCTGGGCCGTAAAAGCGATGCGGAAAATCCCCTTCCCGAAGGCCCGGAGTTTGCGCTGGTGACCATGGTTCCCCTCGGGCATCACGCACATGTGGTGACGGTTTTTCAGGAGGTTTACCGAGATATCGAAAATTTCCTCATTCTTGCCAAGCTCGGTAGCCCCGTCACGCTGACGGAACACTGGTAAAATTTTCAGGCTGTTAAAAAAGAAGGCCGTAAATCGTGATTTGAATATGTCGGCCCGGGCGAGGAAGACCACATCCTGGGGAGATGCAAAGAGAACGATCAGTGCGTCCATCAATGCATTCTGATGGTTTGGGGCGAAGATCACCGGCTGGCCCTTGGGAATATTTTCCAGCCCTTTTACCTGCACCTTCCCGTAAAAGTGAAAAAAGAACATCCTTACATAGGGATAGATGTTGTAGTAGATGAAGTTACGCTTATGAATTCCCCGTTGGGCACCCCACACTTTCTTGCCGGCCATATAATCCAGGATTGATCAGTCGTCAAATATAGATTTTTTCTGCAAAACCATTTTAATCACTTATCTTAGCACACCATATGGCACATACAAAAGAATTAAATAAAAAATATATAAGCGGTATCCAGCAAATCGGCGTGGGTGTAAAGAATTTTCATGAAGGATGGAAGTGGTACATCCCCAATTTCGGGATGGATATCAGGATGTTTGAGGAGAGGGCCATGGCCGAATACATGCTTCCCTACACCAACAACAAACCCCTGGAGCGACACGCTTGCCTGGCCATCAATATGCAGGGTGGCGGCGGATTTGAGATCTGGCAACACACCCAGCACACACCCACAGCCCCTGCATTTGAATTGCAGATGGGCGACCTGGGCATCTTTGCAGGAAAGATCAAATCGCCCGATGTGAAGGCGGCTTACGACCACCTTTCCAAATCAGCCACGTTGCTTACGGGTATCACCAAAGACCCGTCGGGACGTGATAACTTCTACCTTAAAGATCCCTTCAACAACACCTGGCAGATCGTGGAGGAGAACTCCATGTTCATGAGAAAATATAAGAAACCCACAGGCGGTTCCTATGGAGCCGTTATCGGGACCACCAACCCCGACAAGTCCATGGAGCTTTACAGCGGGATCCTGGGCTACGACAGGGTGGTTTATGACAAGAAGGGCACCTTCCCGGATCTGAAAGGCATTCCGGGCGGCGAGGGAAAATTCAGAAGGGTGTTGCTCCAGCACAAAGAGGCGCGAAAAGGACCCTTCTCCAAACTCTTCGGCCCTTCCGAGATCGAACTGGTGATGACCCTGGGCCGTAAGCCCAAAAAGATCTTCAAGGATCGTCTCTGGGGCGATCTGGGATTTATCCATCTCTGCTTTGACGTACTGGGAATGAAAACACTGAAAGAGGAGTGTGAAGCCAAGGGATTCCCATTCACCGTCGATTCGGACATTCACCCATCCGGTAAACCCTTCGACATGGGTGAGGCCGCGGGCCACTTCTCATACATCGAGGATCCGGACGGAACCCTCATCGAGTTCGTGGAGACACACAAGATTCCTCTTTCCAAAAAATTGGGATGGTACATCAACCTCTGGAAACGGAAGGATGTCACAGCATCCCTGCCCAATCGCATCCTGAAAATGATCAGGTTCATGAAAGTGAACCCCGCGAAATTGCATGGATAGGTGAAACCCATTTCCTTACAGGAAAGAATCCTTGAGTTTATCCGGGGCATCAATCAGCGCCGGCTGATCCTGGGACTGAGCCTGATCATCGGGCTTTTGTCGGGCCTGGCTGCCATCCTGCTAAAGAACCTTACTCATTTCGTTGAGCTCAAATCCGGCTCGATGCTGATGGGCGAAAAGTCCGGGTTCTCCTTCATCTTCCCCCTGGTTGGTATCTTTCTCTCCATGATCTTTGTGAAGTACCTGCTGAAGCAGGATATCGGTCACGGTGTAAGCAAAATTCTCTTTTCCATCTCCAGGCGAAAGGGGCACCTGAAACCTCACAACATGTGGTCGAGCATGGTGGCCAGTTCCATCACGGTGGGACTGGGCGGATCGGTGGGACTTGAGGCACCCATCGTGCTCACCGGCTCCTCCATCGGTTCGAACATCGGCCGGACGTATTTTCCCGCTGGGGGGCATGACGGAATTGTATGCCCGGGCGAGCCGCGTAATGCTGTCTAAAAGAATGATGACATTTTTCTTGTGCTCCACCAGCCTTTTGGCCTTTTCGATAACCATTTCGGCAACCTGAACGTGGCGCTCCGCAGGTTCATCAAAGGTGGAACTGATCACCTCTCCCTTCACCGAACGCTCCATGTCGGTCACTTCTTCAGGCCGTTCATCAATTAAAAGCACAAAAAGAACGATGTCCTTATGGTTGGCCACAATGCTGTTGGCGATAAACTGCAGCAGCATGGTTTTCCCCGTTCTGGGCGGAGAAACAATCAACCCCCGCTGGCCGAAACCGATGGGCGTCATCAAATCCATTGTTCGAGTGGAATAATTTTCCGGATCTGTCTCCAGGTTGATTTTTTTGTCCGGATACAGGGGTGTCAGGTTATCGAACAGGATTTTATCTCTGGCCACTTCCGGATCTTCATAATTGACCGCTTCGACTTTGAGCAGGGCAAAATACCGCTCCGATTCCTTGGGCTGGCGAATCTGGCCTGAAACCGTATCGCCGGTCCGTAGATTGAAGCGGCGGATCTGGGACGGTGAAACATAGATATCGTCCGGTCCCGGCAGATAATTGTAATTCGGCGCTCTGAGAAAGCCGAAGCCGTCCGGTAGAATTTCAAGCGTGCCTTCACCAAAAATCGACCCATCCTTTTCAATCTGTGCCTGAAGCAGCGCAAAAATCAACTCTTGTTTCCGCATACCGGCCGCGCCGTCTATGTTCAGATCTTTTGCCATCTTGGCCAGTTTGCTAATTTTTTGTTCCTTGAGTTCAACAATGTTCATCGATTGTAACCCCTTGTTTAATGTTCCGCAGAAATTCCGGGACTGAATTGCAGCGCATCGTGATATTCTAAAAAATCGGTTTATCTAACAGGTGATCTTAATGGTCTGCTGGATATACGAGGAATATATGAGTTCTTTTTGAGTTTTTTATAGTTCTGGTATTCTCCAAAAAGGCGGGACGCATGCCTTGATAAATGCCTATAAATAATTCATCATTTCATCCCTGTCAAGCCCTTTTGCATCCATTCAGCCGATTGACTGTTGACGAACTTATTAAATAACATATAAAGTTAACGTGTTATGACAACTTTTGACCTGTCGATGATTCCCGCTCAAGAAGGTGTTTACCTGGTGGGCGGCTCCTTGAGAGACGCCCTCCTGGGGCGGACGCCGCTGGATTACGACATCGTGGTCAGGGAAAACCCCCTAACCTTCGCCGGGGAAATCGCAGCACAGCGAAAGGGCCGGCTTGTTTTCATGGGCCAGCCCGGACGGCGGCTCATACGCATCGTTTTTAAAGACACCTGCTGGGACGTCTCCGCCATGAAAGGCCGCTCCATCGAAGCGGATTTAAGCCGGCGCGATTTTACCATCAATGCCCTGGCATACGAAACAGCCACCGGAAAACTGATCGACATTTCAGAGGGCCTTGACGATTTCAAAAAACGCCGCATCCGCATGGTGTCGGCCTCGATTTTTCAGGAAGATCCCCTTCGGCTTCTGAGGGCCTACCGCCTGGCCGCATCCCTTGGTTTTAACCTGGATTCAGCAACAGCAGGATGCATTCAGCGGGATGCGCCCCTGATTCGGCATACCGCCGGAGAACGCATTCGAGACGAGTGGTTTAAACTCCTTTCATTGCCGAATGCCTCTCCCTTCATCGGCCGCATGCAATCCTCCGGGCTTCTTTTTGAACTGCTGCCCGAACTGGCCGCGCTGAAAGGCAGCTGCCGGAACCGGCACCATGCCTACGATGCTCTGGAGCATACCCTCGAGGCATTTGACGCCATGGAAACCCTGCTGAACACTGTCGGTTCCCAGTTTCCCGAATACGCCGACCCCCTGAACCACTGGTTCGACCCGCCCAGAAAGCCCCTCTTGAAATGTGCCGTTCTGCTTCACGATATCGGCAAACCCCTGTGTGAAACCCGGGACGAATCCGGCAATGCCCATTTTTTCGGGCACCCGAGAACCGGTTCGATGCTGGCCGAAGAAATCGGCCGGCGGCTGCGCTTCTC
>JAWOHR010000215.1:0-4647 GCA_046485075.1 Bacteroidales bacterium
GGTCGGCATCCACAAAATTACTGCGGTTGGGTTCACGGTTGGCCCTGGCCGCCATCAGATAGACCCGCTGCAAAGTGTTCAGCTGGAAGTTTATTCCGGCCTTCGGATTAAAGAAAAAGAATGCATGCTGCTGCGCCAGATCCCTCAGGTCATCATCCATTCCCCGGATGGCGTAATCGATCCCCCTCACCTGAAGGTCTCCATAAATTGAGAACTTCTCACCTGCCTCTATGGTGGCCTTCAGGTAGGTATTCCAATCGGACTTGATCCCCCTGTTTTATGGTGAACCCTTTATAAATATAGATTTCAGGGCAACCAATACCGGTCTTGATGTGCTGAATTTTCTCTTTCTTGGAGTTCTGGACCTGGACGAAATTGAGCAGATCGGATCAGGTTCCATCCATCTTGATGGCAGCGTGACCGGCGCGTTGGGCAAACAGGTCCCGGTAATTCGTGCGAATGTAATCGCACAGGGGATTGGGTTCAGGATTAAACCGATTGAGAGAGATGTCAGAGACATCTCATTTGCTCTCTATGTCACTAATGGGGGAAAGGCAGATTTTAGTGAGGGTCAGGTTGAACTAAGAAGATTTACAGCATCATTTCCTGAAGGAACAGTACAAGGAGATATCATGGCTCAAAATCTGGTGAGACCTGAAATAGATCTGGAATTAAAGGGTGAATTGGTTCTGGACGGACTGGATCATATGATTGAGATGGAGATGCTTAGAAGTGTAGAGGGCCATGTCCGTTTTGACTGTAATCTTGCCGGAATAGTGGACCGTACTTCAAACAGGTTTCTGGATGAAGCCGGTTCGATGACCCTTTCAATGGATCGTGTGGGGGTTATTTATGGAAAAGACACGTTAAGCCTGGATGGAACGCTATATATGGAAGGGAATGAAGTAGGAACAAGGGGTCTTCATCTGGTCTTCAATGGCAGCCAGGCAGCGCTTGAAGTGAAAACGCTGAATATTGTCCAATATATGCTTGATTATGATAAAGATGTGGCTATTAAAATCGCACTGGCATCTGACCGTATTCTGCCGGGAAGGATGACCCGGGATAGTCTGATTACAGGTTTATTGGGTGAGGAAATCACAGGGTTACATTTTAAGGCAGAAGCCAGTATAACCGGTAAGGAGCTGGATGCGTTTCTTGAGGGGGATACCATTCCGGCATTCAATTTTACACTGGATAGTTTCGGGATTGAAATTCCGGTTTATGCAAATATCTCAGATCTGAATGCCTCCCTTGCTTTCGACACCGATACCCTCACACTGCACCATCTGAACGGAATCATTGGAGAAAGCGGATTCTCTTTTTCCGGGAGAATGGTCAACCTGGAAGCATTCATCAATAAGGATAGCGGTGAAATAATGGGTTTTGATTACAACCTCTCCTCACCCCGTTTGCGCGCCGAAGATCTGTTTAGTTACAAGAGCGGCTTCTTGCTCCCTGAAAGCTACAGGAGTGAACATATGGAGGATTTTCATCTTACCGGGTCAGCTCAATTCCCGGTGGAGGCCCTTGTTTATGACAGCGTCGATCTTGATTTTGGAGTGGAGATAACGAACATGGGGTGGCATTTCAGGTACTACCCCATGGCCATCGAACAATTCAGGGTCAAGGTCAATAAGCAGGGAAAAGCGTTGAGGATTGATAACCTGGAAGGAAATATAGGAGAGAGTAATTTGAAGCTGACCGCTTTAATCGGAAACTACGCCGATTCTTCGCTTGAAAACCTTTATGGAAACCTGAATTTGAAATCTGACCTCCTGGATTTCAACCAGCTGCTAAACTACCAGTTACCTGATGAGATGGTGGATACAGGGCCGGCAGATTCTTCCGAAATCCTTGATCCTCCCCGCCTGGATCAGATGGAGTTTCCCGATTTTACCTTCAACCTTGATGTTGGTGAGTTGCGATACGGAGAGAATACAATCTATGGGGTTCGGGGTACACTGCGATCCACCACAGAAAAAATTCTTTTCATTGACAGCCTGGTTGTTTCGGCCGAAAGTGGAGGGAGTCTTGGTTTTAACGGGCAATTCAATGTGGCCAATCCGTTGATATACAATTTCAGTACTCAGATGGAGATGAAAGATGTGAACATCACGGACCTCAATTTCCAGATGCAATCGGGAGAAGAAGTTTATACACTGAAGGAGAATTTTGAAGGAATTCTAAGTGGTTCCGGTCTTGCTGAGATATTTATGACTCCTGATTTAAATTTGGACATGGAACAAACTACTGCGGTTTTCCAACTGGAGGTTAGAGATGGGGCGCTCATTAACTTTACGCCACTGGAGGCAGCCGGGCAATATTTGAATAATAAAGATCTGGATTATGTTAGATTTTCCACCTTACGCAACAGTTTTACACTGATGGATTCAAGGATTATCATTCCTCTGATGGTTGTGGAGTCGACCATAGGCCAGATGCTGATAGAGGGTGAACAGGGACTTGATAATTCCTATCTTTACCTTTTAAGGGTTCCTCCATGGCTGGTGAAGGATGCTGCCAGAAGCGTGCTTAGAAAGAAAGGTGATGATGAGAAGGAAGATGAAATCAGGAAAATGAAAATGGGAAATTTTGTAATGATGACCATCTGGAGTGACGGCGTTGAGTCGGGAGTGGAGCTGAAGGATCAAAGAGAGAAGTATTCCAAATGAAAGAGATGCGGTTTGCGCTGGGCTATATGCCACACCGGCTATGGGGAAATATTCTGCAGGCACAATATTTGGAGAAGGATTCCGGGAAGGAGTTTTATACTGCCAGGGAGTTTATTCAGAATGATGAATCCACTGCTGCCTTTCAGCGTCTGACCCCTATGCAAAAGGAGGTGGTCCGGGTCATTGACTCCTATAGCGACAGAACCATTCACCGAATGTTTTCTAAAAAGGGAACGGTTAAAGAGTTCCAGGACAGTGTAACCCCTGAGATGATTAAGGATCATGTGCGACCCTACATTGAAAAATTCCTTTACGCTGTATTGGAGATTGCCAGGGATAACCGGTTCCCGGTTTATATAAAGGATAAGATGAACAGGAATGTATTTCCGGAGGATTTCCTGGTGATCCAGAAGCATCCGGCCATTCCGAATTTCAGCTTCACCTTCGGGGAGGAACTTTCCTATTCGCTGCAATTGCTTCACCTGGGGAAGAGACTCAATCTGTTTCAGAAGCATGTTGAAGTGGTCTGTAATTATCCTGCTGTTGTATGGATTGGGAATACCCTCTATTTTCTGGAGGCAATAGATGCAAAAAAGCTAAGTCCGTTTATGCTCCGTGAGCGGGTTGTCATACCGCGGGAGATGGAGAGAAAGTACCTCACCACATTTGTGAAAAACTGCATAAGGGACTTCAATGCTCAGGTAACCGGCATCAATGTGGTTGATGTGGAGGCACGCAAACAGGCTGAGATGGTCATGGAACTGGGATTGAATGGTGGCCCCGTATGGATTTTAGAATTTCGCTATAATATGCAAGTGATTCATTCAGATAGCCGGGTGAACAGCTTTGTTAACTATACCGGGAAAGCCAATTCGCATGGTTTTGAAAGATTTAATCGTGATTTCGAGTGGGAGGAGGAGATACTGAACCTGATCAAGGAAGCGGGTTTAAAAAGCAGGGATGATAAAGTATTTTATTTAAATGATAACTTTAATAGAGGTGCATCAACTGACATATATTCAGGTATCCAGTTCATTAATGAATATGGTAAAAACCTCCAGGATTCAGGAATCTCTTTAAGGCACCGGTTAGACAGGGCTTTCTATCTGCAAGAGATTAAACTGGAACTGGAATCCGAGGAGAAGGAGGATTGGTTCGATGTAAAAGCTGTTGTTCGATTTGGAGATTACACCGTCCCTTTTTTGCGATTAAAGGATCACCTTTTGCATGGGAAAAGGGAGTTTGAACTTCCTGGTGGAGAGGTTGCCATCCTTCCCGAAGAGTGGTTTGCGCGATACCGGTCCATGTTTGAGTTCGGGAAAATAGAGGGGGAGAGGATCCGGATCCACAAGCAGCATTTCTCGATGATGGATGAATCTGTCAGAGAGTTTCATACCGATACTCTGGCGCGCCTCGAAAAACTCAGGGAGGCAGAATCTATTCCCTCGGTGATGATACCCAAGGGATTGAATGCAGAGATGCGGCCCTACCAGGTAGAGGGGTTTACCTGGCTCTGCTTTTTGCAACAAAATGGATTTGGGGGATGTTTGGCCGATGATATGGGATTGGGAAAAACCCTGCAGGCCATAGCCGTACTGGTGCGATCCAGAGAAGAGGGGACTCCTCTGCCCCTTCAATCAGCCAGTGAGCCCTCGGGACAGCTCTCCATCTTTCCGGTTGAAAAGCGAAAAAGAACCTCTCTGGTGGTTGTTCCCGCTTCTCTTATCCACAACTGGATGAGTGAGTGTGCCCGGTTTGCACCAGGTTTTAAGGTTTGTGCCCATGTGGGAAACAACCGGAACAGAACGCTTTCAAACTTTGAATATTATGATGTGGTCCTCTCAACCTACCATACAGTGCGCCAGGACATTGAACAACTTTCCGATTTCCACTTTCATTATATCATTCTTGATGAAAGTCAAATGATCAAGAATCCCTCATCCAAGCTGTATCAGGCAGTAGTGGATCTTCA
>JAWOHR010000048.1:0-14826 GCA_046485075.1 Bacteroidales bacterium
CCTTTATGCCAAACCCCAGGAGATCCCGCCCTATGTCAGGTACGAACTGGATGATGTAACCGGGGGGGATGGCTTTGGATTCAGCAATAACCAGATTAACGACCGGAATTATACCGGTCAGCTTGACCTGAAGGTCCCTCTCTTTGTGACAAGCTGGCTGAACGGCTATGTTAAGGCAGGGGGGAAGATCCGACAGAAAAGCAGGACCAGGGATCTCAACAGCTATGGCATTTACGACGGGGTAGACTACTATAATGTTTTTATCTCAGAGTACCCGGATGTAACCAGGCTGAACAGGGATATTTATGTGGAGAACTTCCTGGATCCCGACTTTGAAGGGTACACCTTTTCCATGGGTTCACAGTATGTCATGCCCTATGTATTCGATGATGACCTGAAACGGGAACATTATGACAAATTCAACGGGATCGACTCACTCTGGTGGAAAGATCCGAATTCAGCATTCGATGAGTTCGACGCGCTTGAAAGGATCATGGCCGGATATATCATGTCCGAGATCAACATCGGACCCGTTACGCTCCTTCCCGGGGTGCGCTATGAGCAGGATTTTAATGAATATTCCGGAACGGTTGGCTTCATGCGCGTTGGCACCCGGCAATTTGTCCACAATGACACCACAGGGAACCGAACCATGGGTCACTGGCTACCCATGTTCCACGTGAAGATATCTCCTCTGAAAGGGCTCAGCCTGAGGCTGGCTGCAACGAAAACGCTGACCCGTCCCGATTTCATGAGCCTGACTCCTTTTGAAAGGATCAACTACGGGGGTAAAGGATCGGAAAGCCAGGTTCACCGCGGCTCCCTGGACCTCAAGCTCCCCACCTCCTGGAATTACGATGGATTTATCAACTACTATTCAAAATTTGGCCTGGTTTCTGTGGGAGCATTTTATAAGAAAATCGATGATGTAGATATCAATATCACTTACCGCGATCTCAGCGGCACATCGGCCACAAACCCGACCTATGGAATGCAGATTACCAATCCCATCAATTCCAAGGAGCCCACCACCGTCTGGGGTCTTGAATTCGAGATCCAGACAAATTTCAGGTGGCTGCCTAAGCCATTCGACGGCATTGTGCTCAACGCCAATTATTCACTGGTGCGGTCCGAGACCTATTTCCCGTTCTTCCCGATTATATATCCGCCGCCGGACTACCTGCCGCAGATCAAGGATACTGCCCGCGTGAACAGGCTTCCCGGGCAGGCCGATGACATACTGAATGTGACCCTGGGATATGAAAAGAAAGGATTTTCAGCCAGGGTGACCATGAACTTCCAGGGCAACAAACTGACCAGCTCAGGAGGAAGCGAGTTCCTCGACAGGTATTCCTCGGATTACCTGCGATGGGATGCTATCGTCACACAAAAAATCGGGGAGCGTTGGATGCTCATCCTGAACATGATCAATTTTACCAATGAACCGGAACTCTCCTACATGTGGAGGCCAGAAAACCCGACGCAGGAGCAGTACTACGGGTGGGCCATCAACCTGGGGGTCCGGTTTGACTTTTAGCCTGGCGACTATGAACCTGACTTTATATGTTGTTTACTAAATTATGTTTAACTAAATTCTTAATTCCATGAAAAAAATCTACATGATCATTCTGGCAGTTGCCGCAGGTGTATTCCTGATCCATCCGGATTTAGATGCCCAGGCATTTGAATGGCCCGATCTGGGTGAGGCACTGGTGATTGAACCAGGCCCTCCGGGCAAAATCAATGAAACCATTAAGGGAGACACTACTGCAACGGGTGAACGAGCCCACCAGCACTATATTCTCAAGCGCGGACAGCTTTACCTCTATACGGCCTCCATTAATAATGTGGGATGGGACCTGATGGTGGAAGCTGAGGAAGGGGATGGAGCGCTTCCGGTAATCAAGGCGCTCGGACCGCCCGAAGGGTCGGATGAGGCCCCCAGACCTTTTACCTCCCAGGGAAATATCTTCCTCAAAGGACTGAATATGAGCGGTTGGGACCAGCTGGATTTTCCCACCGATAATGCCACCGTCCGCTTGAACGCCGATGACATCAAAGGAGTAATTATCGGATGTATTTTTGACTTCAACCGGCAGAACTCCTTCCGAACCAACAACCGTGGAACCATGTTCTTTTTGGAGAACAATATTATCTACGGCCAGGGCCGTGCGGAGCAAATGCAGAATGGCTCTGCACTGAACGCCAGGGGCAATTTCTCTCCAGTGGTTATCTACAGGAACAATACCATTGTGAATGTGACCAACACCATTACCGAAAACATGCAGACAAAACGTTACGGAAAATGGATCTTCGACCATAATACCATTGTGAACATTGGACGGCAGGGTTCCGACTGGGGCAGGCCTGACAGCCTGATTTTCACCAATAACCTGGTGATCAATCCCATGATCCTGGGTGACGGGGTGGTGGGTGACCGTTCCAGATTTGCGGAACCGTGGTTTGCCTTCCATCTCGACTCCAATTTCGTGGAGGAGATCGTAGGTGTTGATACCAGCATGGTGTTCCAACCACCCTATGTGGAATACGACAATAACTGGGTCTATGTGGATCCTGCTGTTGCCGCTTTTCTTCCGGATTCTTCCAAGCCGGCTAACCTGTTCATGTATGATGAGCAGATGCAGGATATTGTGGATGCCAGCACCAATACCCAGATCCTTTCGGAAGCCTTTGCTTTCACCAATTTCCCGACTGCAGCCGCGAATTATGAAGCCTATATAGCGGACTATTATTCAGTGGCAGAAGTGCCGGCCCAGTTACCGGGATTTGATCTTGATCCGGCAACCGAAGTGGATTTCGGGTATGCAACCACACACCCGGCCTATACAGCCGCAGCCGGTGGGAAACCGCTTGGTGACCTGAACTGGCATGATGTCTCATCCGGTGTAAGAGACATGATGAAACAGGTCCATTTGAAGGTCTATCCCAACCCGGTGGGCCTCTATTTCATTATTGATGCAGGACAGGAGATCGACCGCGTGGAGATCCTAAATATTCTCGGGCAGCCGGTTAAAGACCTGAAAGTCCCTAGCCTGGGTTCTGAGGTATTGGTGAATTCCTCCGACCTGGACGCAGGTATCTACTTTGTACGCTGCTCCTATCAGAACAGGATGGTGGGCAGCTATAAGATCACGAAATAATTCCTGTTCTTCATTACAGGTTGGACCGGCCAGGTGCCGGTCCGGCCTTCTTCTAAAAATTTTTGCGTTATGTCCGAACACCTAACCCATATCGCTGTTTATGAGGACTGTGCCAGGCTGATTCTGAATACAGACAAGTTCTGTGAAGCTTTCAGAAGCTGCGTGCGGAACCATTATGATTCAGGACTGATGACCAGCGGAACAAGGGGAAACCATATCTACGCGGTCCCGATACTGGCCGGTTATAAAGAACGCTGGGAGCAGTTATCCGAAGATACAAATGTTCAGCAACAGATGGCTGGGGCCATCGGATGGATCACCCACAGGGCGGCTGATCTTCAAATGAAGCCGACATGGCGGGCCAAAACCGAGGAGAACCCTGAATTTCCGGATAAAGAAATGCAGATCTATCACGATTCGGTAACTTTTCGTGAGGTTTACGGGGGCGGGGTACGCTCCACCGATTCACCCTTTGAACGGCTTTCCATCCATACGCTTGAAAAGGAGATGGCCTCCCATCCAGCCAGCACCCAGCTCGATTTTAATCAGTTGGAGGAGCTTGTCACCTTCCTGTACCAGAAAGAATTCGTGGAGCTGCACAGCTTTCATCAATCGCGTGATGACATCCAGCAATGGATGAGCGACTTTGTCGAATACCACCAGGAATTTACGGAAGATCTTCGCACCTATATCGAAGCATTCCAGAATCCCGATCCCCTGAAAATGGAAACCTATGTGACCGGAATCAACTACTACAATCCCGGCGATCTGCTTTTGAAATGGGTTCGGGGTATCCAGAACGGATCGGACGTTTCGGGCATAGATCTGAACCAGGCCCTGGACCAGGCTGCCATACAGAGCCAGTATGCACAGGCTGTCCGGAAAGCATTTCTCTTCACCCATGCAGCCAGTGAGTATTTTATGGGACAGATGGAGAAAGAGACCTTGTATGATACCCTGGGGCTGGGCCCCAATGAGAGGGATTAAACTGATAACACTATGAAAATGATCGATCGCAGGGTTTTCTTCAGGTTTTTGGGAGCAGGCGCCGCAGGAATAACGGTTGCCCCGGCACTCCTGAGATCCTGTACCAGCAATGGAAACGGAAACGAAGATTCTTATGTGAATTTCGATGGCATCATGCCCATCGCCATGGTTGCAGATTGTTCCCGGTTGCTCCTGGCATCAGGCAACCTTTCAGATCCGGTGAAAAATGCCCTCACTGCGGACATCAACCTCCCTCTGCCAGGAAACCTGTCCAGGCTCGGTTCGTCACTTCCCTTTGATGACGAAAATATTTTCTCCGCACTGCAGGGACTGGGAGTCCTTCATAAACAGGATTCAGAGCTGAAAACCAAAAAACTATCCCTGATCCTTGGCTGGATCATCTTCAGGCCCCTGAAGAAAAGCATGACCGATGTTTTCCGAAAACTGGTGGAGGAGGGATACCACTTCGACAACATCCGTTCTTACTTTGATGCCTACCTGTTGAAGCAGTGTTCCGGCTACCGTGAAAATCCCGGCGCTTCAAAAGCCGGGATGCAGGAGCTGCTTCAGGGACTGCTGCCCCGGATGATTACCAGGTTGCATACCCTGAAGCCCGACTACAAGGATGGAATGGAATGGGTGAACCGGATGTCGGAGTGGAGGAAAGAGAACATACAGCGCATGGACCAGTACGGCGCCCTCCTCGTGGAGGATGACCGGGAGCTGTTCGATCATGCCATCCGGAAATACAATGTTTACAATCCAGAGGACAGGTTAATCGGACTGGTCAGATCAATGGGTTCAAGTACCAGTGCTGAATCGGTGGAGCAGGTGATCCTCTCAGATCCGGGCAACAGCATCTATTCGAAATCCCTCCTCAGGGGATACAACAATGTAATCACCGTTCAGGAGTATCTCGATGCCGGCATCGACCTGAACAAAATGAAAAAGATGTTGTAAATTCGGGCATGGACAAGAAATACATAGGTTTCTTTCTGGGCATCCTCTCTTTTCTGGCAATCATCCTGTTTACAGATCTGGAACCCGGCAAACCAGAGGTTACAGGAACACTGGCCGTTGCAGTTCTGATGGCCATCTGGTGGGTTTCTGAGGCCATTCCCCTGGCGGTGACAGCCCTGGTTCCCCTGGTCCTTTTTCCTGCAATGGGTATCCTTGACGGAAAACTGGTATCTGAAGCTTACATCAACCACATCATCTTTATCTTTATTGGAGGATTCATCATGGCCCTGGCCATGGAGAAATGGAACCTGCATAAACGGATCGCCCTTAAAATTCTTGTTTTTATCGGAGTGAGTCCGGGGAGAATCCTTCTCGGGTTCATGGCCGCCTCTGGATTTCTCTCCATGTGGATCTCCAATACCGCTACTACCATGATGATGATTCCCATCGTGATGTCGGTCGTGGTGAGCCTTGAAGAGACACTGAAGAAGAGTTCGATCACCCACTATGCCACCGGATTGCTGCTGGCCATTGCCTACAGCTCTTCCATTGGCGGAATGTCCACCCTGGTGGGATCGCCCACCAACCTGGTATGTCCGAGGATTCTCAGCATGTTATACCCCGGGTCACCGGATATTTCATTCACGGACTGGATGACCTTTGCGCTTCCGATATCGTTGCTGATGCTGGTCGTGGTCTGGGTGGTCATTTATCTGATCTACCGGCCCAGGAAGAAGTGGGCACACCTGGACCGTGAACATTTCAGAAGCGCTTACAGGGAACTTGGGAAGACCACACAGGAGGAAAGGACGGTATTCATTCTCTTCCTGCTTCTGGCATTGCTCTGGATCACACGAACCGGCATTACTTTCAGCCGGGTTTTCATCCCGGGTTGGGCGAGTCTTTTCAAGGTCCCTGAATACATTAATGACGGAACTGTGGCCATTTTCATTTCCGTCCTGTTGTTCCTGATGCCTGCCAGACAAGGAAAGGAAAAAAGGATCATGGACTGGAAGACTATGCAGAGGCTTCCGTGGTACATCGTATTGTTATTCGGAGGCGGTTTTGCACTGGCACTCGGCTTCCAGTCCTCGGGACTGGCAGTCTGGTTCGGCGAACAGCTGCTCTGGACCAGCGGAGTACATCCCTACCTGATCCTGGCTGCCGTCCTGATCCTGATGTCTTTTCTGACAGAGCTCACCTCCAATGTGGCCTCAACCCAGATGCTCCTGCCTGTGTTTGCCAGTCTGGCTGTGAGCAGCGGAAACAATCCATTGCTGATGATGATCCCCGCTACCCTCGCCTCCTCCCTCGCCTTCATGCTCCCGACAGCCACCCCGCCCAATGCGATCGTATTCGGCACCGACAGGATCCGGATCGCCACCATGGTGCGAACCGGTTTTATTATCAACATGGCAGGTGTAGCGGTGGTACTGCTGATCACCTGGCTGCTTGGCGGCTTCACATTTGATATTGAGCTGGGATCGGTGCCTCCCTGGGCAAAACCTTAGGAGTAATGAACCGGAAATATTCTTATCTTAACCGGTACCATGAAAAAACTTCTATTTCTGATACTGATTTGTCTGGCACCTCCTGCCCTGACACAGAGAACGGTAATTGACCTGAACGGAACCTGGCAGTTTGAACGCAGCGAAAATGCATTCCCCCCGGAAAACTTCACCCGGTCTATTCCGGTACCGGGTCTGATCCACCTTTCAGATCCGGAAATCGACGACTATGGGATCTGGTTCAAAAAGCCCCTGGTCACTGAGGAGAAGGAGGCTCATGGCGTATATGACATCGATTATACACCGAAATATAGCTGGTACCGGAAGGAGATCCAGGTCGGAAACAGCCTGGCCGGAAAGGAGTTCATGCTGCGGATCAAAAAGAGCCAGTACGTAACCCAGGTTTACGTGAACGGGATCGATATGGGCACTTCCATGGAGTGTTACACCCCTGTGGAATTTCCTGTCACAAAAGCCCTCAGGCCAGGCGAAATCAATGAGATCCTGATCAGGGTGGGAGATCGGTTCTGGTTACCCCCACAGGCAGCCGGCTCTACCGATAAGGAGAAAGAACACTACCTTCCGGGAATTTGGGATGATGTGGAACTGATCGCCAGTGGGAAAATTCAGGTGAACAACACGCTCCTTCTTCCAAATGCCAGTCACGGTTCGGTTACCGCAAAGATCAGGCTCAGGAGCTATTATCCACAGCAGATCATGTACGGCGATCCGAAGTCTGACTCGGTTGTTGTACAGGTGGAAGTTTTTGAATGGGCCTCCGGGAAAAGCGCAGGTCAGGGGAGTACCAGGGTGGCAGCCAGGCGGGAGCATTTCACCACGGCCGTTACGGAGATCGCGCTCGGGGACCCGCATCTGTGGAGTCCGGATGATCCTTTTCTTTACGGGGTCCGGACCACCATACTATTAGAAGGAGATCCGCTGGATGTGCAGATCGACCGCTTCGGTTTGCGTGACTTTGAACGTCGGGGAAAATACTTCTACCTCAACGGTAAGAAGATCATTCTGAGGGGGACCAATATCACGCTTCAACGTTTTTTTGAGGATCCCGATTGCGGGCAACTGGCCTGGGACCGTGAATGGGTAAAGCAATTGATCATCGATGATCCGAAGCAGATGCACTGGAATGCCATGCGGATCTGTGTGGGGATTGTGCCAGATTTCTGGTACGACCTGGCAGATGAATATGGAATGATGTTCCAGAACGAATGGAACTACTGGCAGACCCATGGCTGGGATGACCAGGTCAGAGAGGAATACACCAACTGGGTATGGAGCGACGGGAGCCACCCCAGCATTGTGATCTGGGATGCCATTAACGAGAACTGGGACGACTATATCGGCAATGTACTGATCCCGGAGCTGAAAGCCCTGGATCCGACCCGGCCCTGGGATGCCGGATACATGACCGCCGGCGACATGGGGACCGATGAAATGGACGAACCCCATCCCTACGAGGGTCTGAGACCATGGATTGAGGGAGATGCATTCGAGAAGGACCCTTATCCGCTCGGGGACCTGGATTACAGGAACCAGGTCAACCTGTCCAGCATTGAATCGGGTGCCGCCCAGCTGGTCAATGAATACGGATGGGTATGGCTCTGGAGGGACGGACGAGCGTCCAAACTGACCGGAAGGTTATATGAATACTACCTGGGAGATGCTACTGATCCCAAGGCGAACAGGCACTTCCAGGCTTACTGGCTCCAGTGTGAAACCGAGTGGCTAAGGAGTATCCGGGAACATGCCGGTGTGCTTGCCTTCACCCACCTCACCAACAATTACGGCTATACCGGCGATTGGTACACCGGATATATCGGGGATCTGGAGCCAGGTCCCACGCTATCGTGGTTCCGGCATGCCTTTGCCCCCTCTGCCGTATTTATCAATCAACCGGATGAAAGGTACATGCGTCAGTTCTCCCCTCATGAACCCGGTTCAAGGATGCTCTTCACCCTGAAAGCGATCAACGACCTTGACCGCCCTGAATCCGGCAAAGTGACCGTCCAATTATACAATGACCAGGGAAAGGTTGAATGGGTCCAGCAACAGGAGATCTCCATCGATCCTTACGGAACCAAAAACTATCCGGTGGTACTGGACCTCCCCCTGAAGCCGGGGGGCTATACCCTGGTGTCTGAATTCCGGGGATCCCTGAACGGCATGGAAAGACAGATCAGCAGGCGTTACCTGGATGTGGGAACGAAGAGAAACAGCTATCATGAGATCAATCCCTAAACGTTCAGGATTCTGTCCAGGGCGGAGGTGACCAGTACCACGTTCTCGGGCCGGCTGTTGAAGCCCATCAGTCCGATGCGCCAGACCTTCCCGGCAAGTTCACCCAGGCCGTTGCCGATCTCTATGTTGTATTCGTTCAGCAAGGCCGCGGTCACCTTTTTGGCTTCCGTGCCTTCGGGTACCGCAACTGTGATCAGGCTGTGCAACCGGATCTCATCGGGGGCATAAGGCTCCAGGCCGATCCTTCGAAGTTCTGAAACCAACAGCCCTGCATTCTCCCGGTGCCTTTCCCACCTGGCCTCGAGCCCTTCCTCGGCCACCAGCCGCAATGCTTCGTACAGACCGTAATTCATGTTGATGGGGGCCGTATGATGATAGGTACGGTCTTTGCCCCAGTAGCTGCCCAGCAGAGACATATCCAGGTACCAGTTCTTTACTTTTCCCTTGCGCCGGCCGATTTTTTCCATGGCCCGTTCACCAAAGGTCAGCGGTGAGATGCCCGGGGGACAACTCAGGCATTTCTGACTACCGGCATAGGCCACATCGATCTTCCAGTCGTCAATGAATAGCGGCACACCGCCGATGCTGGTAACCGTGTCCACCAGCAGCAGGCAGTTATTCTCCCGGCAAAGGTCCCCTACCCCGGAGAGGTCCTGGCAGACCCCCGTGGAAGTCTCTGCATGCACGATCGCAAAGATTGCTGGCCGGTGTTCCTTCACCGCATCTGAGATTTCCCGGAAAGAGAAAGCCTCTCCCCAGGGTTTAGAGATCCGGATTACCTCGGCTCCATACCTTTCGGCCATATCCACCATGCGCAACCCGAAATATCCCTTCACAGCAATCACCACTTTATCCCCGGGCTCCACCAGGTTGGCGAATGAAGCTTCCATGGCAGCACTGCCGGTCCCACTTACCGGGATACACATCTTATTACCGGTCTGCCAGGTGTACCGGATCATCTCCTGGTTGCGGTTCATGATCTCCAGGAACTGCGGGTCCAGGTGACCCACCTGTCTCATCCCCATCGCCTGCAATACACGCGGATGGGCGTTGGAAGGACCGGGTCCCAGTAAAAGCCTGGGTGAAACATTGATCTGGGGGAACATTGATCTGTGATTCTCTGACACTTTGTTCATGGTTGTATATGTTTTTGTATTCCTTTTTTGGATCACCCGAAAATGACAGACGCCGGGATCAATCCCTGAAATCGAGGTTCCCGGTGATCCGTGTACCGTCTTTGTTGAAAGCATCCACATAGAGCCTGATCCTTTTGCCGGCGACGGAAAGGTCATGGTTGTTCAGGTTCAGGTTCAGCAGGTCAATGTACCAGGGGATCTTATTTTTCGCGGAGACATAGGTCTCTGCGATCAGGCGGTTGATGGGAAGGGTGGTATACTTCGAGACATCAAACACATCTCTGTCCCTGGCATGCAACAATTTGGTATACTCCTCCTGCAGCAACTGATGAAACAGCTCCAGACTGACCCGGTCACCGGCTTTGGTTCCTGTCTCCTGATCGACTTCTGTCAGCCGGGCCTCTTTGTGTACCCACTCCCACAGGATGCTGAGCCGGATCTCCCCGGTGGCCATGTCCTCCATCAGGTAGAGGATGTCATCGTTTCCAAAAAAATCTGCCGGTTTCAGGGCTGCTGCCTGCATTCCCTGACCGAATGCGTTCCCGTACTGCAGAGCCACACTCAGAAGGTTCCGGGCACCCCGGATGGTTCTGGGTGCCGGCTCAATTAGGGTAAGCCCTTCAGCATCCTTTTCTGTATAAGTAAGCGGAGGGAAACTTCTCCCCAGTTGATTGTCCAGGCCCGCCTTTTCCCAGACCGGCCTGACAATATGTACCATTTTCCAGTGGGCCACCCATTTCCCGCTCGCACCTTCCCGCTCCTCACGCTCTGCTCCCTGTATGGCTTTCTTCATACTGGAGGCCACGCCCTGTTCCGATCCGACCGGAATGTTGGGTTCCATTCCCCCCTGCCAGAGAGCGAAATTCCCGTTCCTATCGGGCGTATTCACTGCCCTGCGCACCCGGTCCTCATAATTCCGCATGTACCCGTAGGTCATGATGATCGATTCAATGTTGGGATTGATGAAGGACTTATCCCAGGTCATGGCATCAGCCACACTGTTAATATAGTCCCACCTGCCCGTATTGTACCCCACAAAATGGGGCCCCAGTGCAGCCCTGATCTCCATCAACTGGAAAGTGGCTTCTAGCTGCTCCACCAGCACATAGACCTTGACGGTTCCGGAGGGTAGTCCCAGAAAACTTTCCAGTTCAGAGATCATTTCATTCCACAGGGCGGCTTCTTCTGCAGTCTGGATCTTGGGAAGGTAGAGCACAATGGAAGCACCCTGTCTGCGTAGTTCCCTGCAATTATTGGACACATACAGGGTCAAATCGGCAATGGAAGCAGCAAACCCCTCCCCGCTGCTGAGCCTGATGTGCCTGTCGTCCAGGTGTAATCCTCTCACCCTGAAAATGATGGTGGTGATTTCAAGTTGCTCACGCCAGTCCCCAATGATCGGTCTTCCGAAAAAACCTAAGGCCCATCTGTTCATCTCCAGGGCGACCCCTTCTGCCACTGAAAGGAACAAAGGGTCACGCCTGATGGCCAGCTTCAGGCTCCGCTGGTTGTCCAGCGACATGGTTGTAACCTGTCCCAGGGCATCCTCCCCGTCGAACATCCATCCATCAGCTCCTGAAAGCAGGGCATACGATACGTTGCGCAGGTTGCTTTCGACCGGGGCATTGGGCTTGGCTGCCGGTCCGGTCCCCTGGATCCACTGCCTTTGCAAATCGCGGGGAATCACTGAACCGGTGAATTTTCCTTCCCTTGCCTCCCTGACCGTAATCCCGCACCGGGGAATCACCTGGTCCGGGTTCATAAAACCAATACGCTCCTTCCGGCTGATCCTTTCAAGCCTCCGCCGGATTCGCTTTTCCATCAGCTGTTTGATATCGGCGTTGAAAGGAGCCAGATGTGCCAGAGCTGCAAGGGCTTCGGGCGTATAAACGTCATTGAAATCAACCGCAAGGTGATCCCGGATAAACAATAAATGGTCTGCTGAAGAAGAGGTGGTAGGTCCCATCCTTTTTTAATCTTTATTTTTTTGGGATTACTGTCCGGCATCCCGCTGCCGGTTCCTGATCCAGTCGTGGCGATCGCTGTTCATCGCCGGATTCTCTCCCATCCAGACCCAAAGTCTGATCAGCCCGTTCTGGTGTGCGCTGCAGAGGAAGCTTCCATCGGCATTGAAATCGAGGTATTCAGCATGGTCACCGGCCCAGACCCGGTGCGCCAATGGGATCTCATCGTTTCCAAAGGAGAGAATATCCGACACCCTGTATACATAAATGTAGGGATCGTGGCCTGCATGGGCCAGGTATTCCCCGCCAGGATGCCAGGTGATCGATTCGATCTTTTTGCCGGTATGGTTGAAACTTTTAAGGAGTTTTCCGCTCTCCCATTCCCAGAGGTGAACGGTCCCACGCTGTCCGCTCCCCTGCCCCACGGCGACTACATACTGCGCGTCGGGCGAGAAGACTCCGCTGGTGAAGATCACAGGGTAGTCCATTTTCAGGGTCTGCAACAACGACCAGTCCTCCACCAGGTAAACTTTCACCCATCCATGGCCAATGGCCAGCAGGTAGCGGTCATCCTGAGAGAAAAAAAGCTCATTGACCGTGTTGCCGAAATCGATCACGGTGACCTTCTCGCCCGTCGCCATATCAAATACCCTGATAAATCCCTGCATGCTGCCATCTCCCAGCTGGGTGACCTCCTCTCCCGTGACCAGCAGGCTCCCCCGGCCGGACCAGGTGAGGCCGTCGATCCCCCTGGAGTGTTCCAGCACCTTGAATACTTCTCCGTTGGCGGCATCGTAGACCGTCACCACATAATCCTCACTGGCTGCGGCTACATATTTCCCATCAGCCGACCAGCCCACCCGTTCCACTTCCTGGGCGGTATAGTTGCGCCAGAGCTCCGCCCCGTCTGAAGTGCGCCACATGATCACCGAATTGTCGAACTTGGTGCCGCTGACGATGTATTTCCCGTTTGGGGAGAATTCGACACTCTCCACAGAACCGGGCTCACCCAGTGCATCGGCCACCCGCGACCAGACCGGTTCAAGCCGAAGCTGGTAATCCAGGTAAAAATCCTGGGCTGCCAGAGAGGTGACGGGAAGGATCAGTAATAAAACAATATTCTTTATGTTCATAATTTCCCGTTTATTTAAATGGTTAGTATTCTGTGTTTTGCAATAAAATCCGGGTCGATCTCCACCCCTGAACCGATTCCTCCCGGCAGTTGCAGGATTCCATTGTCAGGAACCAGTGAATTGATCTGTTTGCTAAACTAAGAAAATATGGGCGGGAATCCATCAGATAAACGGGAACCGTTTTTGTGACAAAGTTGTGAAGACTACCTGTTCAGGATTGAGGCTTGCCTCAAAACGCTTAATTTAGAACCATGACCATCCTTCCAATACCCTTATAACCACGAAATGAAACGAAGAGCCTTTATCACTACTACCGCGAGGGCATCTCTTGCCACTGTTGTGGCACCAGGACTAACCGAAACGGTAAAATCTTTCTCTTTAACCGGGAAAACCAAAAAAGAAAAAATGATCGGTATCCAGATTGGTGCAGTCTCCTTCTACGATGAAGGGGTCCGGCAGGTGCTGGATCATGTTCAGAAGCTGGCCGGGGTCAATACACTTTTCATCCCGGTGTTTGCCTACAACCGTGGATTGGCCGGAAGGCAGATCCCGGGTGAGCCCTTCCCCGATCACGGCGTGCAGGCCGAGGACTCCAACTTCGTGGGAGGATACTACGCCACCATGCATGACGAATACTATAAAAATACCGTTTATAAACCACAATTTGCGAAGGCCCCTGAACTGGGGGGGTACGATGTGCTGGCAGAGGTGATCCCGGAGGCCAGAAAACGGAACCTGAAGGTGATCGCCTTTTTTGCCGACAATTTCGGGAAGAGCCGGCCACATTTCGAAAAACTGACAGAGGTGGATATAGACGGGAATCCAACCGGCGAAGTGAACCTCCTCAGCCCCGATTTCAGAGGATTGTTGTTCGGACTGATTGAGGACTGCGCCCGTTCCTATGACATTGACGGGATCCTGTGGCGGACCGAACGGCCCGGACCGGTCAGCAACCTGCTGGATTTCACCCATACCGGCGGTGGCGGTCCGGTGACCAGCTTCGATCCTTTCACCCTGGAGCGTGCCCGCCGGAAAGGGATCAGCGTGGACCGGACCGTCGAAGGATTCCGAAAACTGGAACATTTCGTTACACAGTGCAGATCCGGTCCGGAACCGGTTGACGGTCGCTATGTAACCTTCTGGCGGATCTGCCTGGAATATCCCGAGATTCTGGCATGGGAAATGCTCTGGATCGAATCTTTGAGGGATACCTACAGGGAAATTTATGAATTCACCAAATCGATCCGTCCGGAGTTGCAGGTAGGGTCGGCGCTCTCCTTCAAAGGCATCTATGATCCGTTTTACAGGGCCAGACAGGACCTTCAAACCCTCTGTAACTACGCCGATTTCCTGAAGATCGTGATGTACCATAACGTTGGAGGGGTAAGGATGCACACTTTTATTGACAGTTCGGGGCAGACCCTTTACGGGGAGATGGAGCCACAGCAGCGCCTCGACTTTATTGGCAGTATTATGGGGTATGAGCAGATGACCTATGAGAAACTCGAAAGCAACGGTTTGCCTGTGAGCATGATCGAAAGAGAGACCCGAAGAGCAATCGAAGGTGCAAAAGGATTTCCCACAAAGATCTGGCCGTCCATTGATATCGATATTCCTGCCAGAAGATTCGGAAGGAAGGATCCTGATTACGCAAAATGTACCCCTGAATCGACAAAAGAAGCTACCCTTGCAGTCCTCAACGCGGGAGCGGAAGGGATCAT
>JAWOHR010000113.1:0-53337 GCA_046485075.1 Bacteroidales bacterium
CCCCTGTCCCCTGAGCACTATCCCCTGTTCCCTGAGCACTATCCCCTGTTCCCTGAGCACTATCCCCTGTCCCCTGAGCACTATCCCCTGTCCCCTGAGCACTATCCCCTGTCCCCTGAGCACTATCCCCTGTCCCCTGAGCACTGATCCCTGTCCCCTGGGCACTAAAGAAAGCCAAGCTCCAGTTTTGCCTCCTCCGACAGCATTGACTTTTCCCAGGGGGGGTCGAAAACCAGGTTGATGTTTACCTTTTCCACACCCTCTACGGCCAGTACAGCCTCTTCAACATCCGCTAAAAGCATATCCACCATAGGGCAGTTGGGTGCTGTGAGTGTCATTTTGATATTGGCTTCAGCCTCTTCGGTGACATCGATTTCGTAAATCAGACCCAGGTCGTAAACATTGACCGGAATTTCAGGATCATATACGTTTTTAAGTGCCTCAGCAATCTTTCCCTCTATCTCTAGAAAATCCATTGTTTCGTTCATCTTTTCGACTTTTCACTTTGTGCTTTGTAGGCGAGAGCATACAAACGCATTTTCTTCACCATGGCAAGCAACCCGTTGGAACGGGTGGGTGAGAGGTTCTGGCTCAGTCCAATCTCATCAATGAAGAAAAGTTTGTTCTCCACGATCTCATCAGGCGTACGCCCGTTCAGTACTTTTACCAACAGCGCGACAATCCCTTTGACGATGATGGCATCACTATCAGCCTTGAATACCAGCTTTCCATCCACCAGGTCGGCATGCAGCCAGACCTTCGACTGGCATCCGTTGATCAGGTATTCATTGGTTTTGAATTGGGGGTCGATCTCCGGTAGTTCGTTGCCCAGTTCGATCAGGTAGTTATACCGATCCAGCCAGTCTTCGTATACCGAAAACTCCTCTACAATATCTTTTTGCGCTTGGTTGAGGTCCATTTTTACTTGGTTATGTTAACATTTTTATGGTTCTTTCGATCCCTTTTACAAGCTGGTCCACCTCCTCTGTGGTATTATAGAACACCAAAGAAGCCCTGATGGTTCCCCCGATCCCAAAATGATCCATAACGGGTTGGGTGCAATGGGTGCCGGTCCGAACCGCAATGCCCATTTTATCAAGGATCATTCCTGCATCATAGGGGTGTATATTCTCCAGTAAAAATGAAAAGACAGAGATCCGATCATTCGCTTTCCCGTAAAGGATCAAACCAGGGATTGCCTCCAGTTTCTCCAGTGTGTAACGAATCAGCTTCTCTTCGTATGAGCGAATCTCTTCCAAACCCAGGTTCATGACATACTCAATTGCACTGGCCAGTCCAATAGCTCCGATATAGTTTGCGGTTCCGGCCTCAAATTTGAAGGGGAGGATATTATAGCTGGTCTTCTCAAAGGTGACCTGGTCCACCATATCCCCACCTCCCTGGTAAGGTGGGAGCGCTTCAAGCAGGGACTCCTTCCCGTACAGGACCCCTGAACCCGTCGGCCCAAATATTTTATGGGAAGAGAATACATAAAAATCACAATCCAGATCTTGTACATCCACCGCTCCGTGCTGCACCATCTGGGCACCGTCGAGCATTACGGGAACCCCCCTTTGATGGGCACGGCTGATCACCTCTTTCACAGGGTTGATTGTGGCCAGTGAATTGGAAGCGTGTGCCAGTGCCACGATGCGTGTCCTGTCGGTCAGCAGGGAGTCCAGTTCATCCAGCCTCAATGTACCCGAATCATCAAAGGGTATCACCTTTAAATAAGCCCCTTTTCGTTCACACAGCATCTGCCATGGGACAATGTTTGAGTGGTGTTCCATTTCAGAGATCAGGATTTCATCCCCTTTATGAACGTACTTTTCACCAAAGGAGAAGGCAACGGCATTGATCGATCCTGTAGCCCCGCTGGTGAATATGATCTCGTGGGTTGAGGCGGCATTGAGGAACTGTCTTACCCTCTCACGTGCAACTTCATAAAGCCCTGTCATCTGCTCGCTCAGGTAGTGTATACCCCGGTGGATAGAACTGTTTTGCCGGGATAACATCTCATTCATGGCCTCAATCACCACCGCCGGTTTCTGGGTGGTGGCGCCGTTATCCAGGTAGATCAGGGGTTTTTTGTAAACCTTCTGATTCAGTATGGGGAAATCGCTTCTTACCTTGTTGATATCGAATCCCATAGGAACAGGGTATTAGTCCTTGCAATTCATGGCACAGTTGTTACACCTGGAGAGCTCGCCGCGCAGTCTTTTTCCTACCAGTTCGGAGATTCTCTCCTGCAGGGAGGGTTGCCTGATCCGCGAGATCACATCATGGGCAAAAGCATCCATGAGCATCAGCCGGCTTTCATCTTTCGGGATTCCCCTGGACTGAAGGTAGAAGAGTGCATCCTTGTCAAGTTGTCCAACCGTGGCACCGTGACTGCATTTCACATCGTCGGCATAGATCTCCAGTTGTGGTTTGGTATGCATTTTTGCCGTATCGGAAAGCAGGATATTGTTATTGGACTGGAACGCTTCGGTCTTCTGGGCATCGGGGTGTACATGGATTTTCCCGCTAAAGACCCCGGTCGAGATGTCATCGAGCACTCCTTTGTAATGCTGGTTGCTCCTGCAATGCGGAGCCAGATGCTCTATCACCGTGAAGTTGTCTACTTGCTGAGTTTTATCTTCAAGGAAGAGCCCCAGTGCGCTGGTCTCTGCCCCTTCGCCGGTCATCTTCACATGGAGGTTGTTCCGGACCAATCCCCCATGAAGGGTGATGGTGCCGTGCTGACATCGGGAGTTGCGCTGCTGGCTGATCCAGGTGTTGGTAACCTGGCATGAATTGTTATGTTCGTTCTGGAGTCTCAGCAGATCCAGGTCAGCATTCTCACCCAGAAAAGCTTCGGTCACCGAATTGGTCAGGAAAAGGTGGGGGGAGAGGGTATGGTCGCAAATAATCACTTCGGCCCATCCGTTTTTCTCCACCAGGATCAGGTTCCTGTGATGCACCATCTGGTTCTTGTCTGATAGCAGCAAGTTGATGATCTGGATCGGTTTTTCCAGTCTCTTCCCTTCCGGTACATACAGAAAGATTCCATCCTGTGAGAAAGCTGTGTTCAGTGAGACAAAAGTCTCATTCTCCATGACTGCGTTTTTTCCAAGGTGACGGGAGACAAGCCCGGGATAACGGTGAATGGCCTCTTTCAGACTCCCGTAAATGATCCCGTTCTCCAACTCATAAATGGATGGTCCTTCCGGATTGTAGAAGAAACCGTTGAGAACCGCAAGTACATGCGAGTCCAGCTTAGGTACGTCACAGCGGAACAGATCCTGGCTGTCAAAGCTGATCTCCCTTGGCGTAAAATGGAAGGAGAGCTGACCGTCAAAAACCGGTTCCAGGTGAGAATATTTGTAGTCCTCATGCTTTTTTTTAGGGAATCCGGTTTTTTCAAATGAACGAATGGCCTCTTCCCGCAGATTTCCCAGAAAGGAGGGGTCACCATTACTGATTAACCCTCTGTTCTGCCTGAAAAGTTCAATATACTTTTCTGTAGTGCCGGTTGCATTAAGCGTTTCCATGTTCCACCTCCTGCTTGATCCAGTCGTATCCGTGCTCCTCCAGCTCCTTTGCCAGACCTTTATCTCCCGATTTTACAATCCTGCCCTTGAAGAGCACATGTACAAAATCCGGAATAATATAGTCAAGTAACCGCTGGTAATGGGTAATGATAATGGTCGCAGTTTCGGGCGACCGGAGGTTATTCACCCCGTTGGCCACAATCCGCAGGGCATCGATATCCAGCCCCGAGTCGGTTTCATCCAGGATAGCCAGTTTGGGTTCAAGAAGTGCCATCTGGAAAATCTCGTTCTTTTTCTTCTCGCCTCCAGAAAACCCCTCATTCACCGAGCGGTTGGTGAGGTCGGAAGTGATCTCGACGATTTTCTTTTTCTCCCTCATCAGTTTCAGAAAATCTCCTGCCGGCATGGGATCCAGTCCCTGGTATTTGCGTTTTTCGTTGATGGCAGTACGCAGGAAGTTTACCATGCTCACACCTGGAATTTCAACCGGGTACTGGAACCCCAGGAAAATTCCCTCCCTGGCCCTGTCTTCAGGCGCCAGCTCCAGCAGGTCTTTCCCCTCGAAGGTAACCTTGCCATGTGTGATTTCAAAATAATCACGTCCCGCCAGCGCCGAGGCCAGCGTGCTTTTACCCGAACCGTTCGGTCCCATGATGGCATGTACCTCACCTGCCTTCACAGATAGGTTAATCCCCTTGAGGATCTCTTTACCCTCTATATTTACTTTTAGGTCCTTTATCTCTAACATATCATTTTCTTCTATTTATTCTTCCTGAGCACTGTCCCCTAAGCACTTTTTTCTGAGCACTGTCCACTGATCCCTGAGCACTATTTCCTGAGCACTATTTTCTGAGCACTGTCCACTGATCCCTGAGCACTATTTCCTTAGCCGACGGACCCCTCCAGGGTTATGGCCAGCAATTTTTGTGCCTCCACCGCAAATTCCATAGGCAGCTTATTTAATACCTCCCTTGCATATCCGTTTACGATCAGGCTTATCGCATTTTCTGTATCAATGCCACGCTGGTTACAATAAAAGATCTGATCCTCTCCGATTTTCGAAGTGGTGGCTTCATGCTCCACGATGGCCGTCTTGTTGTCCACTTCAAGGTAGGGAAAGGTGTGTGCCCCGCATGTGGAACCCAGCAGAAGACTGTCGCATTGCGAGTAGTTCCTGGCATTTTCAGCGCCTTTCATTACCTTCACAAGGCCCCGGTATGAGTTATTACTCTTCCCGGCACTGATTCCCTTGGAGATGATGGTTGAACGGGTGTTTTTTCCGATGTGGATCATTTTAGTTCCCGTATCGGCCTGCTGATGATGATTGGTCACCGCCACAGAGTAGAACTCACCCACCGAATTGTTTCCCCTGAGGATACAGCTGGGGTACTTCCAGGTAATGGCCGAACCGGTCTCCACCTGGGTCCATGAGATCTTCGAGTTATCACCTTTACAAATACCGCGTTTAGTTACGAAGTTGTATACGCCTCCCTTCCCATTCCTATCGCCCGGGTACCAGTTCTGTACCGTGGAATATTTCACCTCGGCATTTTCCAGGGCAACAATCTCCACGATGGCAGCATGCAGCTGGTTTTCATCTCTCCTGGGGGCGGTACAGCCTTCCAGGTAACTCACGTAGGTATCCTCTTCGGCTACAATCAGGGTACGCTCAAACTGTCCGGTGTTGGCAGCATTGATACGGAAATAGGTGGATAGTTCCATGGGGCATCGTACTCCCCTGGGAATATGACAGAATGAACCATCGCTGAAAACCGCCGAGTTCAGTGCTGCAAAATAGTTATCCGTATAAGGCACCACCGAGCCCATATATTTTTTAATCAAATCGGGGTGGTTTTTCACCGCTTCACTGAATGAGCAGAAGATAATTCCCTGTTCGGCCAGGGTATCCTGAAAAGTGGTTTTCACCGAAACGCTGTCCATCACCGCATCCACGGCCACGCCTGCCAGCTGTTTCTGCTCCTCCAAAGGTATTCCCAGTTTATTGAATGTGTCGATCAGCTCCGGATCCACTTCATCCAGGTTCTCATATTTTGCCGCCTGCCTGGGTGCTGCGTAATAGATGATATCCTGGTAGCTGATCTCCGGGATCCTGAGGTGGGCCCATTTGGGCATTTTCATGGTTTGCCAGTGCCTGAAGGCTTTGAGCCTCGATTCAAGGAGCCACTCAGGCTCCCCCTTCTTAGAGGATATCAGGCGAATCACATCTTCGTTTAACCCTTTTGGGATGGTCTCTGTTTCAATATCTGACTGGAAACCATACTTGTAATCACTGCCCGTAACCTCACTTAATATCTTATTCTGGTCTACCACTGACTAATTATAAATTAGATTAATTTAAAATAGAGGGATGCAAATATACAAAAACTTGTTCTTACATTTGTAATACAACGCTCCCTTTCAATTGTTTTCGATTGTTCAGGATTTAACAAAACCCGGCATGACAAAAAAAATGATCCGCACCATCGAAGAGCTTGGTGAGTTTGGTCTCATCGATCACCTGACCTCGGGTATTCAATGCAGGCAGAAAAGTACCAGAATGGGTATTGGAGATGATGCGGCAGTTATCGATCATGGTAATTACTTCCAGGTGGTAACAACAGATCTCCTGCTGGAGGGAGTGCATTTTGACCTGGTTTATACACCCTTGAAGCACCTTGGTTACAAAGCGGTTGTGGTTAACCTTTCCGATGTATATGCCATGAATGCGGCCCCCAGGCAGATCACCCTTTCCCTTGGAATATCGGGAAAATTTTCTGTGGAAGCACTGGAGGAGTTTTATGAGGGGGTGATGCTGGCCTGTGAAAGGTTTAGTGTCGATTTGGTTGGAGGTGACACCTCGGCTTCATTAACCGGCCTGGTTATTTCCGTTACTGCCATTGGTACTGTAATAAAAGAAGAGATCACCCTGAGAAGTGGCGCAAAGCCCAACCAGCTGGTGTGTGTGACGGGCGACCTGGGGGCATCATACATGGGGCTTAAAATCCTCGAAAGGGAGAAACAGTTGCATATTGCCGATCCGGGTTTCCAGCCCGAGTTGAAAGGGTATGACTATGTGTTGGAGAGATTTCTGAAACCCGAACCCAGGGTGGATGTTTTGCTGGCCATGAAAGAAGCAGGAATTATTCCAGGCGCGATGATCGATATTTCGGACGGGCTCTCGTCCGAGTTGCTTCACTTGTGTAAGGCATCCGGGATCGGGTGCCAGGTGTATGACGACCGGATCCCCGTTGCCAAAGAGACCAGAGAGGTTGCCGGGGAGTTCAGGATGGAACCGTTGGTGGCAGCTTTACACGGAGGGGAGGATTACGAATTGCTCTTCACCGTTCCCCTGTCCGATTTCGATAAGGTATCGGCCATTGAAGGGGTAAGTGTCATTGGAAACATGACCGGGAAAGGGGGCAAGGCCCTTCTGGTAGGCAAGGATGGCAATGCCATTCTCCTGCAGGCCCAGGGCTGGAACGCTTATCCTAACACATGATAACTATCCGTTTGAAACCATGAAAAGATCTTTCATAAACAGTGAAATAGCTTCAGCCATCGATTTTTTTGAATCCATGCAGTTCAAACTTCCCCTCTGGGGGTACTGGACTTCCGAAGATTGGAATTTCAACAAACTGGATGATAGTGATATAAGAGTGAATCAACTGGGTTGGGATCTGACCGATTTTGGAACGGAAGCGTTCGGTAGCTGTGGGCTGATTCTGTTTACCATGCGCAACGGCAAAGCCGGAAAGGATCGAAAATCCTATTGCGAAAAGATTATGATTGCGGGTGAGAACCAGGTGACACCAAGGCATTATCATTCAAGGAAAATGGAGGACATCATCAACCGGGGAGGTGGCGTATTGATCATTGAACTGTTTGAATCCGGATCGAAACAAGGGGATGAGAAGCAGCCTGTGAAGGTTAAAATTGATGGTCTTCTTCACAGCGTGGAAGAGGGTGAAAAGATCCGCCTGTTACCAGGCCAGAGCATCTGCCTGCCTCCTTATTTGGGACATCGTTTTTATGGTGAGGAGGGAAAGGGTAGGGTACTGATCGGTGAAGTGAGTGCAGTGAACGACGATCAGAATGATAACCATTTTTTTGATGATGTGGGCAGGTTCCCGGCCATTGAAGAGGATGAACCCATCCGGTATCTGCTTGTGAGCGATTATGATGATCATGGGTAAGCAACCGATTAAAATATCCGGGGTGGGATGCAGCCTGCTTGATTATATTTACACAAATGTAAAATTTGAAGATGTTGCATTGAGGAGCAGGTTCTCAAAGAGAGCCGGGGATGGTGGAATCATGCCTGGGAACCTGGTATTTTCGGAAGACCTGGAGAAATATACAGGTGAGTCGTTGGATGGGATGCTTAAGCAGATCATTCCTGAGGGTGCAACTCCTTCGATTAATATCGGAGGACCCTGTATGGTTGCAATGATCCATGCTTCCCAGCTCCTGTATCATCTGCCGGTCAAATTCTCCTACTTTGGAGCCATTGGAACCGATGCAACAGGGAAAAAGCTTGCCAGTCTGATCGGTAAGACATCCATTGGGGTGGATCGGTATGATGTGTTTGAAGGAGCAACGCCGAAAACAGTTGTGCTTTCGGACCCGGATTATCACAATGGAGAGGGTGAAAGGGCTTTTATCAATACCATAGGGGTTGCAGCGCAATACACACCCGACCGGCTGGATCAATTTTTTTTTGATGCAGATATTCTCTTATTTGGCGGAACGGCTCTGGTCCCCCCGATTCATGATCACCTGTTTGAACTATTGAAGGAGGGGAAACGGCAGGGTTCAGTGAATGTTGTCACCACGGTTTTTGATTTCCGGAATGAAAATCTTGCTCCCCATCAAAGGTGGCCAATGGGAAGGTCTGATAAGGGATTTCAATACATGGATCTTTTGATCATGGACACGGAAGAGGCACTCAGAATTAGCGGAGAGAAGGAGGTGGGTAGAGCAGCCGGTTTTTTTATGGATATGAAGACCCGCTCCTTCATTATAACCAGGGGTCCTGCTGATATTGTGATTTACTCCGACGGGACATTTTTTGCCCCTCATCCCCTTGCAGAAATACCGGTTTTACCCATTAAGGATTATAAAACAATCCAAATGAAATCGGATACTACAGGTTGCGGGGATAATTTTTCGGGTGGGGTGATCTCATCACTGGTAACACAGATGATTTCAGGAGATCGGGAAGGATTTGATCTGGTGGAAGCCTGTTCATGGGGGATTGCTTCCGGTACCTATACCGGGTTGATTACCGGGGGAACTGAGTTTGAAAAACAAAAGGGAGAGAAGCTGGAGAAGATTACCAGGCTTTACAAGGAATATAAAAAAAAGATTGCAAAAGGATGATGCGAAGGAAGATCCTGATTTTTGGTGCGGGTAAGATTGGAAGGGCCTTTATCGGACAGGTATTCGGTCGTGCAGGTTACGAGGTGGTTTTCGTGGATATAGACAGGGGTATAATCGACCAATTAAACCAAAAACGTCAATACAGGGTTGAGATCAAAGACCAGGTGTGTGAAACACTGATTGTAAAAAATGTTTCCGGAGTTCAGGCGGATGATCTCAGGGGAATAAAAAGGGAGTTGATGGAATGCGATCTGGTGGCCGTGTCGGTGGGACAGAGTGGAATGCCTTCGGTGGCCATTTGCCTTGCCGAAGCACTCGAGCATAAGTACCATGAAGCCCCCCACAGGGCAACCGATATCATTCTTGCGGAGAATATGCGAGATGCATCCTCCTATTTTGCCGCAGAGCTTTCCACCTGCCTGCCCGGCGACTTCCCGCTGCAGGATCGTGTGGGGCTGATTGAAAGCTCAATCGGAAAGATGGTTCCGTTGATGCCAGGAGATATAGCTGTAAATGATCCCCTGATGGTGTGGGCAGAAGCTTATAATACCCTTATCCTGGATGGGGCAGCCTTCAAAAACCCGGTACCCCAAATAGATGATCTGGCTCCTAAAAGCAACATCAGGGCCTGGGTCGACCGGAAACTCTTCCTGCATAACCTTGGGCATGCCATGGCAGCCTATTTTGGAAATTATTACCGGCCGGATCTGGGATTAATGTTCCAGGTGCTGACCGACAGGCGGGTGACAGAGAAGACCCTCAGGGCGATGTTTGAAGCCGGAGAGGCTCTGATGAAACTCCATCCGGGAGTGTTTACACGGGATGAGATTGAAGCTCATATTTCCGATCTCTTTGACCGCTTTAAGAATCCGTACCTCGGGGATACGGTCCACCGGGTGGGTTGCGATCTGAAAAGAAAACTGGGACCCGACGACAGGATTGCAATTCCCATCAGATATGCAAAGGAATTCGGGCTCACCTACCAGACGATGTTAGAGGGATATAAATGCGCTTTAAACTTTTCTGCATGTGATGAAAAGGGCGGGCAACTTGAGGGAGATCTGGAATTGAAGGAGCTTTTTCATGAGAAGGGATTGGAGCATATGTTGGTCCGCTTCTCCGGACTTATCCTCCAATAGCTTTACTAGTTATTCCTGCTTATCGCTGTCGAAATAGCCACGGATGATTCCTCTTTTAGAGGCGCGAACAAAAAGGATGATCTCGTCCCTCTCCTTTGAGGCAGGCAGGTTGGCCTCCACAAATTCCAGGGCATCAGAAATATTGAGTCCGCGCTGGTAGATGATCCGGTAGACCTCCTGGATCGCGTAGATGGTGTTGTTGTCGAACCCCCGCCGGCGCAAACCGATGGAGTTAATCCCTGTATATGAGATCGGCTCGCGTCCGGCCAGGGCGAATGGAGGGACATCCTTGGTGACTTTACTTCCACCCTGGATCATTACGTGGATCCCAATGCGAACGAACTGGTGAACCAGGCTTCCAGGACTGACAATGGCGTTATTATCCACTTCAACTTCACCGGCCAGACCGGCATAACTGCCCAGGATGACACGGTCATGTAACACACAGTCATGGGCTATATGGACGTATGACATAATCAGGCAATCTTTGCCGATTACCGTCCTGTCGCTGGCTTTTGTCCCTTTGTTGATGGTTACATACTCCCTGATGGTGGTATTATCACCGATCTCAACGATGGTATCTTCGCCCTCGTATTTCAGATCCTGAGGGTCACCCGAAATAACAGCCCCCGGAAAGATCTTCACATTATTCCCGATTCGTGCGCCGTTCATGATGACTGCATTGGGGCCGATCCAGCATCCCGTTCCAATTTCCACATTCTCGTAGATGGTTGCAAATGCTTCTACCACAATGTCATCCGCGATTTTTGCTCCGGGATGTATGTTGGCAAGTTTGTTAATCATTGTTCTTGGTTTTAACGATCTGGGCCATCAGTTCACCTTCCATCACAAGCTGGTTCCCCACAAAGATCTCCGCAAATACAATTGCGATTCCCCTTCGAATGGGTTCCAGAAGATCGACTTTCAGGATGAGGGTGTCACCGGGAACCACTTTCCGCTTAAATTTGACTTTATCAATCTTCAGGAAATAGGTGGAGTAATTTTCCGGATCCGGAACGGTTCCCAGTACCAGCATTCCTCCCACCTGGGCTGAGGCTTCTATCAGAAGCACGCCCGGCATGACCGGTTCCTCCGGGAAATGACCCGTAAAAAAGGGCTCATTGGTGGTGACATTTTTGATCCCCACGACCGACTTTTCATCCATTGAGATTACCTTGTCCACCAGCAGGAAGGGGTAGCGGTGCGGAAGCCGGCGCTTTACTTCATTGATATCAAGCAGAGGTTTCAGACTGGGATTATAGAGAGGTATTTTATTTTGAAGGGCCTCTTTTTTCATCACCTGTCTAAGGGCTCTTGCAAATTCATTGTTGCTCAGGTGCCCGGGTCGTGTGGCAATGATCCTGGCTTTAAACCAACGTCCGACCAATGCCAGGTCGCCAATCAAATCAAGTAACTTGTGTCTTGCAGGCTCATTGGAAAACCTCAGTTCCACATTATTCAGGATCCCTTCCGGCTGCACTGCCACATGAGGTTTGTGAAACAGATCCGCCAGCCGGTCCAGCTCTTCCTGTTCCATTTTCCGGTCCACAATCACGATCGCATTGTCCACGTCACCTCCCTTAATCAGGTTGTGTTTAACCAGGAGCTCCAGCTCATGAAGAAAAACAAAGGTACGACAGGGCGCAATTTCCTCCCTGAAGTTTACCATATCCTCCAGTGAGGCATACTGATTTCCAAGTACTTTGGAGTTGTAATCGATCAGAACATTGAGACTCTGAATCTTGTCAGGGTAGGCAATGATATGGATGCCATGCTCTTCATCGTAATATTCCAGCTTCTCCTTCAGGATAAAGTATTTGCGGTTGGTAGCCTGATCCACGGCACCGGTTTTCTCAATGGCCTCTGCAAACTCCCGGGCACTCCCGTCAAGGATCGGTGTTTCGGGGCCATCCACCTCCACCAGCACATTGTCGATTCCCATTCCCACAAATGAAGCCAGCACATGCTCTATGGTTGATACCCTGACCCCATTCTCCTCAATCGTTGTACCCCTGGATGTATCCACAACATTTTCTGCCAGTGCATTGACAAGAGGCTGACCGGGGAGGTCTGTCCGTTTAAAAATATAACCGTGACTGTCGGGAGCAGGTTTGAAGGTCATATTTACCTGTACTCCGGTGTGCAGGCCTTTCCCGGTAAACTTGATGGGAGCCTTCAGGGTTCTCTGTTTTTCTGCCATTTGATACTTTCAGTAAACTCTATTTTTGAAAAAAGCGCCGAAATATACAAAAATATGATGAACCTAATCGCTTGTTATTGTGTAAGGTCAGAAACTTTGCGCTCCAGTTCATCGAGCTGGTTTTTTAATTTGGGAAGATTCTTGAACAATACATAACTGCGCTGGTACTGGCCAAAATCGAATGCCGGAGCGCCCTGAACAACAGCCCCCTCCTCCTTAATGCTTTTTGGGATACCCGACTGGGCGGCAATCTTCACTCCATCTGCAATGGTGATGTGCCCGATAAGCCCCACCTGTCCGCCAAACATGCAGTTTTTTCCAACCTTGGTAGACCCCGATATTCCGCTCTGGGCGGCAATCACAGTATTTTCATCCACCTCAACATTATGACCAATCATGATCAGGTTATCAAGCTTTACCCCTTTACGTATGATTGTGGCTCCCATGGTGGCCCGGTCGATGGTGGTGTTGGCTCCAATCTCCACATGGTCCTCGATAATTACCTTTCCCACCTGAGGGATTTTCTTGTAATTATTCTCCTGGTTGGGTGCAAATCCAAACCCGTCACCCCCGATCACGGCTCCCGAATGGATTACACAATGTGCGCCGATCTGGCATCCTTCATAGACCTTGACACCGGGATGGATCACTGTGCCTTCCCCGATCTTCACATGATCCCCGATATATACCTGCGGGAATAGCTGTACATCGTCTCCGATCTGAGCATTCTCATGAACCACCGTAAATTCGCCCACGTAAAGGTTCTTGCCCAGGGTGGACGAACCGGCGATACTGGCCAGGTTGCTGATCCCCCTTTTTTTTGGTTTGCTTTGCTCGTAAAGGTGAAGCAATTCTGCAAAGGATTCATATGCATTCCTGACTCTGATCAGGGTTGCCCCAATCTTTTGCAGGGGTTTGAAATCGTTGTTGACAATGACGATGGTTGACTGGGTTTCGTAAATGTACTTTTCATACTTGGGATTGGCCAGAAAGGACAGAGTACCCGGCAATCCCTCTTCGATCTTTGTAACATCGCTCACTGTGGCCTGAGGATCTCCTTCCACCTTTCCTTTCAGAAATTCAGCAATAATGGCTGCCGTAAAATTCATTGTGCGTAGTTATAATGAGTCTAAATCTACCAATTCTTTTAAAAACCTGGGGAAACAGAGGAAATACTTTCTTACCGTCTTAGAGAGCACCGATATGTTCAACATGTCAGAAGCCTCTGCAATATCCCTGATCTTTCCCCTTTTGTCCAGGATGGAAATCCGGTCATCCATGTCGGTGTAGGCATAATTGCTCACGCTGTCGGAAATGACCAGGTAACTGGCCTCCTCCCGCGAAATGGAGAGGTGCCTGACCACCTCCCGGCGCATGAATTCCACCATCTCAGGTTTAAATGGTCCGTTGTTCAGATGAACCCTGAAAAGGTCCCTGTTTACCAGTCCGGTCGATAACAGGGACAACACTTTGTCTGAATGGTTGCACCAGACTTTGGCCGAAGCAAGAATATCGTTGTCATCCAAAAGGGCGAATTGCTTCAGGAAAAGCTCCCGTTTGGAAATATCGAATTTTGCCGGTGTTTCGCTGAGGAAAAAGTGAAGGGCGGGGGTGGCGAACAGCTTCTCTCCCCCGGCAGTCAGTTTTTGCGCCCTCTTTAGCATCATAACCAGCAGCTGTTCAGAACTCACAACGGTACGGTGAAGGTATACCTGCCAGTACATGAGCCGGCGTGCAATAAGGAATTTCTCAATGGAGTAGATTCCCTTTTCATCCACTACCAGCTGGTCGTTAACCACATTCAGCATCTTTATGATACGATCCGACCCGATCACCCCCTCAGTGACACCGGTGAAAAAGCTGTCGCGTTTCAGGTAATCGAGCCGGTCCATGTCAAGCTGACTGGAGACCAGCTGATGAAGGAATCGTTTCGGGTATTCGTTTTTAAAGATCTGAATGGCTTTTTCCAGTTCTCCCCCGAATTCACTGTTCAGCTGTTCCATGAACATCAGGCTGATGGTTTCGTGAGAGGTGTTCTTGATCAGGCTGTTTTCCAGGGAGTGGGAGAACGGGCCGTGCCCTATGTCGTGCAGGAGGATGGCGATGGTTACTGCACAGGCCTCTTCGTTGGTGATTTCATGGCCCCTCGACCGGATTACCTCAATGGCTTGCCCCATCAGGTGCATGGCTCCCACTGCATGCTGGAACCTGGTGTGGGTTGCACCCGGGTAAACGTAGTTGGTGAGTCCCAGCTGCCTGATCCGGCGTAATCTCTGGAACAGGGGGTGCTCAATCAACTCAAAAATGATATCATACGGAATCTTGATGAAACCGTAAACCGGATCGTTGATGATTTTTAATTTGTTGGTAGAGGATCCTTTCCCCATAAGCAGTTTTGTGAGGCAAAATTATTCTTTTTTGCTATAATGGGGTTTGAATCAGCTAAAAAACAATTTGATTTTTGATATTTCAATGAATATTTGTACTTTTGCGTCGTCGTTAGGAGAGTGAGATTCTAGGGGGCTTGTTGTCCCCTATTTTATTAGCAGTAAAAATGATAACCCAGCAGAGGGTCATAGAGTTGGTGCAGCAGCATATCCAGGGGAGCGATATTTTCCTGGTTGAGGCGGTTGTGAAGCCCGGGAATTTGATCCGTGTTCATGTGGATCGCCCGGAGGGAATAACCATTGAGGAATGCGTAAAGGTCAGCCGGTTTCTGAACGAGCAGCTGGATCGTGAATTAGAGGACTTTTCACTGGAGGTTTCTTCGCCCGGGGTAGGTGCCCCATTTAAGGTGAAGCAACAGTATGAAAAAAATATAGGTCGTAACATTGAAGTCCGGCTTGGGGACGGAGACAGGCAGGAAGGCAGACTTGAACAAGTGGCTGACCATGCAATTATTCTGAATGTAAAAGGGGTGGAGCAGAATATTCTGTTCCAGGATATAGTAAAAGCAAAAACAATCATTTCATTTAATTGATTCAACAGGTTTACAATGGAAAATATTAATCTGATAGAGACATTTTCCGAATTCAAGGAATTAAAGAATATCGACAGGGTGACCATGATGAGCGTCCTTGAGGATGTCTTCAGAGGGATGTTGCTAAAGAGGTATCAAACAGATGAGAATTTCGACATCATCATCAACATCGACAAGGGCGACTTCGAAATATGGAGGAACCGCGAAGTGGTGGAGGATGATGAGCTGGAGGATGCCAACCTGCAGATCCCCCTTAGCAAAGCAAAGGAGATCGACGAAGATTACGAGGTGGGTGAAGAGGTAACCGATGAAGTGAAGCTGGGTGATTTTGGTCGCCGGGCTATTCTCGCCCTCAGACAGAACCTTTCAGCCAGGATCATGGAACTGGAAAAGAACCACCTCTATAATAAATATAAAGACCGCATTGGAGATGTGGTAACCGGCGAGGTATACCAGGTCTGGAAGAGAGAAATTCTGATCCTGGATGATGAAGGAAATGAACTGATTCTTCCCAAAAACGAACAGATCCCCTCCGATTATTTCCGGAAAGGTGATACCATCAGGGCAGTTGTTGTAAAGGTGGATATGCGTAATGCCAATCCTTTGATTATACTTTCCAGGACTTCACCCATATTCCTCGAGAGGCTCTTCGAACTGGAAGTTCCTGAGATTTTTGACGGGCTTATCACCATCAAGAAGATTGTCCGCGTGCCGGGCGAAAGGGCTAAAGTGGCAGTGGAATCCTATGACGAGCGGATTGACCCTGTCGGTGCATGTGTGGGTATGAAAGGATCAAGGATTCACGGGATTGTTCGTGAACTTAAGAATGAGAATATCGATGTAATCAATTATACCACGAACATTCAGCTTTTTATCACCAGGGCTTTGAGTCCCGCCAAGATCTCATCCATCAAACTCAATGATGAGGATCATCGTGCCGAGGTTTACCTTCAACCCAAAGAGGTTTCACTGGCCATTGGAAAGGGTGGGCTGAACATTAAACTGGCCAGCCAGCTTACCGGATACGAGATTGATGTCTATCGCGAGTCGGATGGCGACGATGAGGATGTGAATCTGGAAGAGTTTGCCGATGAAATTGAAAGCTGGATACTGGATGAGCTGAAGGCCATCGGTTGTGATACCGCAAAATCGGTACTGAACCTGACGGTGGAGGACCTTGTGAAACGGACCGACCTGGAAGAGGAGACCATCAAAGAATTGGTCAATGTGCTTAAAGCAGAATTTGAATAGAAATTTTTATGGCTGAAAGAAAGGCAACAAGACTTAGCAAGGCTGCCAGGGAATTCAATGTTGGGATTAGCACCATTATTGAGTACCTGGGTAAAAAGGGCCATGAGATCGATTCCAATCCGAACACCAAGCTGGAACCGGAGCTATATGAACTCCTCCATGAGGCCTATAGCACCGATCAGAGTGTGAAGAAGGAGTCTGAGAAGCTAACTCTTAGGAATCTTAGGGAGAGACAGGAAACGCTGAGTATTGACGATGTCCGAAAGCCTGAACAGGAGGAGTCGGAGGAATTGCTGATTACCGATAAAACTGCCGGGAATAAAGATGTTGTGGTAAAGGGTGTTGTGGAGAAAGCCAAAGTTGAACCGAAAGTAACTGCAAAGCCGGTAGTCGAAGTAGAGAAAGCCAAAGAGGCAGAGGCGGAGATTTCAAAGCCGGGGACCGGGGAGAAAATTGAAACGACCCAGGAGGAAACGGTTAAGGCGGTTGAAAAGCCGGTTGAGGATGAAGGCGGACCAAAGGTGATTGGAATGATCGATCTGGACGCCATGAATCAGAAAACAAGACCGGCCAAAAGGTCCAAGGCGGCAGCAAAAGAGGCGGAGACCGCAAGCCGGGAAATTCATAAATCAAAGAAGGAGCCTGATAAAGTTCCCGAACCGGAAATGGAGGAGCCTAAGGCTGAAGCTGATAAACCATTGGAAGAGACTCCGGTTGCAGAAGAGATTCTGTCTAAAGAGGAGGTTGTTTTGAAGGAAGCAGCCGAACGGGAGGCTGAGGTGATAAGAAGGGCTGAAGAGAAACAGCAGAAGGAGGATGATAACACCATTCCCACGCGGGTCGAGAAGTTAACCGGCCCCACCGTGGTCGGGAGAATTGTTCTGCCCGAGAAGAGGGAACACAAGAAAAAGCCGGTGGCTTCCAGCAAGGATAATGATATCCACCTCGAGAAGAAGAAAAGAAAACGCATTCGGAAAGATGGTCCGGTCGACCTTTCAAAACAGAACAGTTCGGTCGTTCGAAAAGATATAAAGGGGGGTAAGAAGAAAAAGCGACCCCTTCGTCCGGAAGTGAATGAGGAGGATGTGCAGAAGCAGATTAAGGATACCCTGGCTAAACTGACAAGCAAGGGTGTTAAATCCAAAACTTCAAAATACCGTCGTGAGAAGAGGGAGGCGGTTCACCAGCGTTTCCTTGTGGAGTCAGAAAATGCCGAACAGAAAAAAAACGTGTTGCAGGTTACCGAATTTGTCTCTGTCAACGAACTGGCTAATATGATGGAGGTGCCGGCTACCGAGGTGATTCAGACATGTATGAACCTGGGATTGTTTGTATCCATTAACCAGCGTCTCGATGCCGAAACCATGGCTCTTGTTGCCGATGAATTTCATTTCTCAGTTGAATTTGTGAGTGTAGATTTGGTTGCCTCCATCCAGGATCATGAGGATGATCCGGAAGATCTCATTCCAAGGCCTCCGATTGTAACGGTAATGGGGCATGTGGACCATGGAAAGACCAAGCTTCTTGATGTGATCCGAAAAGCCAATGTGGTTGCAGGTGAAGCTGGAGGAATCACACAGCACATTGGTGCTTACGGAGTGGAACTGAATGATGGTCGAAAAATCACTTTCCTGGATACACCGGGGCACGAAGCTTTTACCGCCATGCGTGCCAGGGGAGCCCAGATCACTGACGTGGCCATTATTGTGGTTGCAGCCGATGACGGAGTGAAGCCCCAGACCATTGAGGCCATCAACCATGCAGCTGCTGCAGGTGTTCCCATCGTATTCGCAATTAACAAGATAGACCTGCCGGCTGCTAATCCTGAGAAGATCAAGGAGGGTCTGGCAAACATGAATTACCTCGTGGAAGACTGGGGTGGAAAATACCAGTCCCAGGAAATCTCAGCCAAGAGCAATATTAATATCGAAGAGCTGCTTGAAAAGGTACTTCTGGAAGCCGAACTTCTGGATTTGAAGGCCAATCCCGATAAACCAGCCCGGGGTACCGTCATAGAATCGACCCTCGACAAGGGACGGGGTAACATTGCCACCATCCTTGTGGAGTCAGGCACCCTGAAGGGTGGAGATGTGGTACTGGCCGGACAACATTACGGACACGTAAAAGCGATGTTCAATGAACGGGGAAAGAAGATTATCGAAGCGGGACCTTCAACGCCTGTCCTGATTCTCGGACTAAATGGGGCTCCGCAGGCAGGGGAAAGATTCAACGTGATGGATACCGATAAAGAGGCCAAGGAGATTGCAAGCAAACGCGGGCAGTTACAGAGGGAACAGTTACTTCGGACCACCAAGCACATCACCCTTGACGAGATCGGACGGAGGATCGCCATTGGGAACTTCCAGGAGTTGAATGTCATTGTGAAAGGGGATGTGGATGGCTCCATTGAAGCCCTTTCCGACTCTCTGATTAAGCTGGGTACCGAAGAGATCCAGGTGAATATCAAGCACAAGGCAGTGGGTCAGATATCAGAATCGGATATATTACTGGCTGCTGCATCCAACGCCATCGTGATCGGCTTCCAGGTCAGACCCTCTTTGAGTGCCAGGAAACTTGCCGAAAAGGAACAGATCGATATTCGACTCTATTCCATCATTTATGATGCAATCGAGGAGGTAAAATCGGCTATGGAGGGGATGCTTTCACCCGAAATCAGGGAGGAAATCACAGCCACCCTGGAGGTGCTGGAAGCCATCAAGATTACAAAAGTGGGTACCATTGCCGGATGTATCGTGCGTGAAGGCAAGATCAAGCGCACCTCAAAGGTTCGTCTTATCAGGGATGGAATCGTGATCTATAGCGGGGCACTTGGATCATTGAAGCGTTTCAAGGATGATGCGAAGGAGGTGGTTTCAGGTCTGGAGTGCGGGCTGAACATCCAAAATTTCAACGACATTAAGGTGGGGGATTTGGTGGAAGCCTACGATGAAACAGAGATGAAGAAAACCCTCTGATCTTCTCTTTCGATTTTACTATATTAGCATACCAAAACAAAAGGGTATGTATGAGTATATAGATGGAGAATTTGTAGAAAAATCACCAGCACATCTGATCGTTGAAGCCAATCATCTGGCCTACTATATCCACATTTCAGTTTATACCTACAGCCAGGTCAGTAATCTGACACGAGGAAGGGTATACCTGCACTTTGTGGTAAGGGAAGACGCCCATATCCTTTATGGATTTGGAAGCAGGGAGGAGCGTCAAATCTTTCGTTTGCTCATTTCTGTTTCTGGGGTTGGGGCCAATACAGCCCGACTCATCCTTTCATCTCTGTCATCCCAGGAGGTTACCCAGGCTATTCTGGCAGGGAATGTCTCTGTCTTACAGGGAGTCAAGGGTATTGGGGCCAAATCGGCCCAGCGCATTATTGTCGATCTGAAAGATAAGGTTGGGAAAGGAGCCGGAATTGATGAATTATTCTTTTCAAAGGACAATACCAGTCGTGAAGAAGCGTTATCTGCTTTAGTAGCATTGGGATTTCCAAAGAAGAGTGTTGAGAAGATCCTGACCCGAATTTTATCAGAGCAGCCCGAGCTTTCCGTGGAAGAGGTAGTGAAGGCTGCCTTGAAGTTTATATAGTGAACCATAGGCATAACCACATATTTCTGCTGGCTGTCGGACTACTTCTGGCTATTGGATCCTATGCACAGGACTCCACTCTGAACTACCCGTTACCAAAAGAAGATGGTTACCCTTTTTCAACTTCCTCCTTCGATTCTCCACTCTATCTTCAGAACCCGTCAAACATCTCCTCCAAAGTAATCTACGATCCGCTTACCAAAAAGTATATCTTTTCTGAAACCATGGGAACGTGGAATTACCGTAATCCCTCCCTGATGACGGCCGAGGAGTACGAGAGTTATGAAATCAGGCAGCAGGTGAATAATTACTGGCGAATGAAGTCGGGTGGTGAAGCCCTGGAGGGACAGCTTTCATTTATACCTCCCTTACAGGTAGGCGGGGAAGCATTCGATAAAATTTTCGGATCAAATATCATCAACATCACTCCATCGGGTAGTGCTGAGCTGATCTTTGGCTTCAACCTTTCCAAGCAGGATAACCCAAACATCAGTGAGCGGCTCAGGAGTGTACCCTCCTTTACCTTCGACGAGAAGATCATTATGAATGTGGCCGGATCAATAGGTGACAAGTTTGCCCTTGATATCAGTTATAATACGGAAGCGACCTTCGATTTTGAGAACCAGACAAAGCTGGAGTACACGGGAAAGGAGGATGAGATCATCAAAAAGATCGAGGCCGGGAATGTCAATCTGCCACTTCCCGGTTCGCTGATTAACGGAAGTATGAGCCTTTTCGGACTGAAGACCGAGCTGCAGTTTGGAAAGCTGACCGTTACCAGTGTCTTCTCCCAGCAAAGGGGGGAATCATCGGTCATCAATGTCCAGGGGGGTGCGCAACTCAGCGAATACGAGGTTACGGTGGATGATTATGATGCCAATAAACACTATTTTCTGTCGGAATATTACCGGGAAAATTACAATAATGCGCTTGCACGCCTTCCGGTAATCACATCCGATGTCACCATCACCAGGATGGAGGTTTGGATCACCAATAAAACAACCAATTTTGATCAGTCCCGTAACATCGTGGCAGTGACCGACCTTGGAGAACCTTATCCGGAGTTTTTCGTCCGCGATCCGGCTCAGACCGGCAACTATCCCAGGAACGAACTCAATGGTGCATACAAAGAGCTGACCACCACCTACTCCTCCATCAGGGAAATTAAGAATGCCACCAGCGAACTGGAAAATGCCGGTCTGACCCTGGGCGTCGATTTTGAGAAAATTGAAAATGCAAGGTTACTTTCTCCAAGGGAGTATACCTTTAACGAGAAGCTGGGATATATCTCATTGAATTCGGCTCTCAACACCGATGAAATCCTGGCGGTGGCCTATGAATATAATTACCGGGGCCAGACTTACCAGGTGGGTGAGCTTTCCGAGTCAAGCGGGATCAGTGCTCCGGCTACCCTGATACTCAAACTGATCAAATCCACCAACTTCACCCCCAATAGCTATACATGGGACCTGATGATGAAAAACGTCTATGCGCTTGGGGCTTACCAGGTGGCCGAACAGGATTTTACCCTCGATGTGCTCTACCGGGACGATAAAACCGGTAACAACATCAACTATATCCCGGAAGAGGGGCTTGAAAGTACCATCCTGATCAGGCAACTCAACCTGGATAATATCAACTCTCAAAGGGATCCATACCCAGATGGAGTATTCGACTTCATGAACGGAATCACCATTACTCCCTCCAATGGACGGGTATTCTTTCCCCTGCTGGAGCCTTTCGGGAAAGACCTGGAGAAGATCCTGAGGGACAGTTTAACCGGTGATGCGGCAGAGCTGGCAGTCAGGAAATATGTCTACCAGGCGCTCTACGACTCAACCAAGACCAAGGCACAGCAGATAGCCGAGAAGAATAAGTTCCTGATTGCGGGGCAGTACTCCTCCTCGAGCAGTTCTGAGATCATGCTGAATGCTATGAATGTGCCCCAGGGATCCGTGAAGGTGACTGCCGGGGGAAGGGAGTTGATAGAGGGACAGGATTACACGGTCGACTATATGCTGGGCCGGGTAACCATCATTAACCAGGGAATTATGGAGTCCGGGACACCCATACGGATTGCCCTTGAAAACCAGTCGCTGTTCAATTTTCAGACCAAAACCCTGGTGGGCGCACACCTTGATTACAAAGTCTCAGATAAATTCAACCTGGGGGCTACTGCCATGCACCTGACCGAGAGGCCTCTTACCCAGAAAGTGAATATCGGGGATGAACCCATTTCGAACACCATCTGGGGATTGAACGGAAATTACAGTACCGAGTCGCAATTGATCACCACCATTGTGGATAAGCTGCCTTTTCTGGAGACAAAGGCCCCCTCCACATTTACAGTCGTGGGCGAGTTTGCGCAGTTGGTTCCGGGTCACTCCAAGGCCATCCAAAAGGAGGGGAACGCATACATCGATGACTTCGAGGGTAGTGAAACATCCTATGACCTGAAACAATTCTCCTCATGGAAACTGGCCAGTACCCCCAGGGGTTTCTTCGACGAAGCAGAACTGAATAATAACCTGAGGTATGGTTACGGACGGGCCAAGCTGGCATGGTATCACATCGACCCCCTCTTCCTGAAAAATGAATCACGTACCCCCGATTACATCAAGGCCAATCCCGACCTGCAGTCAAGTGCCTATGTTTACGAGGTTTATGAACAAGATATCTTCCCCAACAAGGAAAATCCCAATGGCGTACCTACACGGATATCAGTCCTGAACCTTGGATACTATCCTGAAGAACGGGGACCCTACAACTACGATTATGAAAGGATCAGTGAAGATGGGAAGCTTCTTGAACCAAACCAGAGATGGGGAGGGATCATGAGGGAGATCTATTCAAGTGATTTTGAACAGGCCAATGTGGAGTTTATTGAATTCTGGCTGATGGATCCCTTTGCCGAGATGCCAGACCATAAAGGCGGGCAGCTTTACTTCAACCTGGGAAATATCTCGGAGGATGTATTGAAAGACTCCAGGAAAACTTTTGAGAACGGCCTTCCGACCACCGAAGTGGTGGAGAAGGTGGATACCACGGTCTGGGGACGGATTCCTCTTACCCAGTCGCTTGTGCAGGGATTTAGTGCAGGAGATGAAACCAGGCGTTTCCAGGATGTGGGTTTAGACGGACTTTCCACAAACGATGAGGTTCAGTTTTTCTCCGAGCGGCCCACCGACTACCTGAGTCAGATTGAGGCGCTCTACGGCGCCGGTTCCATTACTGCAGAGGCCCGGGACCAGGCCTTTAACGATCCCTCCTCGGATAACTACAGCTACTACCGTACCTCGGAATACGATGCCGAGCAGGCTGATATCCTGACCCGCTATAAAGATTACAATAACCACGAGGGAAACTCTCCCAGTGACCTGGATAATACCGAGTCTTATCCCACTTCGGGTACCTCCCTGCCCGACATTGAGGATATCAACCGGGACAACACCCTCAGTGAGTCAGAAAGCTATTTCGTATACCGGGTCGACCTGGACAAATACTCCCTTGAGGTGGGCAGGAATAATATTGTGGATAAGGTGGTTGACAGGGTAATTTACGAAAACGGGGAGAAGGCCGATGTGACGTGGTACCAGTTCAGGATCCCGGTATTCGATTATGAAGGAACCGTGGGTGATATCTCAGATTTCAAGACCATTCGTTTTATGCGGATGTTTTTAACCGGTTTCCAGGATACCACCTTTCTGCGGTTTGCCAGGCTTGACCTGGTCAGGGGTGAGTGGCGCAGGTACTCCCTTCCCTTTATGCAGGGTGGAGAGGACTGGACCGGCTCGGAGCCTTCTGAAGGAGAGCTGGCCATCTCGGCTGTGAACATTGAGGAAAATGCGGGGAAGGAGCCGGTTAACTACGTATTGCCTCCGGGATTTGACCGGCAGATTGACCCCACTCAGCCGCAGCTAAGACAGTTGAATGAGCAGTCCATCGTATTGAGAGTCCATGAACTGTCCGATGGTGATGCGCGTGCAGCCTATAAGAATACCGAACTTGACATGAGGCAGTACAAGAAACTGAGGATGGAGGCGCATGCTGAGGCGATACAGGGTGTACCGCTGGATAACGATGAACTGGTTGCATTTATAAGGCTTGGAACTGACTACCAGAGTAACTATTACGAGTATGAGGTGCCCCTGAAACTGACTCCCCCGGGACGTTACGATAACAATAGCGAAAGTGACCGAAGGATTGTGTGGCCCGAGGATAATAAGTTTGAGATTGTGCTTGATCTTTTTACCGAGTTGAAGCAGGAACGAAACCGGGCCATGAGCGATCCGGATACCGAAATATCCATCACCTCGGTATTCTCAAAAGTGGATGATCAGGGAAACCGGATGACTGTTTCCGGAAACCCCAACCTGAGCAGTATCCGGACCATCATGATCGGAGTTCGAAATCCGAAAGCAGGGAACAATCCATTTCGGAGCGACGACGGGTTGCCCAAGTCGGGCGAAATATGGCTCAACGAGTTGCGCCTGACCGACTTTAATGAGAGTGGCGGATGGGCGGCAACCGGGAGGGCCACACTGAAACTGGCCGATTTCGGAAATGTGACTTTTGCCGGGAACACCAGTCAGCCCGGATTCGGGAGCATTGAACAGAAGGTAAATGAAAGACAGCGGGAGCAGGTCATCCAGTACGATCTCTCCACAAACCTGCAGATGGGTAAATTCTTTAAGCAGGAGAGTGGTGTGAATCTCCCGGTATTTGCCAGTTATTCCAAAGCCATTGTCAATCCCGAATACAACCCACTTGACCCTGACATCCCACTGAAGGAGGCCATCGATGAGGCTCAGACAGAGGCTGAAAAAGATTCCATTATCAGGAATTCCAGGGATCTGGTGGAGCGCAAAGCCTTTGCCATTACCAATGTCAGGATGAATAAGGCAGGAACAAAGAAGAAGTTTTACAGTCTTTCCAACTGGTCGACCAGCTTCTCGTTGAACGATATGTCCAGCAAAAACCCTAACCTGGATTATTACAATACCAGGAAGGTAAGGGGGAATCTCAGCTACAACTTCAATACGCGGCCAAAAAATATACAGCCACTCAAATCGGTCAAGTGGCTGAGTTCGGATTGGCTGAGGCTGGTGAAGGAATTCAATTTCAACATTACCCCTTCGAAAGTCTCCTGGCGGACCGATATGGATCGGTATTACATGGAAAAACAGGTTCGAAACCTCAATAATCCCGGGTATATTGTGGATCCAACCTTCAAGAAGGATTTCATGTGGAACCGTTACTTTGATCTGAATTTTGACCTTACCAAGAACCTGCGCTTCAATTTCTCCAACACCAACATGGCCAGGATCGATGAGCCCGAAGGCCGCTGGAACAAAAACCTGGACGACTATGATGTCTATCGTGATTCGCTGTGGAGCAGCATCCTTTCCGGTGGACGGATCACCAGCTATCTTCACTCTTTCGATGTATCCTATAATATTCCAATCAATATGATTCCCCTGCTCGACTGGACCAGTGCCAATGTCAGGTACGGGGGGACCTATGCATGGAGCGTTGGACCCATTATTCCGGATGATCCTGTATATGGGCCCATCAACCTGGGGAATAGTATCAAAAACTCTAACACCATTCAGCTGAATGGCCAGCTCAACATGGTGAACCTGTACAACAAGGTGGGTTACCTGAAGGATATCAATGACAAGTACCGCAATGGCAGGAGCAGGCAGAAGGATGCGGAGGGGCGAACCAAAACAAAGGTCTATAGTAAAGATAACCTCTACCTGAGGGAGGGAAAGGGGAGGTATGTGACCCATAATCTGAGAACCGAGGTAATCAGTGTGGAGGTGCTGGATGAGAATAACCAGCCCGTGGAGGTTGTAACTGAAACTTTGAGTGATACCCGAATCATGATTACTTCCGAGAGGTCCATTCGAAGTGCCACCGTTACAGTTACCGGGACTATTAATAAAGGCGAGAATCCACTGATCGTAATTACCGAGACAACCCTCAGGGTGCTTATGGGCCTGCGGACAGTAAACATCACATACTCAAAAAGCGGAGGGACCCTTCTTCCTGGTTATCTCCCTCAAACCGATTATTTTGGGTTCCAGAAGTACGAGGGTCAGTGGGCCCCGGGCTGGAAATTCATTTCGGGTTGGCAGGATTACGGTTATGCCGGGAAGGCTTTCAATAACAACCTGTTAACGACCGACCAATCGCTGAATGAACCCTATAGCATGAATAACACGGATCGATTCACATTCAGGGCTAATATTGAACCCTTTAACGGACTTAAAATCGATCTGACAGCAAATCATACGCAATCTTCCAACCTGTCGGAGTATTACACTGCCGATATCTATGGAAATCTGCCGGCCGACAGTGCCCGCGGACTCCGCTATGGAGGGAACTTCAGCATGTCGTACATCTCCCTGGGAACCGCATTCGAAAAGATAGACTCCGACGTGGAGAGTTCAACGACTTTTTCCAGGTTAAAGGATGATTACCGGATGAAAATATCGGAGCGATTGGGTATGGAACACTATGGTGTTCCGGCCGACCGGCTTCCACGGGATTCAACCGGCTATGTGACCGGTTATGGCGCCACTTCACAGGCAGTGCTGATTCCGGCGTTCCTGGCTTCCTATGGCGATCAGGATGTGGAAAAAATTTCCCTTAAGGCGATCCGGTCGATTGCCCAGATTATGCCCAACTGGCAGGTGAGGTTCGACGGACTTGGTAAAATCGAGGCTTTTCAACGCTATGTGAACTCCATCGTCATGAACCACTCCTACCGCTCCACCTACAGCGTCGGGTCGTTTATCAATAACCCCTTCTTCAGATATGATAGTATCAACGGGGTTCCCGTTGCCGTGGACCTGCAGGGCAACTTCATGGTGGAACAGAACATTAACACGGTGAGCATCAATGAGAATTTCAGCCCTCTTTTTGATATGAATATGGACTGGAAAAACAGTCTTACCACCCGTATAGAGTACCGCCGGTCCAGGACCGTGGCTATGAACATGGCCAATACCCAGGTGAACGAAGTAAACAGCGGAGAGATTATTGTTGGTGCAGGATACCGGTTCAACCAGGTTCCCCTGATCATCAATCAGAAGGAGTTGAGCAGCGACCTGAATGTGCGTTTGGACTTTTCGATGCGAAACAATCGTACTGTGATCCGAAAGCTGGAGGATCTTTCGGGAAGTGAGATTACGGCAGGACAAACCATTTTCAGTGTAAAGGCATCGGCCGATTACATGCTGAGTGATAAGTTCGTGGTCAGGTTATTCTACGACCAGCGGATAACTACCCCTTATATTTCAAACAGTTATCCAAATGCCAACTACAATGTTGGGTTCAGCCTTACATTCACCCTTTAGTCCGGAATTATGATCTAAAGCAGTCTTTAATTATTCCGGAAATAGTTACATTTGAGTAACCATTAACTTTTTTCAATGAATATTCCAAATAATTTAAAGTACACCGCTGAACATGAGTGGGTTCGCGTTGAAGGTGAGGAGGCTGTAGTAGGGGTGACCGACTTTGCACAGGGAGAGCTTGGAGATGTGGTTTTTCTCGAAATTGAGACCGCCGGAGAGAACCTTGCCATGGGTGAAATCTTCGGAACCATTGAGGCCGTGAAGACCGTATCGGATCTTTATATGCCTGTGGACGGAGAGGTGTTGGAGGTTAACCCGGCCCTGGAGGATCACCCCGAACTTGTGAACTCGAGTCCATTTGATCAGGGGTGGATGATCCGCATAAGGATCTCCAGGCCGGCTCAGCTTGGCGAGTTACTGTCGGCTGAAGCATATGGTGAACTGATCGGATAGCCTCCGTTTCCGGCAGGTTTTTTGTGCCAGATTAAAGATCTTCAGGTGATTCATCCCTGCCTCCCTGGCTGGTCCTTTCTACCCGAAGCGGATCCCTGGAGATCTCCTCGTAGGTTCTTCTGTTTCGTACCACGTCAATGGCAGTGTAGATGGCATTCCGAAACGAATCAGCGGAGGCCATATTCTTACCTGCCAGCTCAAATGCCGTTCCGTGTGCCGGGCTGGTCCGTACCGCCGGAAGTCCGGCTGTAAAGTTCACACCGCTGTCCATGCTCAGTGCTTTAAAAGGGGTCAGTCCCTGGTCATGGTACATGGCAAGAACCGCATCAAACAGTTTGAAACGGCCGGCCCCAAAAAATCCATCGGCCGGGAATGGACCAAAAACAAGGATTTTCAGCTTCCTGGCTTCTTCAATGGCGGGCAAAATCACCTCCAGCTCCTCATTTCCCAGGAGACCGTTGTCACCGGCATGCGGATTGAGTCCAAGAACAGCAATGCGCGGGTTCCTGATCCCAAAGTCCACCAGCAGGGAACGGGAGAGGATCGAAAGCTTTTTAACGATCAGTTCAGTGGTAATAAAACTACTTATCCGGGCAACGGGAATATGACCTGTCACCAATCCAACCTTCATCAAATCACTCACCATCAGCATCATTACCTCCTCCGCCCCAAACCGTTCCTGCAGGTACTCGGTATGGCCGTTGTGGTGAAAATCCCCATGCTGCATATTCTGTTTGTTTACCGGTCCGGTTACCAATGCATCGATGGTCCCTTGTTTCAGCGCATCGGTGGCAGCTTTCAGGGCAGAAAATGAAGAGAGTCCTGCACTTTCTGTATTTCTGCCCAGCTCAACCCTGATATTTTCATCCACGCAATTCACCACATAGGCTTTGTCCCCCTTCGCTTCAGTGGGGGAGTTAATGCTCGCAGGGGAGAAATCCTCGATATTCAGAGCTTTCTTATGGTAGGCAAGTACCTTGGAAGAGCCGAAGATCAGCGGGGTGCAAATCTCCTCCATCCTTGAGTCCATCAGGGTTTTAATAATGACTTCATAGCTGATTCCATTGATATCCCCGTGAGATATCCCGATTTTTAATTTATGTGGCATATACAGTCTGCTTACAATATACGATTCAGAAGATAATGATACAGGATTCTGACCCCCACCCCGCTTCCACCTTTCCCCCGGTAGTTATAGGTGGTTTTGTTGAATGACGGACCGGCGATATCCAGGTGGATATATGGATAATCGGTAAAGTGCTCCAGGAATTTCCCGGCGGTAATGGCTCCTCCGTATTTTCCCCCGATGTTTTTCAGATCTGCGACATCCGATTTAAGCTGTTCGTTGTAGTCATCCCAGAAGGGAAACTCTGCAATCCGCTCGGAAGCATAATCACCACTTTCGATCAGGGCATTCATCACCTCCCGGGAAGCATTTCCCATTCCCACAATCCCGTATTTATCAATGGCCATTTGGGCTGATCCGGTAAGGGTGGATAGTTCAATGACCACTTCCGGATCATACTGTTTTGCATAACTGAGGGCGTCTGCCAGGATCATTCGCCCCTCCGCATCTGTATTGAGAACCTCCACGGTTGTGCCGTCATACATGGTGACAATATCACCCGGAACATATGCATTGCCGTCGGGCCTGTTATCAGTAGCCGGGACGAGGCCCACGACCCAGAGTGGGAACCTGTTTTTTGCCACGGCATAAATGGCGCCTGAAACGGCTGCAGCGCCACCCATATCGCATTTCATATAATCCATGGAGTCTTGGGTGGGCTTCAGACTGAGGCCACCCGTATCATAAACGATCCCTTTCCCCACCAGCACAATGGGTTTTTGATTCACAGCATTCTCCGGTTTGTAGGTAAGGACCGTAAAAGTGGGAGGATCAATGCTGCCTTTGTTTACCGCCAGCAGTCCGCCCATTTTCAGCGACTCAATTTTTTTCTTGTTAAAAACCTCCACCATAAAGCCTGCCTCCTTACCCATTTTTTCAATCTCCAGGGATAGCTGAACGGCGGAAAGGAAGGAGAGGGGCTCATTTACCAGGTCCCTGGTCAGGTAAACAGCAGTCACCAGGTTTGTAAGTTTCACAACGTGGTCTTCGGTCAGGCCGCTGTCAAAGATCCCGATCTCCTTCAGGGAGTTTGGTTTGAGGTTCTTCCCGGTTTTGTATTTCAGAAACTGGTAACCGGTCAGTGCCATCCCTTCGGCAAAAGCTATACTCTCCTCCGGGGAAACACCGCCGTTTACGATAATCAGTCTGCCGATGCCAAGATCATCGATGGCCTCATACAGGGAATGGGCAGCTACCCGTGCTCCTTCGAGTCGTTTCATAAGTGGAGTATCCTCCCTTTCCAGCCTCCTGATGAAAAGATGGTGATCAAAAAGGTTGATCTGTACACTCTCCTTCCCTGCTGCAAACCGCTCCTCCACGTACCGGCGCTGGTTAATTCCGGGAATCAGTTTGGAGAGTAACTCTCCATTACGTACAAGCACGATCCTGTTGTCCGATTCCTTTAACTCCGTTGATTTATTGATTCTCATTGTTCTTCTTTTGTTTCCCCCTCTGGAGGATAAATATAAAGGAGGACCCCTTTCCGGGAGTGCTATCCACCTTCAGTATTCCATGATTTTTTTTAACGAGGTCACTGACCAGCTGAAGACCCAGTCCGGTTCCGATCTCCTTATCTGTTCCAATGGTGGATGTCAGCTGCCTCTCATCATGAAGCTTTTCAAGAGTCTCCGGGTTGATCCCGATTCCGGTATCGGAGACCGAGACAAATACCTTTTCTCCTTCAGACCAAACGCGTATATCGACTTTCCCTCCGGCTGGGGTAAACTTTAATGCATTGGAAACAAGATTGCGTATGATAATGTTCACCAAGGCTTTGTCGGCATAAACCAGAGTCCCGGGGTGGATTTCGGAGGTGAGTTTTACCCGCTTCTGGACGGCCATATGGGAGAATAATGACTCCACATCGGCCACAACCTCTGCAAGATCCAGCTCATCCATTGAAACCTTTAACTCATCGGCCTGACTCCTTCCCCAGTAAAGCAGGTTATCAAGCAAAGTAACTGCAGCCTGCGACGATTCGTGCAGTGATTCGAGGATCTGTTTTCTTAGGGTAAGTTCGGGTTTGGAGACCATCAGATCTACAAACTGGGCTATGCTGGCAACCGGATTTTTCAAATCGTGTGCGATCACCGAGAGTACTTTATTTTTGAATATCAGAGACGATTCGAGTCTTAGCCTGGTTTTATAGTTGTTGACCCATTGCATGATGATCATCACCGACACTGCCAGGATAAATACCTGGAAGGTGATCTGTGAGAGGTAATTGTTGCTCAGGGATCCGGCCGAATTGGCCAGCATGATATCGTTGATCAGGGTATAGATAAACAAACCAAGCGATACAAAAAAGATGGCATCCATCCCTCTTCCGCGTAAGGTTCCAATGAAGCTGACCACCAGGTAATGGACCAGGAAGATAAGGAGGAGCGGCTGAAAAATAATCATGCCGTAAGTGAACAACCAGGGTGGTAATGTGAATTCGGAAATCATCAGAAGGCTCAGGATCAGCATGTTTCCGGTTATGATGTGCTTCATGTATTTGAGGGGGAATATCCTGTGAAGGAAGAGCATTCCGAAAAGGGCGGCCAGGTAGGATCCAAAATACTCCATCCTGATCTGCCAGGTCCAGGAGGTATCAATAAAATTGTTTGAAAAATAGAGCCCTGTGTTAACCGACCGGATGAGGATTCCCAGGGTTGTCAATGCAAAAACGATTGTAATTGTATAACTCCTGTTGAATAACCAGAATATGAAAAAGAAGATGGTGAAAAAGAACAGAACCCCGATGGTCGAGTAGTTATACATACTTCGGCGTTCAGCCCTGTCGAGGATGGCCGATGAGCCTCCCATCATTACCGATTGCCAGAATCCGCCCCTGCGGTGGTGGTAATTGGATACCTGGATCAGCAACTGAAGGGTATCAGAATCGGGAATATAACAAAAGCGGCCGGGCTCATACCAGGGTTCCTCGGTTTCCCGGGAGGTCCCCACTGTCCCGTTCTCACTCACCAGGCGGTCATTGAGGAAGAACTTATGGGCCACATCGAACACGGGGATATCCATGCAGATGCCTGAACGGGTTCCCGCGGGAAGCAGGATGGTCAGGGCATAGGTACCGTAACCGAATCCCGGCAGCTCATTGCCCTCTATTTCATAGTCTTTCCAGTAAGAGGGCACAGTGACGATGATCCTCTTACCCTCCGATTTCACCTGGACAAAATGATCAGGGGTGAGCAGCTGCTCCCAGTAGAACTCCCATTCACCGTTCAGGTTATGAAAACTGTTCCGGTCCATCACCGTTTCACGAAGGTCAAGTACTCCATTTACAGGGATGGGAGCATGGGGTGCATCAGCAAAGCATCCTTTAAATATTGAGAGAAGGATTAACCCTATGAGGAAGTGTATTTTCACGAAAGCAAATGTAATAATAAATTGACTTTCACGGTCCATTGTTGTATTTTGCAGGGACCCATTCATTCACTAATACTACGATACGATGAGATACTCACTACTTTTCTTTTCAGTAATACTTTCTGTTCTCAGCACAGGGTGTGAGAAGGCTGTGGATACAGAGAAGGAAAAAGCCGCCATCATTGACGTGATCAAAAGGGAAACCGATGCCTACCTGGCCAGGGACTTTGAAGCGATGTTTGCCACCCATGTGCATGACTCCCTCAATATGCGGCTCTCAGCCGGAGCAGATAATTACGTATTTGTAGAGGGTTGGAAAAATGTTTCAAAGCACATGACCGGTGATGAAACCGAGGATGATTTAGGATCCAATCTGCACATCAGTGTGGAGAAGAGCAATTTTCGAATAAAACTGTACCCCAATACGGCCTTCGTGGTTTGTGACCAGAAGTGGATCTCCAGGTACGGAGACGATGTGACCGAAATCAACAGCATCCAGGTCCGTTTCCTCGAGAAGATTGAAGGCGAGTGGAAGATCTCATTTGTCTCTTTCATCGGTACCTCCGGCTATGAGGATTTGGATGAGACCGAAGAGCTGGATAATTAAAAACGGAGGGTGGCGCTTATTCAGCCTTTTCTAATGGCGACCTCCCTGGATTCACTCTGCCACAATCCGTGTTTGGTGCAGACGGCCATGGCCGAGAGGTTCATGCTGACCGCTCCCGGCACGATGTAGAAATCCACCTCCACATGATTCGGCTGGTTCCCAAAGGTACCCGGGGCAAAGTGAGCTTCTGCCAGAAAGGTTTCCCGGTTCCACAGCTGCACGTATTTAATGTGGTGATCGGGGTCGTCAGGGTGAGTGTATTCTGCCCCCAGTTTAACTTTTACCCTGAACTTTTCACCCTCATTTGCAAATGGTTCGCAAATCACAAACGGGGTATGCCGGTCGAAGTAATCTCTCCTTACCTCCTTCTCCTCCTGGCTGATATCAACTGGTGTAAATATTCTGGGCATGATTTGAAATTTTCTTGTTACGGCAGTAAAGATAAAAAAATCCCTTTTTCAAACCCGGGATCTCTTACTGATCCGGATATTCTCGAGAAAACCCAATATTTTTCGAATGGAATCGTGGTAAAGAGTCAGGTAGAGTATCAGGCATGTGAACCAGATTACCACCACGTTGAACCAAAGGGTATCGATTTCCCAATTCCCGATCCTTTTCACAGGTGCATAGAGCTGGGCTCTCCCAAATTTTGAGGTGGGCACCAGGAAAGCAGGATGGTAATACCTTACGAGCATATCACCCTTTTGTTCGATCTTATGGATACTGTTGTTGTTCAGAAGAAGGTCGGAAAGCTGGCTATTCTCATAGGCATCCCTGAAAGCAGCAAAGGCAAACATCCCCCCCAGTTTGTCGACAAGTTCCTGTTGTCGCTGGTTCCTGGATTTGCTTCCCTCACTCCGGTTTTGCCTTGCTTTGAGGGTGACCTTCTCAAGGTATTCCCGGGTTGCTTCCATCTCGTCTCCTTCCGGGAGAGGGATGGAGGGATATTCCCGGTTCAGGATCTTCAACTGATCCCCAAGCATGGATCGGTTTGTCTCGACCTGTTCATGGTTTTTATCTTCCCCTTCCCATTTAATGGTTTCATCCAGGCTTGTGAGCAGTGTCGGAATCAGGAATGATTCTTTATAGGTGGCATTGCTGATCTGCTGGTCTAACTCGAAAAACTGCCTCATATACCTGTTTTTTTTGAACTGTTCCACCGCGAGTGCTTCGTAGGCCCACCTGGATGTCATCAGGTCACCGATTACAGGAACCACCTGCTGATTTGAAAGCCTCCTGTTTAGCTTATCGAATTTAACAAGCACCCCGCTGAACAGGATCTGCGGGATCAGGAGAAACGGAACAAGGATATAGATGGTGATCACCGAATTGAGTCCCGACGAGATATTGAGACCCAAAAGGTTTGCAAAACAGGAAGTGGCAAAGAGGATGAGCCAGTAGCTGAGGAGCATCCCTTTTATCTCAAATACCAGGTTACCTATCAGTACGTAAGAAAGTGACTGAATGGCTGAGATGAGGAACATGATCAGGATTTTAGAATTGAGGTAGCTGGCTCTGCTCAGGTTCAGGAACGATTCGCGCTGCAGGATCTTCCGGTCCTTGATGATCTCCTCGGAACTGATGGTGAGACCCAGAAAAAGAAAGACAATCACACTCATCAGCAGGAAGGCCGGAAGGTTTTCATTGTTCCGGAACACATAGGCAGTGGGGTCTCCCTGCACTCCGCTGGAGTATTTAGTGAAAAAACCGAGGATCAGGGCCAGCAGCGGGGCTTCCAGCATACTGATCAGGACGTACTGGGTATTTGTAAGTTTGGACCGGATATCGCGTGTAAAGAAAATTTTCATCTGTCTGAACCAGCCCGGGATCCTGTAGTAGTTCCCGGGAAGTGGTTTTTTCTCTGGGTTCGGTGCAGGTTTCAGGATTTTACTCTCCTTCAGGCGTTCATACCATTCCCTGGGAGAAACTTTACGTGTCCGGGAGAGTTTGCCGTGTTCATTGACGATCTTGGCCTCGATGATCTGCAACACCTGGTCTGGATCCACATTTCCGCAACAGATGCACTGGTCCTCTTTGGCATTTGCATGATTGCTTTTGGTTTTGAAATAGATCACTGCCTCAGAGGGGTTCCCGTAGAAGATCTGGTATCCCCCCTTATCCATGAAGATGATTTTATCAAACATCTTGTAGAGGTTTGAGGAGGGCTGATGGATGTTTACGATCACCAGTTTGCCATTTTGAACCTGTTCCTTGAGCAGGGTCATTACCATTTCGGAATCGAGTGAAGAGAGCCCCGAAGTGGGTTCATCCACAAAAAGGACCGAAGGTTCCCTGATCAGTTCCAGACCAATGTTCACCCTTTTGCGTTGTCCCCCGCTGATCACTTTGTTTAATGGTTTGCCTACCTTCAGGTCCCTGATCCCGTAGAGGTCCAGGTCGACCAGGACCTGCGTAACCACTTCAATGATCTTCTTATCATCATACCGGTCAAGGCAGAGTTTTGCATTGTAATAGAGATTCTGGAAAACGGTCAGGTCCTCAATGAGCAGATCGTCCTGGGGAATGAATCCGATCACCCCGCTTAGTTTCTCCTTTTCATTTATGTCGTGAATGTTAAACCCATTGATCAGAATCTCGCCCTCTCTTGGTTTCAGGTTGCCGTTCAGTACGTTAAGCAGGGTGGATTTACCCACACCGCTACCACCCATGATTCCCACCAGTTTCCCCGATTCTTCGTTCAGGTTGAAATCCTGGATACCGTTATTACTGTTTTTAAATCTGAACTCTACGTTCCGGGCAACGAAGGAGAGCCTGGTTTTAATGAACGATTTTGAGAAGACCCCTGCCACATCAGAGTGGTAGATGGGATCGATACTCTGTCCCCTGATGGATGAGCCATGCTCAAAAATATAGGAGGTGCCTGCATGAAGGTACTGGCCGTTGAGGTACATATCCTCGGTTCCGTTGTAGCGCAGGAGATAGGTCTGGACGCTCTCAATACTTAGAAAAGTGATCTCCCCCAAAAGCTGCCTGTAACAGATATGATGCATCTCTTCAAATTCAGCTTTCTCTTCGCTGTTGATCACAAGGACATTTTGCTTTTGTGGAATTTCACCAATTGAATAGGCGGCAAACCGCAGAATGTTTTGATACTCCTCTTCGGGAATATTGAACGCCGCTGCCACCGTCTCCAGAAAATCAAGCTCTTTCTCCTGTATATCTATGCCGTATGCAATGTATTCGATGAGCTGAATGATCACGTAGATTTTCTGTTTTTGCTCCAGCTCTTCATTGATTTTCTCACAGATTCCCAGAATCCGGACAGCGGTCAGCGATGTTCTTTTCCTGTCTTTCAGGCTCCCTTTGGTGATCCGGTCGCCATGATAAAGGAGGAGGTATTCCTCGAATACCTTCATATATTTTTCAACCAGTTCACTGCTTAACTGCCGTGACAGGAAAGACCGGATGATGGCCTTTTCCTTTTCAGAAACCTCTTTAGCCTCATCAATGTCAATGATCAGGGCAAAGAGCTGCATCAGTGCTTTTAAAATGGCTTCACTCATGGTCCATTAAAGTAACCAAATTTTTCGCTATTTTGTGACACTTATGTCCGATTCAATAACTTTGGTTGATTTTGAAGGTGCTATCACTTTTGGGACCATTGAGATGTTATTGAGCAGACTGAGAAACTCCCATGAATTTCAGGCCCTTCAAAAGCCTGGCCGGAAAAGACTGTACGGCATCTTCGTGGAATCGATCGATAATATTTACAAATACGCCGTTAAGATACCCGGGAAACAGGGGCCGTCTCCAAAAATTTCAGTGATCAAGAAAGGAGTACATTTCCTGGTCAGGGCCGGAAACCTGGTTCGGAATGACGATGTGGGTGATCTTACCTTTAAACTGGACCGTGTAAACCAGTTGGATTTCGAAGCGCTTAAGTCGTTATACGAAGAGGTGATTAATAAGGAGCCCGGTTCCGGTGACACCGGTGCAGGACTTGGCTTGATCACCATGGCACTCCGGACCGATACCGATATTAAATTTGGGTTTAAGGTTGTGGATAACAACTACTCTTTTTTTGAATTTGAAATTACTCTAAATGAATAGCGCATGGAAAAATTGACCCTTGCCCCCACGCTGAATACACCTGGTGTAAATCTGGACCCTGCAGCAAACAGGTTTGAAATACACGGTGAATCGAGACCTGAAAATGTCAGAAGATTTTACCTCCCCATTCTCGATTGGCTTGAACAATTTGCCGGTAAGGTTTCCGGAAAGGATGGAAAGACACCCCTTGAGTTCAGTTTTAATTTTGAGTACTTCAACTCAACTTCAGCCAAGTATATTCTGGATATTTTTAAGATCCTGCATTCGATCAATGAGTCTGGCAGGGCTGTCAGGGTATCCTGGCACTATGAGGAGGATGATGAGGATATGTACGAGGTGGGTATGGAGATGTCAAGGATGTCGGGAATCGCTTTCGTATATGTGAAAGAGGCTTCATAGACGGAACCCGAGCACCAGGATATCGTCTATCTGTTCCACATCACCCATCCAGGATTTATTTTCCTGCATAAGTATCTCCCTCTGCTCTTTCATGGGTTTGTCCTGGATTTGAATGAGCAGTTCCCTGAATCTTACTGCGCGGAAAGTCTTTCTTTTAGGGCCTCCAAGCTGGTCGACATACCCGTCTGAGAAGAGGTAAACAGTGTCGTTTTTCTGCAACCTGATGGAGTGATTTGTAAATGGAGCAAGCTGATGTTCATAGATCCCGATCGGCATCCTGTTGCCACGGTACTGGATCACTTCCGCTTTATTATTTCCGGAATTGCCGGTCTTTGGTCTCACCAGGTAGAGAGGCCTGTTGGCACCTGAAAATTCCAGGGTTCCCTTTTGGAGATCGATGATACACAGGGCTATCTCGATCCCGTCCCTTGCCTCATACCGTGTGCCTGTCTGGTGAAGGGAACGGACCACATAACTTCTCAAATCCTCAAGGATCTTGCCGGCATCCAGGATTTCGTCCCTGCTTATAATTTCGTTTAGAGAGGAGATGCCCATCACACTTAAGAAGGCGCCGGGCACCCCGTGTCCGGTGCAATCGGCTACCGCTATAAGCAGCTTCCCGTTTTTCAGCGAGGTCCAGAAGTAGTCCCCGCTTACGATGTCCCTTGGTTTGAAAAGAATGAAGTGGTCGGTGAGTAATTCGGATAGCGCCCTGTCGGGTGGAAGGATGGCTGACTGGATACGCTCTGCATACCGGATGCTGTCCAGGATCTGTTCATTCTGCAGGGTGATGGTATCCCGCTGTTGTGTGGCCATCTCCAGTTGGGCCTCAATCTCTTCCTTCTGTGCTTCGATCTCCTCCTTCTGCATGACAACCTCCTGTGTGCGTTCCAGCACAGTTTTCTCCAGGTCCCTGTTCATTTTCGAGATGGACTCCACGTGTTCATGAATCTTCCGTGTCATTTCGTTGTATCCTTCGGCAAGCTCGCCAATCTCATCATTGGTGCGCACGACGGTGTACCTTTCCACCTCTCCGGTTTTGGTATTCCGGATGTTATCAAGGAGCTCTTTCACCGGATAGGTGATGTCAAGGTTGGTCCACCTGATGAATAATACCAGGTAAAGAAGAGATACCAGGATCCCGGTACTGATTCCAATGATCATGCTGAGGGTGTCAATTGCATTCACATAGAGAAGCCAATCGAGTTTATCCACCGACAAGGACTCTTTCCCCCTGCCAATCATTTCCCCCCAGGGTCCGATCAGGATATTCCAGGTTTCTTCAGATATTATTTCAAGATTCAGCGATTTAACCCTTGTCAGGCTCTGAATCAGGTAAACCAGGACGATCAGCAGGGGAAGGGTGGTGGTCATCCCGCTCGCAACCATGAGCCGGTCCTTGATCCTGCCCCCCTTCTTCCGGAAAATCCTGGTTTGAAGCTCATCCCTGGAATAAAAATATTCCAGGTAGCGCAGGTGAACCCTGTGTTTCTGCCAGTAGAATACAAAGAGAAACTCCAGGATGGTGGAGAGCAATGCCAGGAAGAAAAACTCCCTGAAAATTGAATTCTCAATTTCATTTTCAATCTGGCCTTTGAGCAGGATGAAGAAGAGGGAGTAAAGGAGGACCAGGGTGCTGGGAATGGTAATAATCAGCGCATTGATTATGGGTGTAATCAACAAATATCGTTTACAGTACCGAAGCAGTCTGGGATGGATCACCTGTTTACGCCGGATCTTTTTGAAATATCGCTTAAAAGGATGGTTGAAGATAAGCCCGGCTATAAAACCGGCCAGGGTCAGCAAAAAGAGCAATCTGAAAAATCGTGAAAAGGGACCTTTATTTTCGAATATTTCTAGCTTCTCTTCATCTTCGGCGATGACAGGGTCAGTGAATTCTTCCCCCATTGAGAGTGTGCCATTCAACAGGCTGTCAATGGTTTCACTCCCCGGGACCTCTGTTGAATCGAAAAGGATTAAGAATGAATCAACCTGGGCCCCGGCATTCCCGGTCAGGAATCCATTGTTCCTGGCAAGTTCCGGGATGCTTTTGGCACCAATAAAAAAAAGGAACGGAATCACCAGAAAAAAATAGAGCAGATTGGAGGTAAAATAGATCCTGAAACCATAGTACGATGGAATCTTTTGTTTTTTCATCATTGCCGTATCATCTGTATCAGGCAGGCACCAGGATCATAAATTATTTCCCGACCACACTTCCGGCCAATCGGAAAGACCTTTGTAAAACATCAGATGTTCATGGTGAGGTTTTACCTTCTCCTCGATGGCAAGCATTTCATCGGCGGTCAACGGTTCGAATTCCTTCGCAATCCTTATATTCTCCTCCAGCTCGGCGACCCTGTCGATCCCCACGATGATGGTGCTGATGGGAAGCGACATTGTATAACTCATGGCCTCTTTCATGGTGAGGATCCCACCGTGGTCGAATATGCGGTCCCGGGCCGGAATCTTCATGCCGATGATGCCCATCTGCTTCTCCACTGCGGTGGGGAGCAGCTTTTCAATGAATGAGTTATAATGTTTGTCGGCCGCATTCAGTGCCATGAGCACCGAATCGAAGGGATAACGATTAATCAGCTCTTTCATAGGATCGGGATCGGCGTGGCCGGTGATGCCCAGGAAGCGAACCACCTTCTCCTCTTTTGCCTTAAGCAGTGCCTTCATGCAACCCTCTTCGGAGAAGATGTAGTCGATGTCTTCGCTCCCACCTCCCTTGATGTTGTGGATCTGCCACAAATCAATCTGGTCGGTCTGCAGGTTCTTCAGGGAGGATTCCAGGTGGCGCATGGCACCGTCATAGCTGCGATCGTGTGTTTTGGTGGCAAGGAACACCTCTTTGCGCCTTGTTTTCATCACCTCTCCAAGATGCCTTTCACTGGTTCCGCGAAGGTGATCTCCCTCACTGCCGGTTCCATCCATCCCATACCAGGCAGAAGTATCCATATAATTGATTCCCAAATCGATGCACCGATTAATAATTTCAAGCGCCTGCTGGGTCATGCCCACCTGTTCCACAGTGGCCTGGGCACCCAGGCTGTATATACCCACCCTCTCACCCGTGTTTCCAAAGGGACGCTGTGGCAGCCCGATTGAAGGGCCGGAATCTTTACAGGATTGAAGGCTGCTTAAAAGGGGAGCCATCCCCATTACAGAGGTTCCTGCAATCAGTTTTTTCAGGAACTCCCTGCGCGTATCATCGATCTGGCGTTTCATGATAGGTTATAAGAATGATTGCGAGGACAATATACTATTTATTGATCAAAAGCATCATATATAGTGAACCAATGGCGTGAGAAATTGTCAGTTCATACGGAGTTGAACTGTTTTGGTTATGGTAACGCTGATTTCCATATGGATCCTGGTCATCCAGGCCGGGATGCTGGAAGACTATCCATTAATGAACGGGAAGCCCACCAGTAAGGGTATTGAGCTTTATGTGGAGCAAAACTCCGAATCGCTGGTAAGGGAATTCCAGGAATTTATAGGGGACACCCTCTATAATGTTTGGATTTATACAGATGAGCTGAAAGAGCAGGCAGGTACCGAATACTTCGAACTGGGAAGGTTTTTCCCGCATGAAATCTATATCACCACAGCTGAACTTTATGAAGCCTATGAGTTGGACGATCTCTCCCCCGAGCAGCGGGGAGGGCTAAAGGAGTGCAACAAGTTTGTAAAGGCTGTGATCATCCACGAACTCACCCACGAATATGTGAATCAGATCGGGGTTGAGATGCAATCGGTATACCATATACACGTTGATAAATCTTACCAGACCGGAATATGGATTGTGAATTCCCACGAGACTTTTGGCTCATCCTTTATTGAAGAGGGGATCAGTGAATATCTCACCGGGGAGATGGGTGAGCTGATCCCTCCCCCCCATGTGGAGATTCCCGTCACAATGGATGATTTGTTTGACCGGGATAAGGAATATACGGTTAAATACAAATATGCTTCCGCTTTTTTAAAATCCTTCCTCGATACCACCGGGTTTAAGAAAGGTGTTCAGATTCTTTTGCACAATCCTCCACCTTCCTATGAGGAAATTCTGCAACCCGACCTTTTTTTCGGGAGACTGGAAGCGCCTATTCGCCGGTAATCCTGGTCTCACTTCTGATGTTCATGGGAATGGTCATTCCCTGGGGGATCTGGTCACTCTCTTTAATAAAGGCATCTCCCCCGATATTTTGTTCGAGGGTTGCCTCCTGGATCCAGCCGCTCTTTTGATCGATTTTGAACTGTGAGGTTGAAGTTCCCGACAGGTCATATTTCATCATCATTCCGTTTGTCTCGATATAGGCATCCTTATCGGTGGTTTCCATGGTACCCTGTCCGCCGATGATTGCAAGCCCGGCTTCGTTACCCTGGTAGGTAAAGGTGGTTGAAAGGGTGGATGACATGCCTGCCTCCAGGTTTGTGATGATGTTCCATTGCGCTCCCTTTTTAACAGGCTTTTCAGGAAAGATTGCGGTGATGGTCTCAATGCTTCCGGTGATGGCTTTATTTCCATAGGAATTCATGAGTTGTGACTTCACCTGTTGGCGCTGCTCCAAAGGAAACTGGCTGAATTGATTGATCACCGAATCCCACAATGGCTCCACATCTTCCAGCCCGGAAACTTTTCCGAGGTGATCCATCCTCAGTTTCAGAGGTATCTCTTTCATCTTACCCAGAATCGATGAGAAAAGGTCGCTCTCATCGTTTTTTTCTGAACTGAACTCCATGGTCGCCTGGGGAAGTGCCATGGTCATATTCATCCAATCATACCGGAGCTCCATATCATAGCCCTCTTTGGTGACCTCCTTTACAAGAAAGGAGATGGAACCTTCCATGGTGATCTCAATATTCATCTTCATTCCGTAAACATCCTGGTTGATGGTTGCACTTGAATGAGTTACCTGTTTGTAGGTTTTATCCTGTTCCAGGTTCAAAGACAGCTTGGCTTTTTGAGCATGACCGGGGGTCATGAACAGTACCATAAAGAGCAATGTTGCAATGGTTCTCATATCAGATTGGATTTTAATATTCAGGAGGTTATTTTAAATTTTTACCACCCTAACAGATAGGCAAATATCAGTGGAGCAACAATGGTTGCATCCGATTCAATGATGTGCTTCGGTGTATCGGCATCCAGTTTTCCCCAGGTAATTTTTTCATTGGGCACGGCACCGGAGTAAGAGCCGTAACTGGTGGTAGAATCGGATATCTGGCAAAAATAGCTCCAGAAGGGGGTGTTTGTGCGTTCAAGGTCCTGGTAGAGCATGGGAACCACACAGATGGGGAAATCCCCCGCAATACCGCCACCTATCTGGAAAAATCCCACCCCTTTATCTTTTGTATTTTCAGTATACCAGTCGGCAAGCCACATCATGTATTCAATGCCCGATTTTACGCAACCGGGCTGTAGTTCCCCCTTTATACAATAGGATGCAAATATATTTCCCATGGTGGAATCCTCCCATCCCGGTACCACCATGGGAAGGTTTTTTTCTGCAGCTGCCAGCATCCAGCTGTTTTTTGAATCAATCTGATAATATTGCTTCAGCACCCCCGAATTCAGCAGCTGATACATATATTCATGCGGGAGGTATCTCTCCTGCTTTCGCTCTGCCTCTTTCCAAAGCTTGTAAATATGCTTCTGCAAACGCCTGAAAGCCTCCTCTTCGGGTATGCAGGTATCGGTTACCCGGTTCAATCCACCTTCCATAAGCTCCCGCTCCTGCTCCGGAGTCAGATCACGGTATCCGGGAATCCTTTTATAGTGTTTGTGAGCGACTAAATTCATCAGGTCTTCCTCCAGGTTTGCACCGGTACAGGAGATGATATGCACCTTGTTTTGACGTATCATCTCTGCAAGCGATTTGCCAAGTTCAGCCGTACTCATGGCCCCTGCAAGGGTGATCATCATTTTATTGCCAATTTCCAGCTGACCGTTATAAGCCGAGGCTGCATCCACCAGCGCAGCTGAATTGAAATGCCTGAAATGCTCAAGCATGAATGCAGTAATATTTCCTTTTTGCTCTTTCATCTGCGGTAGCATCTTATCCATTGTATCCAAGAATGTTGAACATCTCCTTGGCCGACTGCTCTTCACGGTACACATGGTCAATAATGTTTCCCTTGGCATCACGGTCAATGATTACATGCTTCGGGGATGGAATCAGGCAGTGCTTGATTCCTCCGTAGCCGCTGATGGAATCCTGGTAAGCCCCGGTATGGAAAAATCCCAGGTAGAGGGGTTCTTTGTCATTTTCATCGTATTTGGGCAACAGCACCTCCTGGTTCAGGTCCTCCGAATTATAGTAATCCGAATGGTCACAACTGATTCCTCCTATATTGGCCCGCCCATATTCATTTCCCCATTTATTGATTGGCAGTAAAATGAATTTCTCATGAATGGACCATGCATCAGGGATGGTGTTCATCAGGCTATTGTTGATGATATACCAGGTTTCCGTATCGTTCTGGTTTTTCTGCTCCAGTACCTCGAAAATGATGGCTCCTGCCTCGCCGACAGTATACCGGCCAAACTCGGTGAAAACATCAGGCTCCTTCACATTCTCCTTGGTGCAGGCCTCCTTTATATTATTAATGATCTCATTGATCATGTATTCATAGTTGTACTCGAATCCGAGGTGATTCCGGATGGGGAATCCTCCGCCAATATTGAATGAATTTAATTTCTGACTCTCCTTCTTCAGTTTCACATACAGGTTGATGGCTTTCTGAAACTCCCCCCAGAAATAGATGGTATCTTTGATTCCCGAATCCACAAAAAAGTGGAGCATTCTGAGTTCCACTTTGTCATTATCCCTGATATGGTTCTTGAAAAAATCGACAATATCATCGGGAGGAATGCCCAAACGTGAAGTGTAATAGGCCGATTGAGCCTCCTCATTAATAGCCATTCTAAGCCCGATTTTTACCGGATGATCTGTTTTGATCCTGAGAAGGCGGTCGAGTTCGTGTATACTGTCCAGTATGATAATTGAGTTCTTAAACCCGGCCTCCTGAAGTTTGATGATTTTTGTCAGATAATCCTCGGTTTTATATCCATTGTGGATAATGAGCCTCTCCTTATCAAGTTTTTTCTTTCCGTAAAGGTTCAGGATCAGGTCAATATCAAACGATGAGGAGGTTTCAAGATCCACCTTGTGTTTTAGCGCTTCATTGATCACATGGTAGAAATGGTTGCATTTGGTGCAGTAGCAGAAATGGTATTTGCCCTTATATCCACTGTTTTTTATGGCCCTGTTAAAGAGGTTCCTTGCTTTCTTGATCTGGTCTCCAATCTTAGGCAGATAGATGAACCTGAAGGGGGTCCCGTGTTTTTCAATCAGGTGTTTCATGGAAACCCCGTGAAAAGTCAGGTTCCCGTCTCTCAGGTCAAACCCCTCCTGGGGAAAGTAGTAAGTTTGCTCTATTAAATCGAAATAGGTGTTTTTCATGCGAATAATGGTCTGTTAGATACCGATCAAAATTTATCTAAATTAATATAAATTAATTGGGCCTCAAAAATATATAAAAGTTCATCCTTTGTGCATCAGAAGCCCTATTTTTACAAAAACATAAATTCCCCCATGAGCACTTTTGAGAAATTGAACCTCTCCAAACCGTTATATCGCGCCATTGCCGACCTGGGTTTCGAGCAACCCACTCCCATTCAGACGGCGGCTGTTCCAGTGATTCATTCGGGTCGTGATATGGTTGGGATCGCACAAACGGGAACGGGGAAAACATATGCCTACCTGTGGCCGATCCTTCGCGATCTGAAATATTCTGATCAGGTGAATCCGCGGGTATTGATCGTGGTACCCACACGGGAGCTGGTTGTTCAGGTGGTTGAGCAGGCAAAAAGTCTCACCAGGCTTTCAAATATACGGGTACTTGGTGTATATGGGGGAACCAATATTAATACGCAAAAGATCGCAGTTGCGGAGGGAACCGATATCCTGGTGGCCACACCGGGAAGGTTGAACGATCTGCTTTTGCATGATGCCGTCCGGTTGAATGCCGTCCGGAAACTGGTAATCGATGAAGTCGATGTGATGCTGGACCTGGGTTTTCGTTTTCAGCTTAAGAATATGTTGGAGATTCTTCCCAAACGGAGACAGAATATCATGTTCTCAGCTACGATGACAGAGGAGGTTGATGCAATCATTGACCAGTACTTTTCGGCTCCGGAGAGAATCTCCGTTGCGCTGAGCGGAACCCCTTTGGACAACATTGCCCAGCAATGCTACCAGGTAAGGAATTTTTACACAAAGTTGAATTTACTGGTACATCTGCTATCCGATAGGGAAGATTTCAGGAAAGTATTGGTATTTGTATCCAGTAAGAAAAGCGCTGACCTGGTGTTTGAAGCATTGGAGGAGCATTACGGATCCGAACTGTGTGTGATTCATTCCAACAAAACACAGAATTACAGGTTGCGCTCAATAAAGCAGTTCGAGCAGGGAGAAAACCGCATTCTGGTCACCACCGATGTGATGGCCCGTGGCCTCGACCTGGATAAAGTGTCCCATGTAATTAATTTCGACACCCCTGCCTACCCTGAAAATTATATGCACCGTATCGGCCGCACCGGCAGGGCAAAGGAGGAAGGGAAGGCGATCCTGTTCTATACCAGAAAGGAGGAGCCGGCCAAGAGGAACATCGAATCCCTGATGGATTATAAAATACCTGAAAATGAATTCCCCAAAGAGGTGGAAATTTCTTCGGAGCTTACACCAGATGAAAGACCAAAAATGGAAGAGATCAGGCTGAAACCCAACAGAATAATGGAAAATTCAGGAGGCTCCCATCACGAAAAGAAATTGAAGAATACAAAAACCAACCAGGGAGGGTCCTACCTGAGAAAGATGAAGAAATATAAAAAACCAAAAACGAAGGGGGATAAAAATTTTAACAGAAAGCATAAGAGGAAATAGCCGGATAGTGATCAGAAAATTATCTTTCCTTTTCAAAAACTTCCACCTGGAAATCATCAATGAAGATTTGCCCGGTTCCCCGGTTCCAGAAATATATTTTCAGAAGGTTATCCTTTCTCCTTACTTCGGGGGTTAAGTAGTCAAAAGTGATTCTGTTCCATTGATTCAGCTGAAGGTCCATCTCCTCAGAATTATAACCCCTGTATTTATATGGATATTCATTGTGTGTGAAATGAACCACCAGGCTGAAGGGATTCTGAATGATATCTTCGGTGGGATAGACAAATGCTGTAATCCTGATCCATGCATGATCATGCCTGGTGAGCCGTTCATAGGTCGATTCGATGGCAGGTGAATATATATTTATACTATCGAGGCTTAAGGAATCCAGCTTTTCCCATAACCTGGAGGTATAGCCTGTTTGGTTAGTAAATGATTCCTTCGATTCAAAGGTGCGGTCAACAAGGAGCAGATTCCTATCCTCTTCCGAAGCGTTGAGTTTCCCGAATACAGCAAAGTAATACGCCCTTGTCATCCTGTCCCCATGAATTGTACCATTGGCATATTGAACCGTCTGGAATATATTCAGAAGCAATAAACCCGAAAGGAGAACCAGACCTGCAGTTTTAAAAGCCCTTTTCTGCTCAAAGAGCCAAACCAGGAAATAGCCCAGTGATATGGCCATTACCGGGTAGGAAGCGATCATTGCCCTCTGGCTGAAACTTTGTGTATACCACCAGTTCGACCAGCTGGAAACGATATAGAGGTTAAGTATTAAATAGGCGCCCAGGGCAAAGAAAACCGCACGGTTCCTTCTGAACATCACGAGAAATCCCATAATGGCAAAAACCATGACAGGGGTGTAGATCAGCCATCCCTTTCTGAAGCTGAAAAGAACTTTGGAGAGATATGGAGTGAGAAATTCAAATCCCTCACCCGGATTACCCCCATAGCTGTTATAAAGAAATTTTCCGGTCTGGATTTTCCAGTAAATGAACTGAAATGAGCCGATCAAAGCCAGGATCCCCGCAAAGATCAGAACCTGGTAATAATTTTTTAAAAGCAGTTGTATTTTTTGAACAAGGGTTTTCTTGCTTGCAACACCCCACAATACCGGTATGGCGAGGCACACAACTTCTGATGGCCTGCTCAGAATGGTCATTCCGCATGCGATGGACAGAAAGACCATATGTTTCAGCTGATGGGTTTCATGCCATAATATGGTGAACCAGAGGATCAGGGCATAAGCCAGGAAAAGATAATTGTAAGCATTGGCATTCTGGCCCGACATCGTGATATGGATGATATAGTTGGTCGAAAACACCATGATGATCAGGATGATGGCGCTTATTCTTTCGGTGAAAAAGTGCATCAGGACCCTCGAAAGGACGATTACTGCCAGCATGCTGTAGATGATGGATCCGAAAAAGATGGAATACTGGTAGGGGGCCGAAAAACCATCGGCAGCATATGCGGACAACTCAGCGATTATATGACCGATGAAAAAGAAGGGGGAATAGAGAATCGCCAGTCCCATGGTGTACTTCATGACATACCCGCCATCAGGCAGCTTCACCGCCTGGTAAAATGTGGCTGAATTATGATACTGCTCCAGGATCGAGGGGATCATCGATTCATCGCGGAGCCCCATGTCATGATAAATGAATTTTAAAGGAAGGTACAGGTAATATCCAAATACATCCCAGCACAGGATATTGGATGGGAAAAAGAGCAGGTTATTGAGGATGATAAACACCAGAATAATCAGGATAACTATTTTAAGGACCGGGTTTTTCAGGCTGGCCATGGCAATCAATGATTAGGTATTTGAAATTAGCAAAAAAATGGCAGGAATGTTACCTTAGTGATTTAATCAGGATTTATAAGATCAATCGAAGACGATGAAAAGAAGAGATTTTCTAAGGAATGCCGGAGCATTTGCATCATTGACGTTTTTACCGTCATCCGTTTGGGCCCTTGTAAAAAACGGAAAATTACGTACGGCGCACATTGGGGTCGGAGGGCAGGGGTATTCAGACCTGGCTTCCATATCTTCCCACCCGATGGTTGAGGTTACCGCCTTATGCGATGTCGACCTGAAGAATCTGGCTGAAGCCAAAAAATTGCATCCCAATGCGGCGGTCTTTACAGACTACAGAAAGCTTTTTGCCGAACTGGGAGATGCCATTGATGCAGTGATCGTATCCACCCCCGATCATACCCATGCGCCAGCCTCCTTAATGGCCATGAGTCTGGGTAAACCCGTATACTGCGAAAAGCCTTTAACACATCATGTGTCCGAGGCAAGGGAAATGCGGGCTTTGGCTGAGAAAAATAGCCTGGTCACCCAGATGGGTATTCAATGTCACTCCAGCGATGAATACAGGAAGGCAGTGATCTTAATCCAGTCAGGGATCATCGGGAAGGTAAGCGCAGTGCATGCATGGTCAAATAAAAACTGGGGCTATGACGGGCCAGCCCCTGCCGGAAGCGATCCCATACCAGAGAATCTGGACTGGAACCTGTGGTTGGGAACCGCTCCGGAACGGCCCTATAAGGATCAGATTTATCATCCTGCCATGTGGAGGAAAATAATAGATTACGGTTGTGGTACACTGGGCGATATGGGGGTCCATATTTTTGACACTCCTTACACCGCCCTGGAATTGGATGTTCCCAAAACCATAAAAACGAGTTGCAGAGAGCCAAACGGTTTCTGGCACCCTGAAAAGAACAGGGTGGAGTATAAATTTCCCGGAACAAAATATACTGCAAAAACGCTGAAGTGGGTCTGGTATGATGGACTGGAGGCCCCTGAGGAACATAAAGACCTGGTCCTGCCCGGAAATGAAAAACTACCCGAACAGGGGGCCGTGTTTGTGGGTGAAAAAGGCAAATTGCTTTTGCCTCACTGGGAGTATCCAAAATTAATTGTGGAAGGAAAATTTGAAAATATTGATTTTCCGGATATTGAAATGGTGGACCACTATCACCAGTTTGTGGATGCCTGCCTGGGTAAAACCCGGTGCAGTGCTTCTTTCTCCTATGGAGCCAGGTTAACGGAATCCATTTTGTTGGGAGTTGTTGCCAATCGTTTCCCCGGCAAGACTTTGCACTGGGATAACCAGGCAGCTGCATTCAGGGAAAAAGAGGCGAATAAACTATTGCAATCCACATACAGGGAATTTTAAGCCATGCGATCTGGTACAGGTCATGGTTCCAATTTAACTTCTTTACTACCCTTCTCTTTTTCCAGGGATACAAATAACTCTTTCTGGCCGCTTGAAATTTTATAATCGCCATAAAACGCTGGAACAAGAGCCTCACCATGATGGTCCAGGGTTACAGTAACGGATGTATTCCATTCATGAAAAACCAGATCCCGGTAAGCTTTTAAAGCTGGAGTTGGCGACCAGTCCTGGTGATATAAAGAGGAAGCTTTAATCCAGTTTGCACCCTCCCAGAACCCCCACATGATTATTCCTTCCACCGCAGGATGCGCAAAACATATGCGGTAATAGTCGACAATATTGCTGGCTTTATTCAGCTCTTCCTCATCCGTTAATTTTTGAGACTGGTCCTTATAATATTTCGAGCGTTGCCCGGGAAAATTAAATTCAGTGATGCGTATGGGCAATCCAAACTGACCCAGCGAATCCAGACTTTCTTTCAACTTATCGCCTGAAAAGGAATCACCATGCAGGTGACCCTGAACCCCGATTCCCGCAACAGGGACACCTTCTTCCTGTAATTTTCGGATATGTTTCAGATAATCATCCAAACGCTCACCCGTAAGAATATCATAATCATTCAACCATAATTTTGCATTTTCATCACCTTCCAGAACCCAGTCAGCCATCTCTTTGGTAATCCCATCTCCTAATTTTTCGGCATAATAATTTCCATGAATCATTTCATTGTTCAGATCGTATTCCGCGAATCGCCCCTTATAGTGTTTTGCCGTTTCAATACCCCGTTTTTCCAAAGCTTGCCGAAGCTCTTCCTCATCCAGCTCCTTTACCCAGTTTTGCACCCAGTGACCGACTCCCCAGTATAAATTGTGACCCCGGCAGGGCAAATGGTTTTCTTCAGTCCAGTCCAGAATGTTGTCTGCGGTTTTATAGTCGATTTCTCCACGATTTCTCTCCATCGAACCCCACTTCACAGCATTTTCGGTTACTGCCGAATTGAAGTTTTCCAGGAACTTCTCTTTGTAAATTTTAATGTCAGATTCAGACATTCTCGAATGCTCTGCAAACACACCGGAAGAAATCGCACATCCAAACCAAAATTCATGTTTTAATTGTTCTATATTCACCACAGCACCGGGGTTCCCCTTTATATGAAGCGTTCCTTTCCGAATTGATTCTATGGCAGATTCCTGAGTGTTCTTTTCATCATCCGGTGAAAAGGAGTACACGCCAGTCGAGCATAAAACCGACAGGATGAATGCTGCAAAACGGACAAGATGAAATGTATATTTCGTGAGGTAATTCATTTTGATAGTTTTAAAGATAAACCTAAACAAATGTATTTATTTGACTTGGGTATACCAATTGTCTAACTTTCATACGTTTAAATTTTAATTCTGATGAAACTAAGAAGCCTGCTCATCGTCAATGCCATCGTCCTGGGGTGCAGCGGCATTTTGGCCTTGCTATTGCCGTCAACCGTATTGTCTCTTTACGGGGTGGAATCCGGTCCGGCCGCTCAGCTAATGGCTCAATATGCCGGATTGGGGTCACTGGTGATCGCTCTGGTTGCCTGGTTCAGCAGAAATGTGACAGACGCAAAGGCGCTGAAGGCCATCACGCTGGCCTTTTTAATAAGCTATATTCTTGGAGTGATTGTGTCTGTTTTCGGCACAATTTCCGGAACCATGACCATCGGTTGGGCAGTCGTGGGGATCTACCTGCTGTTTGCACTGGGTTATGGATATATCCTATTCCGCCCAATGAACTGAGCCCTTCAAATCTTACGATCAGGCTATTGATTGATTCTCAGCCGGAAGATAATGTCCAGTATTCAGAAGCGTTTCAATTTCAACCCGGTCTATTGTATATATATTTTCTGAAAATGCGTGCACGAGTCACCTGTAACCGAAACCAGGTAGATGCCATTCATTAAAAAAGGAACGTCTAATGTGGTCTGAAAACCGGCCAGTTCTGTTTCAAAAACAATTCCTCCCTGCAAATCAACAATTTTCAGAATTGCCGTATTCTCTCCCGGATTTAAACCAACCGTAAACCGACCCTCTTCCACAGGATTGGGATAAATGGTGAATCCATTGGCGCGGGCTTCATGAATTGCGACCGGATCCGGGTTGCTGTTATACCAGGTGTCATTCTTATACCAGCCGTCCCTGTTTCTGGAAAGATTCCCGGTTTGCTTTGTCTGGTCATTGAATATCAGGTTTGTGAAGCTGATACCTGTGAATGTATATGCATACCAGCCTCCAGACAGGGTCATATCCAGGCCGGGCCAGTATACCACGGGCAGAATTCCTGCCGGCTGCGGATCCCAATAATAAATTTTTATACTGTTGGCCCAGTTCGCAGGTTTTGAGAAATATACCGTGAATTCATTTCCCGGTATAACTATAATTTCAATGGAATCTTTTTTGGACCCGTCTTCTGTTTCTACATAAACAAATGCAGTACCTGCAGTAATTCCCTGGACTGTGCCTGACTTATTGACAGATGCGATTCCTGTATTTCCTGATTGCCAGTGGACGCTCTTGTTTGTTGCATCATCAGGCTGAATGGTGTAGGATGGCTGCAATGTATTCCCGGCAATCACAGAGTCCCGCTCCTGAATAATATCTATTCCTGAAACTGCAATGCCGGTTATGGTTAAAAGACAGGTGTCAGCATGTGTCTGATCTTTATTTCCAGCAACGATGAGCACGGTTCCGGGTGAAATGCCCTTCACCATGCCAATCTCATTTACAACCGCCAGGGTGGTGTCGGATGAATACCAGGTTACACTTTTATAAGTGGCATCCGGAGGGGTTACTGTGGCAAATAATTGTTTGCTGCTGCCCGCAACAATGGTCTCAGCTTCTGAACTTAAGGTGAGTCCAGCCACAGGGATGACCGCTCCGCTATCGGTCAACACGCTATATTCAAAGGCTGATAATGAAATACCAGATTCCAGATCTATGGCTTCACTGGTAAATGCATCATACATTCGCTTATTTGCATACCCCTCCGGCAAGTTAAAAGAGCTGCTGTTATTTCTCAGGTTCACTACAACCAGAACGGTATCATTCTCAAAAATTTTATCAAAAGCGCAGATATCAGAGGTATGATGTGATGCTAAAACCCCTTTTTTCAAGGCAGCGCTGCTGTTATAAAATGCAAGGATGCTTTTGTATTGCTCAACCATGCCAGGATTGAGACTCCAGTCAATCAATGATGAGGTGTTCAGGAACTGGATGGGATCCGGATATCCCACTTCCTGGCCATTATAGATAAAAGGTACTCCTTTCATATAAGCAGTTGACACGAATGCAGCCATGGAACCTGTTTTTCCGCCAAACCATTCCAAAGGTGTCCCGCCACTATTCACATCATGATTCGAGGTGTAGTGTGCCACCCTGTTTGAATCATTGAGCAAGATTTACCAGCAATACAAGGATGAAGGTGCGCCACCCTATGCGCCTGAAGTCATGTTGGGTTTGTTGTTCTACGGCTACGCGACGGGCGTCTATAGTTCGCGTCAGATTGAACGAGCTACCCTTCGGCAGGCTCAGGGCAGGCTCTACGAATCCATCCCTTTTCGTTTCATCAGCGGCGACATGCACCCCGACCACGATACGATGGCGACATTTCGTAAGCGCTTCCTGCCAGAAATCCAAGAGTTGTTCGTGCAAATCCTGCTGATAGCCCAGACGATGGGGATGTTGCG
>JAWOHR010000050.1:0-57354 GCA_046485075.1 Bacteroidales bacterium
CCATCTTGTATATATGCATTCTCAAATGGTTCCTTTGACGCCTTTGACTCTTTGCAGTGATCATAAATCCTTGAAGGTACTGGACCATAATTCATCGCAATAAATCTATCTCCTGTGATACTACGACCATACTCTGCAATATGCTTTTTCTCAGCAAAATACAAAGCCTTGAATACTGAATGTAAATCAGAATACCTCAATTTTGAAACAATATAGAGTACTGCTTCTTTGGCTTTATTCCGATCGTAAGTAAAGTTCATGCTTATGGTTTAACTTATAATATTAAACAAACTAATCTATTATAAAGACGTAGTTATGAGTGTTTTGTTTTCTGCAAATTAGAGATAAATTTAAAACAAATATTCAGAATTATGAACATTTGTAAAGGTCAGAACAATTGGTATTATCCCAAAGTGCATATTTTGATATAGTTAGTATCAACTGAAGAGGCCAATTATAATAAAGCGTAGTTGAAAAATACCTTATTTGTACCTTGAATTACTATCTATTTGATTATCAATAAATATTAATTTCTGTATCGGGAAGTAGCCGTCACGAAACAAACAATCAATATATTTTGGCATAGGTGACTCCCTTTAATCCAAAATGACCTCAATCACCCGTGGGGGACATACCACCACACAGGCACCGCAACCCACACATCGATCCTCAATCACTACAGGCAGCATCTGGATGGAGCCTTCCGTTTTTTCAATCCTGATGGCATCGTAGGAGCAAACCGCTTTGCAACGGTCACATTCGGTGTTCCTGGCCAGAAGACAGTTTGCAAGTTCTATTTTAGCGGAGCCGATGAACAGGCGGCTTTTGGCATCTTTGCCAAACAGGGTGATGGACCCACTCGGACAGACCCGGCTGCAGGTATTGCATTTCTCAAGGCAATAGCCGTTGATGTAACTGATCTCAGGAACCATCCATGAAATTTTGTTTTGAGGGTCCATGTGATGTCCCAGAATTCCTGTGGGGCAGGACTTGATACAGTTGCCGCACCGGAGGCAAAGGGTATTAAACAAATCTGCAGGTACCGATCCCGGGGGCTGAAGGTATCTCTTTCCGGCCGGCTTTATAAAAGAGGGCAAAAGCAAAGCACCCAGCAGACCAGCTCCCGAGACCAGGAACAGTCGCCTGCCTGTGGATGCCATGGTTTTGATTCGTTTCTCCTTTACCGGTTTGTTGAGAATCAAATTTTTTACTGTGGTAATTTCATCCTGCAGTCCGCCCAGGGGGCAGAGTTTTGTGCACCATATTCCCGGGAATGGTATGTTGATGGCCAGAAGAAGGGGCAATCCCAGCAAAGAGAGCATTACGGGGATGGTCAGCTCACCTGAGAAAATCATGAAAAACCCATTGAAAACGGACATGGGATCAAGCAGAATAAAGAGGGGGATTCCGGCAAGTGCAGCTGCCAGAGATCCTATGGCCAGCCATTTTCCCACAGGCGGTATCTTTTTTATGGAGACTCCCCTGCCCTTCCGTTGCGATGAAATCAGGTCGCAGCCCCAGCCGACAGGGCAAATTTTTTGGCAAAACCACCTTTTCCGCAAGAAAATGAAAACCAGGGTAATCACGGCAAGACCGTTGAGCCAGACAAGGGATTTCAGAACAAATACAGAATTCAGCATCACAAAGGGACTGAGCCACAGGGTCCACCCGGTGAATCCGCCCCATCCAAGGGGGAGAGCAAACAGGGTGGCTGCCAGGACAGCTACCCCCCTTATATTCCCCTTGCTGAATATCCCTTTTATCCAAGCCATGCGCCCTGCTTCAACAGCACTCCCCTTAGTTTGTCAGTGTCCAGGTTTCTTACCGGTTCACCTTCCTTTACAGCAAGGCCCGCTGCTGCTCCGGCGCCATGACCCGTAATCAGGCAGGTTCCAATGATGCGGGTATCTTCCACCAGTTCACGTTCAAAACAAAAACAGCGTCCCGCCACCAGCAGATTCTCCGTTTTTTTCGGGATCAGGGAGCGAAGCGGGATCTGCCAGAGAGGGCGTTCCTCTTTGGGCACTCTTTTTCCCTTATAAAGCATGGTTGTCCAGGCACCACTGACCCCGATGGCATCCTCAAATGATTTATAGGTCATGGTATCCTCCAGTGTCAGCCTGTATTCGGCATCCACGATTCTGGATGCACGAACGCCCAGTTGTGATGCGGTATCCAATAGAAATACCTTTTCATGACCCGGTGTCTGCCTTATTTTCTGCACACTCTCCCATATTTCCCGGCGATATTCCAGCTGAAGACGCGAGAGGTTCAGAACATCCAGGGCATCCTGTTTGTCCTGCCCGTGCATGTTCACCCAATGCACACCCGGAATGGGTGTCGGATCGCCCATCTCCATTTCGACATATCCCGCTTTGCCGGGATCGATCCGGTCTGTATTGCCCAATCGGTGGACCAGACCAATGTGATATTGCATCTCATCGTACTTCTCTCCGGCCCAATGGAAGATATCCCCGTCGCCGGTGCAATCCACCACGACTTTCGCAAGGATGGCCATTCTGCCGGACTTGCTCTCAACAAAAACCCCCCTGATGGTGTTCCCCTCCATGATCACGCTGGCAGCCCATGTGTGATAAAGCATCTTCACGCCTGCTTCGATAATCATCTCATCAAGGACATACTTTGCTGCTTCGGGATCCACTACAGGGTTCACTTCACTGATGGACATACCCAGGTCTTTCAGCCTTTGGGACATTTCACCCCCGACACCATATATTACCTGTCGTGTTTTGTGATTTTTGTCAACAGCATGGGTTGAAAGCAGAGGCAGCACCAATCCGCCGGTCCAGAGGCCTCCCAGATGATTATAACGCTCCACAAGGAAGGTTTCTGCACCGGTCCGGCTGGCGGCAATCGCAGCAGCTGTTCCTGCCGGTCCGCCTCCGATGACCAGGACATCTGTTTCGGCAAGGACGGGAATCTCTCTGGCTGGTTCTAAGATGGCATTCCCGTTTTCGGAGAGAACTGCTTTATTACCTGGTTCCGTCCCGGTCGAAACCGGCTCAATTTTCCGGCTGCAAGCCGATCCTATGACCAGAGAACCTGATGTAAGCAACATATTGCTTAGAAAACTCCTGCGTTTCATGCTTATCTGTTTTATGATATGTGATTGGACCCCCAGGGGCCGACTAAAGTTATTATGTCCTGTAAGAATTTTTTATATGTTTTTTAACATTTAGTCTTGATTAGTTATGCTTAATTCAGGTGCATTTGATTTTGTAACCAAAGAAGCGGACAAAAGATGAAAAAAGCTAAAGAACCATTGGCAATTATTGGGATAGGGTGCAGGTTTCCGGGTAACGTAAACTCACCTGAAGAGTTTTGGGATTTGATCATCAACGGAGGTGATGGTCTCTCCGATATCCCTCCCGACCGCTGGAATGCCGATGCCAAATTTGCTCCGGGCCCAAAACGGATGTTGAAAAGGCTCAGATAGCCGGAATGCGTGACAGGGGCGTGAATGTAATGATCGCGAAAGGGGATGTCTCCATCAGGGCGGATGTGGACCGGGTTATGCAGGATGTGAAGGAAACCATGCCTGCGCTAAGAGGAATCCAGCATGCAGCCATGGTTCTGGATGACGGAAGCATACCGGAAATTGACCATGAACGTTATCTGAAGGTCATTATTCCCAAGAGCATTGGTTGCTGGAACCTGCATGAGGCAACCCTGGACATGGAGTTGGATCATTTGGTGCTGTACTCGTCTATATCATCCATTTACGGGAATCCCGGACAGGTAAGTTATGTGGCGGGAAATAGTTTTCTGGAAAATTTTGCACAGTTCAGGCGTTCCATGGGAATGGCTGCCATGACCATCAACTGGGGAGTACTGGGTGATGTGGGATTTGTTGCACGAAGCGGAAATGTGGGCGGATTTTTGTACAAGCAGGGATGGAAAACATTTACCCTGAAGCAATCCACAGATATACTGGAACAAATGCTGTTGACTAACCCGGTTCAGCGGGTGGCTACCGATTCGGATTGGGAGATGGTGGGTAATTTTTATCCCCATTCAGCCAAGACCAGCCGTTTCGGTCACCTGATCAAGGAAAAAGAGTTGTCAGCAGCTACTGCATCGGGAGCCGGAGACGGGGGATTAAATGCCACTTTAAAAAAGCTCGACAGAAAGGAACAGACCGAGATTCTGGGAACGCGTTTGCGGGATACATTTGCCAGGGTGCTTGGATCCACTGCAGATAAGGTAGATCCAGGCGAACCGGTGACAAAATACGGGCTTGACTCTTTGATGGCCAACCAGATACGGAACTGGATCCAAAGCAGTGTGGCGGTGGATTACTCCATGATGCGGATCATGAAAGGTCCCTCGTTGCAAGAGATGACCGGTCAGATTCTGGAAGAGATGAGCGGTCAGACCGGTTCAGGGGATGGATCCTTAACAGAGAAGTCTGAACTGGATCGATGGTTACTGCGATCAAAGAAGATTGACAATCCAAGAATGCGACTCTTTTGCCTGCCCTATTTTGCCGGTGGCGCTTCGGTATATAGCAGCTGGAGTGATTCTTTGCAGGACGGAATTGAGGTGTGTGCCATTCAATATCCCGGACGTGAGGAACGGGCGGCAGAAAAGCCGTTTGACAACTACCTGGACCTGGAGAAAGGGATCCATCCTTTGAAATTCATGGTGGGCGGATGGCGTTCGCCCCACCTGGCTAGCCCCTTTAAATTTCTGGATGCCATTGATGACAATGAGGTGTATCTGGATAAGAACATCCCCAACATCATCAACCATCTCAGGTCGCTGGAAATACCAGAGTCGGTTCTTGAAAACAAGGAACTGATTGAAGAGATGCTTCCTGCTTTGAGGGCAGATATCCTCCTGGGCAAAAGGTACACGTACTACGAAGATGAGCCACAAGGATGAACTCCTGGAGATCCTCACCGAAGAGTTAATGGAATTTGCCAATGTATGAGAAAGCAAAATTTCCTGATTCACTAAAGGATGTGATTATTCAGGACCGGCCGGATCGGGGAAGATTCCGGAGCTTCTCAAAGGGGAAATTCATGTGTGGACTGCTTCCCTGGCACCCTCTGCTTAGAAAATTGAAATGCTGCGATCCGTTCTCTCCCCTGAGGAAAGAAGACGGGCATCCTTCTATAAATTTGAACACAAACAACACAACTATATCATTACACAGGCAGTCCTACGGGTCTTAATTTCGGCTTACCTGGATATTGAACCTGCTGATGTGATCCTTGTTGCCAGCAAAAAAGGTAAACCCTTTCTAATCAATGAACCCTCTCTTTTTTTCAATAATTCCAATTCGCATGAGATCTGTGTGTACGCCTTTTCCCGGGATGATGAAGTGGGAATTGACATCGAAAAGATCAGGGTTCTTCCCGATATTGACCAACTCATAGAGAAGAACCTGACCTCACGTGAAAAATCTTATCTCCTCAAGAATCCTGATCAGAAACTATCCCTCTTCTTTCAGTTCTGGACCTTTAAGGAATCGTATCTGAAAGCCATCGGTGAAGGCATGCGCCTGACTCCCGAGAACCTTGAATTTTCTTTGGACAGGGGAAACATCAGTCTGCGATCCGTAAAATTTGGATTTGAAGAAACCCTCTGGCAGTTCAAAAGCTTTACCCGGAAAGGCAATTACACAGGAGCGCTTGCCTATAAAGGAAATGAAACGCTTATCAGAGATATGAACTAACTATATACCCTGTTGCACAGGTAACTGAAAATCCTTCTCGCTAAGGTCGGTGCGGGATGCAATTTTCAAAACTCGCATTTCCGTCAATTTTTGAGTCTCAAAATCCTCAGTGACAATCAACATGGGTTGCATCTTTTTAAGAGATCCAGTAACCGGCTGAAAATCTGATAGTTTCACAAAGCTGGATTTCACACCCTCCTTATTATAGACTGTGATTTGCACAATGCGGTAGGTCTCCATCTCTATTAATAACTCTCCTCTGGCCTTGTCAGTGGCGACCTTATCCTTCACATCAATCGTAAAGCATCTTTTACCCTCCACATCCTGCGCAGGTAACATAATAAAGTCAAGATCCTCTGGATCGCGGGCTGTGATATTAGTCATCTGGGCCTCAGAACCAACCAATTGCATATTTTCGGGTGTTGCCTGCAACTTCCTTATTTTTCCGTTGGAGGGGGTATAAACCTCGATTAAACCAGTCTCATCGGGGAGTTCTGTAAAAATAACTGTGGTGCCCTTTGCCTCAACGGGTTTCTGGAAACTCATCTTTGTTTTCTCAACATCACCGAAGCGGGCCATCAGGATCTCATAACCTTTCTCCTTTACCCTGCCCTTTTTATCCTTAATATTCATCTCCAGCATCAACTCCATATTCTCGGTTAAAATCTGTCCTGTTGCCTTGGTGAACACTTCCCTGGCATCCACCTGTCCCGAAAGGGATAGATGAATGACCACAAAAAGGGCAGTTAGAACTGCTGACCTGACTAAATGTTTCATTTATTATATTTTGTTTCCAGAAACCTGGGTTTCAGTAAAATTACAATCGAAGGTATCAGAACCAGCGCGCAAATCAAACATGTAGTTATTGATATTACCACCAATCCTCCAAAAAAGCGCAATGGCTCAAAATTTGAAAGGGTGAGTGCCAAAAATCCAATAATTACTGACAATGCATTAATAATGATACCCTTCCCTGTGGTTATCAGGGTCAGATATGCGGCCTCCCTGTGATCAACCCCTTTGGATCGCTCCTTCTTGAAACGCCATAAAAAATGGATGGTATAATCGATTCCTACCCCAATCATGATGGATGAGATCAGTGCGGTTGCTATATCCAGCGTAATCCCGAAGAATCCCATTAAGCCAAAAAGTATCAAAATGGCAATAGACAAAGGTAACACAGATAACAAGCCGGCGCTGAAAGATCTGAAAATAACAGTCAATAAGATAAAAATAACCACCATGGCTAAGGCAAGTGACTTAATCTGGCCATTAACGACCATATCAGCAAGTTCAATTTTGGAAAGGCTCGGTCCGGCAATAAACCGTACATCAGGATCATCTTTGGTCATTTCCTGCATCTTCTTTAAGAGTCGCTTACCCTCCTCGTTACTGCCATCCCTTAACCTGATCAGCATTCGTGAGTTTTCATAATTATAATCAACGAATTGCTCTACAGCTTCTTCATTTCCACCCATGCTGAATACCTCAATGAACTGGTATACCTCATTGACGGTGCCTGGGATCTGGTTATACCCCTTTTCATCATGCTCATAAAAACCTTTGCTGAGTTCTTTCACAAGTGTTACGGGCGAACTTACAATTCCAATGGCCGGATCTTCCATGAGAACTTTTTCGTATGCTTCCATCCGCATTAACAGTTCAGGAGAAAGGACTTCACCCGAAAAAAGTATAGATAGAAACTGTGATCCACCAAGCTTGGTATTGATTAATTCAATGCCCCGGCTCACTTTTGATTTCCCCAGAAAATAGCCTTCGATGTTCGTATCGACTTTGATAAAGAAGATCCCGGCTGCTCCCAGAATACCAAGAAATGCAGCGGCCATGATAACCTGTCTCGGATAAGTGGTGACCAATTTGCTTATTTTCTCAAGCCATCGTTCGGCGGAGACAACTTTTCGCTTTTTAGCTATCCGGACTCTTCGAATCGGTTTGAAATATGAGAGAAGAGCAGGTAAAAACCAGATGCTGAGCAACAATGCATACCCAATACCTATGGATGCCAGAACTCCCATCTGGGCTGCCGGAACCATCGTGTGAGTCAACAAACCAAGGATCCCCCCAATGGTGGTGAACGCAGTCACAATGACAGGGCGTTTTAAATCCCTGTAAATCTGTTTGCAGATATGAATCATTGACAATGACTCATTATCCCGGGCCAGTTCCTGGTATCGCGCAATCATATGAATCCCATAATCATTGGCTATTGCAATAAGCATAATGGGTAATAACACGCTGATCAGAGATATTTGCCAACCCAGAAGCGCCATTACTCCAAAAGAAAAAATCAAACTCATAATAACCACTAAAAATGGCAGGATAACCCCTTTCCATTCTTTAAATGATGCATAAAGCATAAAAATCATCAATGCGAGAGCGATAGGCAACAGGACAGCCAGATCCCGGTTAATATTTTCGCTTATGGAGTAGCGGACATAGGGTAATCCTCCGAGCAAGACCTCTTCTGATCCCGGATTGGCATTAATCACTGAGTCTATTTGATTGATTAACAGATCATCTGATTCCCGGGAATCTATGATCAACATCAAAGAGACCACGCTAAAATCACCCTCCGAGAAGAAAGATGATGCCATTTTATTACTCCTGATCTTTGACTTTAGTATTTCCAATTCAGCGGTACTTTCCGGGATCGTCTCAAAAATGGGATCCATGACTAAAAATCCATCCCTTGTTGTAATAGATTGAGCATCAAAGGGAGAAATACAACGATCTATTCCGTCAAGGTTTCCCAGCTCCCGGGCAAGAAGTCCCAGTCTGGTGAGGGTAGAATAATTTACTACATCCTCTGTATGCATCATGACCATGACCATATCACTTCCACCGAAAATACTGTCAAGCTCCTGAATGTGCTTCTGATTCGCGATGTGTTCAGGAATATACTTATCCAGATCGGGATTGACCTGAAGCTTTGGCAGAAGCAACAGGGCAAGCAAAGTAATTCCGGTAAAAAGGATGACTATGTGTAATCTGTATTTAATGAGCCAGAAATCCATATTCTAAAAATCCCCACAAAATTAGAATAAATAGTGAATCATTTGTCGGGAATATTTCACAAGCTACCAACAACCAATTCCGAATGGATCAAATGAACCAATTGGTGATTCAGAATAGATACCCTCAGGCGCAGGCGGTTACTAACTCCTATTCCACCTTCAGGCTTTCAGCCGGGTTGGCAGTGGCAGCCCTGTAGGAGTGATAACTGACCGTTGCCATGGCAAGGACGAGAACAAAAAGGGTGACCGCAGCCAGGACCAGGAAATAGACTCCCAGTTGAAAATTGATGTGGTAGGCAAACCGCTGGAGCCATGCACGGGCTCCAAAATAAGCAGGGATGGAAATCAGCGCACTGATTCCCAACAGGTTGTACACTTCCCTGGATAAAAGTTTCATCACAACCTGAACCGAGGCACCCATGATCTTCCGGATACCGATCTCCCTGGTACGCTGGTTTGTTGTATATGAGATGAGTCCGAGTAATCCAAGGCAGGTAAGGAAAATACTGAGGATTGAAAAAATCATGAGAATTTTGCCCGTCTGCCTTTCCTTATCAAAAAGCTGACCAAACTCCTCATCCATCCAGGTATATTCAAATGGATATTCTATATTGAATTCATCCCATTTGTTTTCAATAAAATCAATTACCTCGCCAATGTTCCCGTCTCCCAGTTCAACCACAATCACACCTTCAAAATTGCCAGGCATAAAGTGTATGGCCATGGGGCTTATCTCTTTCTGCATCGATTCAAAATGGAAATCCTTGACTACCCCGATGATCGGCATAAAACGATCCTCCCCTCCATTATTTCCTGGATCCACAAATCTGTTACTCAACGGATCCTCCAGGCCAAGTGCCAAAACTGCAGCCTCGTTAATAATCACACCCGAAGAATCTGATCCCATTTCTTTGTCGAAAAACCGCCCTTTCACGATTTCAAGACCCATAGCCTTGGCATAGTCGTAGCTTACATAGCAACTGGAAAGGGTGAATATTTCACTTCGATCCCAGCCCTCAAGCCAGTGGGCATTTTCCCAATACTGCCGGGATGGAATGTGTGTGGCGTTTGCAATACTGATTACATTTGCATGTTGTTTCACTTCCGCTTTGAAGGCATCTATCCTGTTGCGCAATACATCTGATCGATTAATAACCAGCAACTTATCTTTTCTGAAACCGGGATCTTTGTCCTGCATAAAACTCAACTGGCGATTTACAATGATGGTACCAATCAAGATCACAATGGTTACTGTAAACTGCAAAACAATGAGCAGGCTTCTGAGAACACTTTTCCTGGATCCAAATTTTCTGTCTGAACTAAAAACAGCAACCGGTCGAAACGAGGCCAGTACAAACGCGGGATAGCTTCCCGCTGCCAAACCAACCAGCACAGCAAATAGGATTAATATGGGAAGCCACCATCCCCTGCTGAAAAGATTGAACTCGAGTCTTAGCTGGATCAAGTTATTGTATTGTGGCAGAAGGAGATAAACCAGGATAACCGCCACAAGCAGCGATAGCAATGATAGCAGTACCGATTCGGTAAGAAACTGGATAATTAACTGGAATCGCTTAGATCCAACCACTTTCCTAAGACCGACCTCCCTTGCCCTGACCGTGGAACGGGCTGTTGCAAGGTTCATAAAGTTAATCCCGGCAATGACCAGGATCAGGATGGCTGCCACAAGGAAAATATAGACATACATAGGATTTCCGTTGGGCTCCAGTTCAAACTGAAGGTCGGAATGAAGGTGGATATCGGTCAGCTTTTGCAGCCGGTAGCCATAGGAATGCCCGGCACTCTCAAACTCATCCATGTCAATTCCCAGAAACTGAGTAATGACCGGGCCCACATACTTGCTCACCATCTCCTGCATTCGTACTTCAAATTCCTGAGGATCGGTTCCCTCCTTCAATACTATGTAGGTATGGAAGTTATGGTTAACCCAATTGGTGCTGCGGCTATTTCCTATTGTACTCAGAGAACCGATCATCCTGGCATGGAAGTGCGAGTTCTGGGGGAAATCCTGCATCACTCCGGTGATCACGGAAAGATTGGTATCCTGTTCAATCTTCAAGGTCTTGCCGATGGGATCTTCATCCCCAAAATATTTTGTGGCATACTCTTCGGTCAGCACGATACTCCGTGGATCGCGGAGGCAGGTCCCGGGATCCCCTTTTATCAAGCGGAAACTGAATACATCAAAAAAGGTGGAATCCGCGAAAATGAACTCCTTCTCTGTCTCATGGAACATCCTTTCTCCCGAACGAACCATCCACCCACCCGACTGGTTCAACCTTACAACCTGTTCCACATCGGGGTAGTCATTCAGCAATGCTTCGGCCATAGGTGGGGACGTTTGTGCATGTCGCATTTCTGTAGCCGGCATGCTTCCCCTGATCCAGACACGATAAATCTGGTCCGATTTCTTATGAAAGCGGTCATAGGTAAGCTCGTTTACCACATAGAGCAGAATAAAAATACTGCTGGCAAGGCCAATGGCAAGTCCAAAAATATTAATCAGGCTATAACCCCTGTGTCTCCAGAGGTTTCTTAACGCAACGATAATATAGTTTTTAAACATGATTGAGATTTTATTCGTACCTGAGTGAAAATACCGGATTCATTGAGGCTGCCTGGTATACCCGAAGTACCACAGTCAGAGCGGCGATGAAAAAGGCAAGCATCGAGCTGATGATAAATACCTGAGGCTCCATGGGAATTCTTACCGGGAAATCCTGCAGCCAGTTTTTCATAATAAAATATCCAACCGGCCAGGCAGCAATCGTGGCAAAGAGGATCAGCCACATAAATTCCCTTGATAAAGTGATGAGTACACTGGTAATGGAAGCACCCATGGCTTTCCGGATTCCTACCTCCTTCCTGCGTTGGGCTGCACTGAAAGAAGCAAGCCCCAGCAGTCCAAGAGCAGCAATAAAAATGGCAAGTACTGAAAAGATCGAAAATACTACCGATGCTTTTTCATCATTTTTATAAAGCGCGGCCAGGTCCTCTTCCAGGAAGGTCATATGAATGGGCTGTTGTTCCTTAAAAGAGACCCATGTTTTCTCAATATATTCCAGTGTTTTCGGTTTATCCTGTCCATTGATTCGAATAGAAAGCTGATACTGGTTGTTCCCAATGAATTGAATGATCAGAGGGCGCACCTCCTGGTGAAGGGATTGAAAATGAAAGTCTTTCACAACACCTATAATCTGCCGCGGAATTTGGGTTTCATCACCTAACTGGGTGTAGATCCGCTTAACCAACGGATCTTCAAAACCGAAAGCCTTCACTGCCGATTCATTCAGGATCAAAGTGGTAGAATCGGTCGGATTATCCTCCTCAAACCATCTGCCTACCGCAAGTTCCAGTTTATAAGTTTCTTTGAAGTGCCAGTCGGTCCAGATGTTATTAATGGCATGTGTTTCATCCGCTCCGGCGCCTTCTGGAAGATAACCATTATCTCCGATCAGCCCACCGGGTACGGCACTGGAGAAAGTGGCCTGAACAATGGAAGGATTCTTGAGGAGCTCCTGCCTGAAAGCTTCAACCTGGTTGCCCAGTACATATACCCTGTCAATGACCACCAGGTTTTGCTTGTCAAATCCCAGGTCTTTCACCTGGATGTATCTCATCTGGCCATTTACAATCATGGTGCAGATAAACAGCACAATGGTGACAAAAAACTGGAATGTCACCAATACCTTTCTCAATCCGGCACCCCTGATCCCCCGCATTGCTCCGCTCTTCAAAACATCAACCGGTTTAAAGGAGGATAGAAAAAAAGCAGGATAGCTTCCTGAGGCAAACCCAACAAAAAGCCCTATAGAAAGCAGCCCTGTGATTAGTCTTAATATCCCAATTGAATTGAGATCCAGGCTTTTCCCGGAAAGATTATTGAATGCCGGAAGGAACAACTCAACCAGGACAATCGCCAGAATAAGGGCCATCATCGATATCAGAAAAGACTCGGTCAGGAATTGCCAGATCAGGCGCTGCTTTTCCGCCCCAGCCACTTTCCGGATCCCCACCTCGGTGGCTCGCTTTGCTCCACTGGCAGTAGCAAGGTTCATAAAATTGATAGAAGCAATGATAATCAGGAAGATTGCAATGACCGAAAAAATAATGACCGAGGACCTGCTCCCTCCGGGGCTGATCTCAAATTGCAGGTCAGATCTTAAATGAATATCCTTCAGGGGCTGAAGGAAGTAACCATAGGTATTGCCGGATGCCAAAAACTCCTCCATCGTAAGCCCCAGAATCTCCTCCAATTCAGTTCCCATGTGCTGTGCGATCAACTCCGGAAATTTGGATTCAACTATGCCAGGATCTTTATCCTTTCTGAGCCTTATATAGGTATAATTGTTGTTTCCCATCCACCTGGTCACATCGGCTAAATAAATGGATGTCATGGAACCCAGCATGTTAAACCGGAAATGAGCGTTCTCCGGGAAACCCTTAACCACAGCGCTGATCTCAAACTGTGTTTCATGCTCACCAATAGAAAGCAGCTTTCCTACCGGGTCTTCATTCCCGAAGTACTTTCTGGCAACCTCCTCGGTAAGTACAAGGGTATTGGGACGATTCAGCACTCCTGTGGGATCACCTGAAACCACAGGAGCTGTAAAAACATTGAAGAAAGTGGAATCGGCGTAAAAGAAATTCTCTTCGATAAACACCTGATCACCATACCTTACAACAGGATCACCATCAAAAGTGTAGAGTCTGGTATACTCCTCCACCTCCGGGTAATCCGACTTAAGTGTCGCTCCCATGGGGGCATTGGAAAGGGCGGCTTCCAATTCATTTCCCTGAATCTTTCCCCGGATACAGATCCGGTAGATGTCATGGAAGTGCTCGTTGTGACGATCAAAACTCAGTTCATCCCGGACAAAAAGCAGGATAATGATGGAACTGGCGATCCCAATGGCAAGCCCCAAAAGGTTGATAAGGAAGTATACCTTATTACGCCATGCATTGCGAAGGGCGATAAGCAGATCGTTCAAAAACATAGACAGCTCAAGTTAGAAACGGGCTATCTTTTCAGGTGTAGGTGGTTTTTCAGGAATGTTTCCTAAATTGGAATCCAAAATAGTCATTTTCAGTTATAAATACGCAAAATCTTTCAAATGATTAAAAATGTTTCTCTGCGAAGATCTGCTATCATTGCTTTATTGCTTTTGGCCGCGACCGATTCCCACCCATGTACCATCATTGCCGTGGGGAAAAGGGCATCAGCCGATGGTTCGGTAATCATTTCGCATACCGACTGCGGACCAGATAACCGCATCAGGGTAGTGCATGGTCAGAGCTATAAAAAGGGTGAAATGGCCCCTGTTTACTGGGGGATTCAGGATATTAACCGCCCGCTGGACGATTTTGGAGATGTAATCGGAGAGATACCCCAGGTAGAGAATACCTACACCTATTTTCACTCGGCTTATCCCCATATGAACGTGCATCAGCTGGCCATTGCTGAAAGTACTACCAGTCAGCGCGAAGAGTTAAAAGTCGACAGGGCTGTCTGCAAACAAATTATGACCGTGGAGCAAGCCCAGATGTTCTCCCTTCAGCGTTATAAATCAGCTCGTGAAGCCACGGCTTTCATAGGTTACCTCATGAGTACATACGGCTTCCTCCCCTCCTGTGTTGGCGAATCTGAGACCCTTGTACTGGGCGATACCCAAGAGATCTGGATCATTGAGATTTTTAGCGTTGGATCGGACTGGGATCCTCAAAGCGGGGACCCCGGAGCCATCTGGGTGGCCCAGCGGGTGCCCGACGATCATGCCCTGGTGGTTGCCAACTGGAGTATCATCAAAGAGGTGGATGAATCCGATACTGAAAACTTTATGTTTTCAAAGAACTACAGGCAATTTGCCGTGGATAAGGGATGGTATGATCCCACAGGCAATAAGCCCTTTATCTGGCAGGAGGTATATGCCCCCATGTTACGTGAATGGGCAACCAGCCGCATGTGGCTCTTTTACAACACCTATGCGCCAGGTTATGCAGACTGGCCCGAACGAAGCCTGACAGATGGTCACATGATGGGCTACAACCAGTATATTCAATATGTGGAACCCATTTCCATTTACCCCACCTCTGTCAGTCCCGGGCGAAAAATTTCTGTGCAGGATGTGATGGCTTTCCAGCGCTCTGTCTTCGAAGGTACCATCTATGACATCACTGAAGATTATGACTGGTTTGTGCCAGACGGAAAAGGTGGGATGAAGAAAAGCCCTCTGGCAACCCCATTCCCAAGTAAGGATATGAGGGAGCTGCTGGATATCAACAACCGCAGGAATATGGCCAGGCCACAAGGCTACTACGGAATGATTGCCCAGCTTCGGGACTGGCTTCCCGACCCCATAGGGGGTATTTACTGGGTATTCCTCGATAATGCATATACCAGTCCTTATGTCCCCATCTATGCAGGAACGCGCGAGATTGCAGAATGTTACAAAAACTTCGATCCAACCCAATACAGTAACAAATCAGCATGTTGGGCCATCGATTTTGTGGATAACCTGCTCTACCTCAGGTGGCAGGAGGCAATCAAGGATGTCTGGGAGGTTCGCAACCCTTATGAGGAAGCACTTTTTTCAGAACGTGATTCCATTGACAATGAAGCACTTGCACTCTTTAAAAGAAGTCCGGACCAGGCACTTGATTACCTCACAGACTATTCCAACGGGAAAATGGAAAAGGTCCTCAAGATGTACAACGGATTACATGATAAATTGATCGTAAAATACAGTAACAGCAGGTAGAGTGCTCAGTGGAAAGTGGAAAGTGCTCAGTTACAAATTTGAAAGGGAATCGTCATTGAATGAGTAAACTGATCCGGATCATTCTGTGCCACGAATGTGGTACTTCCTTCGAACGGGACCAGGTTTACCAATCCTGCGGAAACTGTTTTGCATGCACCGGTTGCGAAATCTATAACTGCCCGGAATGCGCCATAGAAATTGTTATTAAAGCGAAGAAGGAACATATTGACCCTCAAAAATATATCCAGGATCATAAGACGTGATTCTTCAATGCTCGCGATAAATATTACAGGACTTACACTCGGATTGACAGCCGTCATCCTGCTCACCACATTCATACTTTTGAACTGTGCTTCGACAGGCATTTCAGCAAGGCCGACCGGATCTATCGTTTGAACGCCATCCGGATCGAAAAAGGAGAACGTGAAGAGATGCCTTTCAAAATTCGTGAGGCCCGTAAAGAGATTCCGGGGAAAGTAGCCTGTAATAGAGCTGTCACACAGATTTACAGGGGTAATACAAAGGAAGTCAATTGTGAGCAAAACAGGTACAAAGATCTTTCCCTGCTATTTGCAGTTCCGCTGTCACTTCTGTATCTTGGCCGCTGGCTGAACGATTATACCGAACGGATCCAGCTTAAATGGTGGATATTCGCCAGCAGCATCCTGGTAACCCTGAGGTACGAATAGCAACCACCCCCTTATGCACTTACATAATTTGAGATGAGAAAATACAATTATTGTCTGGCCATTCTAATGCTATCTGTTACGCTATATGCCCGGCATGATCCAGGATGCGATCGATCCCATATGCGTGTAGCATCCTGTCAGTTTCCGGTTTCTGATCACATCAGCGAGAATGCCGGATGGATTATAAAGCAGATGGTCGAAGCAGCCGATTCAGGGGCTCACGTGGTTCATTTTCCCGAATGTGCACTTTCGGGATACCCGGGGGTGGATATGAAATCCCTGGAGGGCTTTGACTGGCCGGTGCTTAGATCCTGGACCGATTCAATAATGAACCTGGCAGCAGCGTTGGATATCTGGGTGATCTTAGGTTCTATCCATGAATTGGGAGTTGGATTCAAACCGATGAATAGCCTTTACGTGATCAATCCGGATGGAGAGATCGAGGAGAGGTACGACAAACGCTTCTGCACCAAAGGTGACCTTGAGCATTTTTCAGCCGGAGAACATTTTTCAGTCGTGAATATCCAGGGGATAAAGTGTGGATTTCTAATCTGCTTTGATGTGAGATTTCCTGAATTGTACAGGGAATACAAAAAACTTGAGGTGGATTTAATCTTTCAGTCTTTCTACAATGCCCGTCAGAAACCAGGAGGAATTCATCCAAAAATCATGCCGGTGACTGCACAGACCAGGGCTGCAACCAATCATTTCTACATGTCCACATGCAATTCATCAAGCCCCAGCAGCTGGCCCTGTCATTTTATTACACCCGATGGGCTGGTAGGCGGAACCCTGGAAGCGGACAAGCCGGGCATCCTGCTGTCTGATGTTAATCTTGCCGATCCATATTATGATGCCAGCAAGGATTTCAGGAATAGGGCTATGGAAGGTAAACTTTCATCCGCCGACTCGCCCGTACACCCCAGGTATTCAGACCGAAAATCATTGTAATGAACAACTACCTTGGAGAAGTTGCAGCACTGCTTACCGCGGTATGCTGGACCGTTACTGCAATGGCCTTCGAATCGGCCGGAAAGCGTGTGGGTGCCCTTTCCCTGAACCTGATCAGGCTCGTTATAGGTCTTACCTTCCTTTCAGTCTACAATGCCATAGTTAATGGGGAATTCATTCCTACTGCCACTGGTTATCAATGGTTCTGGCTCTCCCTGTCCGGCCTGGTCGGCTTTGTTCTGGGCGATCTTTTTCTATTTCGTGCATTCATCCTGATCGGGGCCCGGATCTCGATGATGATTATGGCCCTGGTCCCTCCGATCACGGCACTGATCGGGTGGATCACCCTGGGTGAAAAACTCATTGCCATGGAATACCTGGGGATGGGAATTACCCTGTTGGGAATCGTGCTGGTCATGTCTTCTAAGCTGGAAATGAAAAAGAGAGACATCGGCAAATCACTCAAAATGGGACCCTTGGTACTGGGGAGTCTGCTCGCCCTGGGCGGGGCCGTGGGACAGGCCTCCGGTCTGGTTCTCAGTAAGAAGGGGATGCAGGATATGGATCCCTTCTCCGCCACTCAAATCAGGATCATGACAGGGGTTGTGGGTTTTGCCATTATCATCTCCATTTTCAAAAGATGGCATCACCTGTTTGGAGCCCTGAAGGATCTGAGGGCCATGAAGGCAATGACCCTCGGTTCATTCACCGGTCCGTTCCTCGGTGTAAGCTTTTCATTGCTGGCTGTTCAGCATACCGGTACCGGGATCGCAGCCACCCTGATGGCCCTTACGCCGGTTATGATAATCCCTCCTTCCATCCTTTTGAAAAAGGAAAAGGTTTCAGCAATTGAAATCATAGGAGCATTGGTTTCGGTGGGCGGGGTGGCGCTTTTCTTCCTGTAATCAGGCCAGGCTGTCATTTCCGGAGCCCTTCTCTTGCTGGTGTACCCGCTGCTTTTGCTCGGTGTACATGTGCAAAAGGTTTGAGATGAGAATCACCATGGATGCTACTCCGGCCAATGCCAGAACATAGACCAGCACCACACCGAAAGGAACCAGGAAATAAAATATTACAATGGCCATGGTGACCCATACTCCAGCGCACCAGGGACAGGTAATGATTGAATGCAAAGTACCTATCACATAGAGATTTTCTCTCTTTTTAAGCACATTCCGAAGGTATTTAAATATCTTTTCAAAAACCAGAATTCTTGTCATCCTGTAAGATGCCAGGATGATAACCACCGACTCTTTCAACGTAATATCCTGAATATCAATATTTCTTTTTTCCAGAAGGTATCCCACAAGCACAACGGCACCAAAAAAAGCAAATGCCGACCAGAAGTTCCAGGCCTGGTGTTTGCGTTCATTCATCATATCTTTCAGTTTTTGAACATGAAGCAATATACAAAACTATTTCTTTTCAGGAATTTTTGACATGGCCCTCTCTGACATCGCAGTAATGGTCAGAGACGGATTCACACCAGGATTGGCCGAGATCGCACTGCCGTCACAAACATAAAGATTTTTATAACCGAAAACCTGGTGGTCCTTATCAATAACACCATTGCCTGCATTCTCTCCTATAACAGCTCCCCCCAGGATATGAGCTGTTAACGGGGTACCAAGGATGGCCTCGGAGACCATTACAAAAGGGGCCCCGTCAATCTCCCCGGCTGTGGCATCGGCCAGCTGCCTGGCCAGCGGCATAAAAGCCGAGGGGGCTGGTCCGGACGAGAGCACACTCCTAAGATTCAATACTCCCCTTTTTAGTTTCAATGTACTGTCCAGGTGCTGCATAAACAACAGAATCACCGACTCCTTTGCAAAATCACGGCTGAACCAAACCCTGAACCAACGTAGCGGTTTGCTTATAAAGCTCCAGATTAATTGAAGGATCCGGCCGGCCATGGTTCTTCCTTGGGTGAGAGGAACAGCCAGTATTTTCCAAAATCCCGAACCACTTCCATAACGGACCGGTTCCAGGTGGGTATCATGATCGGGTGGGAATATGGATCCGATGGCCACCCCCCTTGAAAAATCCTTATTCCTGTTGCGTGAGTGGATCAGTGCCAGGCTCTCATTATTGGTCCTGATCCCGGTCCCTGCAAGATTACTGATCAGGGGCAGATGCCTTCGCTTCATATTGAGCAATAATCTTACTGTTCCCAGGACACCTCCTGAAAGAATCACACCCCCGGAAATCAACTTTTCCCTTCTCCTGAACAAAGAGCCGGAGTCTCTGAGCAACAAATAATAACCCTCTTCACCATTGGGCTTCCCGGCCGGTTTAATGCGAATTACTTTATGATCCGGAAGTACCTTTGCACCTCTCTTTTCGGCCAGGTACAGATAATTTTTATCCAGGGTATTTTTAGCATTGTTCCTGCAGCCGGTCATACAGGATCCGCAGAAATTACAACCAGAACGCCTGGGGCCCTCACCGCCAAAATAGGGATCAGCTACATCCTGCTCCGGTTCACCAAAGAAAACAGCTACGCGGGTAGGCCCGAATTGCTTCGATTTACCAAACTTTGCAGCCACTGCACTCAGGGCATCATCGGAGTCATACAAACCAGGATTCTCTGTGGCACCCAGCATCCTTTCGGCTTCAAGGTAGTGAGGGGCCAACTCTTCTTTCCAGTCTGCCAGTCCAGCCCAGCTGCCCGAGTTGAAAAAAGTTTCCCTGGGTCTCGGAAGGGTATTGGCATACATCAGTGATCCTCCACCCACACCTACTCCACTCAGGATTCCCACATGACGCATGATCGTCATTTTGAAGATCCCCCGGAAACCAAAAATGGGCAGCCATAGCCACCGTTTCAGATTCCAGTTGGTTTTAGGAAAATGACCGGGTTCCCATCTTTTTCCCTTCTCAATGACAAGTACCCTGTATCCCTTTTCTGAGAGCCGCAAGGCCGAAACCGACCCACCGAATCCAGACCCCACAATGATATAATCATAGTCATAATGCATGCCCGAATATATACAGAATTAAGTAAATTGCAGTTGTATCAGAAATTATGTATTCAAAAGAGGAATCAAAAGAGCTGAGGGAGGAGTTCTGGATTCAATTCAAAACCCTCTCCGGCAGAAGACGCAGGGCGAAAGGGTTGCCGGGTGACTGGATTTTGACCAGGACCGGTGTGAAGGCTCTCAATCTCCGGTTTCATGTTGACAATGAGGTGGCTCAGGTGGGAATCGACCTGGAAACCAGGAACATGGATAAGCGTATCGAACTGTTCGAGAAGTTGGAATCGGTAAAAAAGATACTTGAAGAGGTCATGAAAACACCCATGATCTGGGAATTGGAATACATCCGCGAAAACAACAAATCAGTGAGCCGTATCTACCTTCAAAAAGAGGGAGTGGATATATACGATAAAAAAACCTGGCCGGCAGCGCACCAGTTTATGTATGATCAAATGATGAAGCTGGAATCCTTCTACCAGCAGTACAGAGATTTCTTCAAATACAGTTGAATACAACCATACCCATGGGAAGATACTTAACCCTTTCACTTCTGCTCACCATCCTGCTGTTCCCTTTCTGTAAAGGAACTGCACAGGGGCTTCCTGCCCTTATAAACAGAAAGCCTGCCTTTGCCGGCACATTCTATCCCGCTCAAAAATCCGCACTTGAATCCAAGCTCCGGTCGCTCTATGCCAATGCCAACTCCCTAAAAACAGAGGGTAAAGTGCAAACACTCATTGTACCCCATGCCGGTTACGATTACTCAGGAATTGTAGCCGCTTCAGGGTATGAAACCATTCCGAAAGATGCGCATTACGATAATATTTTTATAATCGCATCATCGCATCGGGAGCTGTTTGACGGGGTTTCAGTCTATTCGGCCGGAAATTACATGACACCCCTGGGTGAAGCGAAAGTAAACCGGGAAATTGCACAAATCCTCATTAACGGGAATAATAACATACAATTCCTCCCTGAAGCGCACGACCGTGAGCACAGCATCGAAGTACAGATCCCTTTTTTGCAGTATCACTTCAATGAGCTCCCCCCCATCGTACCGCTGGTTATGGGATCCTCCTCACTATCAGCAGCCAGGGATCTTGCAACCGCACTTTTGCCCTGGTTCACCTCTGATAATCTCTTTATCATCAGTTCCGATTTTTCTCACTACCCCTCTTACGAGGATGCCATGCGCATTGATAAAATCACGGGTGATGCAGTACTCACAAAAGATCCGGAATTATTCTACGACGCCCTCAGGAACAACAGTAAACAGGCGGGCCCCAATCTATCAACCCCCTGTTGTGGCTGGAGCTCCATCATGACCATGCTTTATATGGCCAGCCGGTTTGAAAGCATTGAATTTACTCCTGTTCTCTATCGCAATTCAGGAGATTCAAAAATTGGTGATAAACAACGCGTGGTGGGATACTGGGCCATCGCAGGTTATGAGAAACCATCTGCAGGGCGTGTTTTCGGGTTAACAGACCAGGAGAAGAGTTCCCTGCTGGAAATATCCCGTTCTACCCTGCAGTCGTTTATCAAAACAGGTGAGTTACCCGCGATCGACCCTGCAGCCCTTACCCCTGCCCTTATGGAACCGGCCGGTGCATTTGTAAGCCTCTTTATGGGAGGAAAACTGAGAGGGTGTATCGGAAACTTCACCCCGTCGGAACCTTTATATGCTGTGGTGGAAGCAATGACCATTGCTGCAGCCAGCAGGGATAGCAGGTTTGCCCCGGTGGAAGAACCTGAACTGGGATATATTGAAATTGAAATCTCAGTTCTGACTCCATTGCGTAAGATCAGTTCGATCGATGAATTTGAACTTGGAAAGCATGGAATCTATATGAAAAAAGATGGCAAATCTGGTACCTTCCTGCCACAGGTTGCCGAAGATACAGGATGGAGTACCGAAGAGTTTTTGGGTCATTGTGCCAGGGAGAAAGCGGGAATCGGATGGGATGGCTGGAAGGAGGCCGAACTTTATACTTACGAAGCTATTATTTTCGGTGAAAAAAGGGAGAAATGACCCATGGGCCCTATCATCTGCTCTCTATAGGAGCACTGCTCCTGGCCTCCTATTTAGTGAGCCAGCTGATGGTTCGAACCCGATTGATTTCCCTGCAGAATCATCGTAAATTCTGGAATACAATCCTTCTGCTATTCTTTTTTTCTACTGCCATTCTGGGAATACTCCTGGTTGTCAAAGTGAACTACAAGCTCAATATAAGCTGGGTTGAAGAGGCCATGCAATGGCATGTGGATAGCGGAATCGGATTCGCACTGGTGGCTATTTTCCATCTCCTGTGGCACGTGCGATACTATTTCCGGAAAAGTGTCCAAACTCAGGGAAAAACCTCCGTGAACACCAGTTTCACCAAACCCGGCTTTAATCAGTTTCAACAAAGGTCATTTTTCATGATGCTGGGATACATCAGTATCATGTCCCAACTGGTATTGCTCAGAGAATTCATTAAAAATTTTCATGGCAATGAACTGGTTATCGGCATTTTCCTCGCTGTTTGGATGATCCTCACTGCCCTGGGAGCGAGGATTGGTTCAGGATATGTTGTTCCAATGAATCCCCGCCGGATCTCATTTCTGCTGGTAACCATGAGCGGACTACCCATTCTCGTATACCTGCTCCTGATCCTGGTGAACAGGTTCCTGTTTCTTCCGGGATTGCAGCCGGGATTACTGGAGACCGTTATCTCTGTTTTATTTCTGACCTCCCTCTTTACCGGTTTGTCCGGATTTCTCTTCGGAGTTGTTTCCCGGTCTGCAAAAAACAGCAGTAACAGGGCTTCCCCCTACATGCTGGATGCAATCGGCTCTGTGGCCGGGGGTATTCTCTGTGCAATGCTTCTCATGCACCTGCTGGACAATTTCCAGCTCCTGTCCTTTCTGTTTATGACCACATCCGTGTCGGTGATTATCATTTACAGGTTCCCGGTCCGTAAAGGACCAAGATGGATACTCATCCCGGCAGTTATCCTGCTTTTTGTCCTGTCGCTAATGCCCGGCCTGCAAAACGAGTTGCAGGGACTGCGGTACAGAAATGAGGAAATTCTTGAAACCAGGGATACCCCAATCGGAAACCTTACCTTCACAATGGCCAATGAGCAGGTCACCGGCTATATGGATGGAACCCCGGTAATCACCTCCTCCGATCTGATGAAGGCCGAAGAGTCCGTCCATTTTCCGTCTCTTCAGCTTTCCAATCCGGCGTCATTCCTTTTATTGGGAGGTGGATGGTCCGGTCAAATCACGGAAGTTGCAAAATATAAACCTGAAACCATCGATTATTGTGAGGCCGACCCATGGATTTACTACATGGGGAAAAATCACTTTTATGAAAATATTGATTCCTCGTTTCATTTTATTCCCAAAGATGGACGTACCTGGCTGATGAGGAGCGGGGAAGCTGTGTATGATGTGATCATTTCAAACACAGGCGATCCTCTGACCATCGGCTGGAACCGATATTTCACCCTTGAATTCTACAGGATGGTAAGGCAGCATCTTTCGCCAGAAGGAGTTTTTTGTATGCAATTGACCACGGCCGATCAATATGTCAACGAGGAAGGGCTCCGTATACTGAGCATCAATGATCAAACCTTAAAGGAGGTTTTCCCAAATGTTCTGATTGTCCCTGGAAGCTCCACCTATTTTCTGGCATCCGAAAGACCCCTGTCGCTGGATTTTCCCTCCCTCCTCTCCCAACGGCAAATCCTCACCACCTATGTTCATCCAGACTACCTGGATGCCGATCAGATCCTGTTCGACAGTGAACAACTGACCAGTCGTATTCAATTGCAGGAGCGGCGAATTAACAGTGACCTGTGGCCAAGACTCTTCTTCGCCTCCCTCATGGGTATTGAATCTAAAACAGGGAGGGCCTCCATGGAGGTGGCAGGGATGATTTCGGCACTTCTGTTCCTCATCCTCCTGTTCCGTTATAACCCGCTGAATCGGGCTATGTACATCACAGGATTTACTGGAGCGGGCATCCAGATCATACTGATCATGGTAGTGCAATCATTTTATGGATTTGCCTACATGGTGGCGCCCATCATGATCACCCTATTTATGTCGGGTATTGTCGCTGGAACAATCATCTGTAAAAGGGTGTGGCGAAAATCCTCGATGTCCGGAATCACCGGACTTGTCATGATCATGGCGCTGATGTCCCTGACCGGTTTACTCCTCCCTTTAATCGGGGGGGTGTTTAATTCGCGCTGGAGCGGTCCCTTGATCTTGGGGTTACTCAATTTTATTCCGGGTATGGTGGTTGGATCGGTCTATTCACTGGGGATTGGTTTGAAAAAAGAGAACCCTTCCGGTATTTTAGGAGAGCTATATAGCGCAGATCTTACCGGCGCGGCACTGGGCACATTTATACCGGCAATTTTTCTCCTTCCCTTGATTGGTGTGATCAATAGCTATATATTGTTCTTCGGAATAAACCTGGTCACTGGGTTCAGCCTGATTGCAGGGGGATTAAAAATAAGGGGTGATGGATAAAAGAAGTTTTCTGAAAACCGGATTCTGTGGAGCAACCTGTACACTGATTTCACCCAGCATATGGGCCGGATCCACCAGCAAACCCTGGAAGTGGAGTCGTGAAGCGATGTACCAGGTTGAAACCCCCAAAGGGGTGCAATGCCAGATCTGTCCAAATGAATGTACCCTGAAGGAGGGCGAATTGAGCGATTGTCACAACCGAAGGGTCTATAATGGAAAACTTCATACCATCGCCTACGGAAATCCATGTGCAGTTCATTTGGATCCCATTGAAAAAAAACCTCTCTATCACTTCCATCCTCAAACGAAAGCTTTTTCCATTGCCACTGCAGGATGTAACCTTGCATGTCTCAACTGCCAGAACTGGACCATTTCCCAATCCTCTCCCGAGGAGACTCAGAATTTCGATATGATGCCCGATCTGGTCGTGAAACAGGCACTTGATAACCATTGTAAAAGTATTGCCTACACCTACTCGGAGCCCATAACCTGGTATGAATATGTATTGGATACAGGCAGGATTGCCCATGACAAAGGGATCATGAATGTTTTGGTATCAGCCGGATATATTCACCGGGAACCCCTGCTGAATTTGTGCCCTGTAATTGATGCGGCCAATATCGATCTCAAATCCATGGACGATTCAATCTACCTGAAACTGAATGCCGGTAAACTGGAACCGGTACTGAATACATTGAAAACACTGAGGGATGAAGGGGTCTGGCTGGAGATCACAAACCTGGTTATTCCCTCGTGGACAGATGATATGGAAATGATCCGCAGGATGTGCGGCTGGCTGGCCGCAAACGGGTTCACCCTTACGCCTCTCCATTTCAGCAGGTTTCATCCCCAGTACAAACTTCAAAGATTGCCAGCAACACCCGTAAATACCCTGGAAGCAGCTAAGGAGATAGCACGTTCCGAGGGTTTAAAATACATCTATATCGGAAATGTCCCCGGAAGTAATGATGCAAACACCATCTGCCCCGGCTGCGGAACAATTGTGGTGGAACGATCGGGTTTTAAAGTGACCAGCATGAAGATTAATAATGGCACATGTTCTCAATGCAATGAACCAATCCCGGGGCACTGGCAATGAACGTTCAAATAAAGGGATGTGAACCGTTCTCCTTTGCCGGTGTTATTATTTAAAACAGATATCGTAATGAAAATTTTGATCATGTGCCTTTCAATGGCCATTTTCCCATCGCTTCAGGCACAGGATACCATTAAACATCAAAAACCCGTGGAATATAATAAACTAACAGATTTTGAGGCATTTGTTATCCTCCAAAAAGGTACCGAACGGCCCTGGACTGGCGAGTATGTGGATCATCACCAAACCGGTGTTTATGTATGTAAAAGATGTAATGCCCCCCTCTACCGTTCGGAAGATAAGTTCGACAGTCACTGCGGTTGGCCCAGTTTTGATGATGAAATCGAAGGGGCGGTGGAAAAGCAGATTGATGCAGATGGACAGAGAATGGAGATCCTCTGTTCCAATTGCGGGGGACACCTGGGGCATCTCTTCATTGGAGAGGGTTATACCGAGAAAAACAAGCGGCACTGTGTAAATTCTGTCTCACTCCATTTTATACCTGCTGAATAAACCCGGTTGGATTGCCGCTCTTTTTTCGTATATTCACCCTTCAACACTAACACAATTATCATGGGAAAAGGCGATAAAAAAACCCGAAGGGGGAAACTATTCAGTGGCAGTTTTGGCGTACTCAGAGCTCGTAAAAAGAGGACAGGATACAATGTGATCTCATCAACAAAAAAAGTAGTGGTTGAAAAGGTAACCCCTGCTGCTGTTGACGAGCCGATACCGGCAACGAAGGAGGCTAAGCAGAAGCCGGAGGCCAAAGAGAAGCAACCGTTGGCAAAACAACCAAAGAAACCTGTCTTAAAAAAGGATCCTAGTCCAAAGGAGGAAACCGCAAAGAAAGAGAAGTAGTGCAAGAATGAGGAGCTGGAATGACCAATGTTTGCCATACTTGATATTGAGACCACTGGGGGGAGTCCGAAAGCAGAAAAAATAACAGAAATCGCCATCTATTTCCACGATGGCCAAAAGATCGTGGATGAGTGGTGCACCCTGCTCAATCCGGAAAAAACAATTCCCTACTTTATCACAGCGCTTACAGGTATTACAAATGAAATGGTGGCCAATGCTCCGCGGTTTTTCGAAATCGCCAAAGAGTTCGTTGAAAGAACTGAGAACCATATCATTGTTGGTCACAATGTGGCATTCGATTACTCATTTATTAAAAGTGAATTTAAACAGCTCGGGTTCGACTACAACCGCAAAACCCTTTGCACCGTCAGGTTGAGTCGTAAAATTATTCCTGGTCATAAATCATATAGCCTGGGTAATATTTGCAAGGACCTGGGAATAATTATCAATGACAGGCACCGTGCTGCAGGAGATGCACTGGCTACGGTCAGGCTTTTCGAACTACTCCAGGAAAGGCAGAATGGAAGTGGGGAGATCAGCCTGGTCTCAGAGTCCGGGGGACGATACAAAAACCTGAATGAATTCCTGACTGTCGACGATATTGATCGCCTTCCGGAGGAGTGTGGAACCTACTATTTTTATGACCAGTACAGGCAGCTTATCTATATTGGCAAAAGCAGGAACATTCGTCACAGGGTTCTTTCCCACCTTGGAAACACAAATAACAAAAGGGCCCTCGAGATGAAAAAGAGGATTCACTCCATCTCATTTGAACTCACTGGTAGTGAACTGGTTGCCCTGCTTAAGGAATCCGGTGAGATCAAGCAGCAAAAGCCCATGTTCAACAGGGCGCAAAAACGCTCCATATTCTATTGGGGACTTTACACATCCAGGGATGAATATGGATATATAACCTTTAGTTTGCATAAAATATCTGAAACAGCTGATGAACCGGTTACCTGCTACAATAATATCAAGGAGGCCAGGGAAGCGCTTACCCGGATGGTCGAAAGAAACTGGTTATGTCAGAAACTGAGTGGCCTTTATCAGACCGACGGAGCATGTTTTCACCATTCCATCCGACAGTGTAACGGTGCCTGCATTCAGGCTGAAGCGGTTTCGGCATACAACAAAAGGGCAGAAAAGCTGCTAAGCAACCTTAAACTTGACCGCGGAAACGTGCTGATTATCGACAGGGGAAGATCTGTGGATGAGAGAAGCCTGGTAAGGATTGAAAAAGGGATGTATATGGGATACGGGTATATCTCTGTAAATGAAACATATCTGGGAATCGAAGAGATGCTCGAAAGTATCAGACCCGGCCTTGATAACAGGGATATCAGGCAAATCCTGAAAAACTGGCTTAAGAATAACAAGGTGGAGAAAATGCTATACTATTAGGGGCGTTCTTCCAAATTGTCAAGGTTCTCCATCCCCGGTATATCAAGTCCCGAAGCGATACTGGAAAGGCTTTCAAGATCTATGTCTCCGGTAATGGCAATCAATACATCATCCGATCCGCCACTTACGATTAAAAGAAATTCGGAAATTTTACCCCCGGACTCTTTGGCCAGGAACAAAACTTCCTCCTCCTGGTCCTTCACCTTCATCATCTCCTGGTATTCAGTCCTGGGTAGCATCTCCAGCAACTCTCTGCCAAACGATTCGGAATGCTCCCCATCCTGGGTAAGTATCTTTATGGAGTTGATTCCCGAGGTTGCTTTTTTAAACTCATTATACTCGGGATCATCCACCTCGAGGCTATTCAACAAATTGAACATAAAGCTGGATATATATACGGTTGTATATCCTTCTTTTCCGCTGTATTTATCAAAGACTTTGTCCACAGCTGTCATCTGACCAAATGCAACCATTCCAAACAGGAACATTGCACTCACTATTATTGTCCGTTTCATGATATGATATTATTTTCTTTATTTACCTGTTTATTCGATACGGTTTCTCACAATTCCCATTTACCATTTCCCTAATTCTCAATCTCCCTGACCCTTTGTAATTCGCCAAGAAGAATCAGTTCACGGCTGCCTTTGTTAATTTTTGAGAGCGACTTCAACGGCCCAGCAGTGGTTTTTGTCACCTGCTGCAAATGCCTGATTTCACTGGTACCTGTATTCAGTTTTCCCGAAACATAAGCAAGTGTCTTTTTAGCCTCCTTGTATGCATCCATGGGATCTGCATAGGTATCAATTCCCTGCTGGACCGAGAGCAGTGCAGGTTCATCGGTTCTGAGAAAGAACACATATACCGCGATCAATGCCAGCAGACCTGCTGCCAGACCAGAAAAAGAGTAGAGGCTGATTCTCCTTGATCTTAACCAATTACGCTCCTCCTGGTCAATGGTATTCAATATTTTTGCATTCAGTTCCTCCGGTATTGGAATGGTTTCCCTTGTATCCTCAAAAGCCTTAAATAGCTCCTTGTCGGCTAAAAGCTCTACCGGAACATTTTTGGAAGAGAGATAGTTCTGCAACCACCTCTCCTCCTCCAGGGAGGTCTCTCCCTGGTAAAACCGCTCAAGCAACTTGCGTACCTTCTCTATGCTTTCCATGTCGCATAATTTTTTTCTAACATTTCACGCATCTGTTTCCTGGCCCTGGAAATGCTCACACGTATGGCGTTTACATTCATATTGACCATGGAAGCAATCTCTTCATAATCTTTCTCCTCTATATGTCTCAGATGAACCAGCGACCGCTGTGGTTCCGGCAACGCTGCGATCAGTGAGAGTACCAACTGCTTATCCTCTTTCTTTTCAAGGCTATCAACCGGAGTTTCTGAATGAAAATCTTCCCTTTTGGTCTTCTCCGAATTCATGGCATTCTGGTTGGTTTTTCTTCTTCTCAGGTTATCCAGGCAGAGGTTCCTTGCAATCCGGATAGAGAGTGCTTCGATGCTGTCGTATTGATCCAGCTGGCTACGCAACCCCCATAGTTTCAAATAGACCTCCTGAACAATGTCCTCCGATTCCTCACGGTTTCCCATGAGACGGTATGCCAGCCGGTAAATCCGGTCACTGTATGGCATTACCCGCATTTTAAATTCAGAGGCCCTCATCAGATCTCAATAACTATTAGAACTTAAAGGTAAGGAAAACTATAGATCCAGATTCAGGTCATGATCAAAGGATCCTGCCAACTCCTCAAGGTCATTCATGTTAAAATTTCCTGTAATGTAGATCAATACATTATCCTCCCCTCCAACAATTAATAGAAACTCTTTAACCGCAGCCTTGTCAGCCTTCATCCACATGCGAACCGTCTCGCCTCCATCATCCACAGTCATTACTTCTGCAAAATCCCCGGTCTTCAGTTCTCCCCTAATCTCATCGTAAAAGTTAACCCCCTGGTTTGTTTCTTCATCTTCAATGGTCAGAATCTTCACACTGGCCACTTTGTCAAAAGGGATTTCACTGTTGTCCAAATCATCAATTTCCAGGGCGTTCATAACCCGGAAAAGCTCCGGACTGATCTGAACAGTGGTTACTCCTTCTTTACCTTTGTACTTGTTAAAGAGATTGTCCACTGCACTGTTCTGAGCGATCAAAAATGCCGGAAGTGCTGCTGCTATTGCAAATAAAAATACTCTTTTCATGATTTCCTTTTTTAGTTTATACTGATCTTTATTCTGATTTCTAAACGGGAGACGAATGCATCCGGATTTCATTACAGGAAAAGGGATTTTATTGAAACAAAAAGTGTTTGCAATAAAATATTTTTATTCTTATCTTTGCAACCGCTTTTTTAAGCATTTGACAGGATGATTCAGTAGCTCAGTAGGTAGAGCACATCCCTTTTAAGGATGGGGTCCTGAGTTCGAGCCTCAGCTGGATCACCAACCAGGTTGAACCCGATCAGAAATGGTCGGGTTTTTTTATGAAATTCATTTTAGAGAATATAATAAGCCGATCACCGCTGGAAAAACGTTGGCTCATCTATTGCCAACTGACATAAAAAACTTAAATTGTGTTCCCACTCAAAAAATAAAAAAATGAAACTAGAACGATTACTGATGTTTTGCCTGGTCATCCTGATGGCCTCTGCTTCCTTTGGACAGAAAATCAATGTTGAATCAGGAAGCATAAAAGATTTAAAGGGTATTTCGGAATTGAAAATTGAATATGATTATTCTGGATTGGGAGTAGGAAAATATGACGTGGAGGCTGACTATATTGCCAAAAAGATGGCCGACATGAATGAGGATGAAGCCGGGACCGGAGATTCATGGAAAGAGAAGTGGTTCAGCGACAGGCCCCAGCGGTATGAACCAAAATTTGAGGAGTTGCTTTCCGAATATGCGCCATTTATTAAGTCGGGCAAGGATGTGGAAGCAGAGATTACTTTGTTTGTGCATACTACATTTATCGAACCCGGTTATAATGTTGGAGTTTCCAGGAAACCTGCATTGATCGATCTGGAGCTGATATTTCTCAGGGGGGAAGAGAAGATAATTGTAATGACCATGAGCAAATCACCGGGAAATGGGGCTATGGGATATGATTTTGATGCCGGGTACAGGATTTCAGAAGCTTATGCCAAAGCCGCCAAGACTTTGGGAAAATACCTTACCGATAATCTCAATTAGTCTCATTTAGTTCATAAATGATTACCACAAGCTTTCGATTTTTATTACTGATCTCTTTCGCAATCATCCTTTCCTCCTGCAAAAAGGATGATCCTTTTGACCCGGACAAACCAGTCCTGTCAGAGGAGGTGCTGACTCTGAATAACTGGATCTGGGAGGGAATGAATGATGTTTACCTCTGGGTGGATCAGATGCCTGACCTCGATCCTGAATACCAGGAGGATCCCAGGGCGTACTTTTACGACCTGCTTTTCAGCGCCGATAAGTATTCCTGGATTGTCGACAATTACGATGAACTTATTGCAAGCTTTGACGGGGTCTCCCTTTCGACAGGGATGTCGGTAAGACCGGGAGTGATCGGTGAAACCAGGGTAATTGGTATCGTAGAGTATGTGACAACCAATTCTCCCGCTTCCGAAGCGGGCATTAAAAGGGGGGATATCATTATCACCATTGACGGACATTCTCTGAACAGGGACAACTATTATCCTTTGTATAATCAGACAACGGCTACGTTTGAATTTGCCGGCTGGGATGGCGCTCAGCTGGTTCCTAACGGCAAAACCATAACTTTAACAGCCATTGAGTTGAATCAAAATCCCATTGTACACCATGAGGTCATTGACTACCAGGGAAAAAAAGTGGGCTATATGGTTTATACCCAGTTTACTGCAGGGAAAGATGGAGAGTGGCTGGGCGAGCTGAACACTGTTTTCGAAGCATTCAAAAGTGCAGGAGTATCCGATATGGTGGTCGATCTTCGGTATAACCCGGGAGGAAGCCTGGATCTTTCATCCTATATCGCAGGTACACTGGCTCCTGAAACAGCCATGAAGAATGGAGAGGTGTTTGTAAAACTGGTTTGGAATGATGCTTATAACGAATTCTGGAAAGGGTATGACTATGATGAAGATGGTAAGCCCGATGGAGAGAATTCTGTCCAGCTTGTGTTAAAACTGGCTGAATCTGAATTTAACCTTAACATGTCGACGGTCTATTTTCTAACTACCGATGGTACCGCATCTGCTTCCGAATCGCTGATGACCGGCCTGTATCCCTATGTGGATGTGGTCCAGATTGGAACCACATCCTACGGGAAGTGTTACGGCTCGGTTACCATTGATGACTGGGTCAATCCAAAACGACATAACTGGGCCATGCAGCCCATTGTAGTGAAGTATGCGAATGCGGACGGGTTTACTGATTTTATCGATGGAATTGATCCCGACTTTCTGGTTGAGGACCGACTGCTCTATGCCAAACCATTTGGCAGTCTTGAAGACCCCATGCTGGCCAGGGCCCTTGAAGAGATCTCTGGAGTGTCTCCGTTGAAGAAGAGTCTCAAACTGCCTTCTGATGGTTTCATTTCAATGCCTGAGCCACCCAACAGAATGGTTGAAAGAAGGATAAACTGGCCTGATAGATAGAGATCAGGTCTTTTTTCGCTTCTTGAGAATGGCCCGGTTAATCCGCTTCGCCAATCCCGGTCCTTCATAAATGAACCCGGTATACAGCTGGATTAGTGTAGCCCCGGCCTCAAACATATTCAGAGCATCGGCGACACTCATAATTCCACCCACTGCAATGATGGGTAGTTTTCCTTTAGCCTTATTCCGGACATATCGCACCACCTCGAGACTGCGCTGCGTAATCGGGGCACCAGACATTCCCCCTTTTCCGATGGCATCGATCTTTTCCCTGCTGGTCTTCAGTCCTTCCCTACTGATGGTGGTATTGGTGGCAACGATCCCGTCGATTTTCAACCGCTCAACAATCTCCAGGGTTTCGTCCAGCTGTTTCTCATTCAGATCGGGTGATATTTTGAGAAGAACAGGCTTTATGATCTCCATGGTTTCCCTGATTTCAAGAATTCTTCCCAGGATCGCTTCAAGTGAATCCTGATCCTGAAGTTTATGAAGATCTGTGATGTTAGGACAACTGACATTGACCACAAAATAGTCCACTCCACCATAAATTGCTCTGAATACAGCCTCGTAATCGGCCACTGCATCCTCATTGGGAGTTGAGGTATTCTTACCCAGATTGCCCCCCAGAATAAGCCCTGAAGGCCGCTTAACAGAAAGATTCACTGCTGCCTGTTCAGCTCCGTGGTTATTAAATCCCATCCGGTTAATCAAACCCCGGTCGGCCGGAAGACGGAAACTACGGGGTTTGGTGTTGCCTGTCTGACCCACGGGTGTCACTGTACCCACTTCAATGAATGAAAAACCGAAAGCGTGAAATTCCTGGAAAACTTCGGCATTTTTATCAAATCCTGCCGCAAGTCCAACCGGGTTGGAGAATCTCATCCCGAGAAAATCTGTTTCCAGTGCCGGATCATTCAGGTGATAAATACTTCGGATCAGACTCCTGATTCCGGGTACTTTAAAGACTATCTTCAGGAATCGAATCAACAGGTGGTGAATGGTCTCAGGAGGGAAAAGAAATAACAGGGGTCTGATAATATGGCGGTACATCCAATTTTTACTGCAAATATAAGCAGTTTTCTATTGTGAAGGTCTGTAGGTAACGAAGGTATCGTCGTCATAAAGAAGCATCACCTGAACAATTTTTTTTGATTCTGCATCTCCCCTATGCTTCATATGCAGAATATCTGATCCTTCAGATGAATCCTGAAGTTCATTTAAAGGGTGATCCACAGGCAATTCCTGACCACCTCCTGACGGATTGCGACCATGTAAGGGAACTGTCTGACTAAAAAGATCGGTATTTTCTCTTCCCATTTGCTCATACATAGGGCCTTCACCCAGCATCAGCCAGTCGGCCCTCAATCCCGGGAAAGTTTTTAAAGTCTTCTGCAGGAAATCAAAACTTGGCTTATTACGGTCAGAAAGGATATGAGAAACACTGCTTCGCTGAACTCCGATCAGATCAGCAAATTTTGAGGAAGTAAGGTGTTCCAGGTCCAATAGCTGTAAAAGTCGCTCTTTCATGATCTATAAGTCAATTACAAATGTAAACAATATATTGTCCTCATTTGTAAACTATTTGATTTTACATATGTGAACTATTAATGAATATAATAAATATTGCTTATTTCCTCTCCTGCCTAAATGCCGTATGGTAAGTTTAATTCAGGTGCATTATTATGCTTTATAATATAGATTGATTATAATTCAGCAATCTCAGTGTTTACTTGAGTTAATAACCCAGCATAATGAGTCAAAAATAGGATAATTCAGCTCGTTCCAGGCTTCTGGACACCCTTTTGATCATAAAATTGAAATTACTTAAATATTAAATCGATATAAAAAATATAAAATCCTGGATATATGATGTTTAAAGGTGATTAATATTAATTTATAACCGGATTCTCGGGTAGATCGCGAAAATATATACAATAATAGCTTCATGTAAAGAATTTATATAATTGATTTATAGCATCTTATATTGTTCAACTTATAATCTGAAAGATTGTATTTTATTGTTTACAATTGTAACGTCTATGTTTCTTGTTTTTGTATATATTTGTCATCAATTTAGCTTTATTCCTCTATGTTACATTTGTGATTTACTTTGTCTTAGTGACATATGTAATGTATATACATTGCAATTCCTAATGAGCCCAAGAACCAGATGGAGTTGAAAATTTTCAAAAGTTTGTGAATGACGCTAGCGCATTGTATTAAGCCGGACTCGCAGGCTCGGTTGGCTTTGCGAGGAGAGTCAATCTCTTCCCCACCCTGCCATTGAAAGGATCTGGTTCCCTGATAACTCCTCAGGTTCCAAAAATTCCTTACTTAGAGACGGAAAAGATGAAATATTCAATCCTGGGAGGGTTAAATTGGCCCTGTTTCTTTATAATTCACTGAAAAAGAGATAGCTAAATGTTAGCCAGCATATACCGGAATCCGGCCTGTTAACCCAATTCTCCTTCAGATCGTGCCACAATGGAGGCCACTGTCGAATCTCCTGTGATATTCACTACGGTACGCAGCATATCCAGCGGACGGTCAACTCCAAGGATCAGGGCCAGGCCTTCAACAGGCAATCCCACCGAATTGAGAACGATTATGAGCATTACAATGGATCCGCCTGGTATGCCGGGGGTCCCGATGGAGGCCAGCGTTGCCATAAGCACAATGGTAAGTTGCTGGACAAGTGTCAGATCAATACCAAATACCTGCGCAATAAATACGGCTGCAATGGCCTGGTAACAACTGGTTCCATCCATGTTAATGGTCACCCCAACCGGCAATACAAAGTTTGCAATGGGTTTGGATACCTTCAACTCATTGGTAACCTGCTTCAGGGTCACCGGTAGCGTGGCTGCACTGGAACTGGTTGTAAAGGCAACAAGTTGGGCCGGTAGTATCCCTTTTATAAAAGTCTTTAACCCCATCCGTGCAAAAAGTCGCATCAGTACGGGGTAGAACCCGAGGATCAGTAAAAAAAGGGCTATGATTACCGTAAGCATATACATGCCCAGCGCAGAAAAGATATCTGCATCCCCGGAGAAATCAACCACCAGTGCGGCCATCAGGGCCAGTACTCCATAAGGAGCAAAGCGCATGATTATATCCACAATCTTCAGGATCACATCATTAAGACCTTCAAAGAAATCCTTAACCACCCGCGTCTTTTCTGAAGGAACCAGTACAAGGGCAATGCTAAAGAGAATGGAAAAAAAAATGATCTGCAGCATTTTCGAGTTATCCCCTGCCGCCAGGAAAAAATTATCGGGAACCATATCTTCTAAGAATTGGAGAGGTGAACTCTTCTCTATTTCTGCTGCTGATTCCTGTCGCATCTCAATCTGACCACCGAACTTCTGACGGTATTGTTCCTTCTTTTCATCGGGAAATACATCCCCGGGTTTCAGAATGTTAACCATTACCAATCCGATTGTAGTTGCAAAAACCGTGGTAACCAGGTATATGGAGATGGTTTTATAACCAATCCGGGATAGCTTTGTAATATCGGTCAGACTGGATATACCCTTTACAAGTGAGACAAAAATCAAGGGAACTGCGATGAGTTTGAGGAGCTTCAGAAAGATGGTTCCCCAAGGTTCGATCCAGTTAATGGTGAAGCGTTCAAAACCCACCCAAACTGAAATCAAACCCCAGAGGATCCCCACCCCCATTCCTATGAATATCTTAGCCCATAGTGGTAGTCTTTTCAGCATGGATGTATCATTTTAAAAATTTCTATTTCAGTGCTTGATATAGTATTTCTAACGGATGCAATGCGATCGTCCCCGTTCCATCCTTGATCTGGTGCCTGCAACTGGTTCCCGGGGCAGCGATTGGTGTCTCCTTCGGAGCCTCTCTCACAGCGGGGAACAGCACCAGTTCTCCAACCTTCATGGAAAGCTCATAATGCTCTCTCTCATACCCAAATGAACCGGCCATCCCACAACAACCCGAGGGAATTTCACTGACCTGATAGTTCTTGGGAATGGAGAGAAGTTTGAGACTTGGTTGGGTACTAGAAATGGCCTTCTGCTGACAATGTCCATGTAATTTTATTTCTTTCTTTTCCTCCGTAAACCATGCATGGCTAAATACGCCTTTTTCGAACGCTGAGACCAAATACTCTTCAATTGTAAAGCTGTGAGCTGCCAGTTCCCTTGCCTTTTTTACCAGTTCCTTTTCAACCAGTTCGGGAAACTCATCCCTGAAGCCCAGGATGGCAGAAGGTTCAATCCCCACCAGGGGTCTCTCTTCAGAGACCAGAGGGGCCAGCATAGATATATTTTTCCCGGCAATGACCTTTGCTTTTTTAAGCAATCCCTTTGAAATATAGGTTCTGGCACTCACCGGGTGATTTACCATCCTCACTTTTATTCCCAGCTTATGAAGCAATCTGATCGCAGTAATCCCCAATGAAGCATCATTATAGTTGGTGAACTCATCCATGTAGAGAATCACCTCTGGCGCATTGCCAGGATGACTATTATTCAAAGGATCCAGGTGCCTGTGCGCCCATCTCCTGACACTTTGCTTTTCAAGAGTGGGTATGCTCCGGTGGACATCAAACCCAAGCATTCGCTTGATGATCCAACCTGATAACCTATTGGTAACCAGTGTGTTGAATAACCCAGGGAAGAGCATTCCCATCCGGTTTACTTCACTGATGTTGGAAATAAGCAGGGTACGTACCGGCACCCTGTGAAACAGGTACCATTGTTGCATGAATTCGGCTTTCAGCTTGGCCATATCAACATTTGAAGGACACTCTGATTTACAGGCTTTGCACGAGAGGCACAGGTCCAGAACTTTATAAACCTCAGGCTGATCGAAGGGTCGCTTCATTCCCGGCCTGGAGAGCATCTCCCTTAAAACGTTTGCCCTTGCACGGGTGGTTGTGAACTCATCCCTTGATGCCATGTAACTGGGACACATGGTTCCGCCGGTTATTTCCGTTTTCCTGCAATCGCCTGATCCATTACACTTCTCTATAAGGTTCATAAATCCCCCTTCCTTCGAAAAGTCATAAAAGGTCTTATAATCAGGGGACTTATAACCGGGGAAAAACCTCAGGAAAGTGTTCATTGGCGGGGTATCGGTGATCTTGCCAACATTAAATCTTCCTTCAGGATCAAAAATCCTTTTCACTTTCCGCAATAATTCGTAATTCTTTTCACCCACCATCAACTGAATAAACTCGCCGCGGAGCCTGCCATCACCATGCTCCCCGCTGAGGGAACCCCGGTACTTTTTCACAAGCCGGGCAGTATCCAGGGCAATGTCGTGGAAGATCTGAACATCTTTTGGATCTTTCAGGTTTAATACCGGTCGAAGGTGCAGCTCCCCCACGGAAATATGGGCATGGTAAACACAATCGAGGCCATAACCATCCAGTATTTTATTGAAATCGGTGATGTAATCTTCCAGGACTTCCACGTTCACACTGGTATCCTCAATAACCGAAACCGGTCTGCCATCTCCCGGAATATTGGAGAGAACACCGAGGCCTGCCTTTCTCAAACCCCATACCTTGGAGATGTCCCCTCCCTTAACTATGGGGAAATGATAGCCCAACCCCTTCTCTTTCATATCAGCGATCATGATGCCAATTCTTTCATCCAGCATCAAAGGATCCTGATCAACCAATTCAATGATCAATATGGCGCCAGGATCCCCGTCCAGGAAAAATCGATTTTTCCGTTGGGAAATGTTTTCCTTCGTACAGTCAAGAATGGTCTTATCCATCAGTTCGACTGCAGTGGGTTTATGCTGTAGTGCAACAAGGTTTCCCCTTATCGCCTCCATAACGGTCCCGAAATGAACAGGTACCAATGCCCTGTTAGGCGGGGGTATGGGGATCAGATTTAGTTTGGCTTCGGTCATAAATACCAGGGTTCCTTCAGACCCGGATAACAACCGACAGAGGTTAAAATCTGAAAATTTTGCCTTCTCTCCAAGAAAAAGGCGACTGTTAAGCAGTTCATCCAATGCATAACCGGTATTCCTTCTCACCACACCCGGGTCAGGAAACTGGTCGAGAATTTCTTTTTGATTCTCCGGATCCAGGAGGATCTTGTGGATTTCACGGTAAATGTTACCCTCCATTCCCTCCAGTTTAAGCTTTTCATTCAACATCTCCTGGTTCAGCGGGCCAAATTCAGTGCTTGCTCCATCTGACAGTATGGCTTTTACAGAAATCGTATGGTCGCGCGTAGTACCATGTACAATAGAGTGCAGGCCACAACTGTTGTTCCCGATCATTCCTCCAATCATACTCCGGTTTGAAGTGGAGGTCTCAGGACCAAAAAAGAGTCCTGTATGTTTCAGGGCAATGTTCAGCTCATCCAGTACCACTCCCGGCTGCACCCTTACCCAGTGCTCTTTTTCATTGATTTCGATGATTTTATTCATATGGTGGGATACGTCCACAATGATTCCGTTTCCAACCACCTGTCCGGCCAGGGAGGTCCCTGCGGTCCTGGGAATCAGGGTAATCTTTTCATCAGATGCAAATCTGATGAGTTCCCGTATATCCGATTCATGGTGCGGATAGACCACCGCAACGGGCCTTTCACGGTAATCCGAGGCATCCGTGGAGTACATGGTAAGACGGATATTGTCGGTGAACACCTCTCCGTCAATCCGGGCCTTCAGCAGTCTAAACTTCCCCTTTAAAGCCGTACTACTCATTCTCTGAAATTGATGAACAAATATAACAGAAAGGATCAGGAATGCCGACCGGCCCTGTAAGAGATTTCAATTCAAATGAAAAGAAGCTGCTGAAGGAATATAGGCACTTTGTACTATCTATAATCTGTACTTTCAAAAATTTTATCTGCCGATCCTGCAATAAAACCGCTGAACAATTTGCCATTCAAATCATTATAACGTTTTGCAAATTCATAGTAACAGGATGGCACAGTGAATTTTCCCTCCTGGAATTCAACATCTGCCATATCTGCCAGGGTGGAAGATTGCTCCAGTAACTGCGCGGGTGTTCCCTTCACTTCACCTCCCGAGCAACTTAGAGTAAAGCCTTCCTTTTTCAGATATTCGTTTACTTCCTCAATACCTTTAAAATCAGGCAAATGATTGATGCTAACGGTAAAATGGTTGGCTCTGAATCCGAAAACATAAAGCCATGCTGCGTATTCAGACTCCTCACGCAAACGCGTGTAAACCTCGTGAATCAATGGACTGAATACGGTCCCCTGAAAAATCAGCTCCGGGGATGATAAAATTTCATGGGAAACTCCGTTCAGATTATCCCTGATGGTATCCTGCAAAAAGTTCGAAAAATTCTCCAGCAGAAGTTCGCTGATAAAGACCCGTGGGGATTCGGGGGATCCCGGTAATTCGTAATGTCTGGCCCTGAGTTTTTTGGTTTCAAACCTGTATTCTCCACGGGGTACATATCCCGCGTCAATAAAGGGTTTTGCCAAAACATCAATGTTTACCCTGGGATCATTGAAGGTGCGGAATGCCACATGGTCGTTGATTACTGGCCGGCCCTTTGTACTGAATAATTGATGGATCCGGCCTGCACTCGGATTTTCAGTTGAATATTTTTCCCACAACTTATCAAAAACGGCTTTTGCTTTCATTTACTGGATGTATTGTTTCATAAATAACCAAAAAGGTGCTAAAGTGTTGTAAAAGATGTTTCAGAACCTCTTTTTTTAATTAACTTTAAATCCTGCATAATACTAATCTTAAATTACTGATAATCAATGGATTTAATAGAAATTATAAGACAGAAGGCTCGCCTGGATTGTCAAAGAATTGTGCTCCCTGAAGGGGATGAAGAGAGAACCGTAATGGCTGCCGACACCATCATCAGGGAGAATCTATGCCACCTTATCCTCATTGCGGATCCTGCAGAGGTGGAGAAAAAGGCACTTCATTACGGACTGAAAAACATTGAAAAGGCCAAAATCGTCAATCCAAAGAATCATCCTAAAAAGCAGGAGTATACAAAACTGCTTTATGAAATCAGGAAAGGAAAAGGGCTTACCATGAATCAGGCTGCAAAGCTAGTGGAGGATCCGCTCTATCTCGGAACCCTCATGATTAAAGCAGGCGACGCCGATGGCGAGGTGGCGGGTGCGAGAAATGCCACGGGAGATGTATTGAGGCCGGCATTCCAGATCATTAAAACCCTGCCAGGAATCAGCATCGTATCCGGGGCATTTATCATGATTCTGAAAGACCAATCTTTTGGCGAGAACGGAATAATCGTATTCGCCGACGGGGCAGTTCATCCCGATCCAGACGAAAAACAGCTGGCGGAGATTGCTGTTGCCACTGCTGCAACGACCCGTTCCATCCTGGGCTTTGAGCCAAGGATTGCCATGATGAGTTTCTCCACCAAGGGGAGTGCCAAACATCCCATGGTCGACAAAGTGATTAATGCCACAAGGATTGCCAAAGAGATGGACCCCTCGCTGATCATTGACGGTGAGCTGCAGGCTGATGCCGCACTGATCGGATCCATTGCCAGCAGCAAAGCACCGGGAAGCCCTATCCAGGGAAATGCCAATGTGTTGATTTTTCCCGATCTCAATGTGGGAAATGTGGCATATAAGCTCGTTCAGCGCCTGGCCAAGGCGGAGGCCATCGGTCCGGTCCTTCAGGGAATGGCAGCACCCATTAATGATCTTTCGCGCGGGTGTTCGGTGAGTGACATTGTCAACCTGGTAGCCATTACATCGAACCAGGCGGCAGGACTGAAGAAACAGAAATAAATTTTTGCATACATTTATAACAGACTTATATTCATGATTGTACTCGTTTTAAACTGCGGAAGTTCCTCCATTAAATACCAACTCTTTAACATGGGTGAAACGGCCGAAGTGATCGCCAAGGGGTTGGTGGAACGAATTGGGTTTACCGACTCAATAATTTCTCATAAACCTGAAGGAAAAGATAAATATAAACAAATCACCCCTATCATGGATCACACCGTGGGCATCAACCTGATCATAGATGCCCTGGTTGATAAGGAACACGGTGTGATCAGTAGCATTGAGGAGATCTCTGCTGTAGGTCACCGGGTTGTGCAGGGTGGAGAAAAGTATAAAGAGAGTGTTCTGATCAATAAAGAGGTAATCAGGGATATTGAAGCTTGCATTGAACTGGCTCCATTGCACAATCCGGCCAACCTTAAGGGGATTATCTCCATAGATCACCTCATTCCGGGAATCCCTCAGGTGGCTGTGTTCGACACTTCATTCCACCAGAGCATGCCTCCCCACGCCTTTATGTATGCAATACCCAGGGAGTATTATGAAAAATACGGCATCCGGAAATACGGCTATCACGGAACCAGTCATAAATATGTCTATAAGAGGGCCAGTGAAATATTGAACATGGATACCCGCCGCATGAAAGTGGTCTCCTGCCACCTTGGAAACGGCGCTTCTGTTACAGCCATTGAACGAGGAAAATCAATGGATACCTCTATGGGCTTCACCCCGGTTGACGGGTTGATCATGGGAACACGTACCGGTGATATTGACCCTGGCGTTCTGCTTTTCCTTGCAGACAAGGAACATCTGAGCCTGAAAGGGGTCAGTAATATGATCAACCAAAAGAGCGGGATGGTTGGAATTTCAGAAATATCCTCCGATATGCGTGATCTGGAACTGGCCTACTACGAAGGAAATGAAAGGGCCAACCTGGCATTGACCATGTACGCCTACCGGGTAAAAAAATTCATTGGGGCCTATGCAGCCATTATGAACGGACTCGATTGCCTGATCTTTACCGGAGGAATCGGAGAGAACGACTTTAACATCCGACGGATGATCTGTCAGAACATGGAGTACCTGGGACTTGAGTTTGATGAACCGGTAAATCACGGGGTCAAGGGAGAGGATAAGATCATTTCAAAGCCCGATTCAAGAGTTACTGCCCTGGTGGTAAAAACCAATGAGGAGCTGGTTATTGCCACTGATACTTACAAAATACTGGAGAAGTGTCTCTAATGGAGCAAACCCGGGTATTTTTTTCTTTGTGTTAACGATAAGTATATGCATATGTTAATTAAATTATCCCAGCTACAGGCGCTTATAGATAAAAGCCTTCGGCCGAAAAGAATGATCCTTGCTGCATCTGAAGATGCCCACTCCCTGGTCGCAGTTGTTGAAGCAGCAAAAAAAGAGATTATCAGGCCCATTCTGGTGGGAGACACTGAAAAAACCAGGGGGATTGCCGAAATCCTGAAACTGGATATCAGTGATTTTGAGATGATCCAGGCCAACAACCCTGTTGAAGCAGCTGAAATGGCTGTAAGGATGATCCACAACAATGAGGGGGATATACTCATGAAGGGAAAGGTCGGGACCTCCGATATGCTCAGGAGTGTATTAAACCGTGAATACGGATTGCGGACAGGCAAATTACTCTCACATTTTGCATATTTCGAGGTGGAGACCTATCATAAACTGATTGCAGTAACGGATGTGGCCATGAATATTGCACCTAATCTGTCAGAAAAGATCGCTATTCTGAACAACTCGGTAAAAGTACTCAACAACCTGGGTATAGAGAAACCCAAAGTTGCGGTACTTGGCGCTGTTGAAAAAGTGAATACCGAAATGAAGGCGACCCTGGATGCCGCCCTGCTTTCAAAAATGAACCAGAGGGATCAGATCCTGAACTGCATCGTTGACGGTCCCCTTGCCTTCGACAATGCTGTATCACTTGAAAGCGCAAGGCAAAAGGAGATAAAAAGTGAGGTAGCCGGAGATACCGACCTGCTCCTCATGCCCGATATTGAAGTGGGGAATGTTCTCTATAAAAGTCTTGTTTTCTTTGCCAAAGCAAAAGTCGCCTCCATGATCGTTGGTGCCAGTGCACCGATTGTACTCACCTCCAGATCTGATTCTGACCAGGCTAAATTCGACTCAATCCTTCTTGCAGCCGTGGCATGCAGATCCATGGAATGTGAATAACAGGGCTAAAACATGGTATTAAATGGATGCTGAATACATATTGGCAATCAATCCCGGTGCAACCTCCACCAAGATTGCCGTATACCGGACCAATAAATTTGTATTTCTGAAGACCATCAGACATGATTGTGATGAATTCAGCCGGTTTAAAAGGAGTATCGACCAGCTGGAAACCAGGATGAGACTGGTGCTGAATGAGGTGGAAGAGAACCATATTCCCTTTGAACAGGTTGGGCTGATCATTGCGCGCGGCGGATTGATACGACCCATTGAATCGGGCGTTTACGAGGTCAATGATGCAATGGTTACTGACCTGAAAGAGGGTGTTATGGGCGACCACGCCAGCAACCTGGGAGGACTGATTGCCTACCAATTGAGAACACAGTTCCCCAACGCAGGAGCATATATTGCCGACCCGGTTGTGGTGGATGAGTTACAGGATGTGGCTCGCATCAGTGGTCACCCTGAATTCCCCAGGACTTCCATATTTCACGCCCTGAACCAGAAATCTACAGCCCGCACCTATGCCCACTCAAGGGGAATGGAGTATGAGGATCTGAATCTGATTATCGCCCACCTTGGCAGCGGAATCTCGGTGGGAGCACACAAAAAAGGCCGGGTTATCGATGTGAATAACGGATTGGATGGAGATGGTCCATTTGGACCGGAACGATCGGGTACCCTGCCAACAGGCGCTCTGGTGCGGTACTGTTTTGAGTCGGGAAAATCAATCGGGGAGGTGCAAAAGATGCTTGCGGGAGAAGGTGGACTCTTTGCATATTTGGGATACAAGGATGCATCAAAAGTCGAGAAACTTGCCCGGGATGGCCATGCAAAAGCAAAACTGATTCAGGATGCAATGGCCTATCAAATCAGCAAAGAGATCGGTTCCATGGCTGCTGTACTGGGAGGAGAGGTTCATGCGATCATCCTCACCGGCGGAATTGCCCACAATCCCGACCTGACGGCCTATATCAAGGAACATATCAGCTTTATTGCACCGGTATTCATCTACCCCGGAGAGGATGAGATGAGGGCCCTGGCCCAGAATGGGGCACTGCTTCTAAGCGGACAGGTGAAGGCAAAGGAGTATTCAGCCGGGAATGTGGTCACCAGGCTGGACCTTGAATCAATATAGCCTCAGGGAGTTGAAACGGATACAGGTAAAACCTTCCCGTTAAAATATTGACAACCATCAAGTACAAACCACTTCATAAATTCTGCCATCTGGGATGGCTTCATTGGAGCTTTTAATCCCGGGAATGCCTCGGCCAGCATTTCCGTTTGTACTGAACCAATGGCCAGCGCATTCAACCTGACACCCTCTCCTTTCAGCTCTTCCGCAAGGCATTCAGTAAGGCTTCCAAGGGCGGACTTGGAGGCGCTGTAATAAGAGAGCCCGCTGAATTTACTTGCTCCCTGGAAACCGGCCATACTGGTAATATTGACCACATGTTTCAACTCCGATTCCTCCATCAGAGGCAGGCAAATGCGGATCAGTTGTGCCGGTGCAAAAAAGTTGGTATCAAAGAGCCTACGTGCCTCAGACACTTTTATTTCAGAAAATGGTTTCCGGATGAGCTGGCCGGCATTATTGACAAGGGCGTCCAGGGTGCGGGTCATCCCTTTTACCTGAGCGATAAACTCCTCTTCCAGTTCGGTCAGATCAGTCAGATCAAATGGGATGGCATGAGCCAGAAGGGCACCTGAGGCCTCGTTACACTCCCTCACTATTTTTTCAAGCCTGGTCCGGTTCCTGGAAACCATCAATACAGTATGCCCGGAACCAGTTAATGCGAGGGCAAGAGAGGCCCCTATTCCCCTGCTTGCACCGGTAATCATGATTACCATACTTCGTCAGATTTAATTGCAAAAATAGGTTCTTTCTCACTCAATCAGCCATAAAATCTATAATATTGCACCGGAGGAGAATCGTTGTTCATGAAAAAATACTTGTTCATATTTACCCTGCTTGCATCCATACCGTTAACAGCGCAGGGGCAGGAGGAGGCACCCGACCGAAAAGGCAAGTTCTTCCTGGTCCCGGAATTCTGGCTCTCATTCGGTTCAACAACTTACATTGAGGTTGCTCCAATGGTAGGGTATCATCCTTTGGATCGCCTGATTGTGGGGGCTGGTCCCCATTACATATACCAGTCCGTAAAAGTTTCTCCTGTAAATCCATATGCCTATGAAACACATGTTTTCGGACTTAAAGGATTTGCCAGGTTTGCACTGATCACCAATGCCGAACAATTTCTTCCGATCCATCTATTCAGCGACCTTTTCGTACACGTGGAGTATGAAGGGATGAGCCTGGAAAACAATATCTACAATCATCCCGGTGACCCGGGTCGCTTTATTTACCACGGTTTTCTGGTGGGAGGCGGATTTACCCAGCGGCTCGGAATGTACAACTCCGTTTCTTTTATGGTGCTTTGGGACGTCAATGAATCATCCATGTCACCCTATTCAAACCCGGTTTTCAGGGTGGGTTTTAATGCCTATTTTTAATAGAAAAACCAATTAATTTACTGTTAAAAATCTGATGTGTTGGTTTCTTCCTTTAATAAGAGAGAAATATTTGTTTTCTTTGTGCCTTTAAAATCAGAACATCATGATAGCAGAAAAGAATAGTGTGGTATCCATTGTTTATGAACTTCGTTCCGGATCGAAGGATGGCGAGATTGTGGAGGCGCTTACCCCCGAAAATCCGCTCACCTTCCTTTTTGGAAATGGTGGATTGCTGCCCAAGTTTGAAGAGAACCTGAGCGGACTATCTTCGGGAGATCGTTTTGAATTCCTTCTGAATTCTGAAAACGCATACGGACCCGTTGTTGAATCGGCCATTGTGCACGTTCCCAGGAGTATCTTCGAGATAGACGGGATTGTGGACGAAAATCTCCTGAAGATTGGCAATATGATACCCATGATGGATGCGGAAGGAAGAAGAATGAACGGCAAAGTTCTGACCATTGAAAAGGAGGCTGTTGAAATGGACTTCAACCACCCCATGGCTGGGCATGATCTTTTCTTCAAAGGAGAAGTGACGGGGGTACGGGAAGCGACCGAGGAGGAGCTGTATCACGGACATATTCATGGCAACGGAGGGGGTTGCGGATGTGGAAGTGGTGGCGGATCATGCGGAAGCGGTTCCTGTGACGACCATGGAGAATCCGGTGAAGGCGGTCATGGAAGTTGTGGCTGTGGTTGCTAACTAACTCATATTAAGCTACTCCAGCTTAAAACTGTCAGCATCTTTCCAGGCAGGGAATTTCTCACGGAATTCCCTGATTTTATTCAATTTAATACTGAACTGAAGCACACCAGGTTCAGGACCAAGTGAGGATTCGACCCGTCCGGCAGGATCCACCACGCAGCTGCCGCCCAGGTGGTCAACACCCTCACCATCCCTTCCCGAACGGTTTACCCCGATCACATAGGCCTGGTTCTCTATGGCCCTTGCCCTCAGCAGAGTTTCCCATACTGTGTGCCTGGGAGCCGGCCAGTTGGCCACATAGAAAAGGATATCATAATCGTTCCGGTTTCTTGCAAAAACGGGAAATCTGAGGTCGTAGCATATCTGCGGCAGAAAACTGAAATCTCCGAGTTTCATGATCACCCTTGACTCGCCGGGCGTGAAGTATTGGTCCTCCCGGCCCATTCTGAAAAGATGCCTTTTATCATAAACTCCTCCGATCCCCCCCGGTGTTATCCAGTAAAGCCTGTTGAAGATCTTCCCTCCCTCACTGGAAATCAGGCTGCCGGTCACACAGAGATTATTATTACGGGCAAGTTCCCTCATCCAGCTGACAGAATGACCATTTTCATCTTCAGCAAAAAGTCCGGACCTCATGGTAAATCCTGTGGAAAATGTCTCCGGTAAGATAAGCAGATCGGTAGAATTCAAATTTCCTTCAAGCATCTCGTCAAGCATACCCAGGTTCGAGGGGACCTCTTCCCAAATCATATCGGGCTGTACAAGGGTGATGGAAATAGCATCCTTCAATTCGGGCAGTTTCTGTGAGGGCAATTTAATTCAAAAAAAAATAAGCAGGCACTGGGATAACAAAAGATTCATAATTAGTTAACAAAAAATTAATATTACCAATCCGACAATAGGTCTATTTTTGCTTTAAATCCTTACAATTACTTTTCATGGAATCTTATTACATACTTATCGTTGGCGTTCTTTTCCTGCTGGCCATTTCTGATTTGATTGTTGGAGTCAGTAACGACGCTGTGAATTTCCTTAACTCGGCCATCGGATCGAAAGCTGCACCCTTTAAAATCATCCTGGCCATAGCTGCTGCCGGAGTTCTTGTGGGTGCAGTATTCTCCAACGGGATGATGGAGGTGGCAAGGAAAGGTATTTTCAACCCCGAGTTCTTTGCCTTTAAAGAGATTATGATCATCTTCCTGGCGGTAATGATCACCGATATACTGTTGCTGGATTTCTTCAATACCATCGGACTTCCCACATCCACCACAGTCTCCATTGTATTTGAGATACTGGGTGCAGCAGTGGCTGTTGCGATCTTTATCGTATCCAGATCGGCAGATGCGCTGCACAAGGTTAGTGATTATATTAATGTGGAGCGATCGGTTATGATCATAGTGGGAATATTTATCTCCGTGGTCATCTCCTTTAGTGTGGGGATGATCATCCAGAGGATCGTGCGCATTGCTTTTTCGTTCAATGCTAAAAAAACGCACAAATACTGGACTGGCCTTTGGGGTGGTTTTGCCATCACAACCATCCTCTATTTCCTTTTGATCAAAGGAGCAGAGGGATCGACACTGATCACAGGCGATATGCTTGCATTTATTAAGGAGCATACTACCCGTATCCTGATAATCAGTTTTGTGGGCTGGACCTTGATTTTTCAACTACTTACTCTTTTCACAAGGGTCAATGTATTAAAAATCATAGTACTGGCCGGTACATTTGCACTGGCAATGGCTTTTGCCGGCAACGACCTGGTGAACTTTATTGGGGTACCCCTTGCCGGGTACGAATCCTTTAAAGCCTTCATGGCATCAGGTAGCTCAGAGCCGGGAAGCTTCATGATGACTGCCCTGCAGGCACCCGTCAATACTCCCCTATATTTCCTGATTGCAGCCGGAATAATCATGGTTCTAACCCTTCGGTTCTCTAAAAAGGCACGATCCGTGACTGCTACAACCATTGACCTGAGCCGCCAAAGCGAAGGAACAGAAAGATTTGCCTCCTCCTCCCTGGCACGTTTTCTTGTCAGAAGGGCAGTGGAAACCAGCAATCTGACAATAAGAATTTCTCCCCCGGCAATTACACGGTTTGTTGAATCAAGGTTTGAGGCTGGAATCGAACCAAATAAAAAAGATAAAGTAGCATTTGACCTGGTCCGTGCCTCAGTAAACCTGGTAGTAGCCAGTATCCTGATCGCCCTGGGTACCTCTCTGAAACTTCCCCTCTCCACTACTTATGTAACCTTTATGGTAGCCATGGGAACCTCTCTTGCTGATGGTGCCTGGGGCCGCGAAAGCGCAGTCTACCGCATCACAGGTGTGCTAACTGTAATCGGGGGTTGGTTTTTTACAGCTTTCGTTGCTTTCATGGCATCCTTCCTGATGGCATCCCTTATATTTTTCGGTAAACTGCCAGTGATTTTAATTCTTCTTGCACTGTCCATATTTATCCTCCTTAGGACTCACGCCTTTCATAAGAAAAGGTTCGAGAAACAAGAAAGGATCGAAAGCCAGATCATCACAGATCCGCAAGAAATATTGAATTCGTGTAACGAGGATGTGAAAAGTTCAATTATCAAAGTTTCCAAAATTTTGTACCTCACCTATGTCAATTTTTTCAAAGAAAAACATAAGGAGCTAAAAAATCTTAAGAAAGAGGCCAGGCAATTGAACAAGGAGATTCGTAAGATAAAGGAGAGCATCCCGGAGACACTCCGTAAATTTGAAGAGAGCGAACTGGAAAGTGGTCACTTTTATGTACAGGTCGCCTCCTATTTGAAGGAGATGAGCAATTCGCTGGTTCACATCATTGAGCCCGCCTTCGAGCATCTGAACAACAACCACCCGGTGGACAAGGAGCAGTCCGAACCATTAAAGCAATTCAATCAGAAGTCAAGCGAGTTTTTTAATTTCGCTATTAACATACTGAAGAACAAGAATTTTGAAAGCATTGATGAGCTGGTGATCCGAAGGGATGAATTGATTAGTATGGTCAATGGTATTCTTCTGAACCGAATCAAGATTCTCAAAAAAACCCAGAAGGGTGTCAAGATGAGTGTTACCTATATGGAGATGCTTAACGAAAACAAAAATCTTCTTCTGAATGTGGTGCACCTTGTCAAAGCCGATGCACAATTGCTGAAGTCTATGGTAAAAGGCCGGAGGGATATTGATGTTGGCCTCTTGGAATAATGCGGGAATCGTTCAGGAATGAACATATTTATACCCTATCCCTTTTACGGTCCTGATGTTTTTTTCTCCAAGTTTCTCCCGAAGCTTTCGAATGTGAACATCAATGGTCCGGTCGCCAACTATAATATGTTCCCCCCATATCGCGCCAAAGATTTCCTCCCGGGTGAAGACTTTTCCGGGTTTAGAGATAAGTAACGAGAGGAGTTCAAACTCTTTTCTCGGAAATGAGATATCTTTTCCCCCTTTAATTACAACATAACGCTCCCTGTCAATGACCAGGTCTCCGGAATCAATCCTGGTGGACGTTTGAGTGTCAGAATCCGCGTAATTCAAGTATCTGCGTTTGAGCAAGGCTTTGATCCGGCTTACCAGGACCTTTGGCTTAATCGGTTTGGTAATATAATCATCTCCACCTGCCTCAAAACCAGCAATCTGAGAAAAATCCTCCCCTCTTGCAGTCAAAAACGCCACAAGTGTGTTTCTGATCTCTCTGTTTGCACGAATCTCCTCACAGGCAGCAATGCCATCCTTGATCGGCATCATTACATCCATCAGAACCAGATGGGGCTTAAATTCAATTGCCATGGCTACAGCCTCCTGTCCATTACGGGCAGAAAAAATTTCAAACCCTTCATTACGAAGATTATAGCTTAGAAATTCAAGTATGTCATTTTCATCATCGACAAGTAAAATACGGTAATCATTACAATTCATGGGCCCTGGTTCTGTGGGTACATTTATTACCGGCAATTTAAAATAAATCACCTGACATTCACACTCACATTAACTTATTGTTAATTTAATAATTTCATTTTTTTAATTCTACTGCCTTAAAAACAGACTATGAAACGATTCCTTTTTTTGCTCATCCTCGCAAACACAGTATTACAACTGAGGGCACAGTCGGAAATTGCAGATTCCCCACCAGGGAATATCTCCGCTTTGATTTATTCAAATTTCAATTACAGCCTGGACAGCGAAAATCCCTCCTCGGCATTTGAGGTGCAAAGGGCCTATTTCGGCTATAAAAGAACCCTGGATAAGCATTTCTCAGCCGAAGTTAAGCTGGATATTGGTAGTATTGATAATGATTCGGAATTTAGCCTCATCAGACGATATGCTTACTTCAAAAATGCTTACCTGAGCTATCAGAATGGAAAGGTGAGATCCTGGTTTGGACTATTTGATATGCTTCAGTTTAAAATCCAGGAGAAATTCTGGGGCTACCGGTATATTTACAAGTCTTATCTGGACGAATACCGCTTTGGACCTAGTGCAGATCTCGGAGCCGGGATCCAGTATTCCGTGTCAAAAATGATCACCACTGACCTGATCCTGAGTAATGGCGAAGGATATATAAACCCACAATATGACAACAGATACAGTATGGGATGGGGTATTACAGTAACACCCGCCAAAGGATTAACTTTAAGAGGATACTACATCCTTTACACTGGCGAAATACACCAGATGATCATTTCTGGTTTTGTGGGATATGCGACGGACAAATTCAAGATTGCAGGAGAATATAACCATCAAATGAATTATAAATTTGTTGAGGGACACAATCGTTATGGATACTCTGTTTATTCAAAATATACATTTACAGAAAAATGGGAATTATTTGCCAGATATGACCAGATTTATTCAAATATTGTGTCTGATGAGGATTTCCCCTGGAACCTGGCAAATGATGGGAGTGCTGTCATCACTGGTGTTCAGTTTACACCCGTACGATTCGTCCATCTCGCACTCAATTACCAGGATTGGGTTGAGTATGCTGATAACGGAAGCTCCGAGCCTTTTCTCTACCTGAACATCGAAGTTGTATTTTAATAACCCTGATATGATCCATTCAAGACCAAGTGGTTTAAAAACCTTCATTCCGAAACTTGCACTGTTAAGCCTGTTCCTCGTTTTCCCGGGCTGTAGGAAAAGTTCTTATGTCATTGAACAGGTGGAGTCTATAACAGACCAGGGTGGCGGGACTGGAACCGTTACATGGTCCAATGACATAGCATATCTTTTAAATGGCTTTGTTTTTGTCAACAGCGGTCAGGTTCTCACTATTGAGGCTGGTACAGTGATCCGTGGTAAAACCGGGCAGGGAAACCTGGCAAGTGCACTTATTGTTGCCAGGGGAGGGACCATTATTGCCGAGGGTGAAAGGAACAGGCCCATCATTTTTACAGTGGAGGGAGATGACCTTAAAGGAAGCGTACCCATCGAAGCGCGGGGTTTGTGGGGGGGGCTAATCCTCCTTGGAAATGCATCGGTCAATACAGAGTCGGGTGAGGATATGATTGAGGGAATTCCCATAAGTGAACCAAGAGGCATTTATGGCGGTCCGGATGATGATGATAACTCCGGTATCCTAAAATATATATCCATCAGGCATGGTGGAACAAACATTGGAGAAGGAAATGAAATTAACGGTCTTACACTGGGGGGTATTGGAAGGCAGACCATCATCGATCATGTGGAGGTCATTTCCAATGCTGATGATGGGGTAGAATTTTTCGGCGGAGCAGTAAACTGCAGAAACCTGGTAGTCTCATTTTGCGGTGATGACGCTTTCGATATGGACCAGGGTTTTCAGGGTAAAGGACAATTCTGGCTGGCCATTAATAGCCCTGATTCAGATCAAACATCTGAAGTGACAGGAGGGCTTCAGCCTGTATCCGGACTACCGGGTAGTTTCCCTATCATCTACAATGCAACCCTGATCGGAAATAGGAGCATTGAGCCTGTTTCTACCATTAAATATCAAAGTTATGGCGGAGGCAATTTTAGAAACTCAATTATTCTTCATGCGGGGAAAGGCATCGAGCTAACCTACAGCAGCAAGCTATCAGATTCCTATAGCCTGTTTACCCAGGGGAAACTGGGTTTTGAGAACAACATCATTTATCCTGCCAATGATCCGGTCCCCCTTTTTTATACTTTCAGCGAAGATGGGTTGGACCTGACTGAGCAAAATCTTCTCATGGCTGATTCAATGGTGACCTGGAAAACAGATTACAACGATCCCGGCATTTCAACAGAAAACGGTTATACCTTACTTCCACCCATTACAGTATTTGAAAACCTTGCTCCCTATGAGAATGACTGGTTTGAAAAGGTCACATTCAAAGGAGCTTTCGGATCGTTTGATTGGATCGAGGGTTGGACCCTCCTCTATGAATCAGGATTCATCAATGATGAACGGGATTAAACCTGGTGCTCTTCCCTTAGTAAATCAAAAACAGTTTTAACAGGAGAAAAGGTTTCTATGGGTACATCCACGAAAAGTGTCAGCCATCCGGCCATGGAACCATTCCAGAGCCCGGGGAGTTCAAGTGCCTTCAGCGGCTTCCCTCCCACCGATTTACTGGATATAAAACCGGTGTTATTATCCACGAACTGACCCAGATTAAACTTATTTCCGCGAAAGTCACGAATACTGCATACCAGGTCCACCGGATTGAAATGTGTCGCTTCAGCAAGCAGAGCCGCCTGGTGAGGATTTTCAAGGTCAATCTGTGATGACTCCACAATCTGGAGACTTATTTCACCTCCTTCAGAACGCACATAAAATGGCCCTCCGCCAGGCTCACCTTCATTTTTCACCATTCCGCAAACCCTGATGGGCCGGTCCATGCTTTGGATCAGCCATAACCTTAAATCAGGAATATCCCAGCCCGGAAGCCCCTCCGGTACCGCCACCCCAAGGCGATCATGCAAGAAATTAACCATGGAATCGAGTTGTCCTTTCTTCAAAATCTCAACAGAGGTAAGCAGTTGCAGATCATAAAAGATCTTTGATCGAAACTCCAGTAAAACACCCCCGAGCACCTGTTTGTATTTTACACGGATCTCCTTGGTACGATCGGGTGCCACATTGTCAATATTGCTGATAAAGATAATGTCAGAATCAAGGGCATCCAGATTTCGGATCAAGGCTCCATGTCCGCCCGGTCTGAACAACAGTGAACCATCCGGATTCCTGAATGGTGCATTGGAGAGATCAACCGCAATGGTATCAGTTTCAGGATTTTGAAAGGAGAATGACAGATCCAGCTGGAACCCGGTCTCTTTTTCGATCCTTGGTGAGATCCTTGCGGCCTCTGATTTAAATCCTTCCAAATGGTCCGGAGAAACCGTCATATGGATTTGGACCATATTACTCCGGTTGCCACAATACATTACAGCCTCAAGCAGATGCTCCTCAAAAGAGCTCCGCCGGTCCTTTTTGCTGTACTTATGAAATTTAAGCAATCCCTTTGGCTTGCTCGCATAATCAAGTCCCTCTGCTCCCAGCAGATTCTTCAAAATATCTTCAGGTGATGCATTTTCCCCGATTTCCAGATCCTCATAAAACGGGTAGCTCTCCAGAAAATTAAAAAAATCCCTGATCTCATTGTTGCTGGCTACCCAGGACAACTGCTCCTGTTTTGACTTCTCTTTCAGGTTATCAAGCGCGTCATACAGAGATTTAAACATCCGGGTTGCTGCACCCGATGCCGGGATAAACCGGGTTATTTGGGAATCAGGGCCCTGATCCTGGAAGATCTCCCTGTAATGCTTTTCATCCCCCTCAGAAAGCATAATAATTCCTTTTCCGGGTGAAGCTGTCATGCAAATATCCAGGGGTGGAAAGCCGTTTTGAAAATATTTTATCTGCCGGATTATTTCGTCAGGCAAAATACCTTTTTCAGCAATTTGGTGCAGGTCTTTCTGTGTAAACATGGAAAAATGATTTACCCCCTAAGATACAGCATTTCTTCCAGCTTCAAGAGCTGAAATATTAAGGTTTACCATCTCTTTCCCCTTTCGTCCGAATAATACACCTATGGCTTCCTCGAGGCTTTCAGGGGATATCCCCAGCTGGTCCGATGCAGCTCCGAGCATCACGATATTTGAAACCTTTTGAGAACCAAGCTCTCCAGCAATGAAAGATGCGTCCACAATTCGGTGATTTTTGACCTTTTGTATCTCCTTTAAAAGTACCTCCACCTCCGGATAACCCTCGATATTCAGGAAAGGTTTACTGCTTGTAACCAGCCAGCCCTCAGGGGCCAGGAAAGGCAGGTAACGGAGTCCTTCCATGGGCTCCACCGAAAGGATCATATCGCATTTACCCTGCGGAATCAGGTCGGAGGAGATGGGTTGATCCGAAATTCTCAGGTGTGACTGTACATCACCGCCACGCTGACTCATTCCATGAACCTCAGACTGCTTAAGATACAATCCAGATTCAACGGCTGCTACACCGATTACCGCTGCGATAGAGAGAATCCCCTGGCCTCCTACTCCCGCCAGTATTATATCTCTTTTCATTCCTTATGATATTATGACTTCATAGACTTCATGGACTTTACCCGCCGACTGGCCGTTTGGATGCACTCCCGACGGGCAATGATCACTGAAACACCTTCATAATCAAGCTCCCTGGAAATGACCTCGCGGTTTTCACTGTGGTGTTTTCCAAGTGGAATCAACAACCTGATATGGTCAGGATCCACCCCTATCCCCTTGCAAATCTCAACCAGACGGTTTGTGGCATGAGATTTTTGTCCACCTGTCATCCCGGTTGTAGAGTTGTCCGATATAATGACCGTAACAGGCGTTCCTTCAATAACGGCATCCAGTAATCCGGTCATCCCCGAATGGGTAAAGGTAGAATCACCAATTACTGCCACAGAGGGCCTTAGCCCTGCATCGGAAGCTCCCTTTGCCATGGTGATCGAGGCACCCATGTCCACGCAGGAGTTGATGGCATGATAAGGAGGTAATGCACCCAGGGTATAACAGCCAATATCCGAAAAAACATGTCCGGGACCATAACCACTTAGCGCCTCATTCAATGCATTGTACATATCAATATGACCACACCCCTTGCAAAGGGCGGGTGGACGGTTCTTCACAACGGCAGGGATTTCACGGGTAGGATCCACGGGAAGTGAGAGGGCTCTCCTGACAAGCAGGGGGTTCAACTCCCCGTCCCTTGGAAATGTTCCATCAAGCCTCCCCCTGACCCTGAACCTGCTCTCCAGAAGTCCGGTGAGCGATTCCTCCAGAAAGGGCGCCCCCTCCTCCATAACAACCACTTCATTCACCGACTTTACAAACTCGTTGAGAAGATCCTTTGATACAGGATATTGGGAGATTTTCAATACAGGATAAGTCAGTGCCTCTTCAACGGCTTCCTCCATATAGTAGTTGTAAGCGAGTCCGCATGCAATAATTCCCAGGGAACGGTCCTGACCTGCACCGACCCGGTTCAAACCTGACCGGTACCCCTCCTCTTCAATCGCCGATTGCACCGATAACAGACCTTTATAGCGTTTCCGGGCCAGTGAGGGCAAAAGAATAAACTGCTTCAGATCAGCAGGAAGTTTCAGTTTATTTTCCGGCAGAATACCGGATCTGGTCACAGATGATCTGGAATGGGCCAGCCGGGTGGTAATCCGCAGCATCACAGGCAGAGAAAATTTCTCGGACAAATCGAAGCCATAGCGGGTCATATCATATGCTTCCTGCTGGTTGGCCGGCTCAAGCACAGGGACCATCGAAAATTTACCATAAAACCTTGAGTCCTGCTCATTTTGTGATGAGTGCATAGAAGGATCATCGGCCACGATAACCACCAATCCCCCGTTGGTGCCAGTCATTCCTGCATTTACAAATGCATCGGCAGCCACATTTAATCCCACATGTTTCATACAGACCATTGCCCTTTTACCGGCATATGACATACCCAGGGCTGTCTCCATGGCTGTTTTTTCGTTGGCCGACCACTCGGAATGCACCTTTCGTGCCTTCGCCTCCTCTGAATTCTGAATAAATTCGGTGATTTCGGTGGAAGGGGTTCCCGGATAGGCATACACGCCTGAAAGACCTGCATCCAGGGCTCCCTGCCCAATGGCCTCATCTCCAAGCAGAACTAATTTCAGCATAACCAACCTTGTTTTGGTTGCTTAAAAATATATAAAATAAGCTCGGAGATTTTCTATTTTAAAACATGATGGTAACCACCACGCTTCTTGATCCGCCATGATTGCGAAATTCGCACAGATATATTCCTTGCCAGGTACCCAGATTTAACCGACCGTTGGTGATGGGAATGGTCACTGAACTTCCAATGAATGAAGCCTTCAGGTGTGCAGGCATATCATCAGCCCCCTCGAAAACATGGGAATAAATGGGGTTATTCTCAGGAATAAGTTGATTGATAAATGATTCAAAATCATCCCTTACCGACGGATCTGCGTTTTCATTGAGGGTGAGCCCGGCCGATGTGTGCTGGATCATCACATGCATCATTCCGGACAGAGGCAGATCACCCATG
>JAWOHR010000115.1:0-13714 GCA_046485075.1 Bacteroidales bacterium
GAATTATTGCTATTTGATCCATTTTTGAACCACCCTTACTAAAAAGAATGCTCCGGCAAAGAGGATAATCAAGGAAGATGCGAGAACTATATCATTTCTGCTAATGAAGCCGTCTGTTTTGCCCTCGGTCGTAAAGAGGATTATAGGTAATAGAGAAATACCACAAATTACAATAGCAGATGGCCAAACAATTAAATTGAATCTCAATGCTTTACGTCGTCGCTGTTCCCTTCTTGCTTTTTCGAGTTTTTTACGCCTGTCAATTCTATCTGAAAACTCCTGAAGATGAGGGGAAATGTCCAATTCATGTTTAGGTTTTTCTTTCATTGTAATGAATCTTGAACAGTAAACATGGATTCTATATCCTCCCGCCGGATCAGTTTACGCCGGCCTAAACTGGCAGCATTCAATTCTCCGTTCTTAATCGCTCTCCAGATAGTCCACCGGCTAATTGATAATAGCTGGCATGTTTCTTCAATGGTCAAAAAGTCTTTCAAATTCAATTCTTGGGTAGGTGGGGGCACTTTCCGGGTTTGCATACTTTGAACCTTTTCAGCTCGTTTTCTCGCCTTATAATCTCGACTGTTGCAAGTGTGAGAACAGTACTTTGTTCGAGAAGTTTGGGCTGTGAATTCCTGACCGCAGTACTCGCAAATCCTTGTTATACTAATTGTTGAACTCATGGTATTGTTTTTATGTTGCTGAACGTTTCAGAATGGTGCAGTATGTTGCAGAGTGGTGCAATATGTTGAAATTACTTCCATATACTGAGACAGAAAAGCTCATTGTTTCTGATTGAGGTACAATAAAGGTACAAATAATAGCAATGCAAACTAATAACATCGCAAAGAAACCATAAATAGAAATACGCAAGAAATCCCTTGAATAGCGAGTTATATAAGATATTTATAAGTGTTATTGGGTGTTTGTTTTATTCGGATTATTTTCCGATACAGAAATTCTTAAAGATGTTGCCGAGGATCTCGTCGGTAGTGACTTCGCCTGTGATCTCCCCCAGATAGTGGAGGGCTTCACGAATGTCCTGTGCCAGCAGGTCGGAGGGAAGGGCAGAGGAGAGCCCCTCAGATACCCTTGTGAGGCTTTCGGCTGCTGATTTCAGGGCGTTGAAGTGTCTGATGTTGGAGATGACCACATCCTGATGTTTGATGCTGCCGATATTGACAATATCCAGCAGAAGGCTTGTTAATCCCGGGATGTTTTCCCTTTGTTCGGCTGAAATGGAGATGATATGCTCATTCTTTTGCAATAAAATCCTATTTTCCAGTTCCTTCATCCGCTTCTGTGGGATCCGGTCAGATTTATTGACTACCAAAACCACATTCTTTTCCCCGCCGGTGACCTGTTTACGGATTGCCTGCAACGATTGTTGAATGATTTCCGGATCATCACTGGCTTCGGTGAGCAACAGAACAATGGAAGCCTGTTCGATTTTCTGATAGGTTTTTCGTATGCCCAGATTCTCTATTGGTTCTGCCGTTTCCCGGATACCGGCGGTATCGATAAAACGGAATTTGATTCCATCCAGGTTGATGGTGTCTTCGATGGCATCCCTGGTGGTGCCTTCTATGTCGCTGACTATGGCTCGTTCTTCATCCAGGATGGCATTCAGCAGGGTGGATTTCCCCACGTTGGGCCGACCGATGATGGCCACCGGGACACCATTTTTTAAGACATTCCCCAATCGGAAAGAGCTGAGCAACTCCGTAATTAATGAGGCAATTTCCTCTACCAGCCTGATCAGCTCTTTCCGGTCAGCAAATTCAACCTCCTCTTCGCTGAAGTCCAACTCGAGTTCGATCATGGAGATAAAGTGAAGCAGCCGGTCCCGCAACGACTTCAGCTTATCAGAGAATCCCCCCCTAAGCTGTTGCAGGGCAACCCGGTGGGCTCCTTCCGATTCGGCCGCAATCAGGTCCGCCACTGCTTCAGCCTGGGACAGGTCGAGCTTTCCGTTTAAGAACGCCCTCTGGGTGAACTCACCCGGCCTGGCCGGCCTGGCTCCCCTGGCCACCAGCAGTTCAAGAATCTTTTGCTGGATATAGATTGAACCGTGGCATGAGATCTCAATGGAATCCTCTCCTGTATAGGAGTGGGGCGACCTGAAGAGGCTTACCAGTACTTCATCCACAACCTTTTCTCCATCCTGGATGGTGCCCAGGTGAATGGTATTAGGGGACTGAAGGGATAAAATTTTTCCGGAAGTTGCAGGATGAAAGAGCTTTTCCACTATGGGAAAACTTTCTGAACCACTGACCCTGATCACAGCAATTGCGCCAATTCCATGGGTGGCCGGAGCACATATGGTTGATGGGTATTCCATGGTTCAATCCCACCTCATGTGCCTTTCAACTTATAAATCACTTTAATGGTAATTTCATGATGGGGTTTATCAACCACAAAGGAACACTCTTCAAATTTGGGTGCGGTGATGCCAACCTTCGGATTTCGGGAAAAACCGAATCCTTCCCGTGGCAGTCCCATAAATTTATCCATTTTAAGGTTGGCGTCCTCATCATCCATCATCGTAATCGCATAGGTCCCGAATGGAAGGTTTTCATACTTCACAGTCAGGCAGCTATCTTTTATATTCTCCTTGCTCCAGTTGGGCTCTAAATCCGGATTTTTATGCCACCCCCTCGGATCTTTATACAGGCCAATGGCAACGATACCTTTATTATTCCTTAATCCTTTGAAGGTTATCTCAAGGGTGGCTGCCGGGCTAACCTGGGAACTGAGCTCCGGTGTACCAAGTAAGGTCAGAATAGATGCTATCAACAATATTTTTCTCATTACTTTTCCAGATAGGCTACAGTAAAATAGGATGCATCTGTTGCAGTTACCTCAACCTGCTTCATGACCATCTCCGAACTACGTTTATTACTGTGGTTCAGGGCAATCATATTGGTAACCATGTATGATCCAATCTCATCCTCCATTTTTTTAAACTCCTTATTAGAGATGGTCTTGAACAATTCGTTATCAAAATCAAAATAGTCTATCTGGTATACAAGATAGCTATTTTTATCAATCCAGGATATTGATTTGGAATAACCGTACTGATCCTCCATTTCAGTGGAAACAGGAGTCGATTCGATCTTATTGCATAGCTTTCCCTCCAGTTCCTCTTCCCCTGTAATGGCGTAAGTAAAATCTTCCAGTCCCGGAGCGGTCATATTGGCATTGGAGAATTCGCTTCCCATGAAGCTTTTGCTTTTTTCGTTGCTGACAATCCTTCTTGTTTTTCTCAGGGCAGGCAGGTAAATCCACATATCATCGGATTTCTCCGGATAGTCGAAGATCAATATTCCGGTTCCCTTCACGTCGGCCGGTGAGAGAAACTTGATGATTCTCTTTTCTGTGCCGTCGGGCAAAGACATGGAAGCCATCGTATTTTCCCTGATCCTCTGATTTCCTTTGGAGTCAGTGATGGTCAGGGTTGATATGGCCTCAAATGAGCTAACCTTCATCACATCGTTACTCCTTTTGATAATCGTTTTGGCATCCTGGGCACTGGTACTGACCAGGGTCAGCATGGCCAGTAAAAATACCATGGCAATCCTTCTAAGCACCCTGATCTGTTTACTCTTTTCTTTATAGACGATCCCCTCGAAATCTTCGGTTCGTTTCGGTTCAAGAAATTTAAACCTGAACCTGATGATCAGTGCGGGAATTATAAATAGGGCACCAGCCAGACAACTGAAAATGGAAACCACTACAAGTACCCCAAAAAAGCGAATGGGGCTGAAGGAGGAGATAGTCAGGACCACGAAACCGATGATTACAGACAGGGCATTGAAGATAATACCCCTTCCGGTGGTGTTAATGGTCATCAGTGCGGCCTCTTTTGGCAAAAGATTTTTTTGCCTTTCCTCCTTGTAGCGCCAAAGGAAGTGGATGGTGTAGTCAACACCTACACCGATCATCACCGATGAGAGCAGGGCCGTGGCCACATCGAGTTTGATCCCGGTAAGTCCCATCAGGCCGAAGAGTACCAGAATGGATACGGTCAGGGGTATGATTCCGAGGAGACCCGCCCAAACGGATCGGAAAATGAATGAAACCAAAATAATGATCAACGCCAAGGCAATACCAAGTGAGCGATATGTACCTTTAAGTACGATATTGGCCAGTTCAGACCGTATGTAACCGTTGCCTCCGATGGCCGTGATGGAAGGATCAACAGCCTTGTATTTTTCGAGGGTTTCAATGATCCCTGTTACCGTCTCATTGTTGGCATCGTTAATACGGATCAACATGTGGGCATGCTCATAGTTGAAATCAACCAGCTGCTCCAGCTCCTCCGGATCGCCATTCATGTTATAAAGTTCCATATATTGGGCCACTGCTTCCCTTGAGGGAGGAATCCTGTCATAGAGAGGTTCCTCAGGATCGTTCAGTGCTTTGCTGATCTCCCTGATCACTGCGGAAAAGGAGATGGTCAGATCGATTGCCTCAATCTTTTCCAAATCTTCCCTGTATCTTTCCATCCGGTTCAGGATGGCCGGATCGAGCATATCTCCCTCGAACATCACAGAAATGCTCTCTGATCCTCCAAACTTGCTGTTGATGATTTTTGCAGCCTGTTTAACTTCATGCTTTTCGGGGAAGAAGTTCTCCTCATTGGAATCTACTTTTATAAAGAAAATTCCTGCAGAGAAGAAGAGCGTAATCCCTAAGGCTACATATGGAATAATACGGTTGCGCCGGACCACGAAGAAGGCAAACCTGTTCAGCAGGTTCGGGTTATGGTTTCTTTTTCGTTCCCGGATCGAAGGTTTGATTTTGTGTGGTTTGAGAAGGGAGAGCAGGGCGGGTAACAGCACCAGGCTGAAGAAAATCGCAAACAGGATCCCCACGCCCGCAACCAGGGCCATTTGTCTCGCAGGAATCATGGTGTGCGCCCAAAGGGCAGAGACACCTGCGATGGTGGTAATTCCAGTAAGCAAAATTGGTTTCCAGAGGGAGTGGATAATTTTAGCTGACATCTCCGGCATGGAGGCCCCGTTTCCCTCTCTGTCCATCTCCTGGTACCGGGCGATCATATGGATCCCGTAATCGTTGGCCACCGCAATTAAAAGAATGGGTACCAGGAGTGTAATGATGTAGAATTTCCATCCCAGGATGGGGAGCAGTGATAACCCCAGGAGGGCCGACATCACAACCACCAAAAAGGGCAGCCATACACCCCTCCACTCCCTGAAGACCAGGTAGAGAAATACCAGCATCAGGATCAATGCAATTGGGATAAGGATGAGTCCATCTCTTTTAATATCATGATCTATGGCCTGACGCAGGTAGGGGAGGCCACCGAAATAGATTTTCTCAACTCCCGGATTAGCCTCCAAAATGGAGTGGATGTCTGCAAAAACAGCTTCTTCAACAGCATCTTTCTCAAGGGTCAGTACTACCGATGTGGCTTCAAAATCTTCTGAAACCATTACTTCGTAAACCATGTTATTCTCCCTGATCAGTTCCCTCAATTCTTCCCTTTGCTGTTCGTTCCGGGGAATTCGCAGAACAGTGGGTTCCACATACATAACCCCGTCTTCTCCATAGATGTGGTTTGATCCGAACAAGGATGAAGTATGACGGACCCCCTCCACCCGTCCAAACTCCTTTTCAACCAATTTCACCCTTTTCAAAGTCTCCTCGCCCAGCACATCATCGGTTTCGAATATGACCATTACCAGGTCCTGGTTGCCAAACACCTTCTCAATCCGCTCCGTATTTAACATCGAGGTCATGCTCTTGGGAAAATAGTTTTTCAGTTCGGGATCTATTTCCAGTTTAAAAAGAATGGTGGCGAATCCGATTGTAATCACCACGGAAAGGCTTATGATCCACCAGCGGTATTTAATAATTTTACTGTTCATGATCTGATCTTTAAAATGTTAATTTTATGGAGAGGTATCCGGCATTCAGCGTTGGCCCTACCAGGTCCAGCAGTGATTCTTCTGGTCCGTACAACACGCCATATCCCGCCGAAATATTGAGTCCGTCCAGTGGCTTAAAAGTGATTCCGGGCTGAAAGACCCATTCATCCGTTGTGAGGTAACTGATCACAGGTATTGTTAATTCGATCTGGTCATGCCACAGGAACAGTTTTATAGCCAGGAAGAGGGTATTGTAAAACTCCTCCATCTGATAATTATAGAGGCGGTTGAATGCCCCGATCTGTTCCCTGATCATCCCGTCGATTGCCTCGCCTGTAGGTGTAACCCCCATCTGCATCAGCTGAAAAATCTGTTCCTGGCCAGCCAGGAGCGATGGTTCGGCCAAAGGGGCCGTATAATCAATAATATATTTGCCCAGGTATCCTGCCAGTATGTTGAAATGATTTCCACTTTTTTCAATCTCTGCTGTGTATGAAATTTCATGAAACGGAAGGTACCCGGCACTTCCTGGTGATTCAACGGTATGCTGCCAGGCACCCTCGGCTCTGAAAATCCATGATCCTGCCGGAATGGAGAAGTCTGCACCAGCCATCCTGATTTTGTAAGCCTTCTCGAACAGGTTCAGGGCTGCCGGATCCATGGTCAGAGAATCCAAAATAAAGGAGTCATACCCGATCCCCGGCCAGTTGCTATAACCATCATACCAATAAAGGGAAAAGTCCATGAGGCTGGTAAAGAGGTTGTAGTTTATACCGTAACTTCCCTGGTTCAATTCAACGCCAGGATAGTCCGGATCAAGAAAGGTCACGTAGGCTGGCATGGGAACCGGATCGATCAGAAGCACACTGGGTTGGAACAGGGGTTTCCATGTGGCTGTCAGTTTCATAAAACGGCCCATGTTTAAACCTCCCTGAATACCCCAAAACCCAAGCTTCATATCATCCTCTACAGGTGATCTTACGGTTGGATCAAGGGGAGTAAGTTTGTCAACCGGGTTGAAAAAGGTTCCTTTTCCCCAGGGAGTGATCATCTTCCCGAACTTAAGCGATAAGGGGCCCTTCCAAATATCAACATAAGCTTCGCGAATTTCCGCCTGCGAGACAGGTTGCTGGAATTCTGTTCCGTACCTGAACCTGATATCAGCTTTGGCCGAGGCCCATTCCCCTGCTTTTGCATCCAGCTGCAAACCTACCTGTCCATAAGCACTCTGAAGGTAATATTTATCGGTTTCCGGAAATTGTGCGGTATAGATCACAGACCGTATGAATCCTCCCAGGGAGAGTTTGCTGCTAACTAATGTCTCGTAATTCCCGGATTGGGAGGATTCAAACAGGCCTTGTGAAGTGACGGGGGAAGTCATCCAGGAGGATAACAACAATATAAATAAGACTCTCGCCACTTTCCTCATCTCCATTTTCTTCAAAGGTAGATTGAGGAATTACAAATATCGACCGTTTCACTCGGACTGGACCTATTGAAATGAAAGAATAGGTTCAGACTTGTTGGATTGAACCAACAGGATCAATAATGATTACTTTTATGTGATGAATGAACTGATCGAATCCCAACGCCGATACTTCCTTGAGGGCCATACAAAGCCTCTGAAAGCCAGGAAGGAAACACTACGAAAACTCTACCACCTGCTGCTGGACAATGAGCAAATGCTTGCAGATGCCATTTACAGGGACTTCAAGAAGTCTTTCATGCTGACCATTGAGAATGAGTTAAGCCTGCCTTATGGTGAGATCAACCACGCCCTTCGTAAATTAAACAGGTGGGCTGCACCCAGATATGCCAGGACGAACCTTGTGAATTTTCCTGGAGCAAGCCGGACCCTTCGGGTTCCCCTGGGAGTTACCCTGGTGATTTGCCCCTGGAATTATCCCTACATGCTCTCACTGGTTCCGGCTATCTCGGCATTGGCTGCCGGAAATACGGTGGTTTTAAAACCCAGTGAGATCACTGCAAACTCTTCAGGAGCACTGGCCACCATTATTAATGATAATTTCCCCAGGGAGCTGTTTTATGTGCAGGAGGGTGGGGTTAGGGAGACTACCGAATTGCTCACCCAAAAGTTTGATAAGATTTTTTTTACCGGAAGTACCGAGGTAGGCAGGATTGTGATGAAAGCCGCAGCAGAGCATCTTACACCTGTAACTCTGGAACTGGGGGGAAAGAATCCTGTTATTATCATGCCAGGATGCAACCTCAGGCTTGCTGCTAAAAGGGTTACCTGGGGGAAATTTCACAACAATGGAATGGCATGTGTATCGCCAGACCAGATCTATGTTCATGAATCAATCAGCGAAGAACTGATTGACCGGATAAGAAAGAACATCCCAAAAATATTCGGGGAGGATCCCCGGCAGAGCCCGTCACTTCCCAGGATCGTCAATGAGAAGCATTTTGCGAGGATTAATGCTCTGATTGAACCGGAAAAGGTTGTGGCCGGGGGGGATACTGATCCAGAGGATCTTTATATTGCCCCAACGGTTATGGCAGGGGTTCAGCCCGGGGATGCCATCATGCAGGAGGAGATTTTCGGTCCGGTAATGGCCCTTCTAACCTATACTGATCTTGAAGAATTGGTTCAAACCCTTAAGCAGCAACCATCACCTCTGATGCTCTATATCTTTACGGGTGATGTGAGGAAAGCAAAAAAACTGGCAAGGGATATTCCATCGGGCGGAGCCATGATCAACGATGTGATCCTGCAATTTGTCAACATGGATACCCCATTTGGGGGAGTAGGGGAATCGGGGATGGGGAGTTACCATGGCAAGACCGGGTTTGACGCTTTCAGCCAGCAAAAAACGGTGATTCGAAAATTCAACTTCTTTGAACTCTTTTTGAAGTATCCCCCGCACTATAAATTTTACCTCCCTGTTTACAGGTCTGTCCTGGGCAAGTCTTTTAGGAATTTGTGGCGGTAACCGAGTGCAGATATTCACTGGGGGTCTGACCTGTCCTTTGTTTGAAGATGGTATTAAAACTGGATTTGCTGTTAAACCCGGCATCGAACGCGATGGCAAGAATCGTCAGATGTTTGTAGGAAGGGTCGATGATACGTTTTTTCACCTCCTCAATCCTGTATTCATTTATAAGGGTATAAAAATTTTTTCCGAGGTGTTCATTGATGACTTCTGAGAGGAAATGCCGGGGAATTTTTAATTGTTCCGACAGATCGAAAATGGTCAGCTCCCTGTCTTTGTAAGGTTTCTCCTTTTCCATGTGATCCTCCAGCATTTTGATATATCTTGCTATATCCTTCTTTTTCAGACCGGAACGGGCATATTTCTTCTGTTCGAGCTCTTGCGAATCATGTATAATTTTAGGATCATGTACTTTGACCACCTCTTCAAAAATGCTGGGTTGTTGGAATCCAAAAATGGTAAAGAGAAAAGTAAGGATTGTAAGCCCGATAAATGAAGTCTCATAGGGATCAAATGGCATAAAACCAACCATTATATCCACACCACCAAATATAAACATAACTACGTATCCTGTATAAAAGGTGATGGAGAGCCCCTTAAGCCATTGCAGTGTAATCTTCCCTGATGAGTAGCTGACCATTTCCTTTAGCCTCCTTTGGTGACCTCTGATCTCAATAAACGTGGCCACCGAGTAGGCAGATATGGATACGAAAAAAGTAATTGCATAAACAATCCTGAAGGATATGAAGCGATCGCGGACCAGGAACCCGTGTGTTCCGTTCATCACCGGCTCATCTATAAAAACCAGGGAAGCGATCAGGAACAGGAAGAATGGCGAAAAATGCCACAGGTACCTTGGATTAAAAGAGGGTTTTTCGCTTGTCATGAAGCGGGCATACAGCAACAAGAGAGGACCATAGGTATAAGGAAGGATTCTGATGGTGTAGAGATCCAGCAAGGATTCGTTGAACAGAACAATGACCATTTCAGCGCAGATAAGAAGCAACCATGCGGCCAGGATCTGGTTGGCCATCATCCGCGGCTTTTTCAATGCGATCAGGATTCCTGCGACCAGGGTTTGAGATATGCCGATATAGAGGATTGCTTCCACACCTAAAAGTAAAGATATTTTGTTTTGTATTCAACTACTTTATTTTACTTTTGAGGGAATTTAAAAACCCCAAGAGCCATCCATATGAGCGTATTATTAGATAAGCATTCCAGAGTAATTGTGCAGGGATTTACAGGTAGTGAAGGGACCTTTCATGCAACTCAGATGCTGGAATACGGAACCAATGTAGTGGGGGGGGTTACCCCCGGGAAAGGCGGCCAGGAACATCTTGGCAAACCAGTATTTAATACAGTCCATGAGGCAGTTGAGAAAGCAGGGGCTGATACTTCTGTGATCTTTGTCCCCCCTGCCTTTGCAGCCGATGCCATTATGGAGGCTGCTGATGCAGGTATACGACTGGTGGTTTGCATCACCGAAGGAATTCCTACTTCGGATATGATCAGGGTGAAGGAATACCTTTCTCACCGGGATACCAGGCTTATCGGGCCAAACTGCCCTGGAATTATTACTCCAGGTCAGGCCAAGGTGGGCATCATGCCCGGGTTCATTCATCAGGAGGGTGTCATTGGCATTGTATCCAGGTCGGGGACACTCACTTATGAAGCAGTGGACCAGGTCACCAAAACAGGTCTGGGACAGTCGACCTGTATCGGTATCGGAGGAGATCCCATTATTGGAACCACAACCAGGGATGCTGTTCAGCTTCTGATGGAGGACGAGCAGACAAAGGGAATTATCATGATCGGAGAGATCGGAGGAAGCATGGAATCTGAAGCCGCAGTATGGATCAAAGAGCACGGAACCAAACCTGTGGTTGGCTTTATTGCCGGTCAGACTGCACCCAAAGGAAGACGAATGGGGCATGCCGGGGCTATTATTGGAGGGAAGTCCGATACTGCTGAAGCCAAGATGAAGATTATGGAAGAGTGCGGGATTACAGTGGTGGTTTCACCTGCTGAGATTGGAAAAAAGATGGCTGAACTTTTAAAAACATTCTAAATAAAAATCTATGGACTTACTGAAAGGAAAAGTTGCAATTGTTACAGGTGCTGCCAGGGGAATAGGCCGGATGATCGCCCTGAAATTTGCTGAAGAGGGAGCCAGTGTGGCTTTTACCGATCTGAGCAGAGATGAGAATATGGAATCGCTTGAAAGAGAACTTTCCAAAATGGGAATAAAGGGTAAGGGTTATGTTAGCGATGCAAGTAATTACGAACAGGCTCACCAGGTGGCTGACCAGGTAGTGGAAGATTTCGGTAAGATTGATATACTGGTGAATAATGCAGGTATTACACGTGATACCTTGCTCATGAGAATGGATGAAGAGATGTGGGATCTGGTGATCAGGGTTAACCTGAAATCGGTATTCAATTTCACCAAAGCTGTTCAGAGGTATATGCTCAAAGCCAGAACCGGGTCTATCATCAATATGAGTTCGGTGGTAGGCGTTAACGGGAATGCCGGTCAGGCAAACTATTCGGCTTCAAAAGCAGGAATTCTGGGATTTACAAAATCTGTTGCCAAGGAACTGGGTTCAAGGAACGTTCGTTGTAACGCCATCGCTCCCGGGTTCATCATTACCGATATGACCGGGAAACTTCCCGAAAACGTTAAGGAAGAATGGATCAAAAGCATTCCGTTGAAAAGAGGAGGACTACCTGAAGATGTGGCGAATGTATCCATTTTCCTTGCATCTGAACTCTCCTCTTATATGACTGGACAGACCCTGCAGGTTTGTGGTGGTATGAGCGTTTAACCTGCTTTTTCACATTGAGGGCATATCTTATAGGTGCAGGACTGGGATTGCTGTTACACGGCTGTGCCGGGATATACAATATGGTTGAATTTGAGGTGCTTGAACCTGCAACTGTAACTCTTCCGGCGGAGATAAGTCAGATCATCGTACTGAACAGGGCTCCGATTACCCTGGATGCTTTCGAACCCAAGGATGTAGAAGGATTGGAAAAAGAGCACCTGGTGATCCTCGACACCCTGATTGTGAAGAGCATTCAGAGGGGATTGCTGAATGTTTTCAGAGAATCTCCCATAGAGAGGTTTCATCAGCCCATCTGGGTGGATGATAGGAGAGAGGATAACAGGATGCTTGAGGATCTGGTACTTACAAAACGCGAGGTGGATGAAATCTGCAGGGAGAATGGGGGAGATGCCATCCTTGGCCTGGAGTCCTATTCCATGGATTATCAGGAACATGTTCAATCTTTTTCGGATTCCTATTTCACTGCAACCAAGTATTATCAGATCTCCAATATCATAAAATGGAATATCTACCTGCCGGGGAGTCCAAAACCCTTTGACAGCTATACCATGGTGGATACGCTCTACTTTACCGAAATCCAGGATGGTGAGGTGATCAGGCGTTTTTCCACTGCTCAGATGCTTATTGAATCTTTCTATAAAAGTGGCATGAGTTACGGTAGGTACCTGGTTCCGGTCTGGAACCGGACGTCGAGAAACCTATACAAGGGTAAAGAGGAAGAATTAAGACACGCTTCAAAACTTACCAACCAGGGCAACTGGGACCAGGCCTACGAAATCTGGGAGGCATTGAGTGAGTCAAAGGATCAAACTTCTGCAGCAAAAGCACTATACAACATGGCTGTTTTTTATGAACTCGAGGACCAGTTGGATTCAGCCAGCCGCCTGGTCGATGAGGCATTAAAACTTGACACCCTTGATCTGATCAGGTCGTATAAAGAGGAGATTGATACAAGGATCCTGAACCGGGGCGAGTTATTTAAACAGGTGAGGTAGTGCTCATTGCGAATTGCTAAAGTATAAATAATGATGGAGATGATAATGTATAATACAATTTTTTGGGTGATGATCGGTGTACTCTTGTTCGGGTACCTGCTTGAGCAGTGGCTGAACCGGCTGAATCTTAAATATACCCTCCCTGAGCTACCCGAAGAATTGAAGGGAATCTTCGATGACCAGGAGTACCGCAGAAGCCAGCTTTACAAGAGAGACAATACAAAGTTTTCACTTATAACCAGTACACTGAGCCTGCTGTTTATGGGGATTTTGTTTTTCCTGGGTGGTTTCGGGTGGCTGGACCGATGGCTCTCCTTGCTCATCTCCAATTATATCCTATTTGTATTAATATTTTTTGGCATTCTCGCTTTAACGGGAGATATTCTGACCATCCCGTTTGCCCTCTACAGCACATTTGTGATTGAAGAGAGGTATGGTTTTAACCGGACCACCATTAAGACATTTGTCCTGGATAAGTTGAAAGGATGGATTCTCGGTGGGGTTATCGGAGGCGGATTGCTGGCACTGATCACCTGGATCTATATGCTGACCGGTCCGATGTTCTGGCTTATTGTGCTTGGTGTGGTTACTCTTTTTTCGGTTTTTATGAATATGTTCTATTCCAACCTTATTGTACCGTTGTTCAATAAGCAGACACCATTGCAGGAAGGTTCACTGAGATCAAAGATTGAGGATTTTGGTGCCGGCAGCGTCTCGCCAGACACCCCCCATGCAATCAGCGCCAGGACCTTCGAACATCTTTCCGAACCCTCGGTGAGGCCGGAGGAGCCGAAAACCGTCTCTGGCCCTCGCTGATTTTGGCCGGGGAGGACCGATAATCCGCAGCCTCGAACAGGAGCATTAGGCCGGGCCCGGGGGACTTCAACGCCCGGCGGCCGGGCCGGGGGCAGGGAAGGCCGGTGTCAACCTCATCGCCGCCGGAGTCCCTTCGGGGGGCCTTTCAAGGCAGTAGAGAAGACATGAACGCACGTAAACGTGTCGGCGCCTGGATCGAGTCGGGT
>JAWOHR010000120.1:0-52520 GCA_046485075.1 Bacteroidales bacterium
AGCATCCGGCAGCTCTTTTTTATTCGGATCACTTTTGATTACAGGAAAAAGTACGGAAATTTCAGTCCCGATTCCAACCTGGCTCTTAAGCAATATCCTTCCATTATGAATTTTAATCAGCTCTTTTGAGAGCGAAAGCCCGATCCCTGATCCATAACCTGAACTGTTTTCAGAAGCCTTTCCCTGGTAGAATCTTTCAAATATTTGTTCTCTTTTGCCTTCCTCTATTCCGCTACCCGTATCCCGGACAACGATTTGAACATATTCACTCGATCTGCCGGGCTTATCATTCTCCGGATCCTCGTTCATTTGTAGAGATAATGAAACACTTACACTGATTGTTCCTCCAGCCGGGGTATGCTTAAAAGAGTTTGAAAGAAGATTGAACATCACTTTTTCTATCTTATCAGGGTCGAAATAGATTTGAATTTGATCCAGGGTGGAAAAAAACTTCAATTCGACCTGCTTATCGGCCGACATCTCTTTAAACAATTCAAGAATGTTTTCCAGAAATGCTGCAATATTACCCTTGGAAAGCTCCAGTTTAAGTTTGCCTGCTTCAAGTTTTCTGTAATCCAGCAATTGATCCACCAGTTTTCCCAATCGCAATGCATTCCGGTGAACAAGCTCAATGTCTTTCAGTATTTGTTCCTTGGATAACGAAGAGTTCCTGATACGTGTTAATGGGCTGATTATAAGAGATATGGGAGTTCGAATTTCATGTGAAATATTTGTAAAGAACTGAAACTTCATTGTATCGATCTTGTGCAGTTCTTTGGATCTTACCCTTTCAAGCACCAGCTGATTTTTCAGTTTTTCTCTCTTAAGGAAAAAAAACACAATTAAATATGCAATGAAGCAGATCAGCAACAAAATAAGAAACTTGAAAAACAAGGTTTGAGAAAACGGAGGGGTGACTATAATTTTAAGTGAAGTTCCGGTCTCATTCCATATACCATTATTGTTTGAACCTTTGACTCTGAAAACATAGCTGCCCGGATCAAGGTTGGTGTAGGTAGCTGATCGGTTCGATCCATCATAATTCCATTCTTTTTCAAATCCTTCCAGTATGTGGGCATATTCATTTTTTAAGCTATTTACATAATTCAGGGCCACGTAGTCAAAAGTCAGTACAGCCTGATCATGATTCACCACAATTTCATTCAATTCACTGATACTCTTTTCCAGAATCACTTTACCTTCGAATTCGGCACCAATGGGCACCTGCTTATTGAATATCTTGAAGTCCGTAATTACAACAGGAGGGATACGCTGATTCTCCGAAAGTTGATCAGGATCAAATCTGGTTAATCCATTCTGTCCGCCAAAAAACAATTCTCCTGAATTACACTTGCAGTATGAACCATAATAGAACCTGTCCCCCTGGATGCCATCCTCTGCTTTATAGGTCTTGAATTCTTCCGTTTCAGGATCAAATCTGGACAATCCCTGGCCCGTACTTAACCATAACTTTGTGTGATCATCCTCCAGGATTCCAAATACCTGGTTTGAGGGTAATCCATCCGCATTTTTATAGGATTTTACAATACCCTTCAGAATGTCAAATTGTGTAAGGCCGTTGTTACTTTCTGATCCGATCCAAACCCTGCCCTGGCTGTCCTCAAAAATAACCCTGGCTGGGATATCAAACTCAGTCAGCTTTGAATCGGGTTTCATTACGGTAAGACCCCCATAACTGGAACCAAAAAAAAGATTACCTGCTTTGTCTTCATATATGGTATACACAGGAAGGCTTAAATGGCCAATCCTGTAGTGAATAAATTGTCTGTTTTCTGGATCGAACCGATCCAGGCCTCCATCGGTGCCGACCCAGATGTTTCCATTCTGATCTTTATGCAAGGCCCAAACAGTATTATTGATCAGGCTGTTCTCATCATCAGGATCATTTTTATAATGAACAAACCTTTTCTGTTTCACATTGTAATAATCCAAACCTGCCAGAAATGTTCCAATCCAGAAATTACCCAGATTGTCCTGAATAATTGCTTTAACACAATTGGAACAGAGGGTATTCCCATTGTACTCATCATGGGTCAGATAGGTGAACCGGCTGCTGTTTATGTCAAGGATGTTCACTCCTCCGGATTCGGTTCCCATCCAGATTTTTCCATCCTTGCTTTGACATATTGCATATACTTCCGGATCGTTTAAATAGCGGCTATCTCCGGCACCGGCCCTGTAATGCTTAAAAGCCATGTTTCCAAGGTTGGCATTACTCACACCGCTGCGGTGGGCAATCCAGATGTTGCCTGCATTGTCTTTAAAAATATCATGTACAGAATTATGACCCAGACTCGTTGGGTCCTGAAGAGAATTAACATGGTGAGCGATCACTTTGTAGCCATGGTCAAGAACATAGATCCCGCCCCGGGTACCTAACCACAAATTTCCGTTCTGATCCGGGAAAACGGATCTGATTAAGTAACTCCGAGAATAATCTGGATCGGGAATGATATTTGTCGTCCTTTTCAAGGATGGATCAATGATCATTAATCCTTTGTAATAAGTCGCCACCAGGATGTTGCCTCTCTCATCCTGACAGATATCTTCAATTCTGTTGCTAAACTCCGGAGCAGATTCCCTTTCTGTATCCAGTGCACAATTTGTGATTTGATTTGAATTCAGGTTCATATAATCCAAACCCCTGTCGGTTCCCAACCATAACCTGCTGTCTCTGTCAATGAATACTTTCTGAACCGTATTACTCGATAGGGTTGGAGTGATGCTGCTGTTTTGCTGAATCCATTGAAATGAATTCCTGTCAGGATCAAAACGGTTTAACCCACCGGCAGTGCCTATCCACATAATTCCGGAAGAATCGGAGGTGATGGAATAGACAATGTTACTACTTATGCAGTTGCTGCTCGAATCGTTGTGCATAAAAGATCTAAACCGGTCCATACTCCGGTCGTATAGAACCAACCCGGAATTTTCGGTACCGATCCATAGCATGGAGTCGGAATCCTCCCAGATACAGTATATATGGGAGGAAGACCCTTCATCTGAAGGGTTGCCCAGCGGAAATGTTTTAAACGAAGTGCCGTCAAATCTGGAAAGGCCGGCAGCAGTTCCGATCCAGATCCATCCAGTTCTATCCTGAAAAATAGTGCTGGTTCTGCTATGGGGGAGTCCATCTTCAATGTAATAATTTTCAAACCTTAAATCGGGTTGTCCATATAGGGAAATCAGGGCAACCATGATCATCTGGATCGTAAAAATTATCCTTCGGATCAAACACCTGCCATTTCTGTTTGTTCGGAGCCTCATGGTCATTCTCTCCATACGTAAATATAACATATATGACAATTGATCAATGAGGATTAAACCGATAAAAGGAATTATTACAGAAACCGGGTCCTCTGATGGAAGCAATGGCTTAGCCTTGCCTTGTCTCATTGGGAATTTCGTATATGTTTATTGGGACGATAGAATACCTGCATCAGGGCAGGATTAGGCTAAGTTTGGAGTATTCGTTTTTAGGTTTAATATTAACCCGGCGTATAGGTGAGATCCTCCAGACAAATTCGAACCATGAATTTTATTTTAGTCCTTTTGATTTTGCTGGGACTAAGTTTCATCTTTACGCTTCTTGTTATTCTCTTTTAACATTCTGATAAGCAGTTTACCATGACCAGAGTTTTCACAGGGCTGTCACGATTTTTCACGCCTGTCTTTTTAACGGTTGCTTTTATGCTCTCTGATACGGTTCAACTGTGCGGACAGGCGACAGATACGGCAGCAGGCGTATGGATGGCTGATGGAGGTGACGGAACCTACCGTAACCCCATCCTTTATGCCGACTACTCTGATCCTGATGTGGTTCGGGTTGGTGCAGATTTTTTCATGGTCTCATCCAGTTTCAATTGTGTGCCTGGAATCCCGGTTTTACATTCAAAAGACATGGTAAACTGGCAGATCATCAATCATGTTTTTAAGAAACAGATTCCGGATTCTGTTTTTAGTATCGTGCAGCATGGAAATGGTGCATGGGCTCCCTCCATTCGCCACCACAAAGGGGAGTTTTATGTTTATTACGGTGATCCGGATTTTGGGATATACATGTCTAAAACCTCTGATCCGCTGGGATCATGGAGTGAGCCTCACCTGCTCAGGCCGGCCAAAGGTTGGATCGACCCATGCCCGCTCTGGGACGACGATGGAAATGCATACCTGGTTCATGCCTTTGCCGGAAGCCGTTCCGGAAGAAAAAGTATACTGGTAGCGCACCGCATGACGCAGGATGGAAAAACCTTGCTGGATGATGGTGTCATGGTTTTCGATGGCCATGCTTCCCATCCCACCATCGAGGGTCCCAAGTTTTATAAGCGAAACGGGTTTTATTACATCTTTGCTCCGGGAGGCGGAGTGCAGTACGGTTGGCAAACGGTGTTAAGGTCATCCCAAATTTACGGGCCCTATGAGGATCGGGTAGTACTCCATGAGGGTAAAACAGGTATCAACGGACCACATCAGGGAGCCTGGATTGAGCTTGAGAATGGTACATCCTGGTTTTATCATTTTCAGGATTGTAATGCATATGGCCGGATTTTACATTTGCAGCCCATGGAATGGAAAAAGGATTGGCCTGTGATCGGTTCCGATCCGGATGGTGACGGGATCGGTGAACCGGTGAAAGTGCACCGAAAACCAAACACCGGGTACAGTGGTCCGCTGCTTCAGATGCAAACTTCTGACGAATTTAATTCACCCTTGCCCGGTCTGCAATGGCAGTGGCAGGCCAATCCGGAACCTGAATGGATGTTCCTGGCAGGAAATGAGGGATTCATGAGGCTTTATTGCCAGTACAACGGCAGCGCGGATCCAAATTTTTGGGAGATTCCACACCTCTATCTCCAGAAATTCCCTGCACCTGAATTTACAGCCACAGCAAAGGTTCGGTTTCAGCCCATGCAGGACGGGGACAGAATGGGACTGATCATCATGGGAATGAGTTATTCGGCTATAAGCATCGAACAATCAGAGGGACAGATTTTTTATACGGTCATACGAAATCCTGAAGCAGATCAGGGAGGCGAAAATCTAAGAGATCCACCTGTACCCATACAATCCAAAGAGCTCTATATGAGGGTGCAGGTAATGAAAAATGCGAAATGTGCCTTCAGTATCAGCACGGATGGAAAGAATTTCACCGGGACCGGGGATACATTTGAAGCAGTGGCAGGCAAGTGGATCGGGGCTAAAGTTGGACTTTTTGCCGTGGGAAGTTTATGGACCAATGATACCGGATGGGCTGATGTGGACTGGTTCAGAATTACGAAGTAAAAATATATGGTGAAGAAAACAGCAATTCTTTTAGGCCTGGTGATCATTCATATTGTAGCATCAGGGCAGCATATCGGAAAGGTTAGCGATGAGGATGTACTTGCCACCATGAAAAAGGCTTCGGCATACATGGTGAATGAAGTTTCGTGCCATGGTGGCTATCTCTGGTACTATAAGGAGGACCTAAGCGAGGTCTTTGGGGAGATTCCTGCAAGGAAGTCTCAGATTTGGGTGCAGGGACCAGGTACTCCTGCCATGGGACACATCTTTCTGGACATGTATGAAGCCACCGGGGATGAGGAGTATCTGGGCTATGCAAAAAAAGTTGCCAATGCACTTATTTATGGTCAGGACCTGATGGGAGGGTGGCACTATTTCATCGATTTTGATAAGAAAGGCCTTGAGAGGTGGTACAGGGATACAGCTTCACAATTCATTGTCGGCTGGGAAGAATACCGTCACTATTACGGAAATTGCACCTACGATGATGACGTAAGCCAGGGAGCCACCAGATATTTAATGCGTTTATATTCAGTTGCCTTTGAACCTGCCTACCTGGAACCAATGACAAAGGCGTTGAATTTCATTATTATTTCCCAATACCCCAATGGAGGATGGCCGCAGCGCTACCCGCTGCGTTATGAATTTGTGCATGACGGACTTCCCGACTACACATCTTATTATACCCTGAATGATGGAGCCATGAACAGCATCATTGATGTATTGCTGGATGCTTATGAATTGCTGGGTGATGAGAGATACCTGGAGGCTGCGAAAAGGGGTGCCGGTTTCTTTATGCTTTCGCAGGGTCCGGAGGGACATGCAGGATGGACGGATCAGTTCGATATGGATTTGCAACCCACAGCAGGCCGGACCCATGAACCTGCTTCTTTCCAGGTGCGTTACACCCTCTCAACCATATTACAGCTGGAAAAAATGTTTCTCTACACAGGCGATCGCAGGTACCTGCGCCCCATTCCCATGGCTCTTGACTGGATAGAATCGTCGGTTCTCGGTATAGACGACAAGGGCAGGCCTGAATTTGCCAGGTGGTATGATCCGGCAAGCAATTATCCGATTATACAGGATTACAAGAATGAGTTTACTGCTGAAGGATATATGAAATATGCATATAGGGTCGATAGCTCAGCATCATTTGTGGATGTTCAGGGCAGGTCGTCTTACAGGGAGCAATATGAAAAGATCAGAGATGTTGAACCTGGAATGGAGAACACGATGTACCAGGGTCTGCTTGAAAGAGGAAGGCCAGATCGCATACCAGATGAGCAGGAGATTGCTGAATTGATACAATCCATGAATGAGAACGGGGCATGGATTGAAGCATTCACGGTACACGACATCGCCAGAACCATGGAACCTAATTTCGAATCTGTCAGTAAGAATGGATCTTATCTCTATGCGGTAAAGGAGCTGAAGGGAATCTCAACGCGGACCTATATGAATAATATGCGTCATTTTATGGATTTTTTAAACAGTTCACATTAAATGCACAGAATAAAAGAGAGCGATGAATAAAATTTGCTATGGAATGGTTTTCCTGTACATGCTAAGCCAGGTCATGGTATCATGTAACGAGCCGCAGCCAGGCATGCCGCTTGTAAAGATTTCTGACAACCACCGATTCCTTCAGGATGAAAACGGGGAGCCCTTTTTCTGGTTGGGAGATACCGGATGGCTCTTGTTTTCAAAGCTGAACAGGGAGGAAGCTGGAACCTACCTTGAAAACCGTAACGAGAAGGGTTTTAACGTGATTCAGGTAATGGTCCTGCACCAATTAGGCGCCACAAACATCTATGGCGATTCGGCCCTGGTGAATCGTGATGTTTCTCAACCCAATGTTACTCCCGGAAATTCGTTTGAAAATGCAGGGCAATACGATTTCTGGGACCATGTGGATTATATCATCACACTCGCAGAGAAAAAAGGAATATACATGGCGCTGGTTCCTGTTTGGGGATCAAATGTAAGAGGCGGCAATGTCAGCCGTGAGCAGGCGGGAAACTTCGCGAGCTGGCTGGCAAAAAGATATGCATCCAAACCCAATATAATCTGGTTGAACGGGGGCGATACCATGGGAAGCGATTCGACCGCAATCTGGAATATCATCGGAGAAAGCATCAGGGAGCATGCACCCCGTCATCTGATCACCTTTCATCCCTTCGGCAGAACCAAGTCCTCCATGTGGTTTCATAATGCAACCTGGCTTGATTTTAATATGTTTCAATCCGGTCACCGGCGCTACGATCAGGATGATTCCGAATTGGGATACGGACAGGATAACTGGAAATATGTGCGGGACGATTACAGTCTGGTTCCTGTGAAACCAACCATCGATGGTGAGCCTTCGTACGAAGGAATTCCACAGGGACTGCATGATCCTGCTGAACCCTACTGGAATGAGAATGATCTTAGGCGCTATGCCTACTGGTCGGTTTTTGCAGGAGGCTTTGGGTTTACCTATGGGAACAACGCTGTAATGCAAATGAATAAGCCGGGAGATGAAAGACCTTCCTATGGCGTAAAAAACTACTGGTATGAAGCCATTGATGACGGGGGGGCAAAAGAGATGATTCACTTGAAAAACCTGATACTTTCCAAATCCTTTTTTGACCGGGTACCTGATCAGTCAATAATCGCTGGTGAACAAGGAGAAAAATACGATTACATTGTGTCAACAAAAGGCAGGGATTATGCCCTGGTTTACACCTGCAACGGGCGCGATATGGAGATAACTATGGGAAAAATTGCAGGATCGAACGTGAAAGCAAACTGGTTTAATCCCCGGACCGGGGAGACAAGCGCCCTGGGTGAGTTTGAAAACAGCGGGGTAAAATCCTTCGATCCCCCAGGTGATGTGGAAGAGGGGAACGACTGGGTACTGGTATTAGAGTCCCTGGAATGAGGTCTATCTTATTTTAAAGTCATTAATGACCATTGCGAGATTCTCTGTATGTTTCGCATCGAGCCATTTTATCCTGAAGGGGATTGTTATGGAATCACCGGGATTCAAAGCTGGTTCATAGCTTACAGTTTTATCAATATTCCCGTTGTGATCCAGAGCACTTGAGCCAATCTCAAGTCCCATTCCGTCCCAGTTTTTCATGAGAATGGAGTTCCCTTTCCTATCAGTGAACTCTTTCGAACCTTTTCCCCCGTTACAAAACCAGGTCTGAAAATAGGGAGACGGGGGCACAGAAACAGCCAATCCGGTGCGATCGGGGTATTCTAATAGTGATACGATACAATCATTACCCGATTCAGACTGACTGTGTAACAGATCTTTATGAACAATACCTGTTTCGGTTCGAATGGAACTGTCTACAGCCCTATGCCAGGTTTCAATATCGGAGGGTAAAGCATTTCCACCCCTTTCTTCCACGTGCCTGGACGGAACCAGTAATCTTGCACCTTCCTCCGGCCTTAGCGTAATGTGATAACCCCAGTCAGGAATCTGGACGGATTCACTCACATTTTCAATGCAGTCTTCCACCACTATTTCCAGACTGTTTGCAGGAATGGTAAATTTCCTGGTTACTTTAAAAATTGCAGAGCCTCTTTCGTACCAGGGACTTTGAGGATTCCCTTCAAAGCTTCGGTATAAAAATGAACCCTGTATCCAGCAAGCCTGATCATTTTCAGTTCCAAAAAGAATTTCATTGACCGGAATATTGGATGTTTCTCCATGGAGCAGCTCAGCTTTTCCATCGACTGTAACAGGCATTCCCCAATTCCTGAGACCATAAAACTCCAGTCCACCTACCAGGGTTTTCAGGAAGGTGAAGCCGGGAGCAGCCTGGCCGTTGATAAGTATTTCATCGGACCACAAATCGAGTTCTTCTGTATCGGCCAGTCCGGCGGGAGCATCCCAGAATATGGCCCTGCCCTTCATCCAGGCCTGGGCAACTGATAATCCTTTTGAGGGGAAGAACTCTATTTGGATATTTTTATTTGAAATTCCGACACGATTGGCAGAGTGGGGATCATCTTTGTGATGGAAAATACATAACTTAAATCCATTAATGAACAGTTCGTTTGTCTCGTTCAGATTTAAATCCTTGACATTAAAAATCTGTGGGTTTGTTACACGTTTCATCAAGGCAAATTAGCATTTTATTTTCGCAAAATTCAACCTGGAAATCTGGCATACCTTATTTGGGACTCAACAAAAGTTTTTACTTTCGCCATCGTACCCATCGGGGTACTTGAGGAAGAAGTGGACCTATCCTTTGTGGATGATAAGATTTTCAGATATCTATATGACCATGAGAAAAACTATTTGTGTTACAATCGGTTTATGGATGAGCCTTGGATCCTTTGGACAGGACGGGAGCTGGTATTATACCCATGCAACAGCCACCCCGGATGTTTCAAAATTTGAATCCCTCCAACGCTTGGTTTATTCCTTGAGAAATACATTGGATTTGGAGCGGAAGAACTGTCCGGTGGTTAGATAAAGTCAGGTAATATGAATAATAACAAGCAAAGTGATCCCTACCTGCTGGACTCATCCTCCATCACACCTTCCCCGGTAAACTTCAGGCAGAAGTTGAAATACCTGGGACCTGGCTTTATCCTGTCCGCATCGGTGGTGGGTTCAGGTGAATTGATTGCCACCACCGCACTGGGGGCCAAGGCCGGCTTTGTCACCCTCTGGGTGATTGTCGTAAGTTGCCTGGTAAAGGTGGTGCTTCAGCTTGAGTTCGGCCGCCAATCCATCACCAGGGGTATATCGGCCATGAACCTGATGAACGAGCTTCCCGGTCCGCGTTTCGGAAAGCAAAAGGTGAGTTGGGCAGCCTGGTCGTGGCTGGTTCTATGGCTCTTTAAACCCCTTCAGCTGGGGGGCATTATTGGCGGGGTTGCCATCATTTTGAACATGGCTTTCCCATCGCTATCCATTCCAATGTGGACGGTCCTTACGGCGCTGGTGGTGATTTCAGTGATGCTGTTCGGGTTCTACAATGTGGTGGAGAAAATATCCCTTGTTTTTATGGGACTGTTCACCCTTTTTACAATGCTGGCGCTGATTATGGTACAGAAAACGGGGTTCGCTGTGAGCTGGTCCGATATTGCCGAGGGACTATCTTTTAAATTGCCCCGGGCCACGGTGGGATTTGCTATGGCCGCATTCGCACTTACCGGGGTGGGAGGGGATGAGATTCTCTCCTACAATTACTGGTGCATTGAAAAAGGATATGCCCGCTTCGCAGGACCCCGTGATGAGTCATCCGCCTGGGGAGAGAGGGCCAGGGGGTGGGTCCGGGTCATGTACATGGATGCGTTTCTCTCCATGATTGTGTATACCATCGTTACAGCCGCCTTCTTTATCCTGGGGGCTTCCATCCTCTACCAGCGTGGTGAGGTGCCTGAAGGATACCAGATGATTGAGACCATTTCGCGCATCTATACCGATTCAGTGGGACCCACTGCAAAGAACATTTTCCTGCTGGGATCTTTTGCAGTTCTCTTCTCAACCCTGTTTGCTGCACTGGCCATCCGGACCCGGGTCTTCTCCGATCTGTTCGGGGTATTAAAGTGGATCGATTTCAGCAACATGAAAGTCCGCATGCGAACCATCAGGATCATCGCCATTATTTTCCCGGTTTTATGGACCATTGCCTTTCTGGTAATCAGATTACCGGTTTTAATGGTCACTATAGGAGGGATAGCCACCTTTTTCATGCTGATCATCGTGGTAATTGCCGGGCTCTGGTTCCGGTTCCGTTCCGGAAACCAGGATGTGGTGCCGGGAAAGTTTTTTAACCTGGTACTGATCGTTTGCTGCCTGGCGATACTAATGATTGGAATGTACGGAGTATTAAAGCTGTTTTAAGCGCAGCCACATTTCAATCCACAAAAAGGATACAGGTTGGTTCCGGAACAGAAATTTTTATTCCGGTGCTTTCCAGCTTTCCGTTTTCAGTGTCAATCTTAAAAAGCTCCACTTCATTAGCCCTTGCACCTGCCACAAGCAAAAACTTTCCGTCGGGTGTGATGTTAAAGTCCCTGGGCCAGTGGGGAATATCTTCCACAATTTGAATAAGTTCAATTCCCCCGTCATCCTTTTTCCGGTAAACTGCCAGGTTATCACTGTCATCGCGATTGGAGGCATAAATGAAATTCCCGTTTGGGTGAACCCTCACTGCTGCTGCACCCTTCCCGCCTGTAAATCCATCCTTCACGATGCTGGCGGAGTTGATGATGCTTAAAACGCCGCTTTCACCATCGAAGCTACAGGCTGTAACAGTGGCACTCATTTCGCCTAGCACGTAGACAAGCTCCCCGGAGGGATGAAACGCCAGGTGCCTGGGACCTGCACCGGGAGGCATTTCAAGCCAGGACTGTTCCGGGTTGGGGATGAGTTCCCCTGTTTTTCTATCGAAAACATAATTCATTACCTTATCGGTTCCAAGGTCAGGCACCAGCAGGAAAGTCCCTGAAGGGTCGAGCATCACCTGGTGGGCATGTGGACCCTCCTGGCGTCCCTTATTCGGACCACCTCCCTCCCCGGTCACTACCGAAGTGGAGGTCCCCACCTGGCCATCCGTCTTAATTGCGAAGGCTGCAGCATGGCCACTGTTGTAGTTAGCAACAAATACATATCCCTCAGCAGCGTAAACATGGCAGGGACCCCTGCCTTCGCTGGCCTGGCTGTTCAGAAACTCGAGTGACAGATCATCCCGGTTGATGTGGAAAGCATTGACTGATTGCATCTTCTTCTCCGGATCAACACTCCTGTTATCCACCGTATAAAGGCTGTTTCCATCCGGGGAGATAGCCAGGTAGGAGGGACCCACTGCCCCTGCAAAGGAGTCCAGTACGGTTAAGGCACCAGCTACGGGATCCAGTTCACACAAATAAATGGAGTATTCAATTTTTCCATCGGAAGATCCAACATAGAATCGGTTGGGCGTTTCTGATTTTCCGGATTCACCAGGATCACAGGCGGTTAATATTGCCGGAAAAAGAAGACCCAACAGGACTTGCATCAATTTTCTTGTTTTCATATCTCTTGGTTAATTTGTAAAACACTTTGCACTGAGTACTGAGTACTGAGTACTGAGTACTATTTTTTCTTCCAGATCTTCTCCAGATCCTCAAGGGTCCTTCCCTTGGTTTCCGGTACCAGTTTAATGATAAACCAGGCTGCCAGGAATCCCATGACCCCGTAAATCCAGTAGGAGAAGCCGTGGTTGAACATTTTCGTAAGCAGGGTACTTTCGTTCATCATGGGGAAGGTCCATGAAATAAGCAGGTTGGCGACCCACTGTGAGGCTACTGCAATGGACATGGCACCCTTGATGCTGTTGGGAAAGATCTCCGAAAGCAATACCCAGGTAACCGGTCCCCAGCTCATGGCAAAGGCAGCGGTATAGGTAAGCATGAAAATCAGGGTCAGCAAGCCCATCTTATCCAGGTAAAAGGAGAGGCCCAGGGCAAGCATACTGACCCCCATGGCAATCCCCCCGAATACCATCAAAGGTTTACGCCCAAACTTGTCCACCGTCAGTATGGCAACCACCGTGAAGGTCAGGTTCACACTGCCCACGATAATGGTTTGCAAAAGAGAGGAGTCATTTCCAGCTCCAATGCTTCTGAAAATATCTCCCGCATAATAGAGCACCACGTTGATGCCTACAAATTGCTGGAAGACTGAAAGCAGGATCCCTATTATGATGATCAGACCGCCAAAGGACAACCATGGAGCCCTTTTTTCTTTGAGGGAAAGCATCACTTCGGAAAATACCTGGTCGGCAGTGCCCGGATTGATCCTTTTCAGGAGAGCCAGGGCCTTGTTTTCCTGCTTTTTCAGTACCAGGAACCTGGGCGATTCAGGCACAAAGAAGAGCAGGATCAGGAAAATGGCTGCAGGGATGGTTTCAGACCCGAACATCCAACGCCAGCCTGTGGCATTGATCCAGGCTTCAGCCTGTCCCCTGGCAATGAAATAGTTTACAAAATAGACCACCAGCATACCAAAAATAATGGCAAACTGGTTCCATGAAACCAATTTGCCACGTACCGCTGCTGGGGCGATTTCGGCAATATACATGGGCGAAAGCATGGAAGCCAGTCCAACACCAATACCTCCCAATACCCTGTAAAAGATGAAGGAGCTGATGGTAGCCAGACCCATGAAATTGAGTTTCTCGGGCAGGGCTGATCCCAGTGCGGAAATCAGGAAGAGTATGGCTGCCAGGATCAGTCCCTTTTTTCTTCCGACGCTCTGACTGATGTATCCGCCCAGGGATCCCCCGATGATACAACCAACCAGGGCACTGGAAATTGTAAATCCCTTGATGGAGTTACCCAGGCTCTCTGTGAGTACATTTTCGCCCCTTAAAAAGAATAAATAGAGCACAATGATGCCCACAACCCACAAAACTCCGCTGAGGAGCCATCCTTTTTTCTTTCCAAACAGCTTAATGATAAAACTGGTAATCAGTGCAACGACGATGACCAGGCAGAAGGTCACGATTCCTTTGAACTGGATAATGGTGGCTGTTGCCAGCTCGGGATTGCCCTCGAGTGGTGTTATAAAAAACTGCCTGAGGGCATTGGTTGCGCCATTGATCACAGCTGTATCATATCCAAAAAGTAAGCCCCCCAGAGCGGCAACCAGTGTTAACGCGAAAATTACCGGGGAGATGGAGCGGGTTTTTATAGGTTGGGACATGGGGTTTTATTTTATATACTGGTTAATAATGGCTTCGTACAATTCCTGCTTTCCGGAGATCTGTTTGGGTTCTCCGTTGACTTTGGCCAGTGCTGCAAGTTGTTCAAGGTTCATTTTACCCTGTTCAAAACTTGCCCCCTGTCCCGAGTCGAATGAAGCGTAACGGTCGGCCTTCATCTTCCTGTACGGGGAGTTTTCCAGCAGATCAAGGGTGATTTCGAAAGCCCTTGCAAAGGTATCCATACCGGCGATATGGGCGATGAAAATATCCTCCATGTCGGTTGAGTTCCTGCGGGTTTTGGCATCGAAGTTGATTCCTCCTGTTGTGAATCCTCCGGCCTCAATGATGGGGAACATGGCCTCGATCAGCTCATACAGGTTGATGGGGAACTGGTCGGTATCCCAGCCGTTCTGGTAATCACCCCGGTTGGCATCGATGGAGCCGAACATCCCGTTGTCGACGGCCACCTGGAGCTCATGCTGGAAGGTATGGCCGGCCAGGGTGGCATGGTTCACCTCGATGTTCATTTTGAAGTCATCTGCCAGGCCGTATTTTTTCAGGAAGCCAATGACTGTTGCAGTATCAAAATCGTATTGATGCTTGGTGGGCTCCATAGGCTTTGGTTCTATCAGGAAAGGACCGGTAAATCCTTTGCCACGGGCATAATCCCTGGCCATTGTGAAGAAACGGGCAATGTGTTCCTGCTCCCGCTTCATATCTGTATTCAGCAGGGACATGTATCCTTCCCGGCCTCCCCAGAAAACATAATTCTGACCGCCCAGGGCGATGGTGGCATCCAGGGCATTCTTCACCTGCGTGGCTGCCCAGGGAAGTACATTAAAATCGGGGTTGCTGGCAGCACCGTTCATATAGCGGGGATTGGAAAATACATTGGCAGTTCCCCATAGAAGCTTCACACCTGAGTCGGCCTGCTTCTTCTTTGCGTATTCCACCATGGATGCCATATTGGATTCATATTCAGCTATTGAGTTTCCTTCAACTGCTGCATCGATATCATGAAAACAGTAAAAAGGCGCGCCGATTTTGGTAATAAATTCGAATGCTGCATCCATTTTGTTTTGCATTCTTTCCACCGCATTTTTCCCATTGGCCCAGGGGAATATCTGAGTTCCCGGTCCGAAGGGATCTTCTCCGGTACCGCAGAAGGTATGCCAGTATGCGATAGCAAAACGCATGTGCTCCTTCATGGTTTTTCCTGCAACCACCTTCTTCTCGTCATAGAATTTGAAAGCAAGCGGATTGTCCGATTCCCTGCCTTCGAATTTGATCTTCCCGATTCCGGGGAAATACACCTTATTTCCTAATAGAACTTCCATTGGTTTAATTTTTATATATTAATTTTCTAAACTGTTTTTAAGACATATATCGAGGGCCCATTTCCAGGCTTCGTAGGATTGTTTGTACTCGTCATGTTTGGTCCCATCTGGCTCAATCACCACCATCTTGTTGAGGTTTTCGAAAGCCTCCCTGAACGATCCGAAAGTGCCGGATCCGATTCCGGCACCATTGGCTGCACCGATGGAACCATCTGTGTCATAGAGTTCAATGGTGGCGCCGGAAATTTCAGCCAGGGTATCCCTGAAAATCGGGCTCAGGAACATATTGGCCAATCCGGCCCTGATTACAGTTGGATGAATGCCGATCTCGCGCATGATTTCAATCCCGTATTGCATGGAGAAGGCTACACCTTCCTGGGCAGCCCTTACCAGGTGCGCTTCGTTGTGAATGTTGAAATTGATATTCTTCATGGTTGCACCCACATTCCGGTTGCCCAGCATTCTCTCTGCACCGTTTCCAAAAGGCAGCATCAACAATCCCTCCGAACCGATGGGTGCTGTCATCGCCAGGTCATTTAACCCGGGATAGTTTTTCTCCCGCTGGGCCAGGTTCTGTTTAAGCCAGGAATACTGAATCCCGGTACCATTGATGCAGAGTAAAACTCCCAGCCGTGTTAATTCCGGACTGTGGTTTACGTGGGCAAAGGTATTTACCCTGCTGCGGGAGTCATATTTGATTTCGTCACTGACCCCGTAGACAACCCCGGAAGTGCCTGCGGTTGCAGCAATTTCACCCGGATTAAGCACATTCAGCGAGAACGCGTTATTGGGCTGGTCACCGGCACGGTAGGCAATCTGGATTCCTGGAACCAGGCCCAGCTCCTCCGCGGCTGCTGTGGATAATCTTCCCTGTTCAGAAAAGGTGGGGACAATATCCGGGATCAGGTGTTTATGGATACCGTAGTGCTCCAGCAGAAAACCGGCAATGGAGTTCTCCTGAAAATCCCACAGGATGCCCTCTGATAAACCGGAGATGGTTGTATTGATCTCGCCGGTCAGCTTCATGGCGATGTAATCACCCGGCAGCATGAATTTGTATGCCTTTTCGTAAAGTTCGGGTTCATGCTCTATGACCCAGCTAAGCTTGGAGGCAGTAAAATTACCGGGAGAGTTAAGCAGGTGGGAGAGACACTTTTCATTACCGATGGCATTCATGGCTTTCTCTCCGATGGAAACTGCCCTTGAGTCGCACCAGATGATGGAGGAGCGAAGCAATTGATGGTTCTTATCCACAAGGACCAGGCCGTGCATCTGGTAGGCAATCCCGATAGCCCCGACTGAAGAGGGGTCGATCTCCGCACTCTGTAAAACATCATTGGTGGCAAGGATCAGGTTGGCCCACCAAAGTTCCGGGTCCTGTTCGGCCCAGTCTGCCATGGGAGCTGAAATTTTCATCTCTTTTTTCGGGTAAAAGGCTGAGGCCACACAGCGACCCGATTCAGCATTGATCAGGCTGGCTTTTACCGATGAGCTTCCGATATCATATCCTAACAGGTTCATGGGAATTGGAAATTAGTAAATGTATAAATGGGTAACATCAACAGTGATTTCATGGGTTAGAAGTTGAATCCAAGAGAGTTCTTTTTGTTATGGTCGTATGTGATTTTATCAAAGCTGTAGAAGTAGGCTGGTTTATGGGCCACACCTTCCTGTTTCTCATCCAGTTGAACCAGGTATTTTGCCTTCAGGATCTTCTTTCTGAAATTCCTGTTGTCAAGTTTGCAGTTCAGGATCACCTGGTAAAGGGTTTGCAGTTTCCGGATGGTGAACTTTTCAGGAAGCAATTCAAATCCTATGGGCTCGTTTCTCAGGGCGTTCTGCAGGTGATTCAATCCCTTTTCCATAATCTCCCGGTGGTCGAAGGCCAGTTCCGGCACCCGGTTCACATCAATCCATGAAGCCTTGTTCTTAAGGGCATAATTGCGATCGCTTTCAGAAATGTTGATCAGGGCAAAGTAGGCCGTGGTAACCACCCGGTGAATTTCGGTACCGGTTGTTGCTTTGAGCCAGTTCAGGTCTGCTTTCCTTGAGATTCTGTCGGGTTTTCCAAATACCGCAAACTGTTTGAGGAAAATATTCTGCAGTCCGGTCAGTTCATTCAGGGTTCGTGCGGCGGCATGGTCCAGGTCCTCCCTTGTGGTGATGAAATCCCCCGGCAATTTATAATCCTGCGCCGGGATCCCCTCTTCATTTATATAGTCGCGCTGGATCAGTAGTACCTTCAGCTGACTGGTGCTGAATCCAAAGATGACACAATCCACCGAAAGATGAGGATTGATCGATCTGACCACTTTTTCCATGGATCTAAAGTAGGAAACAAAATGATCAAAACCAAGGTTAACGTAAAAAATACGCTAACTAGAAAACTGTTTCATTAAAAGTGATTCAAATATCGACTTTTATTTATGCTGGTAAGTGCATATCTTTGCAGGTAGAATGCAATAAATTAGATCATAATAATAACTGAGTTATGGCGCAGGAAAACTTTGTTATAGATAATAGCGGCCGTAAAATAGCCGTACAGGTACCTATTAAAGCCTATAAGAAACTTGTGGCTGATTCCGAAGAGTTGGACGAGATAAAGGAATACAGCAAAGCCAAATCAAATAAAGGCGATGCAATACCTTTTGAACAGGCATTCAGGGAGATTGAAGAAGCTTTATAGTGAAATATACCATTCTCATTGAGCGGTATGCTCAGAAGCAAATAATGAAGCTTGACAAAAAGGTTATTCCTGTTATTAAATCTGCAATTGCTGGTCTTGCTGATAATCCCAGACCATATGGCTGCAAAAAACTGAGGGGTGAAGATGCCTACCGTATCCGAGTAGGAGATTACCGTGTTATATATGAAATTTACGATAGTAAAATTATCGTTACCGTTGTTTCGGTTGGCCACCGGAAAGATATCTACAAATAACAACAAGCCCAGACTTACCGGGTGCCTGAAAGCTTAATTGAAGCTGTGGGTCATAGAACCTTTCTCCATAGTCATACCAATCCAGGTTAGCAGAGCCCAACATTTCATCCTGGAGCTCTTTGCCGTTAAAGAGGTACTTATTCATCAAGGTTGACAACCTTCATCTTCCCTGCGATCAGGTTGAAAAGCACCCATGCAATAATATAGGCTGAACCGGCCACTACGAAAAGAGTCGCATATCCGCCGTCAATATTTCCCTTCTTTTCCCAGGTGTCAAGTATGGTTCCTGCAAAACTTGCGATCAGGATTCCTCCCACTGCTCCTGCCATACCACCGATCCCGGTTACAGATGCGACGGCCTTTTTCGGAAACATATCCGACACAGTTGTGAATATATTTGCCGACCAGGCCTGGTGTGAAGCTGCTGCTAAACTGATTAGCGCGATAGCGGACCAGAGTCCTATCCCTGCAGTTTGTGCAAAAACGATGGGTATCACCAGGATGGCGAAGAGCAACATCGAATACCGGCGGCCCTGATAAACCTGAAATCCTCTCTTGATCAGGAAGCCTGAAAGCCATCCGCCGAAAATACTGCCAACGGTGGTTGCCGTATAAATTACCACCAGCGGTAAACCAAACCCTCCCCCCTTGATATCCAGTCCGCGCACATCTGCCAGCCAGCCGGGAATCCAGAAAAGATAAAACCACCAGATGGGATCGGTAAGAAATTTTCCAACCACAAATGCCCAGGTCTGGCGATATTTAAACAGTTTAATCCACGGCACCTTTTCACCTTTCTCATCCTCATGATCACTTAAGATGTATTCCAGTTCAGGTTGCTTTAATCTTTTTTGTTTCTTCGGAATTTCATAATAAATAAACCAGAAAATAAGCCAGGTAAATCCAACCGCACCGGTAGCAATAAAAGCCATCTGCCAGCCGTATTCGCGGGCCAGCCATGGCACCACAAGCGGCGCGATGATGGCTCCCACGTTGGTGCCTGAATTAAAGATTCCGAGTGCCAGGGCACGTTCCTTTTTAGGAAACCATTCGGCTGTTGCTTTGACTGCAGCCGGAAAGTTCCCGGCTTCACCTAACCCGAGTCCTGCACGGGCGATCCCAAATCCAAGGGGACCCCTGGCAAATGCATGCGCCATCGCTGCAATGCTCCAGAGCACCAGGGAAAGGGCATAGCCAATTTTTGTCCCCACTTTATCAATGATCCTTCCAGCCAGGACCATACCTACGGCATATGCAAACTGAAAAGCCATCACGATATAGCTGTACTCGATCTCGCCGATACCCAGGTCATCTTTCAGAACGGGCTTGAGTATACCTATAACCTGCCGGTCAAGGTAGTTAATGGTGGTTGCAAAAAAGATCAATGCACAGATCGTCCACCGGTAGTTCCCTACTTTCTCATTTATTTTATTTACAACTGCAGTCATTTGAAACAGATTAAATAAGATATTATTTCTTCAGCTTCCTGATCATTTCAATTGATTCGGCTGCGATTTCAGTCAGATCACTAAAAAGTTTCTTATCAATAATCTCTTTTGAAATCATTTGCGATCCCATTCCCACACAGAATGCTCCTGCATCGAACCACTCTTTGAGGTTTTCCATCGTGGGGGAGACTCCGCCTGAGGGCATGATGTTTGACCAGGGGCATGGCCCGAGGTAAGCTTTCATGAATTTAGCTCCTCCCACGGTTGGACCAGGAAACAGTTTGACCACTTCGGCACCCAGCTCCTCAGCTTTGCTTATCTCAGAAGCTGTGGCGCATCCCGGGATCCAGAGAACCTTACGCCGGTTGCAGACACGGGCCATCTCTTCATTGAGCAATGGTGAAACGATAAATTTGGCTCCAAGCTGAATGTATAGCGAACAGGTTCCCGCATCAACCACTGTCCCCACACCCAGGACAAGGTCGGGCATGGCTTCTTTTCCCCATTTAACCAGACCGGCAAAGATTTCATGGGCAAAATCGCCACGATTGGTAAATTCAAAGATCTTCATTCCGCCCTTGTAACAGGCCGAAATCACCTCCTTGCAAATTTCGATATCGGGATTATAATAGAGGGGAATAGCACCTATTTCCCTCATTTTCAAAGCTACATCAAGTCTCTTCATGGCATAGTACAATCGATTGCGCACTCGAATATAAAGATAAATTGGGGAAGATAAAAAAGAGAATGCAATCGAAAGTTAAAATTGTTAAAAACTTCATCCGTCATTTAGAATAAGTATAGGTTTAACCTATGTATTTAATCAAATGAAAAAAAATCAATGAAAAATCGCTTAAAAATTCTGCTGCATGTGGTTATATTGATATTAATCTGCACTTCGTGTAAAAAAGATGAGCCCAATGATCCCTTTGCTCCTCAAGCCTGTTTTACTGTCCCAACTGGAATATCTGCCGGTATACCTGCCACTTTTAACTCTTCCTGTTCTGAGAACGTCACCTCATTCTACTGGAATTTCGGCGATGGGGGAACTTCCACCGATGTCAATCCCGTTCATACCTTTTCTGAAGCAGGTTCTTTCAGCGTCAGGCTCACTGTGAGTGATGATGAGGGAGGTACAGACGAGATGACCATTTCAGTCGTGGTAATGGCACCCGAATTTATCGAGCACTCGGGAAATATAACATCCGATCAAACCTGGATCGAAGGGGTTCATATCATTACCGGCGATGTGCATGTGGATGGAGCTACACTCACCATTGAGCCTGGCGCGATCATCAAATTCAATGCTGGCATGGCACTTTACATAGGTTACCATAGCGGTAATGCCGGTGCTACACTGATTGCAAATGGTACTGCCGACAAAATGATCACTTTCACCTCCTCGGCCTCTCTAAAGAGTGCGGGGGACTGGGACTATATCTGGTTTGATGAAGGGGCATCCAAAATATCAAGTATGCAGTATTGTGTGGTTGAATATGGAGGCGGTTACAGTAATAACTATGGAGCGATTCATATTGGGGCAAGTGCGGTTTCCATTGATCATTCCCTTATCAAATTATCTGAATCCCATGGAATAAGCCTTGATGCAGAAGGGTATTTTGCCTCCTTTAGCAACAATCGGGCAGAGCAAAACAACTCAAGTGCCATCAGCATCTATGGGAACTACACTCATACCATTGGTGAGGATAATACCCTGGAGAGTGAAAAGGGAATCATCGTAAGGACAGATAACCTGGAGGAAGCAAGTGTCACCTGGTTGAAACAAAGTACAGCCTATGTGATTGAAGGAGACTTATACGTGGGCTCTTCCTCCGGGACTTCACTGATCATTGCCCCTGGAGCCGAGATCAGGATGGGTTCAGGTTCAGCCATCTATTTTGGTTATCGCAATGGCACTTTCGGGACACTGACCGCAGAAGGAACCGAGGAAGAACGAATCAAAATTACATCCAACGCACCCGCAGTTTCAAAATCGGCAGGTGACTGGGATTACTTATGGTTTGACAATGGTGCCGGCACAAATTCAAAATTTGCTTTCTGCGATATTGAATATGGTGGAGGATATTCCGCTAACTATGGAATGATATACGTGGCAGAATCAGGAATATCTGTAACCAATTCCACCATCTCCCATTCTGAATCACAGGGTATCGCCATGGACGATCAAGCCAGGTTTACCGAATGTTCAGACAATGTATTTGACAACAACGGAACCTACCCCATTGAGCTTTATGGCAATTATGCACATACCATCGGGGCGGGGAATTCTTTTAATACCGGTTCAGGAATCCTGGTGAGGGGGGACCGAATTGAGCAGTCTGAAGTTACATGGCTTAAGCAGGAAGTCCCATATATAGTGAACGGGGGGTTGGATCTCGGTAGTACTTCAGGCTCCAAACTCACAATTGAGCCTGGTTCAAATGTGAATTTCACCAGCGGCAGTTCCCTGAGGATCGGTTATTTCGATGGAACTTTTGGAATCCTGGAGGCCAGGGGTGAGTCAGGGAATATGATTACCTTCTCTTCATCAGCGCCGTCAGGTTTGGGCTCTCCGGGAGACTGGAATGGCATCTGGTTCTACGACGGGACTACCAATGGCAACATCCTCGATTATTGTATCATCTCCTATGGAGGAGGATACAGCAGTAATTCAGGAAACCTTAATTTCTACAATGAAACCGTTGCGGTTCCGGTGATTTCCAACTGTCAGGTTTCCAATTCTGCAGCCTGGGGGTTCTACCTGAGCACAAATTCCAATCCCACCTTAAGCGAGAATACTTTTGAAAACAACGCCTTAGGAGAGATTAATCCGTAACTCTGAGGATTAGCGCCCTGTTTCCGGGGCGCTAATTCAATACTCTGTAAGCTACAGACTGGGTCCACCGGGCCGCTTCCTCTTCCAGGAACTCAACCACCTTTTCAAGGGAGGTCCACCTGGGATCCTCTTTCTCCCAAAGGGCATAGAACCTGTATGGAACCGGATCGCCCTGGCGGGCCTCAAGAATTGCATAATAGGTCTGTGTAATTCCCTCCCCCTGCTCTTTCGCTTCTCCATGTCCAAGGAGGTACTGGTTGGGTACCATCAGTACCATAGCCAAAAGGGTGGTGTCCTCAGCTTGCAGGTCATGTGTGATCAGTGCAGTGTGGTGGTCACCAAGCTTAAGCACATGAACTTCATCGCACTTCATATTCACGATCCCGGCCACCAGGTCCATTTTTATATCAGATCCCGAAAAGGTAACTGAACTCTGGTAATAGTGTTTCCCCGCTGAGATTTCAATTTGCTGAATCACATTGACTTCTGTTCCGTTCACGCTCCAGTTATTGAAGGTAAGGTTGAACCGGCTTCGCTGACTTCCTTCGAAAACAACCTGGTAGTTGCCCGAACCGTTGTCGCCCACCCGGTAAATGGAGTCCCTGTAAAGGTATCCGATACCACCTGCTCCAAGACTGGTGCCCACCTTTAGTATATCCATTCCCCATAAATCGGGTTCATGATAGCTGGGGCCGCCGGCAATGCCCACACTATCGAGGACCATCTCACCGGTAAGTTTACCGAAGATGTCCATCCCATTTCGCTGGTCCAGATAGTTCCTGAACCCGACATTGTCATTTTCCCAGGCAACTCCTTCCATCTGGTAGGCTGCACCTGTCACCTGGTCGTAATTGTGAAAGGAGATTCCTTCCAACCGGCTGGCATATTTCAGTTCAGGATAACCTGGCCTGGTGGCATCTCCCAGGCGAAGGTTGGTCCTTTTTCGGAATTCCGGGTAACCGGCCGGTTTTACAAAACCCAGGGTCACTTTCTTCTGCTGATTTGGGGCCATGTCAATGGGAGCAAAGAGTTCGTCCCACTCCCCGTCTCCATCCACATCATCAGCCTGGCATGGAAGGGATTCGCCTTTCCGGTTCTTCAGAACCGGCAGGGTTTCACCGGGAATATCAGTCCAGTTGGAGATTTGCCCCCTGGTAATCAGGAGGGAGGCATCATCCCTTTGCTGGTCACTCAGGTTGATCACCTCGATCAGAACTTTACTCCCGGAACCGCAGGATGCTGTGATGAAAGCCAATAAAATGAAAATGAGCTGTTTGAGTTTCATAGTGACAGGTTGTTAAGGATTATTCTTCGTTGGATGGTTTGCCTATGGTGGCAAGAATGCCTCCATCGACATAAAGCACAATCCCATTCACAAAATCGGATGCTTTTGATGCCAGGAATATTGCTGCCCCTGCCAGGTCTTCCGGATTACCCCAGCGGGCGGCGGGTGTACGATGGATAATGAAGTCATTGAAAGGGTGCCCGTCCACACGGATGGGAGCGGTCTGGCTGGTGGCAAAATAGCCAGGTCCGATCCCGTTGGCCTGGATGTTGTATTTTGCCCATTCCGTAGCCATGCTTTTGGTGAGCATTTTAAGCCCCCCTTTTGCTGAAGCATAAGCAGAAACTGTATTCCTCCCCAGTTCGCTCATCATGGAGCACATGTTGATGATCTTACCCCCGCCGCGTGCAACCATCCCCCTGGCCACAGCCTTTGACATGATGAATGGACCAGTCAGATCAACATCTATGACCTGCCTGAACTCCTCGGCTTTCATCTCCAGGATCGGGATCCTTTTGATGATCCCGGCATTGTTCACCAGGATGTCGATGGGGCCCACCTCATTTTCCATTTGCAGAATGGTTTTATCTACTTCCTCTTCATTTGTGACATCCATTACATAGGTGTGGATGTTGATTCCAAGTTTTGCATACTCCACTTTTGAAGCCTCAAGCTTATCTGCGAACACATCGTTGATCATGATCCTGGCACCTGCCCGGGCAAGGCCGGTGGCTATGGCCATCCCAAGACCGTGTGTTCCACCGGTTACTAAAGCGGTTTTTCCGGTCAGATCAAATAGTTTTATGGACATCTTTTGAGGTTTTTTGGTATTTTATAAAAATTCTTTTCGCAAAGGGGTGAAGGAATCGATGATCCGGACCACCTGTGAAAGGGTTTGTACGGTATGGGGCATGCCTCCCGGGATGGCAAACAGATCGCCCTTTTGGAGTTTCTTTTCTCCTATTCCCTTGATAAAGAGTATTAATTCCCCATCTGCAACATATGAAACCTGTTCGTGGGGATGTTCGTGAAACGGATCAGCTACCTCAGCAGGTCCATTTGTAAATTCCACTACCACCAGCATCAGGTTATCCGTGTGAATCAGCTTTCTTCTAAGCCCTGGGGCCAATTGGGTCCAGGGGGTCTTTTTCTCGGTTTTCACATGTTTTTCCATCATCTTCAGAGAGATTAGCGAAGTTCATTGGGTTGAAATATATCCATGTCGGCATAGTTCAGATTCTCCCCGGCCATACCCCAGATAAAGATATAGTTGCTGGTCCCCGCCGCGGAGTGGATCGACCAGGGGGGAGAGATCACCGCCTGCTCATTCTGCATCCAGATGTGCCTGGTCTCTTTGGGGTCGCCCATAAAGTGGCAAATCGCCTGTCCTTCGGGTACCTCAAAATAGAAGTAGGCTTCCATACGCCGGTCGTGCAGGTGGGGTGGCATGGTATTCCATACACTTCCGGGTTTAAGCTCGGTCATCCCCATCTGCAGCTGGCAGGTCTCCACAACAGAATTTACTAGCAGTTTATTGATTTTCCGGGCATTGGATTGCTCCAGTGCGCCCATCTCCACAACATCGGCATCGTCGAGGGTGACCCTTTTACATGGATATGGATGGTGGGCCGGGGCCGAGTTGAAATAGAGGTGTGCCGGGTCAGCCGGATCAATACTGATCATCGTGATCTTTTTTGAACCGGCTCCCACATAAAGCGCCTCCTTGTAACCCAGTTCATAATCTTTTGTATCTACCCGGATGATGGCAGCTCCTCCCACGTTGATCATTCCCAGTTCACGCCGGTCGCAAAAGTACTCCGATTTAAGGGGGGGGATCGCGGTGAGTTCCAGTTCGGGATCAGGCACCGCACCTCCTACGATATACCTGTCGTTCATTGAATAGACCATGTTGATCTCCCCGGTTACCATTAAGGTCTCCACCAGGAATTCTTTACGCAGTCTCTCTGTTCCGTACTTTTTAGCGTCTTCAGGATGGTTGGAGAACCTTACTTCATAATGGATTGCCATATTGTTGTTTTTTTAATGTTAATGATCTATCTGTTTGGAAGAGAACTATTTCTGATAATCAACCGGGGTTCCAGCACCGTTTTTTTGCACTCCGGGGTTGCACTGTCGTTTTCACTGCATTCCATAAACATCTCGGCGATGATTCTCCCCATCTCGTTGCCACGTTGGTCGACAGTGGTCAGGGAGGGGTTCAAAAAAGCAGTAAATGGTTCATTGGCAAAACCTGTGATCCCGAGGTCGTCGGGTATCCGGATCCCTTTTTTGAGGGCAGCCTGCATGAGTCCCAGTGCGGCAAAATCACCGGCACAGAAAAAGGCATCCGGCTTCTGTTTCAGTCTCATGGCATCGTGAAAGGCCGATTCCCCACCCTCGAGTACCAATGATTTTTCCATAATCCATTGGGGTTTGATATCGATCCCGGCTTCGTTCATAGCATCCAGGTATCCTTTTTTCCGGGCACGGTAAATGTTGATCTGATCTGTTCCGCCTACGTGTACTATTCTCCGGTATCCCTTTTCAAGTAAATGTGTTACACTCAGGTAGGCTCCAAGCCTGTCGTCAATCGTCACCGATCCCACTTGGACCGGTTCAAGGACCCGGTCAAAAAAGAATAACCGGATCCCTTTGTCCCGGAGGGTTGAGAGGTGGTCAGCCCCAGTTGTCTCCAGGGATACCGATAGCAGGATTGCATCTACCCGGGCATTTACAAGGGTCTGAATCGCAGCTTTCTCGTTCTTAAGTTTTTCATGGGTCTGGCAGATCATCAGGTGGTAACCCGAGGAGGCCAGTACCTCCTCCACACCTCCGATCACATTGGCAAAGAAATTCCTGTTGATCCGGGGTACCACCACACCCACAGTTTTGCTGCGACCCTGCCTGAGGGAAGAGGCAACCACGTTCGGCTGGTAACTGTATTTCTCAGCCAATTCCCGTACTGCATCCCTGGTGGACTGACTGATCCTCGGATGATTGTGCAGGGCGCGGGAGACGGTGGAGGCTGAAATATTCAGCTCCTTTGCAATGTCGTGGATGGTAATGTGCGTCTTATTCATGGTCCGGTAACAAATTTAATAAAGTTTGTACAATCGATTGCGCAAATCCTTGAAAAATTCATTACACGGCCATTTCAGCTCCTCCTATTTTGGTTCAACATGAATAGTGGCCTCTAACTGCATCTCTTTTCGGAGACGATCTTCGATCTGATTGGCAATTTCGTGACCGGTATGGATATCAAGTGAACCCGGAAGTTTGATGTGAAAGGTGAGTTCCTTATGGTCCCCATAGGTATGAAGGTGAAAGTGATGGGGAGAGATATCCAGGTCCGAAACCCTTTTGATGAGCTGTTCAATCTCCATGACCAGTTTTGCATTGGGTTGTTCTCCAAGTAGCTTATTTGTGGAGGTGCTGATAATCTCAAAAACTACATAGAAAAGGATCAGACTGATGGCAAAGCCCAAAACACTGTCGATCCACCATAACTGTTTTCCTAAAAAAATTCCCAGAAGCACAACCAGGGATGAGAGTGCATCACTGCGGTGGTGCCAGCCATCTGCTTTTAGCGTTTCAAAACCTGTTTTCCGATAGGTGTAGTAAGCATATTGTGCCATAGCCTCTTTAACCACAACGGAGAGGATCGTCACCCCAATGGCCAGGGCGCCGAATTGAGCCGATTCCTGAGCTTTGAACTTTTCAATTGAGCCGGTGAAAAATTCCCAGGCCACAATGCCCAGCAGGAAGGCGATAAAGATAGAGGCAATCTGCTGGTACCTGCCGTGGCCGAAAGGATGCCGTTCATCCGCCCTTCGGGAGGAGATTCTTACACTCCCGACTACTACCACCGAGCTGGCCGAATCCGAAAGGGTGTGCCATGCATCTGCGATCAGAGCCAGCGATCCCGACATGATTCCTGCCCAGTACTTCAAACCAAAAAGCAGGAGGTTACCCACAATACTCAGGGTGCCTTCAATATAGCCGTACCGGTTCTTTTTCTCCTGTTGTTCCATTTTGATGATAAAAGTAGCGAATACTTTCATACATTCATTTTTCTATATTTACGAATTAAACTACCGACCTATGAATAAACGCACCTCACTTATTTTGCATCTTTTGCTGCTGATAATCGTTGTGGTAGAACTTACAGGCAGGTTCACAGACAACATCTCCCTGGAGTACCCGGTCAAACCGCTGATCATGATATGGATGGCGGTTTATTTCCTCATATTCAGCAAGAAGAAGAGCTTTACAATTCCTGTATTACTGGCCTTCTTTTTCTCCTGGGTGGGAGATATTCTATTGATGCTTTCGGGGAGAGATGAACGTTTCTTTTTTGCAGGGGTAGGGGGATTTTTCCTTGCCCAGATTACCTATATTTTCATCTTTACACGTTACTATGAGGAGAAGAGGAAAGGGTACCTGAGAAAAAATCCATTGATCATTGCACCCTTCCTGCTTTACGTGGGAGGGATCTATTTCCTTTTGTTACCCGGACTGGAGGGAATCATGAAGCCTGTGATCCTGGTATATGCAATTTCCCTCATGGGGATGTCCATGATGGCCCTGAACCGGAGAGGCCGTGTGAATCCTTCCAGTTTTCGATCTGTATTTACCGGATCAATTCTCTTCCTGGTTTCGGACAGCATGATCGCCATCAATAAGTTTACTACAGAGATTCCCCTTGCCGGGTTCTGGATTATGATTACATACATCCTGGCCCAGTACCTGATCATGCGGGGACTGGTTTTGGAAAAATCATGAAATTCTTATGATGGAGGGGATTAGCGGTGCGAATGGTTGCGTATCACTTCCATGGCCTCGTCAGTTCCCTTCATGAAGCCTTCAAAGGTTTGGGAAATTTGGAGGTCAGGTGCAATGGTCTGAGGGTCATCCTCCATGAGGGTGAAATATTTGGTGGAGTGGGTTACCACCAGGTTGGAGGTGGTCAGCACAAATCTTTTTATCTCCCCGAAATGGTTAGGCTTTCCACCTGTGTCTTCTCCCACAACCACAGGAGCAAAGGCCCTGATAACATCAACGGCATTGATGATGGCTGAGGAGAATGTCTTTCTTCCAACCATCAGGTAGATTTCTGACCGGTCACCAATCCCTGATTTTTGGAGTTTTCCAACAAAGTTGGTTCCCTGCAGGGCATTTCCCCCGCTGTTAAAACGCAGGTCTATGACCATTTTTTCAATCTCCTGCTTCCTGATGGTCTTCAGGACTTTTTTTTCAAACTCCTTAAATGAGGGCATGAAAAGTGCGCTGGCACCGGATCCGAAATCAACTTCGGCCTCCCTGCTCCAGCACTTGTTATACTGGATATAGTAGAGGTTATCATCGGGAAAATAGTGATCCCTGAAAAAAGCGTTTCTATCCTGCCATCCAAGGGGAAGCGGATCGGGACCAACCGTGATGTGAGCACTCTCCGGGGAGGGAAGGCGGATGATCTCCCTGGTATGATTTCCAGACGGATCCTCCAATGTGATCTCAACTTCAGGAAGTTCTGCAAAACCAAAATATTCCAGCAGCTGGACCCAGATGATCATCCTGGGAACAGCATACCTGACCAGGGAGGGGTTGGCACCGCTGATCAGTGTGGCAAGGGAGTCGATTACCTGCCGGACCGGGTAATTGTTGATGGACACAATCAGTTTCCCTTCCATTTTTTCATAATCCTTCAGGTAACCGGACACATATAGTCCCTCCTGGAACCAGTAGCATTGGAATGGAAGGATAAGGTTGTTATCGATGAGGTAGTTATAATTGACCTGGGTGTTTGCATCACCCAGTTTTGCCACCACCTGCTGCAGCATCACGGCCACCTCCAGCACATTTTTTCCCGGGGCCCTTTCAGTTACCCCCTTTAGCCCTTTGTAAAAAGAGGCAGAATCAGCATAGAAGAATAGATCCGGGTGCCTTGCAGTGAGTTCCCTTTTTAGCCCCTCAATCTCCTCCTTCCAGTTAATCTCCTTATTATCATCAGCCAGGAGCTCAGATCCGGATAGCAGGAGTAGGGGGAGAAAAAAGAATGTAAGTGTTTTGATCATGCTGTATGTGATTCTCAAAGATAGATAAATTCCATTTTCCCTTTGTCGCTCAGCGAATCCTGAATCTCAATCCGGCATAAAATTTTCTACCGAAAATGGGGCCCCAGATCAGCGAGCTGTCAAAATAGGGTCCGAAAGGGTCTTCGCTGGCAATGATAGGGTTCCCCTGTGTATATCCAAACAGGTTTTCAATCCCTACATAGATATTAAGCCTTTCCATCAGCGTTTTTCCCACTTGCATATTTACCAGTGAAAAAGCAGGAGACTGCGCAGCAACCCGATAGGCCTCCGGATTGGTTTGGGTTCTGGGTATACGTTTGCTCCCCTGCCAGTTCCATGTTATATCGAATGTCCACTTCCTCGGGGTCTCATATGCCATGTTTACAAAAGCACGGTTCTTTGAACTCAGGGGCACGGGAAGAAGATCATCTCCGTAGGTGCTTTTCACATCATTGAAGCGGTAGGCAAGCCTGATGTCGTAACGTTCAACCGGCTCCAGATCCAACTGTACCTGAAGGCTGTTGGAGTAGGATTTTCCATCCAGGTTATAAAAGTGAATCTCCTGGGGACTTCTGTCATAATCCACCACGATCTGATTGCTGAAACGGGTATAGTAGTAATCTGCCTTGAAGACAGCTTCTCCTGAACCCAGTTTGAAGCCCTGGGCCATGTTCAGCCCATAACTCCAGGCCACTTCCGCATCCAGACCATAGGGTTTTGAGCTTCCATCCCCTTCAACGTCAATGGATCTGGAGGAGGCAAATATCCCGATATTCTCGGCAAAAATGCTGGCTGTTTTTTGTCCCCTTCCTGCCGAAGCCCTGAATACCGTTCTGGGAATGGGCTCATACCTGATGTGTAAGCGGGGTGTGACAAAGGTTCCGAAGTTGCTGTGATAATCGGCCCGGATTCCTGCCACTGCCGTGAATATATCAAGGTGGTTAAATGTATATTCCAGGAAGGCCCCTGGTACCAGCTCTTTTCTGTTATACATGTCAGAACGGATCGTTTCCTCATAGCTGTCGGCCTGGAAACTGATCCCGGTTCTGTACTGGTGATTGGTGGACCCGAGGATGGATTGGTAGATCAGGTTGGAATAGAGTGATTGCTGATCCGCATCATAATCGGTGAGGCCAAAAAATGTCTGCTGGCGATGGATCACTCCTGAAAGCTGAAAACCGATGCTGCTGTAGGGGCGCTTTTCAAAAATCTTCCCGGCCTTTCCCCATGCTTCAACTCTTTTTGTGCTGATTCCGGAACCCCAGTAGGCTTGTGTTTCCGGCGCTTCATCCGGATTAAAGCCTGTCTGTCCACCGAGAACGTCAGTATAGACCACCCTGGCACCCAGCTGGCTCTCAAATCCATTCTCACCGCTGTATTTAAATCTTTGCATGGCTACCAGGTTTTCACCCGTGGGGTGGTCCGAGAACCCGTCCATGTTGTGATCCAGTTCAAAGGGTCTGTAATTTCCGTGCAGGGAAGTTGATCCGCTCCATTTTCCCCTTATTTTATATGCACTCATCAGATTAGCCTCCATGGCTCCATCGATGTTGCCATAAAGATTCACAAAAAGCCTGTCGCTGTTTTCTGGCTTACGCAGTTCCACATTGATCTGCCCGGTAATACTCTCATATCCGTTTACCACCGACCCTGCACCGGTATTAAGTTGAATTCCCTCGATCCACGTTCCGGGTATATAGGTGAGGCCATAAAGTGAGGAGAGCCCCCTCACATCGGGCATATTTTCCCTTGTAATCTGTACATAGGGTCCGGCCAGTCCCAGCATCTCGATCTTGCGCGTACCGGTGACCGCATCGGTAAAAGAAGCATCCACCGTTGGATTGGTTTCAAAGCTTTCTGAGAGGTTGCAGCAAGCCGCCTTGGTCAGCTCCTTCTCGCTGATATTCTGGATATTATAGGCGCTGGTAAAGGAGATCGATGTGGCTTTGATATTGTGGACAATCCGGACCTCCTTCAGGGCTGTGGCTTTTGAAAATCCAATCTCCACTTCCGAAGGGGCCTCAAGGTGGATTGTATCGCTCCCATAGCCCACAAAACTGACAATGAGCATGTGCGAGCCTTCATTCATTTCGATGAAAAACTGACCGTCCTCCCCGGTGATCGTTCCCGATGTGGTTCCCATCCAATATACATTTGCGCCAGCCAGGGGAAGTGTTTCACCATTTTCGCCAGCCTCGGAAACATAGCCTGTGATCCCTTCACCCCTGGAGCCGGTGGCATCATCATGAGTGGCGAAATCTCTGTATTTGCAGCAGCCGGGAAGTGATTTATAAACCGGGTCGGGAGCAAGTAACTGTTCTGTGTCATGACCTGCACTGGCTACCTGATAGTGAAGTTTGTTTTCCCTGAAGCGGTCTGGGTCGGTAATCACAGTGAGCATTTTGCTTTCACTATCCCAGGTGGCCTGAGTCACCCCTTTGGTCTGAAGGGCTGCCTTTTCAATGCGGGTCTTACACATTCCGCATAACCCTTCAACCCGGATCACCAAGGTGCCGGTTTCCAGGTTATTTTGTGCCTTAATCGGCATATTGCCTGCCATCAAAAGGGCAAGCAACCACAATCCTATCTTTGTTTTCATGATTGGTGTATTGGTTAACGAAAAAGAGTCTGTCTCTTGCTTATTCGCTAAACCATACGTGGCGGCTGGAAGTGGGGGGGCAGGTATTGGCTCTGGTAGTGCTCGCTATTAACGCCGTGAACGAACAGATGCTGAGATAATTCAACAGGGCTTTGGATAGGTGTCCCTATTGCTATAATCTGAATGGAGTATGCGCAGTCACATGCATCCTGACATTGATTCCCGTTTTCAGGCCCATGATCAGATTTCTGGCCCTCATCGCCATGCTGATCACAACAGCAACACCCGTTTTGGCCTCCACAGTGATCCATGGAGCATGACATCTCCGCCTGAGGGGCCATCCAATCAAGCGCTGACATGAAACGGTTCAGGCCCAGGAAACCCGTGCTCACCATCAATATGAATGCAATGATTTTCATTTCCGCTGCAAAGTTAAAAAAACGCACGGGGTTATGGCCCTGGAAGTGATTTTTAACACGAATTAACTATATTCATGTTCTCTTTTCTGCTCAATTGCCAATCAGGGAAAGATTTTAGATATTGGCGTGTTTAAATAGTTGCCATATGATTTTATACGACCAGATTTTCCAAAACAACCGGAAATGGGTTGAGGAGAAAAAAGCCGGTGATGCAGATTTTTTCAAACATTTGGCGGAGGGACAAAATCCGGAAATCTTATACATCGGATGCAGCGATAGCAGGGTAACTGCTGAAGAGATGACGGGTATCCGTCCGGGTGAAATGTTTGTACACCGGAATGTGGCTAACCTTGTGCCCAACAACGACAACAGTTCAGCCTCCGTCATTGAATATGCGGTTGAACACCTGGATGTCAGGCACATTGTGGTGTGCGGCCACTATTACTGCGGAGGTGTGAAAGCCGCCATGCAATCGGCCGACCTGGGTATATTAAACCCATGGCTGAGAAATATCAGGGATGTTTACCGCCTGCACAAGAATACTTTAAATGCAATAGCCGACGAAACGGAAAGATACCATAAACTGGTCGAAATGAATGTTCAGGAGCAGTGTGTCAATGTGATAAAAATGGCCGTTTGGCAAAAACACTATTTGTCCCAGGGATTTCCGACAGTCCATGGGTGGGTGTTTGATGTGAAATCAGGCAGACTGTATGATCTTGAAATCAATTTTTCTGAAATATTGAGTTCCATCAGAGAGATCTATGATCTCGGTAATGAAATCTATAACCAGGTATGAAAAATGACTTTAAATCGGTTGATGAATACCTGCTGACTTTCCCCCGGGAGATTCAGCCCATTTTGGTTAGAATTCGTTCCATCATCAGGGAGAAGGCGCCCGAAGCCGTCGAAAGCATCTCTTATGGAATGCCTGCTTATAAAACATACGGAAAACCACTGGTATATTTCGCTGGTTTTAAAAATCATATTGGTTTCTATGCAACACCAAGCGGACATTCAGAATTTAAGAACGAATTGGCTAAATATAAGCAGGGGAAAGGCTCGGTTCAGTTTCCCCTTAAAAAACCTGTACCCTTTGATTTGATCGGCCGGATTGTTGAATTTCGAGTATATGAAAACAGAATCAATTACATAACAAAATGAAATCTCATCCATTTATCATTCTGCTGGTTTTAGCTGCAGGTTCATGCCATCCGGTCAAAACTGAATATAAGCCTGATATCTCGACGTACAGGTCGCCCCTGGGCACAGAAGTTTTCACGCCCGACTCTGCATCCATTGCCCGGAATTACCAGATACCCGAGTGGTTTAAGGATGCCAAGTTCGGGGTTTTTATCCATTGGGGAGTCTATTCCGTTCCTGCATTTGGCAATGAATGGTATCCCCGGAATATGTACAGGGAAGGCAGTAAGGAATATAAGCACCATATTGAAACCTATGGTGCACATACCGATTTTGGATACAAAGATTTTATACCCATGTTCAGGGCTGAGAAATTTAACGCCGATGAATGGGTATCACTCTTCAAGGAGTCGGGGATTAAGTACATTGTTCCGGTGGCAGAACACCATGACGGGTTCTCCATGTACCACAGCGTTGGAAATAAGTGGAATTCCGTAAATATGGGACCCGGGCGGGATATCATCGGGGAACTTAAGAAAGCCTCCATGGAACATGGACTGCATTTTGGGCTTTCATCGCATCGTGCCGAAAATGCATGGTTTTATAATACGGGTAAAAAAATTCCATCCGACGTTCAGGATACAGCATACCGGTCTCTTTATGGCCAGTGTCTTGAGGAACCGGGTGGACAGAGCCTTGAATGTGCGGAAGGTGCAGGTTTTAATGAAGAATCCAAGGCAAAGTGGCTCGCGCACACTTATGAATTAATTGATAAGTACCAGCCAGAATTGATGTGGTTTGACTGGACCGTGGGGAAATATCCCTTTCAATCCACTTTCTACCAATTCCTGGCTTACTATTATAACAATGCTACCGATTGGGGGAAAGGAGTGGTCGTCAATACCAAGCTTGGTTATGGAAATAATATCCAGGTATTTGATATCGAAAGAGGCAAATCTGATTCGATCCTTAAATTTCCCTGGCAGACCGACACTTCCATTGGGAAAAAGTCCTGGGGCTATATCGAAGGAGAGGAAAATAAAACACCCAATCATATCATTGATGACCTGGTGGACATTGTTGCCAAAAATGGCAACCTGCTGCTCAATATTGGTCCAAGGCCTGACGGAACCATCACACAGGAGCAACAGGAAGTATTGCGTGAAATCGGCGGTTGGCTGAATATCAATGGTGAGGCTATCTATGGCACCCGTCCCTGGACGATAGCTGCCGAAGGAAGTGTAAAAAGCACCGCCGGAGCGTTTACGGATAACGAAGAGTCACCCTATACTGCTGAAGATATCCGCTTTACCACAAAGGGGGATTTTTTATATGCCATCTCTTTAAACTGGAGCGATGATGAGATTTTGGTTCGTTCCATCGATCAGAGTAAGGAGGTAACAGCGGTAACCATGCTTGGCTCAAATGAAGACCTTGCATGGACTCAGACAAATGAGGGTTTGAGGGTGCGATTTCCCGGGGAGAAACCCTCGGAGTATGCCCATGCACTTAAAATTGCCTTTAAATAAAAGGAAAATCTTCGGTTGTTAAACCGAACAATATTTTATGTTAAAAAAATACTTTATACTCTTAATTTTAATTGGATTAGGTGCTGAAATGGTTGCTCAGCAAATTGTTACCGACCGCCCTGACCAGACCGAATCCTCCTCTACCATTCCCCGAAAAAGCTTTCAGGTGGAGACCGGATTTTTGTTCGGGGATCTGAATAATGAATCCCAGAGGTTCTTTCTGTTGCCCACCGCCCTTTTCAGATATGGATTGACCCGGGGCATTGAACTGAGGCTGGGTGAAAATCTGGTGAGCTATAAAAGTGAGGAGTCATCCCCGACGAAATTCGGACTCAGTGATTTGGAGTTAGGTGCAAAGTTTCAGATCCTCAAAAGGGAGGATATAAATACAGAAATTGCCTTTATCTCCCATGCTGTTTTACCCACCGGTACAGACGGGTTATCCCTGGAAAAGTATGGAACCATCAATAAACTGGCCCTTTCCCATGCTCTGAACAGTTTTTTGGATCTGGGTTATAATGTGGGTTATAATTATTTTGGTTATGGGAAGGGGATGCTGACCTATTCTCTCGCTCTTGGAGCCGGTTTCAATGAAAAGCTTGGCGCTTATGTCGAATGCTATGGTGAAGTTCTTGACCTGCAGGATCTGATCGTTAATTTTGACTCCGGGGTAACTTACCTGGTCCGGGATAATCTTCAGCTGGATTTCTCCTTCGGTCTGGGTCTCAATCACAGGATGAACTATTTTGCTGTCGGATGCAGCTGGAATATCGGTTCCGGGAAAACCTAATGGTTACAGTCATTACCTCCTGCCGCTTAGTGCAACCGTTTATACTGCTGGAATCTTAAAATCACATTTTAATTACCTTCTCAGTATTTACAAAATCTTTCGACCTGATGGTGAGGAAATAGATACCCTTCGGGAAGGAGGAGAGGTCCAGCTGGCAGAAGCTTCCTGTCATCTCTGAATGAAGTACATGTTGACCATTCAGAGAGGTGATTTTGATCGAGTAGTGGTCAGTGAATTCAGTTTCGATGGAAAGGAGGTCTTTTGTTGGATTGGGAAAGATCATACATTTTTGATAATCAGGACCGGAACCGGATGAGGTGGTTAATTCTGACCAATATGATACTTCCTTGCTTTTACCCCATTCATTGTTTATGAGATCCCCTAGTATAATAACAAGCTCAGTTTGGTTCCCAATGGTATCATATGAATAACCTTCACGGGTTATCCCTGTCCACTTATCGGTTTCTGAATCCCGGTTATAATAAGTCTCTTCGGTTTTATTCCCATTGGCATCATATGTAAAAGTATAACGGTAAGACCATTCCCAATCAGTTATGTCGGACCCCCCTTCAAAATAAGTCTCTTCGGTTTTATTCCCACTGGCATCATATGCATAAACATAACGATTTGCCACTCTCCAGTCTTTTGCTTCCGCATCCCATACATAAGAAGTCTCATCGGTTTTATTTCCACTGGCATCATAGGTATATTCTCCACGACCTGTTACTTCCCAGTCTGTAATTTCTGAATCCCATGCATAAGAATCACTGCCAATCATATTCCCACTGGAGGCATATGTAAAAAGCCTGCGGTAAAATGCATGCCAGTCATCGGCTACTGGATCCCATTCATAAAGAGTCTCTTCGGTATTATTCCCATAAACATCATATACATACTCGAAACGAAGCGTCGCTTGCCAGATACCGGTTTCTGACTTCCCCCAATAACACATTTCCCCAGTTAAATTACCCTCGCTATCAAATATATATACCCAACGGTTTTCCCCTTTCCAGATCTTTGCTTCCGAATCCCATACATAAAAAGTCTCTTCGGTTTTATTTCCATATGCATCATTGGTATAAACTTTACGACCACACTCATGCCAGATCTCAATATCTTGATACCAACTGTAGTAAAGAGTGGAATCAGGAACCATTTGATGGTCCGGTTGGCTGAAAAGATTTGGCAGGATAAGGAGGCCAGCCAGGAGCAGAATTATCTTTTTCATAACATTTAGGTTGAAGGTGCTTTGAACAAATTGTTGTTACTGTCTCAACAGCGCACATTTAATGGTTTGAATGGATTCTCCGGCTGTTAAACGCATAAGATAGATGCCCTCCGCAAGATCACCTGAATCAAAAGAAATGGTGTAATCCCCGGGTTGTTTAACTTCATTAAGCAATTCAGCAACCTGCTGTCCCTGTAAATTATAAAGCCTTAAGTTGACTTTCTGATGGCTTTGCAGCGAGAAGGTCAAAGTTGTGTTTGAATAAAACGGGTTGGGATAATTCTGGGAAAGGGAAATATCTCCCGGCATTGTAATATTCTGCCTCCTTTCATTCATTCCTGTTATTTCTGAGGATTCCGGGTATACTTCCACTGAAGAAAGGATCACCGGCTCGGCTGGATTCGACGGGTTTGGATAGGATCCGCCAATGGCATAGATTCTGTCATTCACACTCCCCAGAAAAAAGGCTTGCCGGGTTTCCTGCATAGGCGTTTTAGTGATCCATGTGTCTGTGACAGGATCATACATTTCACTTATATTGAACACATTCGGATAAGCAAAACCCCCGATGGCGTATATTTTTCCCTCCATGATGCAGGTGGCCACAGAGACCCGGGCAGTTGGCATACTTGTTCTTTCTGCCCAGGTGTTTGTGGAAGGATCATACTCTTCAACAAGGTTATAACTGGAAGTAAGGAAAGCCTCGGTTCCACCGATGGCATAGATCTTTCCGTCTACAGCACAGGCAGACAGCATTCCCCGGGCGGTGGGCATGGGCGCTTTTTCTTCCCAGGTATCGGTCAATGGATGATAAGCCATAACTGTTGAAATGGGTGGTGAATTGAAACTGTGCATCCCACCGATTAAATAAATGGTGTCTCGTACCACGGCTACTCCACAGCCTGAATTCTCATAAGGCATGTCCGCTTTCTGTGTCCAGGCATCAGTTAGCGGGTCATAGACGTACACATTATCTTTCGCAGTGGCATAAGGATCGGGGCTGACCCCCCCAAAAACATAGATCTTCCCACCATAGGCGCAGGTTTTGTGGGCACAACGCCCTTCCGGCATTCCTGCCATGGGAACCCAGGTATCTGTGGCAGGATTATACATTTCATTGGCCTGTGTGACAGAGTTATGGGTGGGGAATCCGCCAATCATGTAGATTTTACCATCCACTACTGCACCCGATGTAAAACCCCGGCCCGTGGGCATGGCGGTTTTAAAGGTCCACACACAGGTATCGGCTTCGATTTCATCAGGATTCATCACTGAATCCAGAAACTGGAGTGCAATGGGAAACCGGGTGGATAACTGGTTGTAGTGCCCTCCGGTAAAAGATTGAAACTCATAGGGTATTCCCAGTTGATCAAGGGAATCCGCAAAACTTGTATTAAAGGCATAGGAAAGAACTTCATCCTGTTCACCGCAATCGAAATAGATAGCCAGATCATCAGCTTCTGTTAATTCCGCGGCAAGAAAAGGACAATTTTCTGCTGACCAGCGGTTCCAGACCGAATCAATCCAGTTTCCCATACTATCCAGCGGAAAATCCACATAATAAGGTGGATGATTTAGGTTTGGAGAAAGAGCACCCGCGATGGCAAATGCCCCGTATGTCCACGGACCCGCATCCGGCTTATACCCGGAAACCGGGGCTCCGCCATTTTCTGAAAGGACAGAGGGAATATATTGAGAACACATTCTCATATTCAGGGGGCCGGAATGGGCCGCCACGCCGCAAAATATGTCGGGGTGCTTCAGGGCCAGCTTCATTGCTCCGTAACCGCCCATGGAGTATCCCATGATGGCACGCTTCTCCCTTGAGGAAATTGTATTGTAAGCTGAATCAATATAAGCTGTCAAGTCATATACAATGTAATCCTCAAAATTACCGTACAATTCCGAGTTTGAATAATAGCTTCGTCCCCAGGGCGGGCAGTTTCCATCCGGTTTGACGATGATGCAAGGCATAATCATCTGGTTCTTTATCAGATTATTAAAGATTGTAAATAGTACTGGATTGCTAGCGCTATTTTGATCAGCGCCATGTAAAAAGTAAACCACCGGATAGGTTACAGCATCCTGTTCGTTATATCCTTCAGGCAGATAGACCTGGATATTGCGCTCCATCTCAAGTGAATGGCTGTAAAATTTGATGTTAGTGACGGTTCCCTGGCCAGATGTTTCCGGTCCGGTTGCAAAAATAGTCATCCATGCTACCGTCAATAAAGCAATCCGGCCAGCTGAATTGAACGGCTTAGTTTTTATGTGTCTCATTTTTATTTCCTCCGGGTTGAATGAACAGATTTTTATTTAAATCGATGTTTTAATATATAGGCCCAAATAGTAAGCCGGCCTTAAGAAGAGGAGGTTGCCTTCAATAAAATTCGCCTGACTTTTTGAATAGTAAGGGTAATGATGTCTCAAATAAAAGGAATAATGTTGCAGCGGAGGACTAAGGTTTGACCGTTGGTCTCCTCTCCCTGAAGCGGCTTGGAGTCAGACCATTCTCTTTTACAAAAGATTTGCTGAAGTAATTGGGGTCTTTGTATCCGGTCTGGTACGCAATTTCAGATATGGTAAAATCAGAAACCAACAGAAGCTCCTTGGCTTTATTGATTCGGTAATGACGTATCAGGTCTGAAGTTGATTTACCTGTAAGAGCTACCAATTTTCGATGCAACTGTGCCCGGCTGATGCCCAAATCAAGACATAATTTAGAAATGTTGTAGTGCTCGTCATGGTAATTATTTTCAAGGGTATCTGAAAGTTTATGCAGAAAGAGTTCATTCAATCCCCTGGGAATCCCTGTTTTTGGATTCCTATAAATCATTTCCCCGTATTTGTCTTTCAATTTGTGCCGGCTTTCAATCAGTTTTTCGATTCTGACAAGAAGTTCCTTTTTGTTAAATGGTTTGACAATGAAAGCATCTGCACCGCATTCCAAACCTTCTATTTTCGACTCCATATCTGCCTTCGCTGTCAGCAATATGATGGGGATATGATTGGTGCGAAAATCCTCCTTTAGAAAGCAGCACACTTCAAAGCCATCTTTTTCGGGCATCATGATATCGCAAATAATGATATCCGGAACGGTTTCCAGGGATACCTCAATTCCTTCATCTCCATTCTTCGCGGTGATCACACGGTATGCACCATGGAGAATGGAACATAAATATTCAACCACATCCCCATTGTCTTCCACGATTAATATGATCGGAAGTTCATCGGATAAATTCCTGAAAACTTCTTCTCCAGACTGATGGAGGTTTGTAGCTTCTTCAGCAGTTAAAACACTCTTCCTGTCATAATCTCCATGAGGATTTTGCTGAAAGGGTGCACTCCTGGAAACGGGTATCCCCAGAATAAATTCTGTGCCCTGTCCGGGTTTGCTTTTTACCTCAATGCTCCCCTTTATCAGATTCAGAAATTCTTTCACAAGGGCCAGGCCGACTCCTGAACCATCTGCTTTTCGTGTATTTTCATCGTCTACCTGATAAAACCTTTCAAAAATATGCGGAAGTAAATCCGGGGCGATCCCTATTCCATCATCTATGATCCTGATCATCAGTTCTTCGGAGTTTTTCATACTGCCTGCCCATGCCAACTCAACCTGTAGATATATATTTCCCCCATCAGGTGTAAACTTGATGGCATTCGATAGCAGGTTACCTATAATTTCCTCGATAATATCAAAATCAAAATCAAGGATGATGGCATCTGCCTTCGTCAGAAAATGAAGCCGGATATTTTTTTCTTCAGCCACACTATGAAATGATTCCAGGATATACTTCAGAAAGGGGATAATATCGGCCTGTAACCTTTTAACGGGAAAGGAGTCTGCTTCCAGTTTGGACATATTTAATAACTGGTTTACCAGTTTCAGGAGTTTTCGGGCATTGGATTTAATCAGGTGAACATCCTTAAGCTGCAGATCTTTCATCTCATCCTGTAACTGATCAGCCATACCAAGAATAATGGTCAGTGGCGTGCGGAATTCATGGGTAATATTGGTATAGAGTTTTGATTTTGCCTGATGAAGGTTAATGAGCCGTTCTTCTTCAATAAGTTTTAGCTTGGCGATTTGAACACTGTAAATCATTGATATGAAAAAGATAATACCAAGAGCGAGTGAAAACCTGAGCAGGGAATACCGGAAAAGGTAGATTTTCATAATTCCCGGGTGCAATATGGATTGCCTGATGATAGTCACTCCAAGAATCAGAGCCAGGTAAAAGAAAAAAACCAGCAAGGCTCTTCTGTGGTTGGTAAAAGTTAATGCATAGATGGGCCCGATAAGTCCAACGGTGGCGATACCGGATGAACTGAAAATCCCATCCATAAAATAGACTTTCATTGAAGCCATAATGACGATCAGGCACTGCATGGCAAGTCCGTAGTTCTCTATGTTCCTTTTTTGGAAATAGAAGGAGGTCAAAAGTGTTACACTTAAGATGAATCCGGCTGCATTGATGAATATCATCTCCTGCTGATCCATGAAAAATGCGATCAGGGAATCAAAAAAGCTGAAGAATGTCCAAAGAAGTGTCAGACCCAGCCATATCTTTTTCCTTAACAGAATTTCCTTATCGTCATCAGGATATCTTACAAAGCGGATGGCCCATGCATTTACATTAGATATAAATCTTTTTACCATACAATGTATTTGCAAATGAAAGATATGAAATAGTAAGCTAAATATCTAGCTATTAGAAAAGAACATGCAGAAAGCTTTCGAATTAACCGGGGTTCCTTTAGAACCTGAAGTTCAGACGGAAGGTTACGCCATGGTATCCCCAATTTCCGGGTGACTCCATTTTCTCCCGGAATCCCACGTATACCCCTATGTCGGCCATAAAGAAGATCTCCTCAAGGCGATATCCAACCTGCAGGTAGTTGGGTGTTCCCGGGGTGTAGAGGTAGGCTAAATCGAGCGACTCTTTCCATAGTCGCTCACTGAACCAGGGGAGGTATTTGATCAACAGGTAGGAGGAGGTAAGGGTGGTGTGAAGGTTGACCCAGTAACGGTTCGTGCTTGCCTGGTAGTAATCTGAAAACATGAGTGCCCGGTCGAGTCCTGCCATGTCGACGTAAAGCGGGTTGGATTTAAAGTGTTTGTAGTCGGAAAAGTGGATGGACGTTGAATCGGTAAAAGCGCCGGCTGCAACGGACCAGTTCAGGCGGGACAGCAGTCCCACTTCGAAAGCGTGCTCTATTTTGGCCTCCGCCATACTGAAATCGGACCAACCGTCTAGTTCAACAGGGAGTGCCTTCCGGTAGGCCAGGGAAAACGTAGGCCATTTTGAGTCCTGGTAATTTTTCCTGTAGTTCCTGATCACATAATACCTTTTGGGTGTGTACTCCAACTCAATGTGGGCCACCAGCCTTTTGTGATCCTGAATCTCCGGTGCGGTGGCTTCTCTTGTGGCGGGAGTATTTTCTGTAAACTCCTTTTCAGGGTCGTTTCTGTAGAAAAATGAGAAGTCAGCGTTGTTTTGCAGCTGGTTTTGTATCCCGAAGGTGGCATAGGTGGTAACCACGAATCCGTTAAACGGGTCAATCCGGTTATAAAGTGTGGCATCAACCTGTTCAAACATCTTCAGGTGGTTTTGCCTTATGAAGAGCGTATATAGAAGGTTTGTCGTTTGGGGAATACCACTCCCTGTGTTGAAATCGACTGATCGGTAATTCAGATAGAGAGCCACCTTACCCCGGGCCAGGGGGGCGTACAGCAGATCTGAATTCCAGCGGATCAAAGGTGCATTCCGGTTAAATGCGTATCCTATATTGAGGTTTGACCTGACCTCATGGAGACTATCGGCTCTCAATTCAATACTGAATCCCTGACCGAAATAGATACCGTCGACTGTATTGTACCCTGAGTTCACCGGATCAAACAATCCGTCATGGGTAAAGCGGACTTTGCCCCTGTTGTAGATGTAAGTTCGTCCATAAAACAGGTTATTGAAGGTGACTTTCTTTCTGCCTGATCTCCGGGTCGATTCTGTCGAAGGCGTGGTGGGTTGAATGCCGATAATGCTGTCCCGTGTTTTCAGGGTTAGGTGCTCTTCCGGGGTGAGGGGAATGGGTCTCATTTTGTTCCAGTAAAGCGAGTCGTTTTTCACGGCATCCTCGGCCACAGAGATTGAAGTGCCGGTTTGGTTCAGCTCCTCCCCGGTTTTTTCGCCCGCCTCAATACTACTCTCCTTTTCCATCAGTTTGGAAAGTTTTGCCACATCCCGGTTGTTCAGCTCCTCTTTCGCAAGCAACTCATTGATCTTCTCCTGTTCTTCGGACAGAGGTTCCTCTTCCAGCTCCTTCGTTTCGTCGGCTTTTTGCGTTGAAATAAAATATGCATCAGGGAGATTGGGATTGAGGATCACATCGCTGTACTTGAGAGAGGAGACATAGGTAGCCGTCCCGATGACTCCCACAATATCGATCTCCGCCTGGATTTTATGGCTTACCGGCAGCCAGGCATCCATGATCACATTTGCATATAGTTGCTGGAGCGACAGTGTGCCGGCAATGGTATTCAGGGTCAGATCTGAAGAGTGAAGGCACCACAGATCCTCCACCACATATAGGTACCCCTCTACCAGTTGCTGGCTCTTTCTTTTCGGGATTACCTTGATCTTGTTAACAATGTGGGTTCCCTCCAGGAAGGTGTTTATGAATTCAAATTTGTAATATGTGAAGGCAGTACGGGCCAGGGGAGAGATTACTCCTTCGATCTCCTCCTGGTAGAGACTCGCGTTCACATAGTCCATGGGATTTACATTGTCGGCATAGCCGGGCAGTGTGTTCTGGGAGGCAATCACCCGTAAGGTATATTTGTCGGGAGCCTTAAAGCTGACTTCATTCAGTGACTCGAGCATGTATGCCTCATCCTCTTTGACCTGGAAGTTGTTCATCTCGATCCTTTTTGCAATGGCCCGGGGCAGTTTCTCAAGGATGGCAGCTCCCTTGATGTAGATCTCGGCCTGATAGCTGGATACTTCGTTGAGGTGGTAGTTAGCCAGTCCGATTGTTTTTCGCATAATCCAGTAAGCGGGATCCTCCCCGGTGGCACTGATCCTCACCTCAGGAATCATATAAGTTTGAGGAGGAAGCTGAATTACCAGTTTTGTAAATTCATTTCCCACTGTAACGTTCCTGGTTACTTCAGTATATCCCAGGCTCCTGAAATAAATGGTATAATTACCTTCCGGCAAGGGCAGGGAATACCTCCCCAATGCATTGCAGGTGGTCCCCCTGGTCAGTTCCTTAATAAAGATCGCGGCATAAGGAACCGGATCTCCGTTTGTATCCCTGACCTCCCCCTGTATTCCTTGTGCGTGCAGATTTGCGGACAGGCCGGCAATGAGCAGGATCATGAGGATGGAGCTTCGCATAGATGGTTGTTTCTTCAAATAAAAATACAAATATACGAAACTGAACGGGAGGAGAGGACAATAAAAAACTGCAGGGGACACTGAAATCCACCTGCAGTCTTCCGTCTAACTAAAACTAACTAACTAAAACTAACTACTAAAACTACTATTTAACTACTAAACAGGTCGAAATATTTTTTTGCATTATAATAACAGATGTTCTCAATGAGTGGTTTAAGCAACCCTTCATCGAAGGGGATTTCACCTTTCTCCACATCGGTTCCCACCAGGTTGCAGAGTATCCTTCTGAAATACTCATGCCTGGGATAGGAGAGAAAACTTCTGGAATCGGTCAGCATACCCACAAAACGGCTTAACAGTCCCAGGGATGAGAGGGTGTTCAGCTGGTCGATCATGCCAAATTTCTGATCCAGGAACCACCAGCCCGATCCAAACTGCATCTTACCGGGAATTTTTCCGTCACTGAAATTGTAGGCCATGGTCATCAGCATCTCATTGTCACCCGGGTTCAGGTTATAAAGGATGGTTTTTGCCAGCTGATCCCGGCTGTCCAGTTTATCCAGGAAACGGGATGCGGCCCGGGCCATGGAGAAATCCCCGATGGAATCGTATCCTGTATCGGGGCCAAGTTCATGCAGTCGCAAGGAGTTGTTGTTCCTGAGGGCACCCAGGTGGAACTGTTGAGCCCAGCCTTTTTCATGATCCATCACCGCCAGTTCGATGAGTAGGGCGGATTTAAATTTAAGGATCTCTTCCGGGTTGAGTTTCCGGCCGGACCTGATTTTTAGAAATATACGTTCAATCTCCTGATGCTCAAAGTCTTCTGCGTAAAAGGTTTCCAACCCGTGATCCGATATCCGGCATCCCTGTTCGTGGAAGAAGTCGTGTCGCTCATTCAATGCGGTCAGGAGGTCCATATAGATTGAAATGGACCGCCCGGAGGCCTCCTCCAGTCTAAGAAGATATTGGTTATAGGATTCCGGATCCTCAACAGCCATGGCTTTGTCGGCCCGCCAGGCAGGGAAAACACGGGTCTCAAATCCATCCTCCCTTATTTTCTGATGGAATTCCAATGAATCCACCGGATCATCTGTGGTGCAGATCACCTCCACATTCATTTTTCGGATCATCGAACGGACACTGAAACGGTCAGAGGCAAGCATCTCATTCGCTTTTTCATAAATTTTTTCGGCTGTGTCAGGTCCCAACAGCTCCTCGATCCCGAAATAGCGCTGAAGCTCCAGGTGGGTCCAATGATACAGAGGATTACGAAGGGTATCGGGAACCGTTTCGGCCCATTTCAGGAATTTCTCCCGGTCACTTGCATCACCGGTAATAAATTTTTCATGCACCCCGTTGGCCCTCATCGCCCTCCATTTATAGTGATCTCCTGCCAGCCATACCTGGGTAAGATTCTCAAAATTCACATCCCCGGCGATCTGCTTCGGGTTCAGATGACAATGATAGTCAATGATGGGCATGTGACTGGCATAATCGTGATAGAGCTTTTCGGCTACAGGATTTTCCAGCAGGAAATTCCTGTCAAGAAACTTTTTCATCGGCTACAGTTTAAAAAGTCGGCAAAGGTGCCTGTCGTAAATATTGGTCATTACCTGCTCTCCAATTACCTTGCTATGGAGTCTGATCATGGTGAGGTATGCTTCGCCCATCTCAGCTGCAACTTTATAACCCACATGGATCAGCTGTCTGAATCCGGGATGGTACTCCGGGTGACCTGGTATATTCCGGAGTGTGGATGCAAATTTCTCAGCATCCCAGTGTGCTACCTCAGCAGGCAGGGGCAGAGTATCCGGATCGATATCAATTACCGTTGAGTAGGGTCCGCAAAGTTCTTCCTGGCGATGAAAGGCAATGGAATAGATCCGTTTAGCCATCTCTAGTGCCTCACCCCCCGACATGGCCAACCCGATCACCTCTTCCAGCCAGGTGGTCCCTGCGGTCTTCACGTGAATTCCTTTATCATATTTTCGGATGAGTTCACCCATGATCGGGTAGATGGTGAATTTATCACTTCCCGAATGAACGCTCAGTTTCAGATTGGCGGGAAGATGGAATGTTTTTATGGCATGATCAATCACCAGCAGATCCTGTTCAAACTCTTTTCTGAACTGCTCGGCATCCCCTGCATAATCCACGCCCTTATTAAATCTGCCTGTGAATTTCGGAGCAATGGTCTGGGCAGGAATTCCGTAATAACTGATCATCTGAAGAATGAAGAGGAGCTCAACCGGTGTCTGCGGGTTTTCCACCTCATCCATGGAGACCTCAGCGATGAAGTTTTCTGCTCCCTTCGCTGCAACAATGTGTTTGTATATGGCAGAAGCCTCCTTCACTGCTCCTAAAAATTTCCCTGCAATTCTTACCACGTCTTCCCTAGTGATGTGAAAGGGTTCATCAATTCCGGGAATGACAAGCTCCCCGGCCAGGGGTGCGCTGATTGCGAGGAAATTGTCGATCTCTATCGGGGAGACTTCCTTTCCAATAGATTCTGCCACATCGAGTGTAAAGAAATCGGAGTGTTCGATAAATGCATCAACGGTTTTCAGATTGATGTGGTCAGCATCCACATAATAAGCATCCTTCCAGTGAAGGGCCTTTGTTGCCCGGTCAGCCTCACTCCTGGTGTCGGCCGGTGAAGAGTGGATGATCTGGTGCTCCCGGTTTGATTTATTCCATACCGGCACAAAAGATACCCCCTTGTTTTTGGCCTTTATGATCGCTTTTAATTGTGCTTCTCCCTGCTGGGCGAACCTGTCGCCAACACCGAATGAATATTTTTCTAATTGCATAGTTGCTTCGTATTCCGTGTACGAACACGAAATTAGGCAATTTTTGGGGAATTGCCAATTATTTTGTTTAGTTTTGTTAACAGTATAGTTATGAGAAAGGTAAGGATCAAGGATATTGCTGAGATCGCCAATGTCTCCATTGGTACAGTGGATCGGGTGATTCATAACAGGGGGGAGGTATCTCCATCCACCCGGGTGAAGATACAGAAATTACTGGACGAGTACCATTATCAACCCGACATGATCGCCAGCTCGCTGGCCCTGAAACGGCAGATACGTTTGGCTGTTGTGATGCCTGGTTCCGTTAACGGTCACGCTTTCTGGGAACTCCCCGCGAAAGGGGTGGATCGCGCCCTTGAAGCGCTATCCGGATACAACATTTCTGTTGATTACTATTATTTCGACCAGTTCAGCAGAGATGACTATGTAAGCCGGATGAAGAATTTTCCTTTTCATGAGATACACGGTGTTCTTTTCGCCCCGGTTTTCCATGAGGATTCCAAGGAATTTGTCAGGCAGTGTAAACGTGAAAATGTGCCCGTCGTTTTGTTCAACTCCCTTCTCGAGGATACTCCTTACCATAGTTATGTGGGGCAGGATGCCTATCAGAGCGGTTATGTGGCTGCAAAGCTGATCAGCTATGGATTGGAGCATCGTCGCGATGTGGCCATCATCAATATGTCTTCGCGTACGGATCATTATGCTCACCTGATTAACCGGGAGAGGGGTTTCAGGGCATTTTTTGAACTTCACAGCAAAAGGCTGGATAACCTGGTTACGATCGATTTGAACGGTGTGGATGACGGACGATTGAAAAAGAGCATGGATGAGACATTCGGGAGATACAAAATCGGTGGACTCTTTGTGACCAATTCAAGGGTCTATAAAGTTGCTGAATACCTTGCCGGAAGAGGGTCCATGGGGGTTCGTCTGGTGGGTTATGACCTGCTACCCGAAAGTGTTGCGTATTTAAAGAGGGATTACATCGATTTTCTCATTTCCCAGAAACCGGAAGAACAGGCATTCAAAGGATTGTCATCGCTCTTCAGCCTGGTTGCCTTTCACCGGGAACCGGAGCGGGAACAATACATGCCCATCGATATTATTATCAGGGAGAACCTGCATTATTATCAATTATAATTATAAACAGATAGAAAACATGGTTTTAAAAGATCTTCAGAACAAGGTGTGTGTCATCACAGGGGGTGGCGGCGTACTGGGTAATTCAATGGCAAGGGGACTGGCCTCAGCCGGGGTGATACCTGTGATTCTTGATATCAATGAGGCAGCGGCTCGGCAGACTGCCCTTGAAATTGCAGAGGAGACCGGGACAAAAAGTTTCGGATACATGGCAAATGTCCTGGATAAAGCTTCGCTGGAGGAGGTCCGGAAACAGATTATTTCCGAGGTCGGTGAGATCGATATGCTCATTAACGGTGCTGGGGGAAATTCACCCAAAGCCACGACCAGGCTGGAGCAGCTTACCGAACATGATCTGGATAACCTGGACAGTGGATTCTTTGGTTTGGAGCTGGAGGGGTTCCAGAAGGTATTTGACCTTAACTTCACAGGTACCCTGCTTCCCTCCATGGTTTTTACAAGGAGCATGGTAATGAGGCAGAAGGGAGTGGTGCTGAATGTCTCCTCCATGAATGCCTATAAGCCATTGACGAAAATTCCGGCATATTCGGCTGCCAAATCCTCCATCAACAACTTTACCGCATGGCTGGCGGTTCATTTTGCCAAAGTGGGTGTCCGGGTCAATGCCATTGCTCCCGGTTTTTTCCTGACCAATCAGAACCGTTTTCTGCTCACCGATGAGAAAACAGGAAAGCTTACCCCAAGGGGAGAGAAAATCATTACCAACACCCCCATGGGAGTATTTGGTGAACCCAATGATCTGAACGGAACGGTGCTTTTCCTGATGTCCGATATGAGCAGGTTCATTACCGGGATCTGTATTCCGGTGGATGGAGGTTACAGCGCATATGGAGGGGTATAGAAGAAAATATAAGATATGATCTACTTTGAAGCAGGAGGTCCGCAACTGGAGCTCTCCCACAACGACCTGAACGCGGGAATCAAAAAGGCACTGGATAGGCTTGGAACCAGGAAGAGGGTACTGGCAATTCCTCCCGATATTACCAGGTATTACAGTCAGGCTGGATTACTGACCCAATTCGTGTATGACTATTACGGGGATAGACTTACCGATGTTCTGCCTGCCCTGGGAACCCATGCCCCGATGAGTACACCTGAAATTGAAAGAATGTTCGGCCCTGTTCCCATTTCCCGGTTCAGGGTGCATGATTGGAGAAAAGATGTGGTCACCCTGGGTGAGGTTCCGGCCGCTTTCGTGGAGTCTGTTTCAGAAGGGAAGGTCTCATTTTCGTGGCCTGCACAGGTAAACAGGCTCCTGACAGAAGGGGGACATGACCTGATTCTCTCCATAGGACAGGTTGTACCCCACGAAGTGATCGGAATGGCCAACTACAATAAAAATATCTTTGTAGGAACAGGGGGGCCCGAGGGTATCAACAAGAGTCACTTTCTTGGAGCAGCTTATGGGATGGAAAGGATGATGGGAAGGGCCGATACTCCGGTCCGGCGCATTCTGAATTACGCTTCGGACCATTTTGCAAAGGAGCTCCCCATCGTTTATATTCTGACTGTGATTGGGCGCAACGCGACGGGCAAACTGGTGGTCAGGGGACTTTTTATAGGGGATGATGAGTCCTGTTTCCTGAAGGCATCGGAACTCTCATTGCAGGTAAATTTTCAGATGTTGGAGCATCCTCTGAAAAAGGTGGTGGTCTACCTGGAACCAGAGGAGTTTAAGAGTACCTGGCTGGGGAACAAGAGTATCTATCGCACCCGGATGGCTATTGCCGATGAGGGGGAGCTGATTGTACTGGCACCCGGACTGAAAGAGTTTGGCGAGGATGGGGAGATCGACCGGCTGATCCGCAAGTATGGCTACCGTACCACCCCTGAAATTCTGAAGGCAGTGGAGAACAATAGTGACATTGAGCAAAACCTTAGTGCAGCTGCTCACCTCATCCATGGGTCAACTGAAAGGCGGTTTTCAGTGACCTACTGCCCAGGACAAATCTCCCGGAAGGAGATTGAGTCGGTGAACTACAACTATGCAGATCCTGGTGAGATGATGAAGCGGTATGATCCTGCAAAGCTTTCAGACGGATATAACACCCTTGAGGACGGGGAAGAGTTCTACTATATCTCCAATCCGGCTCTTGGGTTATGGTCCTGGAAGGAAAAATTCAAGAAAAACAGCTAGTGATCAGGATTGTCGCAGACCATAAGATCCCATTTCTGAAGGGAGCCCTGGAAGGGGTGGCGAAGGTGGTTTACCTTCCTGGGGGAGAGATCACCCGGGAGGATCTTATGGATGCTGATGCACTGATCACCCGGACACGTACCAGGTGCGATCGCTCGCTTCTTGAGGGAACCAGGGTCCGCATGATTGCTTCAGCTACCATCGGTTATGACCATATCGATACCGCGTATTGCGGGGAGGCAGGGATCCAATGGACCAATGCACCCGGGTGTAATGCATCGTCTGTCCGGCAGTATGTGGTATCCACCCTGTTGTACCTGGCCTCCGGGAAGGGATTAAACCTGAGGGATCTCACCCTGGGCGTGGTGGGTGTGGGAAATGTGGGGAGCAAAGTGGCAAAAGCCGCCGGGGCGCTTGGAATGAAAGTATTGCTGAATGATCCTCCCAGGGCAAGGATGGAGGGGAGTACCGGATTTGTGTCTCTTGAGGAGTTGCAGATGCAATCGGATGTGATTACCATTCATGTGCCTTTGAATCGTGGGGGTCGGGACCATACATTTAACATGGTGAACCGGGAGTTTATCGAAAGGATCAAACCCGGTACCATTCTGGTGAACAGCTCCAGGGGTGGTGTGGTGTGTGAAGCCGATCTTATGGAGGGCATCGGGAGCGGTAAGCTGGCCGGGGTCATCCTCGATGTATTCGAGGGGGAACCTGTCATTAATCCTGAACTGCTTTCCCTGGTCACCCTGGCTACCCCTCACATTGCAGGATATTCCCTGGACGGTAAGGCAAATGGGACCGGTATGGCCGTTCGGGCTATCAGCAAACATTTTGGATTGGGACTTAACCAGTGGGAACCTGAAGATATTCCCGGGCCCCGGCAGAGCCAGATTTTGGCAGATGCCGCTTCATGTGAGTTTTATGATTTGTTATGGGAAATTTTCCGGAAAACCTATGATGTAACCGCCGATGATGCCCGGCTGAGGGCGCATCCAGAGGCTTTTGAATCGCAGCGTGGCGACTATCCTTTCAGGAGGGAGCCCCATGCCTATTCAGTTCGACTGTTTCAGGGGGATGAGGTGGTTGTTGAAATACTGGAGGCACTCGGTTTTTCAGTGCTTTCCGATTATTGTGCATAAGTATTACATAGTGCTAAGTACTTAGTAAAAAAGAGAGAACGTAAAAGGTAACCAACTATAAATACTAAAACTAAAAAATGAAAACAAAAGCTGATATTGGACTGATTGGTCTTGCTGTTATGGGGGAAAACCTGGTGCTGAACATGGAAAGAAATGGCTATACCGTGGCCGTGTTCAACCGTTCGGTGGATAAAGTGGATAAATTTATAAATGGAAGGGGAAAGGATAAGAAATTTATCGGAGCC